>CAYTLK010000027.1:0-9192 GCA_964438515.1 uncultured Planctomycetaceae bacterium
CTGAAAAGAAAAATCCAAATGTGACAAAAAACAAAAAAACGGATTCCATTTTTCGTCACATAAATGATTGTAACACGCGCCCAAGAAAAAAGATAGAGCCGGTACGTCGTTTTCAAAAAAATTTTTGAAAAATATTCAAAATTTTACATACGCAGAAATCGGCTCTTTATGTGTCTGCTAAAATGAAGTTTTATGGTTTCTCTTTTATTTTGCCTCCGCAACGTCCACAACGCCTTGAAGGACCTTGCGCAAATGAACGCGAAAAGACGCATCGTTGTAGTTCTCCGCATTCTTCAATGCGCCCGTCTCCAAAATCGGTAAAAGACGCTCTTCCACCAATATGGCAGCCGTCGTCTCCACCAACTCGCGAAGCGTACTCCATAAAAATCCATTCATCCCATGATGAATTATCTCCGGCAGCCCTCCCGCATGATACACCATCGGAATCGCCCCGGCCGCCTGCGCCTCCGTCGCAATCATCCCAAAATGCTCCGTCCGACCCGGCTCCTTTTCTTCATCAATTCCGTATCCCATCGCATGCCAGACAAATGTCGCTTCCGATAGGGAATTCAAGAGCGTCTGACTGTCCACATTCACGAGGATTTCCACAGGATATCCACAGGCTTTTCCACGCAGCTTTTCCACAAACTCTTCGTCTTCCGGCGTCCTTTTGCACGCACCAATCAAACGGAGCTTCCAGTCGGGATTCAAATGAAACTTTTCAATCATCCGATCATGAAATTCCTGAAAAGCCGTAATTAGAACATCCTGCCGCTTGTGATTCACCTTGGAAAACGCACCCAGCCCCAAAATAATCGGCTTCTTTTCGCCCGGATGAATGCTCGAACGAAGCGGCGGATTCAATATTTGAGGGGAAATTCCCCAGCGTCTCTGACACCACTTGCGCGTAAACTTGGAATTGCACAAGTACGTCTGGTACGACGAAAATCGGCAGCGCCACTCCATTTCATGATACTTCGAAAGCAGCAAACGCCGCATCAGCCCTTTTTCCTGCCACTCCGGAAGATTGTGACCGTGGAAATCATCAAAGGAAACCAGTGGAAAATGCGTCAGCAACACCCCGTTTTTCGCGTGGTTGAATACCGGCGGAATGTCGCTCGATTCGAGAAAAACATCGTACGGCTCACTAAATTCCCGACAAAATTCCGATTCCTCCCGAAGACGTGCAAAAGGCAGACGCGTACTCCGCTCGGGACGTTCAGGACGTGGAATACAGCGAAACGCAACCCGAGAAAGATCGAGTTCCATCCCCTCGTCGAATTTTTGCAGGTCAAAATTCGGATCGTGATGGAGGATTTCCACCTCATTATTTTCCGACAAAATCTGCGCAATGAAACCGACGAAACGCTGTCCGCCGCCCATGGGGCCCCAATATTGCTGGTAAATACCGACTTTTTTCATGGAACGAAACCTCAATCAAGGATGTAAGGACTGTTTTCGTCATTTTCGTGACGAATTTCATCAACATCCGCATTCTTTCCCCAGCCTGCGTACAGCTGATTCGGCAGATTGATGCACCATCCCGGCGTGTCGCTCGTACAGCGGTACGCATGCACCACCCCCGGCGGCACAATGACGCGCACAGGGTTCTTCTCCCCCGCTTCGACTTTCATTTTTGCGCCAAAAGTTGCTGAATTTTCACGTGCATCCCACAAATAAAGCTGGAATGTTCCCGGACCAATGAAGACAAAAATGTCCGTTTGTTCCTGATGTTCGTGCGGACCGCGCGCCACACCGGGAAGCGTTTCGCTCACATACGACATCGCAGGACGAATCCCTTCCGGCAATTCATCATCCCGATAAATTTCCGTGAGCCAGCCGCGCTTGTCGGCAAAATTTTTCAATGGCGAAATCACCACGTCACGAATCGTAACTTCTGTTTGCATCATATTTTATGTAAATTAAAGTTTTCTGCAATTCACAGGTTTTCCACAAAAGAAAATCCCTTTTTCCACATCTAACGGTTCTCTGACCGCCGAATTTCAAGTACACGTTTTAAATATGCACAATATTCATTATTGTATTGATTGGCGATGCGTTCAAACTCCGCTTCCGTAATGAACTTTCGTTCCAGCGCAATTTCTTCCAAGCATGCAGGCTTCAGCCCCTGACGATGGTCAATCGCTTCCATAAAGTTGGACGCCTGCAGGAGTGACTCGGGCGTTCCGGTGTCGAGCCACGCAAAACCACGGCTGAAAATCTCAACTTTCAGCTGTTTTCGTTCCAAATAAACGCGATTCACATCCGTAATTTCCAGCTCGCCTCGAGCCGAAGGTTTCAAATTTGCAGCAATATTCAACACAGAATTGTCGTAAAAGTACAATCCCGTCACTGCATAATTCGACCTTGGATTCTGCGGTTTTTCTTCAATATGCAGCGCGTTTCCGTCGGCGTCGAAATCCACAACCCCATAACGCTTCGGGTCGCGAACCTGATACGCAAAAACCGTCGCGCCGTTTTCCTGACGAGCCGCTTTCGCGAGGATTTTCTGAAACCCCTGACCGTAAAAAATGTTGTCGCCCAAAATAAGAGCCACGGAATCGTCACCCACAAAATCCCGTCCCAGAATGAACGCCTGCGCCAGTCCTTCGGGTTTGGGCTGCTGCATGTACGAAAGACGCATCCCCCACGGACTGCCGTCCCCCAGCAGACGCTGAAATGCCGGCGCATCTTCCGGCGTCGTAATGACGAGCACGTCTCGAATCCCCGCAAGCATCAAAACCGACAGCGGATAAAAAATCATAGGTTTATCATACACCGGCAAAAGCTGCTTACTCACCGCCTGGGTCATCGGATGAAGACGCGTTCCCGCTCCGCCCGCAAGCAAAATACCTTTTTTTGTCGTACTCATCTTCGAAAAACCTTTGGGGAAAAATGAACTCTGATGATGTGGAAAAACAGTTGAAAAAATGGGAAAAACAGTTCAAATACAGCGTGGAAAACTAAAGGAAATTATTGTGGAAAACTGTGTGGGAAACTGCGTTGAAAATCAGGCGTTTCCCAGCCTCTGCCGCTGATATTTTCCTTGAGTGATTCTGCCGCACCACTCCCGATTTTCCAAATACCAACGAACGGTTTTTTCCATTCCTTCGTCGAACGTCATCGAAGGTTTCCACCCCAATTCCGTCTCGACTTTTGTAATGTCCATTGCATAGCGACGGTCGTGGCCGGGCCGATCTTTGACGTACCTCACGAGCGACTCACACGGCGAAACAGGAAGCGTTATTCCATACATCGGCGCCAGTTTATCCACAAGCGCTGCAATGGTTTTCACAATGTGGATATTGGTTGTTTCGCAATTTCCTCCCAAGTTGTACGACTCCCCAGGTTTTCCACAATGCAGAACCGTTCGGATGGCCGTACAATGGTCTTCCACATACAGCCAGTCGCGCACATTCAGCCCGTCGCCGTATACAGGAAGCGCTTTTCCCTCCAAACAATTCAAAATCATGAGCGGAATCAACTTTTCCGGAAACTGGAACGGCCCATAATTATTCGAACAGTTCGTCGTCAGAACCGGCAGACCGTACGTGTGAAAATAAGCGTTTACAAAAAAATCGCTCGACGCTTTGCTTGCAGAATAGGGGGAACGCGGGTCGTAAGGCGTCTCCTCATGAAATTTTCCCGTCGCTCCAAGCGATCCGTACACTTCATCTGTAGAAACGTGCAAAAATCGAAAAGCCCCCTGCTCGTCTGCCGAAAGCTCATGAAAGTATTTTCGACACTCCTCAAGCAGCGTAAAAGTTCCCAGCACGTTCGTCTGAACGAAGACCGCCGGACCGTCTATCGACCGATCCACATGCGACTCTGCCGCGAAATGAACGATTTGCGCGACCCGATACTTTCGCAGCACCGAGGCGAGCGCCGAAGCGTCGCAAAGGTCCCCCTGCACAAACGCAATGCGTCCCTCATAGGATTTTTCGTTCAGAAGCGGCTCTAAAGAGTCGTAATTTCCAGCATACGTGAGTTTGTCGAGAACCGCGACCGGCGACGACTCCAATGCGAGCCACTGACGCACGAAATTGGAACCAATGAACCCCGCTCCGCCTGTTACAAGAATCGAATTCATTCTGCAGCCTCTTAATTCTTTACGTTTCTGAATGTTTTTACATTTTATGTATTCTAGCCAAAATACGCATATTACTCAATTTACGGTTCCCACACGAAAGCGGAGGTCGGTAAAATTAGCGTCGGGAAAGCGTTCTTTCATTTTTTCGAGCAAAATTTCCTTTTGAAACAACAGTTCCTGAATCAGAATTGCATCCGAAACCACGATTTCCAGCACGCCTCGCCGCACCCCGCCTACGCAGCTGTACGGAGCCAGTTCTTCTCCCAACAGTTCCTTCCAAACGTCCGACAAATCGTCTTCCGAACGTTTTCGACCGATACCAAATTGCGACACCAATCCGGACAGAATGTCCCCGAATGCCGTCATGGGTTCATTCTGCCGACCTTTTCCATCGTCCGCAATCATTCAGTCGGCACCTCATTTTCAGAGCCGGATTCCTCATCCGATTCCTCTTCCGGAGGGTCCTCCGGTTCGAATGGAGGTTCAACCGAGTCTTCAACCGAAGATTCAGACGAAATTTCAGCCGACGCATCGTCAGACGATTCCGAAGTTTTTTCATCAGACGCAGCCGCTTCAGACGGAGCGTCGAACGGCGTTTCAGCGGAGGTTTCAGACGGAGCGTCGGACGGCGTTTCTTGAGTCTGAGACGCTCCTTCTGTTTCTTCCGCTTTTCGATCAATCGCTTCCAGCTGCATCGGCATTACGAGGTAGCGATACCCGTCGTTCGTCGAAAACATCACGCCCGTACGCTCATCCACATAATTCATCGTCACAATCGTATCGTCACTCAACGACTTCAGAAACATGTTCACATATTCCTGGTTGAGTTTCAAACGACAATTATCGCCCTGAAAATCAATGGGGAAATTCTTTTCAATTCTTCCGCGGTCCACATGAATGGCGGTGATGGTCATCTGTCCGTTTCCGAATTCCAGAACAACTCCCGGCGCCATTTTTTCCGTCACGACGCCTGCCGCACGAATGGCTCTCGTAAACAATTCGGTCGGCAAAATAATCGTTTTCGGATTGCGAATTTGGCCCAAACCCACTCGCCAGTTCGGAAAACGCCCTTCCAACAAAGAAGCATAAAAGAAGATATTTCCAGCTTGAACCAAAATTTGATTCTCTAAAAGAGCCAGCGAAACCTCTTCGTCCCCTTTCAAAATTTTATCGAGCATCTGCAGCGCTCTGGTCGTCGCAATGGCGCTGTACTGTTCCGAATGGCTCCCCTTCATCGAAGCCTCAACCTGCTGAGCCGCCATACGACGTCCATCCGTTGAAACGAAATTCAAATAATTGTCCTGATAATCCATCATCACGCCGCCCAGTGCGTAACGACCGGTTTCATTATCCGTTGCGAAAATCGTACGTCGAATTCCTTCTTTGATGTATCGCGCCTTGGTTACAATGCAATCGGTTTCTTCAAACGTCGGCGTTCCAGGAAACTCATCCGGATCTTCCGTCGAGCATGAAAAACGGATTTCACCAAGAATATGCGTCTGCGTTCCGTTACTCTCAATCGTAATGCATTCATCCTGCGACTCCCGAAGAACCCCCGTCACCCGGTCCACCGGCAAAACGACACTGCCGGGGACTTCAACTTGGTCGCACGGCAAAGCAATACGAATCCCCATTTCCATGTCGGTGGCGAACAGTACCAGCTCGTTTTCGCGGGCGTCCAGCTTAATATTTCGTAAAATAGGTTTTGGAGATTGAGCTTTCACAGCAAGCGAAGCCAAACTAAAAGCGCTTTCCAATTTTTCGCGATTACATATGATTTTCATCCATTAAACTCCAGAAAGGAAAAAATTTTCGATAATAATACATATTTATTATACAATATATTTATGGAAAAACAAGTCCGGCATAAGAAAAAAAACGGAAAGAAATAGAATTTCCTGAGAATTTGGAGAATTTTGAGTTCCTGAATTTTCTCGCAACTTTCAGAGATTAGAAAAATAGAAACGAAGTGTAGTTAGAAAATTTTCTATATAGATTTTTTTCTAACTCATATTTTCTAAAAATCCTATCCCTTCCTTCGTCTTTATTCTGCAATAAATCCTTCAGGAGGTCCTTCAAAGGGAATTGAATGACTGCAGAATTTTGAAATAATAATTACAGATGAATAACTATTATTTGATGTAGATTCGGTTTTCCTTTTCGGCTTGTCGTCAGAATCAGACTGCTTAAAGGATTTCTTTGTTTGTGAAAAAGGGTTGAATACTAATATTTTTAAATTTAAAATATTAATTAATAATAGAATCACCGGCTGAAAAGCTTTTGTGCGGGAGAGTGATTTCTATAAGTACTTGATAAAAGAAGAGTTAGAGAAAAAAGAAACATCATTATACACGTAGAAAAGCTGTCATTTGGCTGTCATGAAATTGTCGCGAAAAAAACCGACTGTCACGATTTTTTGTTTCATGCTTCAAGATTGTTACGAGTTTCCGAGTTTTCCACAAGAATGCGTCATTTCGTAACATGAAAAAACATGTTTTCCACGTTACGAAGAAAATAAAATCCAATGTGGATTTCAGCTTTTATTCAGGCCCTCAATCTCCTTATAAAGATCAATTCCCATTTTCTCACAACGCAGCGCCAGCGATTTTTCGAAATAGTACCATCGATTGGTGACTTTTGATTTTCCCATCGCATACTGGAACGCGGAAAGCACAAAAGATTCCGGGAGTTTTCCAAGCGCCACCAGTTTGAAACAGTTATCGACAAACTGTTGGGATTCCTCGGTCGGACAGCGCAGCGCAGCCTTCATCTGTTCTGCGGTCAGCTGAACGTATTCTTGGGCCGAAACGGTCTCGTTTTCCCAAGGAAGGGTGCATGACAGACCAACGCAAATGCTGGCGGCAACAAAACATGAAATCAATTTTTTTTGCATGGTTTTCTGAAATTTTCAGTTTTTTTCGGAATTTTATCGGTTCATGATAGACATTTTCAAACTCTTGGTGTATAATAATATAAAGGATAAATAAATGCAATACCAGTTTTCCCTTCATGGACGGAGGCTGAGTTGAAAAAGGATGGTTTGCGGCTGGGTACGGTACTGCTTGCGGCGAGTGTCTTTTTTGCCTCTCCCACGTGTCTGCCCGCCAAAAGTACGGAAATGACCGCTTCTTACGAAGAGTGGTTTGAAATGCTGGACAGTAATTCCTGCCAGCGTCGTACTGCCGCATGGACTTTTCTTTGCAATGAAGCAAATTTTCCGGAAAAACAGGGCGCGCTTCTTGTGGCGGTGCGGCAAAGTCTCCTGCAAAGAAAAACGTCTTTTGAAGTTCAATCCTCATTGGAAAAACTGGAAGATATTCTGCTCGAACAAATGGGGTCGGCCGAAGTGGAAGCCGCAAAAAAGAAAGTGCAGAATATTCCCGTCGGCGAGGACGCTCTGCGTCCAGAGTGCTGGGGGATGCTGACGTCCGAAGTGTGTTCCGAACGGAATCTGGCGGAGAGACAGCTGAAAGAACGTTTGCGGAATCCGAAAGAATGTGGAAAAATATTGCAAATTCTCCGAAATATGCTGATTTCGCAGCCGATGTCTCCGGACGATTTGCAAAGGGTGCACGGTCTCGAACAGCTCGCGCGTTTCGAGTGGCTCCAAATGCCTGAAAATGAACGTGAAATCCCTGCTTTTTCCGAATCCCAGATGCAGGAATGGGTTGATTTTCTCGCTGCGGCAAATTTGCCGGAAGATGTTTTGGTTCCGTGGATGAATTTGGACGAACGTGTAACCGTACAGTTTTCCATTCGACCAGGGGCGGAGCTTGCTGGCGGGGATGGTTTTGGGTTCCTGATTCATGGAACTTCGAGGTTTGAACAAGAAAAAGGACTGCAAATCTGGAAAACTGTACGAATTATTGAAGACGCTTTAGTCTGTGAAAAAACTTATGTGCAAACGAGTCGGATGGTTCAGGAAAAACTTGCGTCAAAAAAAGTGACGCCTTCGGGAACGATTTTGCTGAAACGGCTGGCGTTTCTTTCAAAACCTTGTTTGGCTGCGGAATACTGGTTCGGCGGCGAGCTGCGTACGGCGCAAATTTTACAGGTTGGAGTTCCTCAGAATTGCGGACAAAACTTATGTACATGTTTCGATTCGCTTTCCGAACACAGCGCGCACTGCAGCATGGGGACGAATTTGGCACCCGGTGAATACCCGCTTCAGGACGTGATTCTGCATCCCAAACAGTCGGAGGCTTTTTTTTATTTTGTACCGCTCGACACTCCGCGCAAAAAGTTGCTGTATGCGTCACAAACCGGCGCGCCGCAGCTGGAACGATGGAAAAAAATATCGGCAGACTCGCTCAGTCGGCTGAATCAGAGGTGCGTGCAAGAAAAACGAGGTCTGACGGAGGAGGAGATACAGATTTTACCGCTGTTGGAACCGGAGGAAGTTTCACGTCAGGCGGGAGACTGGCTGGTGAGCTGGCCGCCGGAAGAAGAGAAAAAAAGAAACGAGATGCCGGTCGGATATGAAATGCTTCCCAAAAAGAAAACTTTGGAGGGACGAGCGGCCTTGTGTATGGTTCTGTGCACTGTGGGAACGAAAGAGGCGATGGACGGATTGATACAAATTATCAAAGATGAAGGGCTAAGGGGTCAAAAAACGTTTGTTTCTGGAGTTCAGATTGCGTATGCGGCGGCATTTTCCATCTTAATGCGGGATCTTTCGTGCAATGAGGATGCGTGGCTGATTTCCTTGTTGGAAAAAAATGACGCGTTGTTCGAAAAGGATTCTGTATTGGATGATTCTCCGATGCAGATGGTGAAGCGCGTTTCAAATTCCCAAATTTCCGTTGTAAATGAATCTGCGAATTCCGAGCCGGATGAATGGATGCCGACGGTCTCCGCAACCGCAGCGGGAATTTTGCTCGCTCGAAAGGAGTTTCCTGATTTTTCCGGTCTTCAAAGTGTGCCGACTCCGATGGGATTTCCGGCAAATACGCAGCTGACGTTTTATCGTTACAAGGACGCAGCGGCGCGGCAAAAGTACCGAAAGATGTTCAGCAACCTGAATTTGAAAAATGAATGAAATTTGGAACGAAGAAAAACGCACAAGAAAGTAGAAGAAAGTAGAAAAAAGTAGAAAAACGCAG
>CAYTLK010000027.1:9292-15331 GCA_964438515.1 uncultured Planctomycetaceae bacterium
AAAATGGTAGAAACACCCAATTTAGGGTAAAAAAATCTCCCGGATAGCCAGAAATCCCAGGGGGGCAGTGGATTTGGAAGCTAAACCGGGAGCGATTGGACGGTTGTGAAGGAACGACGTCTGAAAAAGACCCATTCGGTTTTTTACAAAAATCATTTCTCACTCTTCATACGCAAACAATAGCGAAATTTTCACAAGAAGTCAAGTGGAATTTCCATTTATTTGAAAATTTTTTCCAACTTTTTCCCCGGGGGCTTGTTTTTTAAGCATTTTGGGGTATAAATAAATAGATGTACAGATAGAACTTTCGAAACATAGTTTCTTATGAGGGTTTGAAGGGTTTCGAAAGTTTCCCGAAAAGAAAGACGTGCGGCATTTATGGCTTTGGTTTTAATTGTTTACGGAAATAATCGCAAAGATCAGGTTTCATTAACCCATCCCGAATATATTCTTGGCCGGGACCCCGGCTGCGACATTTATTTGGCGGATACGGAGGTTTCAAGACGTCACGCGCGGATCTCTATTGTGAAGGAAATTTCCTCTTCGGACATCGTTCCGGAGTCGGTTGTGGTGAAGGTGATGCTGGAAGACCTCAAAAGTCTGAATGGGACCTTTGTGAACGGTCAGCAGATCCATTCCTACCAGCTGCAAATCGGCGACAGAATTCAAATGGGTGGAACTCTCATGCTGCTTGCGTCCGATTCCGGGAGAAATACAGAAGAAAACCGGAATATGAGGAATATGCAAAATGCACAAAATGCACAAAATGTGCAGGGAGTGCAATGTGTGCCCGACGCGCATGGAATGCAGGATGTGTACCCGACACGATCTATTTATAATGCGGGAAATGGAGTCAGCGTAAACGAAGTAAATACAGAGGAACCGACCGACGAATCAAATTCAGAAGGCTTCAATTCAGAAGAATTTAATGCTGGACGAAACGCTGAAGAGCCGGATACGAAAAATATCGATCCCATGGATCCGGTACATGTTCTTTTTGTGCCGTCGCATGCTAAAAATGGGAAAAATGCGTCAGATGTACGTGTAAATGCGTCGCAGAATGTTCTGGATGCGCGGGACGAAAATGCAGATTTCTTTGAAAACGAACGTTTTTCTGCTTCGGGAACGGGACTGGATGCGATGGACGTCACGATGTCGTCCGCAAACGACCAGGCGCATATTTTGAAGACGATTTCCCATAAAGAAGGTGAAAAGTTTCTTGTTCATAAAGCGCTTGGAAAGCCGAATTCGCGCGAAAATCATTGGACGGGACAGGCGCAGGAATATTTACAATTATTGTACGAAATGACGCTTTCCATCAGTCATTGTATGGATATTGATCGGCTTTCCAATGAACTGCTGGATCTGATTTTTGATCGGATTGATGCGGACAGAGGTTGTATTTTGCTCTTCGACAGTGTGACGAACCGGCTGGTTCCGCGTGCGAAAAAAGTGCGCGAACAGGTTGAAGATTCCAAAATGATTATCAGCAAAACCATTTTGGATTACGTGTTGGAACATCGTGAAGGAGTGCTTACGAGCGACGCCAGCGAGGATAAACGCTGGGACGAAGCCGCCAGTGTTGTGTCGGTGGGGATTCACGAAGCGATTTGCGTCCCGCTTCAAGGACGTTACGGAATTGTCGGGGCGATTTATCTCGATACTTTTTCCTGTTCGGACGGCGTAACGCAGCGGAACGTGCATCGTTTTAATGACGATCATCTGCGATTGATGATTACAATTGCGCATCATACGGCTATTGCGGTTGAGGATACGCGTTATTATAGAGGAATGCTTCAGGCTGAGCGTTTGGCGGCCATCGGTCAGACGGTCGCGACGCTTTCTCACCACATCAAAAACATTCTGCAGGGAATTCAAGGGGGGAGCTACCTCATCCAATCCGGGCTGGAACAGCATAATGAGATTTTTATTTCCAAAGGATGGAAAATCGTTGAAAGAAATCAAAATCGAATTTCGTCCTTAATTCTCGACATGCTGACGTTCAGTAAAGATCGAAAACCGGAGTTGATACGTGATAATTTGAATCGAGTTGTTTCGGAAGTTGTGGAACTGATGCAGGATCGAGCCGCAAGCGCGAACGTATTTTTAACGTGGACGCCGGACGAAAATCTTCCAGACACGCTGTTCGACCCGGAGGCGATTCATCATGCAGTTTTGAATCTTGTAACTAATGCAATTGATGCGGTCGTGGAGGCGATGGAACAAGATGAAAATGAATTGAATGCGATGAAAACAGTACGCATTTCCGATTTAAACTCGTCGCTTCGTTTGCCGGATGCGGAGTCGGTTTTTGCGGATGGAAGTCACATTTTCGATGAAAATAGCGAAGTGGATGAAGAGGTGACGGAAGAAGAATCTGCTTCCGGGAGTTGTACATCGATGCCGTGCGGTCAAATTGATGTTTTGACGCAGTACGACAAAGCGCGGAATGTGATTCGAATTTTCGTCAAAGATACCGGGCCGGGACTTACAAAAGAACAAGTTGCGTGCATTTTTCGGCCTTTTGAGTCTTCCAAAGGAAATCGTGGAACGGGCTTGGGTCTTCCAGTCTGCAAAAAAATCATACGTGAACACGGCGGAACGATTCACGTTGAACCGCGTACGCCTCGCGGCAGTCGTTTTGTGATTACGCTTCCAGTCATTCAGGACTGAATAAGCATGTGGAAAAGTGATATTTTGTATCCGGAGTATTGGAAAGTTCCGTTTCATCTGTTTTGCATTTGTGAAACTGCGGAATCTGAGTCCGTTTAAAGTGACAGTTGGAGGAAAATTTGTAGAATCTTTTTCTCACTATCCCTTTTTTATCTTAAAAATGGTGTTATAATACGTCTTTAAAACATTTTTACTGCATTTATAACACATCTTTTCAAAGTCGGAATAAAATAGAATGAATGTAACGGAAATAATTCAAGGGACCGTTCTTTCCAAAACCCAGGCGATGGAATTACTCGAATGGAATCTGGAAGAATTAACCGCAGCGGCCAACCGAATTCGTCGGCATTTTTGCGGGGATTTTGTGGATCTTTGTGCGATTGTTAACGCAAAGAGCGGCTGCTGCTCGGAAAATTGTCGGTATTGTGCTCAGTCTTGTTTTCATCACGTGACGTTGGATGAATACCCGCTTTGCAGTGCAGAACAGATCGTTCAAGCAGGGCGTTACAATGCGCAAAAAGGTGTTTTACGTTTCTCGGTCGTCACATCCGGCCGAAAACTTTCCACTTCGGAAATTGATGTTTTATGTACAGCTTTTGAGCTGCTTCGGAAAGAATGCAGCATTTCGATTTGTGCGTCGCTGGGGCTTTTGACCGAAAAAGAACTGAAACGGCTGAAAAATGCGGGTCTGACGCGGTACCATCATAATTTGGAGACTTCGCGCCGATTTTTCCCAGAAATTTGTACAACGCACACTTATGATGAGAAACTGGAGACGATCGCGAATGCTCAGTCGACGGGGCTTGAAGTATGCTGCGGTGGAATTCTCGGACTTGGAGAGACTATGGAAGATCGGGTCGATATGGTGCTGGAACTTCGACGTCTTGGGATTCATTCGATTCCCGTGAATGTTTTGAATCCGATTCCGGGAACGCCGCTGGAATCCAATCCGATTCTCACATCAGATGAAGTTCGGCAAACGATTGCTATTTTTCGATTTATTTTGCCTCAAGCGGTCATTCGTCTTGCAGGAGGACGCGGACTTTTTGCCGATAAAGGAAAATCTTTTCTTCTTGCAGGCGCGAACGCCGCCATTACAGGCGACATGTTGACGACGTCCGGAATTTCCATTCAAGAGGATATACAGATGTGCGGTCGATTAAATTTGAAAGTTCAAAAAATATGAAATCTGAAAAATGTTCGAATCGTGAGTTGAATTCTGGAATATTTGTTATTGGAACGGGAACCGACGTTGGAAAAACGTTTGTGTCGGCGCTCCTTGTGAAAGAATTACGTAAAAATAGGGTTCAAGCGGGATACTATAAAGCCGCATTGAGCGGAGCGATTGAAGAAGATGGCAGATTGATTCCCGGAGACGCCGATTATGTGTGTAAAATTGCAGGACTGAATTGCAATCCGGAAGACCTTGTTTCGTACATTTATCGCACTCCCGTTTCTCCAGCATTTGCTGCTGAGCTGGAAGGAAATCCCGCTGATTTGTCGGTGATTGAAGCGCATTTTCACAAACTTTGTCGTTCTTTTGACTTTCTGGTTGTTGAGGGGAGCGGTGGAATTGTGTGCCCGATTCGTCGCGGAGAAGTAAATATTCAGTTGACGGACGTTATTCAAAAATTAAATCTTGCAACGGTATTGGTTGCGGACGCGGGATTGGGAACGCTGAATAATATTGTTCTGACGGTTGAATATGTATTATCGCGCGGAATTCAAATTTGCGGTGTGATTTTGAATCATTATGATGCGTCAAATTTCCTTCACATTGATAATCGTCAGTCGATAGAACAGCTTGCGGGAATTCCCGTTGTGGGATGCGTCTGCAATGGAGAATTTTCTGACGACACGGACCTTTCCGCATGTATAAAGATTGTAAACCGTTCACTGGAAAATTGAATAACGAACGTCTTGGTATTATTTGCAATGTTTGCGTTGCACGTATCGAAAATTTGAAATACAATAGAAAAACATGAATTTAGTTGAAAAAGATTTGAAATTTGTTTGGCATCCGTGTTCTCAGATGAAGGATTATGAGGAATTGCCTCCAATCGTCGTCGATCATGCAAAAGGTTTGTACCTTTACGACCAAAATGGGAAAAAATATGCGGACGTTATTAGTTCTTGGTGGTGCAATTTGTTGGGCCACTGCCATCCTCGCATAAATGAGGCGGTCAAAAAGCAGCTGGACCGTCTGGAACATGTAATTTTTGCGAATTTCACACACGAACCTGCGATAGAACTTTGTGAAAAACTGGCGTCGCTGCTTCCTGCAGGGCTGGAAAAATTCTTTTTTAACGATAATGGTTCCGCATCGATTGAAGTGGCGATGAAAATGAGTTTTCAATATCATCAGCAAACAGGACATCCGGAAAAAAATCGCTTTATGGCTCTGACGGATGCGTACCATGGCGAAACGTTGGGCGCACTTTCTGTCGGCGGGGTGGATTTATACTCGGAAATGTACAAACCACTGCTTTTAAAAACGATTCGGATTGACGGTCCAGACTGTTTCCGCTGTCCGTATGGGAAAAACAGAGATTTCTGTACAGTTGAATGCTTTGAAAAAGCGGAGGAAGTGTTTCGTCAGTATGCCGATCAGACGTGCGCGCTTCTGGTCGAGCCGATGGTACAGTGTGCGGCAGGAATGAAAATCTCGCCGTCCGCCTATTTGCGCAAACTTCGTGTTCTTTGCGATCAATACAATGTTCATTTGATTGCGGATGAAATTGCTGTCGGATTTGGAAGAACTGGAAAGATGTTTGCGTGCGAGAATGCGGGGATCTCTCCGGATATGATTTGTCTGTCGAAGGGGTTAACCGGCGGTTATTTGCCGATGTCGATTGTCGTGACAACGCAGAAAATCTTTGATGCGTTTTATTGCGACTATAATGAACATCGTGCGTTCATGCACAGTCATACGTACGCTGGAAATCCGTTGGCGTGTTGTGCTGCTTTGGAAGTTTTGAAGATTTTTGAGGAGGAAAAAATTCTCGAAAATGCGAAGAAAAGTGCAACAATTTTAAATCAGGAACTTTCACATGCGTTTGCCGATTGCGAGAATGTTGGGGAGATCCGAAGTATAGGCCTCATGAATGCAATGGAACTTGTAAAGAATCGAGAAACGAAAAAATCTTTTCCGCCAAACATTCGGCTTGGGTATGAAATTTATAAAACTGCGCTCAAAAAAGGACTGTTGCTGCGTCCTATTGGGGATGTTTTGTACTTTAATCCGCCTTTGAATATTCGTGAAGAAGAAATTTACGAAACGGTCGAACTTTGTCGACAGTCCATTCAGGAAGTTTTGGCACAATTCCATTCCAATTCAAAATTTTCATGAAGAGGAATTTGAATTTC
>CAYTLK010000027.1:15431-23267 GCA_964438515.1 uncultured Planctomycetaceae bacterium
AAGTTTGAAGTGTCGGAAAAGAAAAAAGCGGTACGCAAAACGTGTGGCGCTTTACATATCGCTTTTTTTAAGGTTTCGACAACAACGGGAATCTTCGCGTCCAAGGAATGAACTTGAAAATCGCCTCCAAACGGGGCGTAACACCAGGAAAACCGGCGGTCATCGTCTTTAAGGGATTTTTCCGACGAAAATCATTCTCCCACGTAGGGCAGAAGCGCCATGAAACGGGCACGCTTCACAGCGGACGTAACCGCGTGCTGGCTCGCAGCCGAGCAACCGCTTTTACGACGACTGAGAATTTTGCCCTGACGGTTCGTCAGTTTTTTCAACAATTCAACGTCTTTATAATCGACGTAGAGCGGACGAGGCAGCTTTCCTTCGATCGCGATCGGGTCTTTTTTCTTCGTATGAACTTTGGCCTTTGCGCGTTTACGGAACGGAGCAGCACCCTTCTTGCCCTTCTTGTTAAATCCACCAGCTCGTGACATTGCACAACCTTTCAGTAAAATAAATTCTTTCACCACATTACAATATGCGATACAATAATTAAAATGACTATTATAACCATTTCAAAATTTCATACAAGGGGGGACCTTTCCAGAACATGGATTTTTTTCCCCTACTTGACAGAATATTTTCCATGAGGTACAATTTAAAAGAATTTGAGAACTGTATTTTTTAAAATAAAAGTTTTTACTACAATTAAAACTTAAAAAATAATTATGGTTTTGAAAGAAAATATAAAAATAATTACGTTCCAATAACTAAAATGGTGGTAAAATGCTTCAATTTTTCAAATCGACGACTCTTTTTGTCGTTTTTGTGCTGATTTTCAACGTTTTCAATTCGTGCGGCGCGCAGGAAAAAGTACTGCCGGTCGCAACTCACGATGGAACGTATTATGCAGTGAATTTTGCGCCGTCACAAACTCCAGGTGAATTGATTTATGCGGCTCACTGGAGACTTTGGATTCCTGCCGGGGTCGAAACGCTTCGCGGGGTGGTGGTTCATCAGCATGGCTGCGGGGACGGTTCCGCAAAACCTGGAAATGCGGCAGTCGAAGATTTGCACTGGCAGGCGCTCGCCCGAAAATACGATTGCGCGCTCATTGCGGTTTCTTACGAACAAACCGGTGCGTGTGAAATGTGGTGCGATCCCCGAAACGGTTCCGCAAAAAGTTTTCTCAACGCGCTCGAATACTTTGCGCAGGAATGCGGGCACTCGGAACTGACGGTGGTTCCGTGGGCGCTTTGGGGACATTCCGGCGGCGGTCAGTGGTGTTCCTGTATGGTACAGCTTTTTCCCGAACGCATTCTTTGTGCGTGGCTGCGGTCCGGCCATCCGAATACAGTTACGAATATTTTTTCGGAACTCCCTCTCAATGAAAAAGTTTGTGAAGTTCCCGTCATTTTGAATTTGGGCGTTCGTGAAAAGACAGAATTCAAAAAAATCTGGGACTATGGTTTCCCGTACGTAAATGATATGCGGCGTGCAGGAGCGAAAATCGCAATTTTCCTCGACCCTCATACGGGCCATTGCTGCGGAGATTCTCGATATCCCGCCATTCAGTTTCTCGATACGTGTATGGAACAGCGTCTTCCGGAAAAAGCAGGTTCTGCTGAGATTCGTCCCATGCAGACGGGGGTGGTTCTGAAAGCAGATGAAATTGGAGCAGAAATCGTAGAAACGACGCAAGAGGAGTCACTGAAACCATTCTTTGAATTTGGTTACTGGTTTCCGACGCAGCAGTTTGTGGAGTGCTGGCGCGCCTGCCAGAAGGATAGCACGTTTCTCGACACAACGGAACCGCCCGCTCCGACCGATGTAAAAGTGGTTCGAAAATCAAAGAATGAATTTGAAATTACGTGGAACTCTTTTGCGGACCCTGAAAGCGGTTTGGCGTATTTTATCGTGGAGCGTAACGGGGTCGAGATTGCGCAGGTGAAAGGGAATCAGAATTCGGTGGGACGCCCTCTGTTTCAGGGATTAATGTACAGTGACACTCCGATTTTGCCGACCCCCGGAATGATTTTTGTAGATCAAGTGAAAGCCGAAGAGGAAGTTCCTCTCCCGGTTTACACAATTCGTGCGGTGAATACGTGCGGCTTGAAATCTTTGTGTGAATAATGTACGGTGCGGGTATGAATAATGCATGAATAACGTACGAATTGTGCGAGCGTTGAGAATCGTGTGAACGGAATGGAGAAAAGGAAGGATTTGCATCCGAGAAAAAGGGGGAAAACGGATTTTGAGAAATCGGATTCAGTACAAATTATAAGAAAATCATAAAAAATGTGGAAAAAAAGTGGAAAGTTCGCAAAAACAGCGATTTTTCTTGATAAAATTGCGGAAATGCCCCTTTTCAGAAACGTAAAAATGGAGTATGATGATAGTATATTGTGAAATCGACAGAAATCTTTAGGAGGAAATGGGATGGATTCCAATTTATGGAACGCAAACGAAAAAGAAGCGTTGGAAACGATTCTGGGAGTATTAAATTTTTCTTCCGGAGATCCGGCTCCAAAATTTCTTATGGCGTTGAATACGATTTGCGGACGCCTTGAAGAATTGAATAATCCTGACGATACAACCCCTTATTGGCGTCGGCTCGCGTCAGTCCTTTGGGATTATTTGAAATTTATTCAGCCGTCTTCGGATGTTTTCGCGCAGGACGTGCAGGTGCGGCGGACATTGATATTTGGATTTCGATATTTTTTCCCGTTTTATCGGGTTTGGCACAAGGACCTGCTTTTTCATCAGAATGACGACACCCTTTTTAATGCGTTTTCCATCGGTGAAGCGTTTTATGCTATTCTGAAAGAACATGCGTTCGAATCCATTCCGGCGGAAAAAGCGGAAGTGGATTCCGGCGCGTTTTTTCTGGAACCTGAAGGAGCGTCTGGGGCGTCTAACGAGAAAGAAACGTTGGATGGGGGAAAAACGTTTGATGAGGAAAAATCGTCCGAAAAAAGGTCTTGTATTTTTCAAACGCCGGAAATTCAGGCCGCTTTACGGCGGGTTTTGAGCCGTTACGATGATTTTATCGGGTATCGTCCCATTCCCGTACTGCATTCAAAACAGAAGATGCAGCCGTACCGTCATGAATGGCTCCATGCGATTCCGTTGTATATTCAAGGGGTTGGAGTGGTTCACGGTCCCTATTATGAAATGGTGACGCGGGCTCTTCGAATTCTTGGAAATACGGATGAATTTCTACTTGCAGATGCGATGTTTGATTTGGATCGGCTTGAATCTCTGACGTTTGATCCGCGGGCGCTTGATTTTGAGCATCCTGTAAATCGTCGTTTGAACTATCATTTCGGCAGTTGGGATCCGACGAGTATTACGAATAAAGGATTTTACAATCGTTTTGTACTGATAGAATCGACGATAAAATCAATCTTTTCGCGTGTAAATAACGGTCCTCTGACGGAAGAACATAATATTCCGAAAGATGAACTTTTGACAGAGGCGTCGGCCGTTCTTTCCGGAACGCTCCTAATGGGGGCTGCTGTGAGCGGTTGGGGACCTGGGGCGAGGACGTCTTCCGACACTTTCGCGTCGCTCCTTCCGAAAGTCGCCAAACTGCGGGACAGTTTTTACCAGCAGCTTTTGGAACAGATGCCGAAGGAACATGCAGATCGGTTGAAAGAAGAAGCAAAAATTCTGCATCAGCCTTTTGCGGCGGCTCGTCAGTATTTCAATCGGAATCTTGCGCGTCAGCGTGCGGAACAGTACCAAAATGTGCAGCTTGCGAGGCTGTATGCGTGGATGGGATATTCGGACGCGTCGAACGAACTTGTGTTGAAAGTGAACGTTCCGTCTTCCAGAATGCGGTGTGAAATCGACTGTTTGCTGACCAAAGCGCATCTTTGCATCGACCACGAACATGTGTTGGACGCGCTGCCGATGCTGTATCGGATTGAAGAAATTCTGCATGAAGGAATTGAGTGCGGCGCGCTCGTCGATCCGTGGTACGTACTGGGTTTTGACGGTCAGTACCCGCTTTCGTCATCCATTGAGGATTCGACTCAGGACCAGCGAATTGATGAATTGATTTTGCTCGTTGGGTCCATTTTTGCGTTATATTCTCGTATTTTGAAAGAAACGGCCGCCAAAGGACTGAAAAAAGAACAGTCGGAGCTGATGTTTCGAATGCAGGAAATTGCGCAGTGGTGGGACCAGTATGGAACGATGGAACTCAGTGAAATCAAAAGTATTTCCGGGGCAGAAACTTATGATTCCACGATACTGGTTGTGAAGGCGCTGGAAGCGTGGTACGAAGGAGGAACGGAAGCGGGAGATATTGCGTTTTGGAGACCAAAAGTTGCAGATTTCACCTCCGCAAAAGCGTATTCCCTGCTGATTGAAGCGCTGCTCGACCAAAAAGATCCGGTGGCGTCGATGGCGCTCCTCATCAACTGGCTCAGTCAATCTGAATTCATTAAAATTGATGACGGGGATTATTCTTTTCATCCGCTGGCGCTTCGATGGATGGAAGATTTGTGGTATCCGCCGACGAAAGAACAGCGCCTTTTGTGCCGTCGAGGAAGCAAATTGCAGGATGGATGGAAGCTTGCAAAGCGTTTTGTCGAAATGGTGGAGGCGAATGCGGAACAGTACGGGACGGTTCCGCAGCTGGAACTGGAGGAAAATCCTGATTTTCTCGGAAAAGGCGGGAAGAAAAACCGAAGAAAGGGTAAAAATTCAGGAAATTCAGGCAAGTCTGGAAGTTCAGATAAGTCAGAAAAACTTGGAGATTTGGGTAGTTTCGAAACCCAAAATCCGGATGAAATGGCGGAAGATTCGGATTTGTCGGAAGATTCCATGGACGATTTGTTTAATGCGGCTTGGGAGAATGTGACGTATCACGACTCGACAGACGATGGAGTCGACGACTCCATGATGGAGGGCGAGTCGATCAAAGCGTCGATGGATGATTTTCCCCTCACGAGTGAAATGGACCGGATTTCCGACCATCTGGTATTTCTCATCACGCAGGCGCGGCTTTGGAAAATGTCGGCGGTTTTTTCCATTCCATTTGCGGACGCGCATTCGGATCGGGAAGAAACGCTGAACGCATGGAGCGCGCAAGTCGAAATTTATTTGAAAGATCTGAATCGTCTGACAGAAGATGTGAAGAAATTTCAGGTCGAGAGACCGGATTTTACTCGGTCGATTGCACTCATGGAGTACGATAAACAAATCGGGATGAAATATGCGCTGTTGGAGCGTATCGTTTCCACAAGCAGTGAACTTATGGACGCGCAGCGCCTGATGCGTATCAGCGATGTAAATAATCGGATTACGAACGTGGATACTTGGGAAAATGCAACGCAATGCGTAATACAGGCGCTCATTTGTTCCGATTATGACACCGTGAAAAAAATCTGGCCGAAAACCCTGAGCCTTCTTGTGAAGGAACCCATTTTATACGTTCCGATTGATCGAGGCGGCGATCCGATTCGGATGATTCGCATTCGAAATATACTAACGGTTGTGCAGCGGCTGCTCGTGAACCTTCCTCTTCAGGGATATTTAATTGAAACGTATGATGTTTTGAAATCTGTACAAAAAATGGAGCGGGACCATCCCATCGGAATGCGTGCGATTACGCGTTACGACCATTTGTTTGACCTTGGAAGTAAAGGAATGCTGCGCTGCATTTTACGGAGTGGAAACAAACCCGGACGAATGAAGTGGGCGCTGAAAAATTTGATTCCGATTTTGGATGATTTGATCGACATTCTGCTGAATAACTGGATTTCGCACAGTCACGGAATTCGAATTTCGATGATGGACCCCTTTCAGGATCCGCGTTCCTGGAAGGGACTGCGTGAATTTATTCAAACGTATGGTTCCGACCTGCTGACGCCGATACAAATGAGTTATTCCAACCTGCAGGCGATTCATCATCAAGGGGTTTCTGCCTGGCTCGACTCGTTGATAGAAAATGTAAATTTAAATCAAAACTCCATCGAAACCACGGAAATTCAGGGACTGAAGCTCGTTACGGACCTGCAGAAAAACGTCATTACGCGCTATCGAGCGGAACAGTTGCTGGAAGTGGTTGTGGAAACGCTTTTGGAGCGTTACGGACAGTTTATCGATTACAATACGACGACGACCCAGTCGGATAATGGGGAAAATCTTTACATTTTGTTCGATTTTCTCCGTCTGTTGGGCGAGTACGACCGTCTCGCCTGGGATATTCGTCCGTTTATCAACGCGCACAAAGTAATGGTTCGTGAGAAGAATTTCGATGTGGCGGATTCGTGGTGCGAGAGTATTGAAAGTCGTTCTGCGTATCAGGCGCAGCAGTTCATTCGACGCTATCGAAAGCTGTGTTTGAAACATGGAATTATTATAAAAACGGTGGCGGATCGTCTCGAAGAGCGATTTGTGAAACCGATGGCGATCAATAAACTTTGTGCTTTGCTGGAACCTTCTATTCAGGAATCCCGCGCAGGCGGCGAGACGCCGTCATTTGCGAAATTTTTGGAGCTTGTGAAAGAATTCACGGCTGAACCTACGGGGTCCGGGTACGAACCGCCGGCGTGGCTCGAGGAAATTGAAGAGGAAATTAATTCATACAGAAATCGTTCGGAAGACGATGATGAGATGCTGGATTTGAAGGATTTTATTCCGACGCGTCTTTTGCTGAAGAGGAACGTGATGGAATGTCTGAACGATTTAAGAACGCAGGAACATCTGTCGGACTTAGGTACAGTTTCGCATTATGATGAGACGGAGTCGATGGCGGAGATGCTGATGGAACATTTTCAGGATCCGCAAGCGTTGGAAATGATTTTGAACGATACGTCCGACCCGTCGATGGAAAAGATTGAGGAACAGCTGAAAAAATTGTGGGAAGAAGGAAATTCCCGCAAAAATTCCAGGAAAAAACGTAAAAATCGGGACGAAGAGTCTCACAACGGCGACGATGAAGACGACGAAAATGAAAATTTTCGAAAATTGTTTGAATAAAATCTGGAATAGAAATTCAGGAATAAAAGAATAGAGGAATAAAAAATGAAAATGAATTGGTTGAAAACCTGCGGAACACTGGTTTTGTGTTTTTTTGGAATCCAGTTTGCTGTAAGTGCTGAATTTACGGACCGTTACGGCGAACTTGAAAAATGTGAGTGGAAATCAGAAAATGGGACGCTTCTGTATCGCAAATACACGCCAAAACTCGAACCGGGGGTAAAATATCCGCTCATTATTTATTTGCATGGTGCGGGAGAGCGCGGTGAAAATAACATCAGTCAGGTTGCGGGTCAGGACGCATTTCTGAATCTGATTTTTGGTCCGGAAGGGTGCAAGCATCCCGCGTATCTGATTGCACCGCAGTGTCCCAACGACAAAAAATGGTGTGAAGTGGATTGGGGGGCTGAAAATACGCACGAGACGCCGGAAGTTCCTTCTTACGGAATGCAGCTCGTGCACGAACTTTTGCAGTCGATGAAGGCGAACGACCAAATTGACCCTGCGCGTATTTACGTGACGGGACTTTCGATGGGAGGTTACGGAACGTTCGATTTTCTCGTACGCTATCCGAACGAAGCGGCGGCAGCCGTTCCGATTTGCGGAGGGGCGGATAATGAAAAACTCGCAGCGACGCCGGAGTTGAAATCGATTCCCGTCTGGATTTTTCATGGCGGAGCG
The DNA here is from genome assembly GCA_964438515.1 of uncultured Planctomycetaceae bacterium. Classification (GTDB taxonomy): domain Bacteria; phylum Planctomycetota; class Planctomycetia; order Pirellulales; family Thermoguttaceae; genus RGIG3701. Next base: position 23,100 of record CAYTLK010000027.1, read on the forward strand.
GACGGCGTCGTGAAAACGCAGCGCAGTCGCAATGCGTTTGCTGCTCTTCAGAAAAATGGGGTAAATGTGCAATATACGGAATTTCCGGGGGTCGGTCACGGCTGCTGGGGACTTGCGTATCACACGGACGGTCTCGTTGAGTGGCTTTTTGCGCAGCATAAATAAATC
>CAYTLK010000027.1:23367-39662 GCA_964438515.1 uncultured Planctomycetaceae bacterium
CCTATTTTTTCGTCCTATTTTTTTAACAGATTTTTTAACAGAAAAAATTTTACCTTTGCAGAAATTCGTTCCACGAATGAAAAAAATCATTCCTTATATTCAAATCGCTCGCCCGGATCACTGGTTCAAAAATGTTTTTATGCTTTTTGGAGTGATTTTGGCGTTGTTTTATGAGCCGCAGATTTTTCATTCGCTGCCGCTCTTCCTGTCTGCCGGAGTGACGATTCTGGTTGGTTTGGTGTCGGTCTGTCTCATTGTGTCGAGTAATTACGTCATTAATGAAATTCTGGACGCGCCGACCGACCGGTCGCATCCTTCCAAGTGTCAGCGTCCGATTCCGTCCGGGAAGGTGTGTTTGCCGATCGCGTATTTGGAATGGATCGTGCTGGGAATAGCGGGCTTATGGATTGCGTGGACGTTAAACCGACCCTTTTTTTATTCGGGAGCGGCGCTGCTCGTGATGGGCTGCTTGTACAATATTCCTCCAATTCGTACAAAAGAGTGGATTTATATTGATGTGCTGAGTGAATCCGTGAATAATCCGCTGCGGCTGCTGCTGGGGTGGTATTTGATTCTTCCTGAACAGGTTCCGCCGCTTTCGCTCCTCATTTCCTACTGGATGATTGGGGCGTTCTTTATGGCGACGAAGCGTTTTGCGGAGTATCGATGGATTCACGACCCCGAACGCGCCGCAAAATACAGAAAATCGTTCAAATATTATACGGAAGAAAATCTCCTGGTCAGCATGTTCGTTTACGCGATTGCGAGCGCGCTGTTCCTTGGAGTGTTTATCGTACGATATCGATTGGAACTGATTTTAAGTTTTCCGCTCCTCGCAGGTTTTTACGGGTACTATCTTCTGATTGGATTGAAGCCCAACAGTCCGGTACAAAATCCCGAACACCTCTATCGTGAGCGTGGTTTGATGCTGTACCTTATTCTTTGTATGGCGGTTTTCATCGGACTGATGTTTTGGGATGTTCCTCAATTGTACGAATACTTTAACGTTGGAAAGCCGGCGATTGAGTCGCTTTGGAAGTTTTAGTTCAATTGGGATGTTGGGTTGTATGGAAGATTTGTGTTGTGACGATTGTGTAGCGTTATTTTCCTCAAATCTTTACAAAATGAGAGAAAGAATATTTCGGATTTCCCCAAATTCGTGACGATAAAAAGTATATACTATAAATATAAAGTTGTATTGAATCAAGGAGACAAAACCATGCTTTCATATACGCGGGTGCTGAAACGATGTTTTCTGCCGGTGCTGCTTTTCGTTTTGGCGGCAGTGCTGACCGGACAGGCTTTCGCGCAGGATACAAATGCTTATGCAGGGGTTGAAATCGACGCTCAAAACGTCTTGAAGATGCAAACCTACGTGGAACCATCCATGGAATCGCTCCGTCTGAGAAAAATGGCGGCGGCGAAAGAAATCAATCAGGATTTGCGCGAATACAATTCGGCTCGGGCAGTTTCTCTTACACGTCTTGAAAGTGAAATTGCGAAGAATCATGGAATTGTGACCGACGAAGTGCGCTACATGGCGGGACTTCAGCGTATCGACTATGTTTTCGTTTATCCAGAAACGGGCGACGTCGTGCTTGTGGGACCGGCGGAAGGCTGGTACAAAGACGCTTCCGGGCGTGTCGTTGGAATTTCAACGGGAAAACCCGTCCTGCGTCTCGACGACATGGTGGCGGCGATGCGTGTGTACGCGCCGAACTCCAAAGCGGTTCAGGCGATTGGTTGTTCCATTGATCCGACACAAGAGGGACTCGCAAATTTCCAGAAGTTCCGTCAGCAGCTGGGTTCCACCGTAACGCCTGCAATGACCGAATCCGTAGTGCGCGGGTCGCGCGAGGCGCTGGGAATGCAGCGCGTCTCTGTCACGGGCGTGAATCCGGAAACGCATTTTGCTCGAGTGCTCGTCGAAGCCGACTATCGGATGAAAATGATGGGTATTGGTTTGGAAAAAATCCCGTGCAAAGGAATGAAATCGTTCGTCGATTCCGTGAATCCGGGATCCGTTTCCCGAAACGCACTGTTTAGATGGTATTTTGTACCAGACTATGAGTGCATTCGTATGAGTGCGGATAAACTCGCGATTTCTCTCGAGGGAAAAAGCGTCAAACTCGTGGGTGCGGATGAAATGGTAAGCAGCGATGGATCCCGAAAAGAAGTTGTGGTTTCCGACAGTGCCAGCAAGAAATTCACCCAAGGATTTACGCGAAATTACGAACGGATTGCGGATGCGGCTCCGGTGTACGGCGAGCTTCGGAATCTCATCGATATGGCGGTTGTGGCGGCGTTCCTGCAGGGGACGGACGTTTACGAAAAGCTGAATTGGGACCTCGTGTATTTTGGTGACGAGAGTAAATTCCGCATTCAGACCGAACAGGCACCGAAGTTTGTAGAATCTGCGGTAAACGCTGTGTGGCGCGGACGTACACTGACGACGCCGATCGGCGGCGGTGTGGAAATCTTTGCGGCACGCGCACTCCAGGAAGAAAATTTGCTTTCGGCCTCCGATGAAACGGCGGCGCAGCAGCAGAAAGAAATGGAGTCACTCCTTCCGGAAAACGGCTGGTGGTGGAACTAACGAAATAAAGACGAAATAATGCGTCAATCGTAAAAAAGGAGCGAGTGTTGATTCAGCCGCTCCTTTTTTTACGTTTTTAGTACAATTAAAAATTATTTTTCTTCTTCTTCTTTTGGTTCCAAACCGGGCCAGATGTGACCCATTTTTTCGACTTTTGTACGAATATATGCTTCGTTGAACTCATTGATTTTACCAAGAATTCGAACCTGTTCCGTGACGGTGAGGTCGAAACCGCTGTAAATGAACGCATCGACTTTCTTTGGATTGTTGGTCAGAAGCCGAATGTGAGAAATTCCCAAATCATTCAGAATCTGCAATCCGATTCCGTAATCGCGACTGTCCGCGCGATGACCCAGCGCCAAATTCGCCTCAACGGTGTCGAGTCCCTCTTCCTGAAGTTTGTACGCCTTGATTTTTTCCGCAAGTCCGATTCCGCGTCCTTCCTGCGGGAGGTAAATCAAGTATCCGTATCCGTCTTCTTTCATGAGTTCGAGCGATTTTCCCAGTTGATCGCCGCAGTCACAGCGCAGCGACCCGATGAGGTCGCCCGTGAAGCAGGAGGAATGCATACGCACAAGGGGATTTTGGGCGATTTCTTTGTTTTTTGCGGTCTCCGGCGTTCCAATCTGGATGACGACGGGTTCTTCCTCTTCGTATTTTACGCCGTAAACGAAAATGTGACCCATTCCGTATTTTGTCGGAAGATTCGCGTCCGCAATACGATACACCAATTTTTCACGAAGTCGGCGATAACGAATCAGTTCTTCGATCGTGGAGTATTTTAAATTGTGTTTATGGGCGAGTTCAATCAGCTCGTCGCGACTGGCTCGATTCCCGTCCTCGCTCAAAATTTCACAACAAACGGCAGTGGGACGCAGACCCGCAATTTTCATCAAATCGACTGACGCTTCCGTGTGTCCCGCCCGCCGCAGGACGCCGCCCTCTTTTGCTTTCAGCGGGTACACGTGACCGGGACGCGTAAAGTCGGTGACTTTGGAATTCGGGTCAGAAAGTGCGTAAATCGCAGCGGCGCGTTCCTGTGCGGTGACGCCTGTTTTTGCACTGATGTGATCGACCGCCACCGTAAATTGAGTGGAAAGCGGAGCCGTATTATTCGTCACCATCTGCACGAGTTCCAGACGTTTACAATCGTCCGGAAGCATCGGAACGCAGACGATTCCGCGTCCGTGTGTGATACAAAAATTCACCATTTCCGGTGTTGCAAATTGCGCGCCGAAAATGAAATCACCCTCATTTTCACGCTCTTCGTCATCCATCATAATGACGATTTCGCCTTTTGCAAGCGCCGCGGCGGTTTCTTCGATTGTCGAAAATTTCATAATTTCCCTTAAACCTTAAAAGGAGGAACCGCACAACAGGAATTGCACGGTGGAAATAAACATTCGTTCATTTTACCATAATCTGAAAAAATTACAAGAAGGCGTCCTTATTTTTTCTCGCGAATCCATTCGTGCAGAACCCAACCCACTCGAGCGGCAGAAAGCGGTGAACATTTGTCCGGAGTGTCTTCGTGCGTGTGCCAAGGACTGTAATTCAAATCAATAATGTCGATGACCGGTATCGTTCCATATTCATACAAATAAAGATGATCGTCCATTACTGGATTTCCGATTCTTGAATCAAATTCCAGTACATTCAGCGAGCGGGCGGTTTTCCAAATTTCGTTCACGATCGAACGAGTCGCACGATTTTGAAAACTGTACTGTTCTTTCATGAGTTGCACATCAAAATGCGTCACCATATCGAGCAGCACTCCCGCAACGTACGTAAAGCCTCGTTCCTGCGGAGTTTGCGACGCATATTTTCGTCCGAAAAACTCGGAACCCCAGCAAAAACGTTCGTTCGGCAAACAGTTTCGCGAGGGACGAAACATGAATTCTTCCGCATCCAGCATCACAACGTCGACGCCGTAACGCATTTGTTCTTTTTCGAGAATTTCCGGAATCATTTTTCCCAAAACCATCAAAATCGCGACTCCGCCCGCATTATCCTCCGCACCGACGAACGGCAAATTTTGAAGCTGAGGCGGATTGGCGGTTGGAATCGGAAGTGTATCGTAATGAGCGCAAAGCAAAATGCGTTCTTTTCGTTCGGGTTTCCAGCGAAAAATCAGGTTGGTTCCCGTCACTTTTTGGGTGCTGCTTCCAGGATACGGAAACTGAAAACTCTGACGAAGAACGAGCGCCCCGCAGTTTGAAAAATGTGCGATTAAATATTCTTGTTGTTTTCGCATTCCTTCGGAGTCGCTGGGGCGAGGACCGATGGCGCATAATTCTGTAATAAACTGATGCGCGAGTAAACCGTCGAAAGGAATTTGTTCGAGTGAAAGTTCCTTTTTTGCGATAGTTACGGGTTTCGAAACACTTTGCGCAATGGGACCGTCCATCGGCGCCGGAGGAACGGAATCCGGAAGTTCGGAAGGAAGGTCGTCACCGGGCTGAAATTCATCTTTCGACGTTTCCGATGCTTCTTCGGTCGGCGTTTTCAGAATTTTCGCATCTTCTTCCATTTGAGTTTGGGCGGTTCTGAAAAACCACGAAACGAGGAAACCCATCAGGAGGGCTGGAACAAAATAACGCAGGAAAGTTTTTCGGTTCATAAAATTTCTTTTGGAAAAAGCGGCGACAGGTTTTCTTTGTTCGAAAAACAGGCGTCGTAAAGGAAAATTCCGGAGGAAACGCCCAGATTGAGGGAATCCACGCCGCAGGCCATCGGAATCGTCATTCGGACGTCACAATGTGCAAGTGTTTCAGGTTTCAATCCATCATACTCGTTTCCGAAACAAATTGCAAGACGATTTTCCCATTTGACAGTTTTTAATTCAATCGCATCCGCGGCGAGAACGGTTCCGTAACAAACATAATGAAAATCGTTCCGAATTCTTTCAAGATCTCGATTTAGGTCGTCCGTTTTGAGCCACGGAAGCTGAAAGACGCCTCCCATGGAGACTCGCAGACCGCGTCGGGAGAGCGGGTCGCACGCTTGCGGACCTAAAAGAACGCCATCCACCCCCAAAGCGGCGCAGTTTCGAAAAACGACGCCCACATTATCGGGTTTCGTGACGTCGGGAAGAACGGCGAGAACGCGGCGGGCGGAATTCCGTTGTTTTGCGGGGTCTTGAATCGGCAAAAGATCTTCAAGCGTCCAAATTTCTTCACGTTTTCCGATCGCCAAAACGCCTTGATGAAACGGAAAACCAAGAAGCGGTTCCAGCGTTTCAAAGGGAACGAGAAAAATCGGCGTTTCCTGCGGAACTTTTCTCTCAAGCATCGGTAAAACTCGGTCAAACGCGCGGTCTGAAACGAGAAGCGACTCGGTTTTGTAGCGGCTGTTCAAAAGTCGTTCTACGACGAGATCGCCTTCCGCAATGAAAAGTTGTTCGCCGCGCAGAGTGCGGTCGCGCAGATTCTGGTACGGTGAAAGACGTTCGTCAGAAAGCGTGGAAACGGATTGAATATTCATAAAGAAAGACCCATTTTTAAGGAGGTTCAAAAAAACCTCGGAGTTAAATTTGCTGTAAAATTTCCTGCATAAAAATCATAAAATAAACATTTTGAAGGTTGTTTTTTCCCCAGTTACTCGCTCCCGGTCGCACCGGGTCAAAAACTTCTTGATATTTTTTAATTGTTTTCAGCGAGTTTCCACGTATTTTCGAGCGATTTTCGTCCCATCGCGGCATTTGCTTCCTGGGTGCTGGATGCATGATGAGCCGTCAGAAAGACGTTTTCAAGCGTCCGTAAGTCTCGCACTGCGTCCTGAGGAACGTAAGGCTCCGTTTCAAAAACGTCCAGAGCCGCGAAAGCCGTCGGTGTTCGTTTCAGAAAATCGTACAGTGCGTTTTCATCGACATTTTGACCTCTAGAGGTGTTGATAATCAGTACTTTTTTCCGTAAAAGCTCCAGTCGAGCGGCATTCAGGAAATGAAACGTCTCGGAGGACGCGGAAACCAGAATGCAGAGCGCGTCGGCTGCGGGAAGCAGTTCCTCAATTGAGGTGGAATATCGCGAAATTCCGTAAGTTCGGCAAAAAATGTCGGTTGAAAGTGCGTTTTCCGCATCGGAAAGCTGCGCAAGAGAGCGTCGTCCGAACGCTTCAACCCGCATTCCGAAACCAAAATGTGCAATTTTTGCGACTTCACGACCGATACCGCCGAATCCAGCGACGAGGAGCGTTTTTCCATAAAGTTCCGTGCCGGTTTGCGGTGGAAATTCTCCGCGAAGTATCGCCGTATGCGCGTTTCCAAGACGTTTTGCGGCGGTGCCGAGGAGCCAAAAAGTGTGTTCCGCAACGGAATGGTTCAAAACGCCCGGCGTGTTGGAAAGCTGAACCTTCCATTTTTCGGCAAATTCGCGTCTTAAATTATCCGTTCCGACTCCAAATCGGCTTAAAACAGCAGGTTCGGCGGCAGATGCGTGTGAGGAAAGCGCTGCATAAACGGCTTCGGAATAGGAAACCATTCCTATAATGGCGAGACGTGCTTTATAGTGCGAAATGGCTGCCAAAAAATCTTTTTCTTCCGGTAAAACAGGAACGATATTCCACTTTCCCGCTTTCGCAGATTCCTCAAAAACTGTTTGTGCCTTTCGATATTCTGGCTCCGTAACGAGAATTATCGGCCGCATTTTTCCTCCTTTTTCACAAAAAAACGTGAGAAAATGAATCCTCACGTTTTTCTGTTGGTTTTATTTTTGGTTTTATTCTCCAAAAACGAAAAGCAAATTACTCTTCATCTTGATCGTCGAAATCGTCATCGTTTTCGTCGTCAGTTGCATCGTCAGTTGCGTCCTCATTTTCGTAGATTTTATCGTCCTCTTTGGAAGAATCTTCATCCGAAGAAAGAAGTCCGTCGAGACCTCCGTCTTTCAACAGCGGAAATTCGTCGAGGTCGTCGTCGGGCGCCAGTTCGTCGAGGGACGATGTTTCGGGATTTACTTCCGGTTCAACGGGTTCCGCACCTTCCGCCTGAACCCAATCGGCTTCCTGATAGGTGTGGAAACCGGTTCCTGCCGGAATCAAATGTCCGAGAATCACGTTTTCTTTCAGTCCAATCAGGTTATCGACTTTTCCGGCCAAAGCGGCTTCCGTAAGAACTTTGGTTGTTTCCTGGAACGACGCTGCGGAAATGAAGCTGGAGCTTTGAACAGCCGCTTTGGAAATTCCGAGGAGCTGCGTCGTTGCGACTGCCGGCTGCGGCGCAACACCCGTTGCAGGACGTTTGCCGTTCGCCTCAGCTTCCGCGTTGACCGCTTCCACGTGAGATTTCGGAACCAATTGTCCAATCGGAAGGTCCGTATCGCCCGGGTCTTTGATTTTCAGACTGTCTTTGATTTCTTCGTTTTTCGCTCTGAAATCAAATTTATCCATCATCGTTCCTTCAAGGAGGTCCGTATCACCGGCATTTTCAACCATCACTTTACGCAGCATCTGCGAAACGATGATTTCAATATGTTTATCGTTGATTTTCACGTTCTGCGAACGATAGACCTTCTGAACTTCACGCGTCAAATATTGCTGGACCGCTTCTTCACCGGAAACGCGCAGAATATCGTGCGGGACCAAAGGACCTTCTACAAGCGCATCGCCTGCTTTTACGACGTCGCCAGTTCCCACGCGGAGCTGACGTCCCGGCGGAATCAGGTGCTCGTAAACTTTGACGTCTCCGTTTTCGTCACGAATATTTTCGTTACGAATAATAACGGTGCGTTTTCCGCGACGTTTCTCCTGCATAAGTTCCACACGGCCGCTGATTTCCGCAATGACGGCAGGGTCGCGAGGCTTGCGTGCCTCGAAAATTTCCGAAACTCGCGGCAAACCGCCCGTAATATCCTGCGTACCGCCGACTTCTCGGGGCGTTTTTGCGAGAATCGTTCCTGCGGAAACCCATGAACCTTCTTCCACTTCGATGTTTGCTTTTTCAACGAGGTAAATGCAGTCGATGATGTTCCCGTTGTCGTCTTCCAGCACGATCTGAGGATGAAGCTCGCCGCGATGTTCCATGACGGTACGACGAACGGTACCGGACGCATCGTGATCAATACGAATCGTCTCACCTTCGATCAAATCGTCGAAACGAACTTTTCCGGAACGTTCCGCAAGGGTCGGGTTGGAGTGCGGGTCCCAGTGGCAAAGAACCATGTTTTCTGCCGCTTCTTTTCCGTCTTCAATCATGATTTGCGAACCAACCGGTACATTGTAACGTTCGAGTTCACGTCCGTGCTCGTCGAGGACGGCCAACTCACCATTTCGCGAAAGAGAAATGATTTGTTTCTGACTGTTGACGACGGTTTTCATATTGATATAATGGACAAAACCGGCTTTTTTGTTGCGTGCTTCGCGCTCTTCAACACCACGGGCGGCCGTACCGCCGATGTGGAACGTACGCATCGTCAACTGTGTACCCGGTTCACCGATGGACTGCGCCGCAATGGTTCCAACCGCAAGGCCCTGCTCGACCAGCATTCCTGTGGAAAGGTCCATTCCGTAGCATTTTGCGCAGATTCCCAAAGGTGCTTCGCACGTCATCGGGCTGCGAACCATGATTTTTTCGATACCGAGTTTATCGATGGCGCGCGCTGCTTCCAGCGTAATCATTTCGTTTGCTTTTACAATGAGATCGTCCGTGTACGGGTCCATCACGTTGACGCAGCTGACTCGGCCTTTGATGGATTCTGCCAGACTGATTTCAACTTTTTCACCGTTATAAATAATCCCCTTCGTAATACCGTGCGTGGTTCCGCAGTCGTCACAAGTAATGACCACGTTTTGCGCAACGTCGGCGAGTTTACGGGTCATATAACCCGAGTCAGCGGTTTTCAAAGCCGTGTCGGCCAGACCTTTACGCGCACCGTGTGTTGAGGAGAAATATTCCAGAACACTCAAACCTTCACGGAAGTTTGCTTTAATAGGTGTTTCAATAATCATACCGTTCGGTTTCGCCATCAAACCACGCATACCGGAAAGCTGACGAATCTGTTCGATACCGCCTCGAGCGCCAGACTGCGACATGAGGTAAATCGGGTTGACGTATCCGGGACGCCGATGGTCATTGTCGAGCGCCTCTTTCATCGCGTTCGTAATGGTCGTATTCGTGTTGGTCCACAAGTCCAGCACTTTCGCGTATCGTTCGCGTTCGGTAATCAAACCGCGGCGATAACTTCGCTGAATTTCCATGACCTTATGTTCGGCATCGTCCAAAATTTGCTGTTTCGATTCCGGCGTAATCAGGTCGTCTGTGGAGAACGAGAGGCCCGACTTGGTGCTTTGACGGTATCCCATCTGCTTCATGTCGTCCAGAAGATTGATGGTCTGACGTGCGCCCAAAAGTTCGTAGCAGTCGGAAATCACTTTCTGCAGCTCTTTGCTCGTCATCAGGATGTTGTAAAACGGCATTCCTTTCGGAAGATTATCGTTGAAAAATACACGTCCAACGGTGGTTTTCAAACGGCTTCCATCGACGAAATCCGGGTCGCTTTTGACTTTGTATCCTTTAGGAAGGCGTACGTAAATCGGCGTGTGCAGCTGCACTTTTCCGAGGTCGTAAGCAGTGTAAATTTCCTGGAACGACGAAAACGCCATTCCTTCGCCGAGACGGTCGGCCAATTCGAGCGTCATGTAATAGCAGCCCATAACCACGTCTTGAGACGGCGACATAATCGGGTTTCCGTTTGCCGGCGAGAAGATGTTGTTGGTTGCCATCATGAGCGTATGCGCCTCGACCTGCGCCTCAATCGAAAGCGGAAGGTGGACGGCCATCTGGTCGCCGTCGAAGTCCGCGTTGAAACCTTTGCAGACCAACGGATGCAGTTTGATGGCGTTTCCTTCGACCAAAATCGGTTCGAACGCCTGAATACCCATTCGGTGAAGCGTCGGTGCGCGGTTGAGCATCACCGGGTGGTTCCGAATGACTTCTTCCAGAATATCCCAAACCTCCTCATCCTTACGTTCAAGCATCTTCTTGGCGCTTTTGATCGTGTCGGCGTGTTCCAACTCTTTCAAACGGCGGATGATGAACGGCTGAAAGAGTTCCAGCGCGATTTTTTTCGGGAGGCCGCACTGGTGCAAACGCAGCGTCGGTCCCACAACAATCACGGAACGAGCGGAATAGTCGACACGTTTTCCGAGCAGGTTTTCACGGAAACGACCCTGTTTTCCCTTAATCATATCGGTCAGGGATTTCAGAGGACGATTGCTGCTTCCCAAAACCGGACGTTTGCAGCGTCCATTGTCGAACAGAGCGTCGACAGACTGCTGAAGCATGCGTTTTTCGTTGCGCACAATGACTTCCGGAGCGTTCAGTTCCTGCAGCTTTTTCAGTCGGTTATTACGGTTAATAATACGGCGATACAGGTCGTTCAGGTCGCTTGTCGCGAAGTTTCCGCTTTCGAGCATCACCAACGGTCGCAAATCCGGAGGAATGACCGGAATCGCATCGAGAACCATGCATTCCGGATTGTTCTCGGAGTTGCTGATTGTTTCAACGATTTTCAAACGATTGACGAGTTCTTTTCGACGCTGCTTCGAGTTGGTTTTTACCAGTTCTTCGCGCAAACTTTGTGCGAGTTCCGGAAGGTCCAGCGCCAAAAGGAGTTTTCGAATGGCTTCGGCGCCCATTTCCGCATCGAATGCGTCGCGTCCGTACGTTGCCGCCGCCTCACGATATTCCGCTTCGGTCAGCAGCTGCAGAGGCTTAAGCGGCGTCTCACCGGGGTCAATAACAACGTAACACTGGAAATAAATCACCTTTTCGAGGTGCGACATTTTCATTTCCAGCAGGTTTCCGAGTCGGCTCGGCATCGTTTTGAAAAACCAGATGTGGACGACGGGAGCGGCCAAATCGATGTGTCCCATACGCTGTCGGCGAACGCGGCTGTGCGTGATTTTGACGCCGCAACGGTCGCAGATCATTCCTTTGTACTTCATTCCGCGGTATTTTCCGCAGGAACATTCCCAGTCTTTTTCCGGGCCAAAAATGCGTTCGCAGAATAAACCGTCGCGTTCTGGACGATAAGTACGATAATTGATGGTTTCCGGCTTTTTGACTTCGCCGTACGACCAGCTATGAATATCGTGCGTACGTGCAAGGCTGACTTTAACGGATGTATAGTCGTTAATTCGTTCGTAGCTGTGTTCTACACTACTCATTCACCGAATCTCCTATAAAGGTTTTTGAGGATGGATGCACCGGATTTGAGAGGAAAAGCGTCCGGTGTTCCGTTATTTGTGCGAATATCAGGTGGTACCTGTAACGATGAAACTCATAAGGGTTCAGTCGGCTCGGATGCCGGACTCGTAATTGGAACTGTTTCCACGTTCGAGCTGCATATTGAGACCTAAACCGCGAATTTCGTTAGTCAAAACGTCAAAGCTGGCGGGTGTGCCGGCTTCCAGACGATTTTCGCCTTTGACCATCGCTTCGTAAATCTTTGTACGGCCTTCCACATCGTCGGACTTAACCGTCAGGAGTTCCTGAAGGACGTAAGCCGCGCCGTATGCTTCGAGCGCCCAGACTTCCATTTCTCCGAATCGCTGACCGCCGAAACGGGCTTTACCGCCCAGAGGCTGCTGCGTGATCATGGAGTAAGGACCGGTACTGCGGGCGTGAACTTTATCATCTACAAGATGGTGAAGTTTCAGCATGTAAATGTAACCAACGGTTGTTTCTTGTTCGAAAGGCTCGCCGGTACGTCCATCGTAAAGACGGATTTTACCGTTTGGAGGAAGACCTGCATCGGCGCAGGCCTTATTGATGTCGGCTTCTTTTGCGCCGTTGAATACCGGCGTGATGGAACGGAAACCGCATTTGGCGCCCGCCCAGCCGAGGTGCGTTTCCATAATCTGTCCCACATTCATACGAGACGGAACGCCCAACGGGTTCAGAAGAATCTGGATGGAGGTGCCGTCGGGAAGGAACGGCATATCTTCGCGCGGCATAATTTTCGAAATAACACCTTTGTTTCCGTGACGACCGGCCATTTTGTCGCCGACGCTGATGACGCGTTTCGTCGCGATGTAAACTTTGGCCATTCGAAGCACGCCGGAACGAAGTTCGTCACCGATTTTCATCGTGTTGATTTTCTGGTCCAAAATCTCAAGAGCCAGTTCGACTCGCGGACGATATTCAAACAAAACGTCCAGCACGGCCTGTCGTTTTTTGCCAGGAACGCTCAGGAACTGTTCGTACTTGAAATTACGAGCTTCCGTCACAATGTCGAGGTAGGATTTTCCTTCCGCAATTGGGTTGTTCTCGGAATCCAGCACCGACGTTTCCATGACTTCTTCCACATTTTTAATCATGTTTCCGAACACGTTCGCCACAGCTTCGCTGTACTTTGCTTCGATTTCATGATACTGGAAATCATACGCTTCGCGTTCTTTCGGCGTCAAACAGGTGCGGCGGCTGTAGTACTGCGTGTCGATGACGATTCCTTCCACTCCGGACGGAACTTCCAGCGAGTCGTTTTTCACGTCTTCGCCCGCACGACCGAAAATCGTGTGCAGAAGTTTTTCTTCCGGCGTCAGTTCCGTTTTGGATTTCGGCGTCACTTTTCCCACAAGGATGTCGCCCGACTTGACGTATGTACCAATATGAACGATACCGTTTTCATCGAGGTTCCGCAGCATTTTTTCCGAGAGGTTCGGAATATCGCGCGTAAACTCTTCTTTTCCGAGCTTCGTTTCACGAATTTCTGTGTCGTATTCTTCAATATGGATGGAGGTGTAAACGTCGTTCTGAACGAGTTCTTCGCTCAGAATGATAGCGTCTTCAAAGTTGTATCCTTCCCAAACCATGAAGGCGACCAGAACGTTTCGTCCGAGCGCCAGATTCCCTTGGTGCGTCGCAGCGCCGTCCGCAATGACGTCCCCTGCTTTCACGACGTTTCCAGGAGCCACAATCGGTTTCTGGTTCTGACACGTTCGTTCGTTCAGTCCCTTGAATTTACGCAAGATATAAATATCGTCACCGATTTCAATACGTCGTGCGTCGCAGTAAGTAACGGTTCCGCCGCGTTTTGCACGAATCAGCAGACTGGAGTTCAGAGCCGTCTGACGTTCCATTCCTGTGCCGACGAGAGGCGTTTCCGAAACGAGGAGCGGAACCGCCTGGCGCTGCATGTTGGAACCCATCAACGCACGGTTTGCGTCGTCGTGTTCGAGGAACGGAATCAATCCGGCAGAAACGCCGACCATCTGGCACGGTGAAACGTCGATGTAATTCACTTTTTTGGCCGGAATGACTTCATATTCACCATTACGACGCGCAATGACGTTTTCACCCACCGCACGACTGTCGCCGACGATGTATCCGTCTCGAATAATTACGTCTGCCGGAGCGAAAACGGCGTCGCCTTCTTCATCTGCGCGCAGCCACTGAACTTTACCGGTCAAACGGCCGTTTTCGACGATCTGGAACGGGGTGATGAGGAATCCGTATTCATCCACGCCTGCATAGATTCCGAGGCTGGAAATCAAACCGATGTTCGTACCTTCAGGGGTTTCAATCGGGCAAATACGTCCGTAGTGCGAGCTGTGAACGTCTCGAACATCGAAGCCCGCGCGTTTACGGTTCAAACCGCCAGGACCCAAAGCCGAAAGACGGCGTTCGTGCGTCAGCATGGAAAGCGGGTTCGTCTGGTCGACGACCTGCGACAGTTCGCCGCGTCCGAAGAAGAAATCGACGGCAGAAGAAACGCTCTTCGGATTGACCAAAGTGCGCGGTTCCATTTCGTTGATGTCCTTCATTCCCATGCGTTCCACAACCGTGCGGCGCAGTTTCATGAAACCCTTACGAATTTCATCGGCGGCCAGCTCATCAATCGTGCGCAGACGTCGGTTTCCCAAGTGGTCGATATCGTCCACGTAGTAGTTGCTGTCGCCATTGTAAAGTCCCAGAATCGCTTTCATTGCGGAAACCAGGTCCTCAGGCTGCAGCGCCATGTCTTCTTCCGGAACGTTCAAGCCGAATTTGCGGTTCATTCTGAAACGACCGACGCGGCCCAGACGGTAACGATTGATGTCGAAGAATTTCTCATCGAAAAGTTTCTTCGCTTTGTCCAGCTGCGGCGGGTTTCCGGGACGCATACGCTGATAAATACGAATCAGAGCCTCTTCGTAACTCTGAGACGGATCTTCCGCGAGCGTGTTCATGAACAGGTTGTTTTTGTTGTCCGACGGCATCACTTCGACCGTTTCCAAGCCGGAAGTGCGAATTTGTTCCGCCTGATTGTTCGTGATTTTCTGTCCGCATTCGACGATGATTTCACCGGCATTTGAGGAACCAACGGGATAAATCACGTTATCGACCGCAATTTTCCCTTCAATGTTGACCGATTTGTCACGAAGGGAAACAATGTCCGTTTTGAAAAACGCACGAAGAATGTCGGCTGTTTCCGAATATTTCGGACTCATCGCACGCAAAAGCATGATCGGCGAGAATTTGGCCGTCTGGTCGATACGGACCGTAATACTTTCCTTGCGCGAAATGTTCAGCTCAATCCAGCTTCCGCGTTCCGGAATGATTCGGCAACTGAAGCTTCGGCTGTCGCCGGACGTTTCTTCATCCGAAATAAAATCCACACCGGGACTTCGGTGCAGCTGGCTCACAACCACGCGTTCCGCACCGTTGATGATGAACTCGCCGCCGCCCAGCATAATCGGCATATCGCCAAGAAAAACGTCTTGTTCGAGAGGCTGTTCCCGGTTCAGACGGAGGCGAATTTTCAGAGGACGCCCATACGTCAAACGAAGACGTCGGCATTCGTCCAGCTCAAAACGCGGCTTTCCAAGCTCGTAGTACAAATACTCGAGACTTACTTTGTCGTCGTGACCGGAAATGGGGAACGTTTCGCGTAATACCGACTCCAGCCCGATATCTTTACGTGCAGCGGGCGGGATGCGATAATCATCCAGTTTGATCTCGTCAGGAAGATTTTCACGTTCTTCTTCGGGATACTGATATTGAAGAAAACGTTCGTAGCTGGCGGTCTGAATTTTCGTCAGATCCGGAACGTCGAGTGCATCAATGTTCGTTCCAAATCGAGTGACTTGATCGGGATAAATACGACGTGTTTGAGATGTTGCCATTTATTGTTCACCAGATATTATTTGTCAGGTTTGCTTCGAAAATTTACGAAACAAGGTTCAGAAAATACTCGCAAGTGGACCTTCCACCCTTGAGCGCTTATCCATTTTCTGTGTCTTACCTAATTTCACTTGTTCGTTATAAACACAAATAACCGCGCAGACTCAGAGAGTCCGTGCGGTTACACCACAAAATCATTAAAAAACAACGGAATACCATGTGTCTGTTCGATTTAAGGGATTTGAATTTGCTGAAGAAATCTATCGCGATTACTTTTTTCTGTCAACTCATCCAAATTCACCGAAGTGAAAATGAACAGCATGTCTTCACCATTGCTGCTGACCACAAAAGGAATACCACACATTATACATCATTCGAATATCTTTGCAAGTACCCAGCCCCAATTTTTCCAAAATTTTTTCCTTTTTTTCCTTTTTTCTTCATTTTTTGCTTGACAAAAACAAAAAGTGGTGTTCCAATGGGATTTTTTTGTTTCCTCTTGAAAATATTTTGAAAATATTTTAAAATAGAACTGTACATTTCTGAAAACACTACTATAATAATATTAGGAAGAATTATTTTTACACTCATTTAGGGCAG
>CAYTLK010000028.1:0-38796 GCA_964438515.1 uncultured Planctomycetaceae bacterium
GTTTCCGGATGTGTTTCCCGCAGCGTCCCCCACCGTCGGAACGGAAGCCGGAGCGTCGTCGTTCTGGACGTAACCTGCTACGAGATGCACGAGTGCCGCCGCATTTTCAGGAACGCCGTTCCGATAGTACTGATTCGATATTTCGTTATCGACTTCCATTGCGCAACCATCGAGCGCCACGCCGAGAAAAATCCCTCGCGACCGGGAATAGGAGTAAATTTCGGACCCCAATCGAGCGTCTGTGCTTGCAGAAGCCTGACGGCCGATGGGTCCCGCAGCAACCGACGCATCCGCGCCGATCGTGAACTGTCCCCGCAGAGCCGACTCGACGCTGCGTTGGGTGCAAAAAACGAGAATAATGTCGGCCGACTGGATTCCCGCTTGGAAACCGACGCTTCCGCCAGTGAGTTTTACGAAACGCGGCGCCTCCCATTTTGCCTCTTTGTTTTTGACGATCAGCACACCTTTTCCGTGCTGAGCGCCCACGATGAAGCTTCCTTTCATGAGTCCCGGAAAAATCGCCACGGCTTCCGCTTTTTCGAAGAGCCATTCGGGGATGCTGTTTGCGGGAATTTCCATAATTTCTTCGAGAACGCGCCGGGAATCATCCACAATAATCCCCTCGCGGCCCGCAATCGGACGAAGCAGCTGTGCGTCCGCCGCAGTCGGCATGAAAACCATTTCGGCACTCATGCAAAACACGCAAACCAAAAGAACTGCAATCCATTTTGAGAGTCGAAATTCCATTTTTACTCCTTTTCGAATTGAAAAAATGATTTTATGATAAAACTCCCGTTTTTCAAAAGGGAATTGAATGCGAAATTTTCACGCGGAAACAGTATAAATCACGAAACCTTTTCATAAATCACGAAACCGATTTCTCCTCTTACTCCGATTTTCTATTTTTTCTATTTTTTCTATTTTTCCTCCGATTTTTTCGATTCTTCCTCTTTTTCCGATTCTTTCGATTCCTATTCCTCCTCGCCGCGTCCTCCGAGCAGCAGCGCTTTCGCACCCTGAATCAAACAAAGCAGAATCACCATCAAAAGCAAGCACCCCAAACCCAGCGTCACAAGGAGGGATCCCAGCGCAAACAGCGGACGCGTCAGAATCCAAAGCGGCGTCCAATACAGCATTGTGACGAGCGCCGCCATACAGAGGAACGGTCCGAACGGGATTTCACGGTCGCGGAAGAAAATCAGGAACACGATTCCTGCAATCAGACCCGCAAACGGTGCAATGAAAAACAGGACGACGCACGGCTGCCAGCCGAGAAACGCGCCGAGCATCGCCATAAGCGTCACGTCGCCGAATCCCATCGCCTCGCGGTCCATCGCGAATCGCCCCGCAATTCGAATGAGCCACATAAAAGCCCCTGCGATTCCCATTCCCACAAGCGACGTCCAGAGCGTCAGCCACTGCGGCCAGCAGCTCGCCCAGAATGCGGTGATGAGGACGGACCCCCAAAATCCCATGGATACATAAAGTCGGGTCGATCGTGTACGCATCAGACGCGCCCAAAAAATCCGCAGCGCCCACCGCCACCCGCGGCGCATCCGCCAGTGACGTTCCGTGAGCGCAAAACACCAGCCGCACCAGCAGATGAGAGCGGAAACGAGACCGTAATAACCGGAAAATTCATCCCGTCTCACGTCGAGCGGCGGCAAAGGGGACGCTGCATTAAGCGGGACGAGCAGTTCGTCTCCCGACTCTTCCACCGGGTCGATCGGCACATCAAGCAGCTGCGTCACCGGACGAATATAAACAGCCGTTTCCGACATTCCAGACGTTCCAACCGCTACAGACGTTCCAACCGTTTCAGACGTTCCGTTCGTTCCCGACACTCCAAGCGTTTTCAACGTTCCTTCCGAAAGCGTCAGCGGGAAAAACATCGAAACAGCAAGCGCAAACAGTGTGCCGGAAACCGTTATATTGTCGGGGATTGTTTTTTCGTCAAAATCGATGAGCGACGCCGCAAGCATGAGTGCCGCCAAAACGAGCTGCATTGCGTAACGTCCAAGGAGCGTGAGGAAACCGCCCAAAGTGAAAGGTTTTTCAAAATACGCGCAAAGTGCGACCCACTCCACCACCTGATTCTGGAAAAACCAGAGGGAAAACGCACCCATCGCAGCTTCAACAAGCAGAGGACGAACCCAAAAACCGCGTCCAAAAACGGCAGACTCCGAACGCATTCCGAACCATCCAATAATTGGAATTTTGTACCAATCAGGACGGTTTTTCGTACTGAAACACCAAGGGTTGTTGTGCTTCGGCTCCCACGCCCACTCCGCCGCGCCGTAATTGACGCCTGCGCCGAGAAGAATCCCGAACAAAATTGCAGCCAGGTAAAAAAGCATTTGAAAAATCCCTCACGTTTCGGGAACATCGGACCAAAATTTACGATTTGAGTTCCATCAGCTGACGCACAATTTCCTCCGGAGAATATTCTTCCGTCGAAATTTCCACGGTGGCGCACGCTCGATACATTGGTTCGCGCACCTCCAAAAGGTGACGAATCTCTTCAAGAGCCGGCAAATTCGTCAAACTCGGACGGCTGCTGACCGTGCTGGCGTCCCCTTCCATGCGTTTCAGAATCGTTTCTGCGGACGCCGTGAGCCAGAGTACTGGACCGCTTTGACGGAGGGTTTCCCGCGTATTTTCCCGCATGACGGCTCCGCCTCCGGTTGCGAGCACCAGCTCTTTTTTGAGGCACAATTCCGAAATCACACGTTCTTCGAAGTCCCGAAACACCGTTTCACCTTCGTCGGCAAATATCTGTGCAATATTCTTTCCGGCCTGACGTTCGATTTCCCGGTCGGAGTCGACCCAAGGGGCGTTCAGCGTCTGGGAAAGAAGGCGGGCGATCGTTGTTTTTCCGGTTGCGCGGTAACCGATGAGGGATAGTATCATTTTGTCCTTTTTATACTTTCTAAAAATATTTTCGCACAGAATTCTTTCTTTTTCCCATAGAATCCGTTTTCCTCATTATAACACAAACGGGGCGAAAGTACAAGAGACCGTCCCGCACTTTCCCGAAAATAATCCCGCGATTTTTCTCGCTCCCCCCTGATGCGGAACGTCTGGCTCTTTACCCGCGTGTCCGGTTAAATAGATTGAGTTTTGAATCGTTCTGATTATTCCGTTTATTCCGTTTATTCTGTCATTTGAATCATTCATTTTGAAAAAGTCGAGCAGGGGAGAAACGGGGGAAAAAATATTTTTTGTAAAAAAAAGACCAATTTTACGCAGAGTGGAAACCGAAACGAAAGTGAAAACGTATTAATTGGGGGAAATTTTGGGAAAATTGTGAAAATTTTGGAAATTTTACACGGGTTTTCCTTGAAATAAATAAGAAAATCTGTTACAATTGAGAAAATTACTGTTTGCATTCAGAATTTGGGGATTCGATTTTTCGGATAAAAACATGAACATTTCCTGCTTCTCGCCGCGTTCCGACCGTTCGCGCGGCTTCACGCTTATTGAACTCATGCTCGCTACTGCGCTCGCGCTGATTCTTCTCGGAACTCTCGTGAAAATCATCGCGATGGTGAACACCTCGTTCGCGCGCACTCGCGTCCTCATCGACCTGCAGAACCGGTGCCGAAATACGCAAATTCTGCTGCAGCAGGACCTCAACCACGTTTCCGTCACGCCGAAAGCGCCGCGTCCCGTCGAGATGGACGACGGTTATTTGTGTGCCGGAACCATCAGTTCGAACCTTACGAGGGACAATAATCGCCTCAACCGCAACGACGGCTCCGCTCGTTTCGACACCGACCTCATCGACGACTGCAATTTCGTCGCGTTTACCGTCTTCAATCGCGAAAATTCCTTCTCGTTCATGGATCCAAATAACAGTTCACGAACCCTTCAGACCCCGTACGCCGAAGTTGTATGGTTTGTGTACAGGAATGATTTATACCGCATTGCGGTCCCGTACGTCAACAATCCGAATACGGCAATCAGCTACACCGTCCAGAGTGGGGGCGTGAACCGCATTTCCGGCCTGAACGCCTACGGGGCGTCCGGCAGTCGAATCCCTTACGTTCGAATGATTTCGTCCGGCGCACTCGGCGACTTTCCGAATCGTATTCTGAATTATGGAACCTCGGCGGGGTCCTTCATTTGGGACAAAATTCAAAGCTCGATTTCGTACGAACAGCTGCAAAACTACATGGTGATGCAGAACGTCATTATGTTTAAAGTACAGGTTTACGACCCGTGGGAAAAACGTTACTATAATATTAATGAAATGAAAACCGGCACGTCCAGCTACTACAACCGAAAGGCGTTCCGTTACGCAAGCAGCGCCGTCAATTCCACCAACACATCGGTCTATTACGACTCCGGCTCGACGCTTTCGTATGTTTCGAGCAATACGGATACGAGTTCCGCCCTTCAAACGCCGGACTCTGCGAACAATTCGGTTGTTTGTTCCAACACGCGTCTTTTCGACCCTCGGACGCCCAGCGACTCAAACGATTTCTATCAGCCTCCGACGGAATCTTTCCTTCCTGGAATGCGCATCCTGATTCGTGCGTTCGACTCGGATTCCGGAACGATTCGAGAATTTCGAGTTGGAGCAGAATTCCGTACACGTTGAAAGGAATAATGGAACAAAGTAAGGACGTAATTTATGAAAAATGTGCAAATTTCGATGATTCTTTGCGTCTGTTGGTTCCTCTTTTCCGCGTCCAGTTTTGCGGAAACGTGTGAAAATCCAACCATCATCCCCTGTGAGGCGGGAATGATTCAGAATGCAGGAAGCGGTACGGAAATCTGGAACGGCGGCGAGAGCGACGGGGTGCTGGAAATCGTAAAAACCGCAGTGAGAGTGAGTCCGTACTCGTGCAACGCGATGATTCGCATCCCGTGGTCGCTCTGCGAAAAAGAAAAAGGAATTTACGACTTTCATTTCGTGGACGAAGCCCTTCAAAACGCGCTGAAATATGGACAAAAATTAAACGTTGCCGTTTTTATGACGAGCGGCGTCCGCAGCCAGACCGTGGAAGACGCGTTCTGCGCTTACCCGCTTTACGTGCATGAAGTTCTGCAGAAAAGCACCGTTCCCGACCGAAAATACACAATTCCGTACGGAAATTACACTCAGTGGGAACCCGATTTTGAGAGCGATTTTTTCTTCGAACGGTACGATGCGCTTCTCGCCGCGTTTGCGGACTTTCTGCGCGGGTCCGTCACCGTAAATGGAAAAACGATCGAACGACAAAAACTGGTACGTTGTATTGAACTGCGTCACTTCGGCTGGTGGGGCGAGGGTGCGTACCCGAAGGAACTTTTGCCGGGAAATTCTGAGTGTTTGATTCGTTACGTCGATTCCTACTGCAAACATTTTCCGAACATTCGACTTCTCGCTCCGACGAACGGAATGGTATATTCTACCATTTACGAGCCGCTTCTCGACTACCATTTTTACCTTCTGACCGCGCGCAATCACGTCGGACTTTTGGGTCTTTTTCGCGATAATTACGGCTGGAATGAGGATGGAAGTTACATTCAGGCGCTGTATTACGACAAAAATCTTTGGGAAAAAGACGGCGTGAGGCTCGTGTCGCTCCTTCGTTCCCGCTGGAAGGACGCGCCCGTCACCGGGGAACCGGGCCGCTGGTCGCCCGACGGAAAATACGTTCCGTACCACGATTTGGAGCGTCAGGCGCTCTGCCTGCGTCCTTGCGTCGTCCGAAACTGCAACGTCTCGCAGGGCGAAACACTGACGACGAACAAAACCGGGTTCGACGTTCGAAAAGATTCTGAAGCAATCGCAAGTTTTTACCGTTTTTACTCCATCATCGGATTCCGGTACGTGTTTCAGAACCCGCAGATTCGCTGGGATTCCGGAAAATTGTACGTTTCTTTGAATTGGGGAAACATCGGTCTGACTCCCACATACGACGCGTGGAATGTGCTTTTGATTCTTCGTGACGAAAATGAAAAGGAGCTTTGGAGCGCCATTTCCTCGCTGGAGCTTCGAACCCTTCTTCCCGACGAGAACGCGCAGCCCGGAAAACTCAGCGCAACGCGCAGGGTCGAAGACGTTTTTGAGGTTCCGCCGGAAAAAATAATTCATACAGAAAACGAAACAAAACGTACGAAATTGTTTTTGCGTATTGAGGACCCCGACGGCGTCTCCGCCCCGCTTGCACTTGCGGTTGAGGGACGCACGGAAAACGGGGAATACTTGCTTGCGGAGTTCTAACGAATTACAGATTTAGAATTTTGCACAGTAACGTTTTCAAGGTTTTAACGACGCTGGAGCTTTTCAGCAAGATGTTTCAAATCCTTAAAAAATTGTACTGGATTTATACTGTGCACCAGTCCTTTTCCGGCATCGTACAGCAGGGCAAACAGTGGCTGTCTCCGTTTAAAATAGCGTCCTGTTCCGATTTCCAGAATCCACAGCGGCCAAAAAATCAGAAAATTTCTTTGAATTCTGGAACGATTTGTGAAATGCACATCTTCTTCATCCCAAAATTTTAGCATTCTCTCTTTGTAAAGCGAGTCGGGATAGGAAACAATCACTTCTCGGAAATTTTCACGCAGAGGATGATACAGCCAGTAATGTCGCTCTTCATATTTGAAACTGTAAAGTTCGAAATGTCGGTATTTTTTTAAGTGTTCCGCCAGAGGGACTTGGAGAGACACGTTATTTTCATGATATCGGTACAGAACGAGCACGTCTGACAGCGTTACCATTTCAGCGAGTGCCGCAGCTGTAAGATAAATGTACGCATCATGTGGGAATTGAAAATGAAATGGCAAAATCTGTTTTAAGACGCTTCCGCGAATGGCGCAGCAACAGCCGGGAGGGTTCAGATGTTTCGATGTAATCGGTGAAATAAAATACTGATAGGCGCGTGCAATGTCGCACTGACTGATTACCTGACGTGAAATACCGGTTCTTTCTCCAGAAACGTCTATAATTTCTGCACTGCAGTACACGACTCCCACGGTCGGATTTTCTTGAAGACAGTGAGTCATTCGTTCAATTTTTTCAGGAAGCCAAACGTCGTCCTGGTCGCAGAGAAAAACAACGTCGCCAGAACAAAGCGACAGTGATTTTTCGAAATTTTTTGAACAATTCAGGTTTTTTTCATTCTTGAAAATCTGTACATTAAACGAAACGTTCTTTTTCCAGGTTTCGAGGATTTCGAGCGTTCGGTCTTTCGACCCATCGTCGCAGACGATGACCTCGTCGGGGAGCCGCGTCTGTTTTGCGAGACTTGCGAGCTGCTTTTCAAGAAAGCGTTCTCCGTTATATGTGCAAAGCGCGATGGAAATTTTCAATGTATTTTCCCGAACCCCTTTTGATTTCAATGGTTTGAATTGTTCGACACGATTCTGCCGTCAGATTTATTCTCTCTCTTTTTCTCTCAATTTCTCTCAATGTAACACAAAAGCGTCTTTCCGTCAAGACTTTTTTTCAAAATTTCTGCTTTTTTCCCTTTTTTTGCTTGCAAATTCTGAAACACCGTGTATAATGTACACCAAAAGTGTCGGTGGCCCATATTATAGGTTCAAAAAATGAAAAGATTTCTGAAAATATGTACGATTTTACTTTCCGGACTTGGTGCTTCCGTTGAGGCGGAAACCGTTTATTGGAACGGAGGAACAACCGGCACATGGGAAACCGCCGCGAGCTGGTCGGGGGCCGCAGTTCCAGGAACCTCGGACTCCGTGTATGCGGGAGCCGGCGCAACCATCAGCGCTGCTTCAACATCCATTCAAGTGACCGATTTAACCGTGGGTTATTCTTCCGCAACCTATGCAAATCAGGCGGGAAAAGGGACTCTGACGGCGAATTCCGCCGCGAATTTTACCGTCACGGGGTCGCTCGGTGTCGGAATGGATGCTTCCGGCGCACTCACGGTCGGAACGGCTGGAACTTCAGACTCCGTTTCCATCGGGTCGGGCGATTCAGCCTCGTTTTTCAACGTCGGCGTCTGCAGCACCAATGGACCGGAAACGTCTCGGCGCACCGCATCGGTCGACTTTTCGGCCGTCGAAAACGTCACGGTGAACGTTGGAACGATCTCCATTTTGGAAGCAACTACGGGAAACGCGAACAATTATTTGCCGAACGTCTCCGTCACGCTCGGAACGAATAACACCCTCACCGCCTCAACAATGAAAATCGGAACAACAGCCGGTCCCAACCTCATCAGCACCTCGGCTGCAATCGTTTTGGGAAGCGGAACGAACGATTTGAATATCGACACAATCATAATCGGGGGACTGAAAGCGCAAGGTGACGGTTCCTCGTGTGCGGCGCTTTCTGTCGCTTTGGGGGCGGGAGACGCCAAAACCGGAACCGTTTCACTGGCTGGAAAGGCCGATGGAACCGCCGCAAATCTGTACGTCGGTTACAACAACGGTTCGACCGGAAACTCCTCGCAGGGCGAGATGAATCTGTCGAATGCCGCCTCGGTGGAAATGACGCTCAACAATTTAATCGTTGCGTTCAACACCGCCTGTACGAATGCTGGAAACACGACGCATGGGACGTTGAATCTCGGCGAAAACGCGACCGTCACCGCGGCGTCTCTGACGATGGCGACTCAAGGCGGAACCTCCAACGTCGGGAAAATCATCGGCTCTCTGACGTACGGCGGCGCGCTCTCCGTGACGGGAAACGTGACGCTCGGAAACAGTGCGACGCTTTCTACAAGCACTTTCACGATGAACAGCGGCTCTTTCAACGTGGGCGGGTCCGTCACTGGAAGCGGAACCGTCACGATGAATCTCGCAGGAACGACCACGGTCGCAGGCTCCATGAATCTTGGAAACACGACCGCAACCACCCTCAATTTCAATTCCGGCTCCGCCGTGATTTCCGGCTCGCTTTCGGCGCAGTCCCTTATGGTTGCGGCTCCCGGAAAAACGGCGTCTCTCACTGTCGGAACGGCTGACGGAACTTCCGACACTGTGACGATTGGAAATAACGGAACCGGAACTTTCAACGTTGCGTGGTGGTCGGGTTCGAGTACCGTCTCATCGACCGGAACGGCCGCCGTCGATTTCAGTAACGTGGAAACCGTCACAATCGACGTTGAAAGTATGAATATCGTAACGGTCGGTTCAACGACTGCGACGCCTCCTTCCGCAACGGTGACGCTCGGAAAAAACAACTCGATTCGGACCAACACGCTGACTCTGGCGTCTTCATTGGGCGCAAATCTTTCATCTTCAGCTACTTCGCTCCTGTTGGGAAGCGGAACGAACACGATTCAAACCGACACGCTCCTCGTGGGCGGCGGAAAAGCGCAAGGAACCGGCACGGTCTGTGCTTCGCTCACCACGGCGCTCAACGGCTCCGGATCCAAATCCGCGTCCGTCACGATTTCGGGAAAAAGCTCGGATAAAGCACAACTGTTGATTGCGTACGATAAAGTGGATGGTTCCACCGCAAACCCATCGCAGGGAGCCGTCGATTTTTCGAACGCATCTTCCGTAAATATGACGCTCAGCGACGTTGTAATTGCATACAACACCTATGTAACGTCTGCCGATAAACAGACGACTGGTTTGCTGAATCTCGGTTCCAATGCAACCGTGACGGCCGACAGTATTACAATGGCGACGGCGGGCGCGTCCAACATCGGAAAACTCAACGCGTCTTTGATTTTCGGAGGCGGAAGTCTGACGGTCGCGAACGACATTACGATGGGAAGCAGCGCGACGCTTTCCACAAGCAGCATCACGCTCAACGGCGGAACGCTCTCGGTCGGCGGATCCGTCCTCGCGGCGGGAATTTCCAGCTGGACGCAAAACGCCGGGACGGCAAACATCACTGAATCGTTTAACGTACGTGATTTCAAAATCGGAACCTCCAACAAAGCCGCGTCCCTCACCGCAGGAACGACCGATGGAACCGCCGATTCCGTCTCGATAGGAAACGGTACGACCGCAATGTACGTTGGTTATTCCGACAGCGGAAACGTCTCGCTCGACTTCAAAAATGCGGAAACCGTCGATCTGAACGTGACGGATTTGACGATTTTAACGAATGGAAACTCTACAAGTACCCCGATCGTGACCGTCACACTTGGAAAAAGCAATACGATTACAGCCAACAAAATTCAAATGGGCCAATCGGAGGGTGCGAACCTGATTGGGACTTCCGCCTCACTTGTTTTCGGTACAGAAAACACAATAAATACCAACCTCTTCCAAATCGGCGGCGCGAAAGCGGAAGGAACGGACGACCTCTGCATGAGTGCGTCCATTCTGAGCGGCGGAACGCTTACACTCCAGGGAAAAGCGGCGGGAACGCTTACGAATCTCATCGTCGGCGGAAACACGGCCGGCGCGACCGCTACGACTTCCAACGTCAGTAAAGGTCTTCTCGACCTCACCGGCGCAGCCTCCGCAACCCTCCTTCTCGACGACGCCCTCATCGGTTACAACTCGAACACCGGAGCCGGAGCGGCTGGGAAATATTCCTACGGCGAAGTGGTTTTGGGCGACGAAACGACGCTTTCCGCAAACACGCTGCGTCTCGGAATCACCGATGCAGGAACCGCAGCTGCAAAAGGCGTTTTGACGATTTCCGGCTCCAGCAGTGTGACGGTCGATTCCGTAACGATGGGAAATCGTACAGATTCCGAAACGACCATCAATCTCGCCGGCGGTTCTTTCTCCGCAAGCACCCTCACGGGAACAGGAACGACCCATTTTAACTTCACGGGCGGCTCGCTTGATGTGACGGATTTCGGGTTGAGCCTTACGCAGAACGGCGCCGCGACGATGCTGACCCCCGGCGGAACCGGAACCATCGGAACGATGAACATCAATGGAAATTACGACCTCATTAATGGTCGCCTCCTCATTGAAATCGGTGCAGATTCCTGTGACGTGCTGAACGTGGTGGAAGACCTGATTTTCGCGGAAGATGCGACGCTTGTGTTGGACGTTCTGGAGGATCCGACGCTCGATTCGTACACTTTGATGACCGTCGGAAACGAAGAAAAACCGGACGATATTCTTGCGCTGTGGGAGAGGGTGATTACGTCCGGTAAAGAAGTGTCGCTGAACTGGACGGGAGCCGCCGGAAACTGGGCGCTCGTGATGTCGCTTACCGACCCTGTTCCTGTGCCGGAACCTGCAGCGTGGGTGCTTCTGGTTCTGGGATGTGCGGGACTTTGCACCTGCCAGAGGCGCCGAAAGTTCGTCTTTTGACGTTCGTTCAGGGTTCCTGTTTTTGCAGAAATTCCACGATGGTTTTGGCGATATTGCGTCCCAATTCGCGGCTGTTTTCGCGCGTCACTTCCACACCCGATGCATTCGAAAACGGCATCTCGAGCGACCCGGCGAAAACGATTCCAGGAAGCGACGACGCCCACATTTTCGACCCGCTGGTCAGTGTGCCGTCCTCAAATTTGAAGTAATTCTGATCGTTGTTCCACGCCTCGCCAAACGGAAGGTCGTTCGAGGCGGCGTAGGGGATTTCGCCTTTTTCATCCTTCTGAATCCGTTCCAAAATCGGTGAAAAAACTCTCGACGCGTCGGACATTTGTTCGTTTTTGGGGTACGGAAAATAAACGTATTCGTTCATTCCGCTGCGAATCCACGGACAGTGCAAATCCATGAAAAAGACTTTCTTTCCCTCAAACGCTTGAGGAACTTGTGATTTCAGTGCGCTAATTTCTGAATAACGTTCGTGATTATAATCGCGATTATGGTCGTGCGGAGCGCGTCCTTTTCCCTGGTCGCCGTCCTCCACGCCGTCTTTATCGACGAACGGAACGACGAAGAAATACGCATTCTGACGGAGCCGCATTCCTGTCTCCGAGTCGGAAAGCGCTTCCTGCAAAATTCCTTCCAGCACGAGACTTGCGGTCATTTCGCAGCAGTGGTGACGACACGTCAGCGCGATTCCGAATTTCGCATCGGGATTTCCGAACTGTAAACGTTCCGCGCCGCGTCCTTTCGGCGTTTTGCAAAGCGTGGAAAGATGCACGTCACTGCGGTTTTTGTAATCTGCAATGAACGCGTCCCAGTCTTTCTGAGTGTAAAGAATCGCCTGTGCAAAAATCATAGAATTTTCATTCGGCTCAAACGTATACGTGAATTCACGATCGCTGAAGCCGGGTTTGTCGGAGAGATAGCGCCACGTTTTTTGTTCGTCGCTGCTGATCGCCGGACCGCGCGCGCCGACACGATTCGGACCGTCAAAAACGAATTTCAGCGTTTGACCCTGTGCGTTTTTCACTCGGAAGGCGTAATAGAACCAGTTCATTGCGGAGCCGCGCTGTTCCGGACGCACGTGCACGATGCCGTTTTCGATCGAATCGACCTGAATATTCCCGCCGGGAAATTGCGTGTCGATCTGAATCTCATCAGCCAAAACGATGGAACAGGAAAGCAGAAGGAGGGCGAATAACCAGATTCTTTTCATGAAAATACTCCGAACGTTTGATATTTACTGAATCGTTTTTTGAATTCTTTCGAGTTTAATTTTTGATAAATATTAATTTTTGTTGCGATATTCTTCCAAATCACAAAAGGTTGGTTGCTGACTTGATGAAACCTGCTTTAAGTATCGTCAAAACCAACATGAAGCATGAATCTTGCTCTTTTTCCCATTTTCTGCGTCCGCGCTCTCAAACACAAGGGGGAGATGGATGTAGAATGGAGGTAAAAATGTTCTAAAAGAACAAAATAAATTAAAAAAATCAAAAAAACATAGAACTCGTCGGTAAACTTTACCAATAAGTATGCAAAATCAATCTGTCCGCCAAGATTTTACGGCGGCGAGGGTGAAAAACTTTTGGAAATTTGTCTCTCACTCACTCTCCATTTCCCACAACTCCGAATCATTTGGACGTTCCTCGAAGTGTTTTCGAAAAAAATGACGGTCCGGCCCTTGAAGAAATTCTGAAAAAGGGTAAAATAAGAACGTATATTTTTATTTCGAATTCAATGATTTTGGGAGATTCTGAAAATGACTTTGAATATTTCGTGGTTTGACAGTTCGCAAGACGACATTTCCGCCAGCATGACGCAGCTGCGCAAACGGCTGAGTCCGCGCGGCGACATCGTTTCGGCTGCCGGTCAGCAGAAAACAATCGAAATCTTCGGCGAGCCGCTCACGCCGCAGCAGGTTGTGGCGAAAATCTGTCACGATGTGGATGAAAAAGGACTCGAAGCGGTTCTCGATTATTCCCGACGCATCGACGGCGCCGATCTGAAGCCCGAAGAACTCCGCGTGCCGCTCGCAGAACTCGAACGTGCGCACCGTGAGGCCGACCCGGCGCTGATTCAGGCGGTGCGCGACATTAAGAAAAACATCGTTGAGTTTCAATCGGCGCTTCTTCCCAAAGACGTCGTTGTGACGCGTCCCCGCGGCGTCCTGAAACAGCGGTACCGTCCGCTTCATCGTGTCGGAATCTGCGTCCCCGGCGGCGCAGCGGCGTACCCCTCAACCGTCATGATGACGGCGATTCCCGCGCAGGTTGCGGGTGTTGAAGAAATTGCGGTGGTTGCGCCTCCCACGAAAAATGGAGCGTACAACATCGATATGCTTGCAACGTGCTGCGAAATCGGCGTTCACGAGGTCTATCGGGTCGGCGGCGCGCAGGCGGTTGCGGCGATGGCGTTCGGCGTCGAGGGGCTTCCAAGAGTCGATAAAATCGTCGGACCAGGAAACCTCTTCGTTGCGCTTGCGAAACGGCTCGTGTACGGCGAAGTCGATATTGATTCCATTGCGGGACCCAGCGAGGTCGTCGTTATTGTGGACCACACGACCGACACGCGTTTTACGGCTCTCGATCTCATCGCGCAGGCGGAACACTCCCCAGGCGCCAGCATCCTCATCGGTTACGAGCGCGAAGTGCTTGAAAAAGCGCTTCAATCTCTCGACGATGAACTGAATCGCCTCGAACGCGGCTCGCTCGCCCGCGTGGCGCTTGAAAAATACGGTGCGGTAATTTTGGCCAAAAATGAGGCGGAAGTTTGCGCGCTCACCGACCAGATTGCGCCGGAACACCTGCACATCGCCACCGACACCGCGTCGGAACTGGAAAACAAAATTCGAAATGCTGGAGCCGTTTTTCTTGGGAATTACACCCCTGTAGCGGTCGGCGACTATGCGGCGGGACCGTCGCACGTTCTGCCCACGAGCGGCACCGCACGATTCGCGCACGGACTTTGCGCCAACGACTTTTTGCGCTCGCACAGCGTCATTCATTTTGACCGTGAGGGACTGACCGAGATGGCGGAAGATATTCGTATGGTTGCGACCAAAGAAGGACTCACCGCGCACCGTCAGAGCGTGATGGAACGTGTGGAACCGTTCTGATTCTGCATGAAATATGTATTTTGTGCGAGAAGCATATGCTTTGTACGTGAAGCATATGCTTCGTACGGTAAACAAACATTCAGGGGTCGCAAGTTCCCTGAATGTGCAAATTTCGTGACGAACGTTGGAAATTGTCGCTAATGTTTGCGGTTCGCCACGTAGTCGAGCAGGTCGGTGAGGATTTTCACGTCGCGAAACACGTTTCCTTCCTGAATTTCTTCCCGAGCGAGCTGCGAAAGACGTTCGACATAGCGGCACGAATCCTCAATTCCGAGGTGATTGACCCACGTCGTTTTCCCCTTTTCATCGTCTTTTCCGACGTTTTTCCCCATCTCCGAGGCGGTGCCGGTCGCATCCAGAAGGTCGTCCGTTATTTGAAACATGAGACCGAGATACTGACCGTACATTCCGAGCCGAAACAGTTGTTGTTCCGTCGCGTCCCCCAGAATCGCTCCCATCATGATTGCGGAGGTGATGAGCGCCCCCGTTTTTCGGTCCTGCATCGACTCGAGCGCTCGTAATTCAGGCGTCCAAGACGACGCGCCGAATTTTTCCAGTTCTTTCTGACAAAATTCCGCAGAAACACCCGGAAAACAGCCAAAAAGCGTGAGAGGAAGTACCGGACGGCGAGTTTCCGGGACGAAAATCATATCGTCCATCTGTCCTCCAACCATTCCGGGCGCGCCCGCCCCTCGAGACAAAATGCGAAACACATTCACCGCCTTTTCCGCAGACGATAACGAATTTTGTACATTCTGATTCGATTTTTGTGTCTCATTGTCGGCCAGCTGTCCGAGGGTTTGGAACGCGAGCGTTTGAAGGGCGTCGCCGGCTAAAATCGCGGTGGCTTCGTCGAATTGTTTGTGATTTGTAGGAATTCCGCGACGAAAATCATCGTCGTCCATAGCGGGCAGATCGTCGTGAATGAGGGAATAGGCGTGAATCATCTCGACCGCCAGAGCCGCAGGCGTGATTTCGCGCAGAAAATCGATCGAAAGGTTTCGTGCGCACGGAACGACCGCCCCCACGCAGACGAGCAGGGGCCTCAGCCGTTTGCCGGGTGCCGTCAAACTGTACGTCATCGACTCCAGAAGCCGGGCGGGAACGTCGTTTTTTAGATTTTCGCACAATTTCAAAAGCTCGGTATTTACATAAGATTGAAGCGTTTTGACCCATAAATCCAGGGAATCGGAAAGTTTCAAAAAATCGGACATAAAGGAGGTCCTAAATCACAGTATTAAAAAGTTTTTGACCCGGTGCGGCCGGGAACGTGTAACTGGGGAAAACAACATTCAAAATGTTCTTTCCCCACGACCGAGAGCGACAGTACGTGAGCGCTTTTGTTTCCTCCCGTTAGAGTGGAAACACCGCCGCGGTGCAAAAAAGGCCCTTGAAACACAACGTTCCTTGTACGATTTTTGCACAGTAATGTTTTTTTGTAAAAATTTCAAATATGAGGGTTTGAACGCAGGAACAACGGAACGTTTTTCACTCGCACCACCAGCGGGCTTTGTAAAATTGCGCGCCGGAACAGGTTCGGAACACGCTCAAAGACGCATTGAGGAACAAAACCGATTCCGAGTGCCACGAAACCAGCGGTTTTTGTATCATCAGCACACCGTCCGATGAAAGTGAAATGCTTTTTACCCGCGTTATTTCGGAAAATGGATAAAACGTTCTGGTTTTCGTGTCGAAAATCTCCACTCCGATTCCCGTCGCAAAAAGCAGCGTGGTTCCAGGAATGAAACACAAATCGTGACCGCCGAACGATAAACGGTTCTGAAGCGGGTACGAACAGCTGCGCTGCAGTTTCGGAGCGTCTTTTTGAAAATTGTACGTAAATCCTGTCAGTTCTTCCCCCCCAAGCACCCAGAGGATTTTCTGCGCGTCGTCCCAAACGATTCCGTGCGTGTCGCGGTAGGGATAGTTCGTTTTTTTCACGGCGTCCGGCAAAACATTTTCTTCGGGTTTCGGAACGGTAAACAACGTCAAAAACATTCCGGTGCTCGAAACGGAAACGATGTTTCCATCCGGAAGCAGCGCGGCAGAATGCGGATTTCCGCCGGCGTACGCGTAAAAAATGACTTTTTTGTCCGAAAATCGAATGAGCGCCACGCCGCCTCCCGACGCAGTTACGAGGAGGCGGGACCGGCCCAGCACCGGTTTCACCTCGTCCAAATGGGAAAACCAGGCGCGATGCTGCGGCGCAATGTCGTTCGACGCATCCGGACGCCACTCCCAAAGAACGGATTCCGGCGAGTTCCAGTCTCGGTTCGGGTCCAAAAGAACGGCACGCGACGGGTTTTGATCCGCACAAATGACGGAACAGGAAAAAGGTCCTTGAGGAACTTCCTGCGAGACGATTTGTTCCCGGAGCTGCGTCACTTTTTCAGGAACACCTGCGGCAAAAACGCACTGAATGCAGCACGAAACTGCAAGAAGGAACAAAAACAGGCGGGACGGAAATCTCAAAAAAGTCCGATTGGTACAAAAAACAAAGGCGGGGGCGAGTTTTGACATAAAATCCTTTCAAGATTCATATGGAATCAATTTCTAATCATTTAAAATCGTTCTAGAATCAATTTTAAATCTTCAAAAATCGTCAAAATTTCTAATATACTCGTTCCACTTGAAAATTTCGCACTGGGCGGTTACTTCGGCAGTTGTTTCTCGATAGAGTAACAACGGAGAAGCGAAAATTCAAAATGCATCGGGTATAAATTCAATCTTTCACGCTGTAAAAAATATTCCCGCCGTGCGTATCCATCCCGCCAGCCGCGTAAAGGTGCTGTTCAATGGTGGAATCTACAATCGTACGGTATTCTTCTTCATCTTGCGCGATGCTTCCGGAATATGCTTGATAGAACGCTTCGACGTACAGCGCGCGTCCTCCTGCAACGTGACGAAACAGGGAAATATACGCACACATTGCGTCCGACTCCTTTCCGGGTTCCATCAGGAACTTTTTCAGCAAAATCCGCGAGGGGTGCGCCATTGCGAGGAAACCGTACGACATTCGACGCATTGTAAGCGCAAGTTCCGGAAGCGTCACGGAAGGGGAGTGCTGAAACGTCTGGCTCGTCGGAGGCGGCGAATTCTCAAAAGGTCGGAAAAATGCGTTCAAAACGGGGTCTTGAGGCGTGATTCCGAGCATGAGAAAATGAACGTGACGCTTCCGTTTCAGCGCAAATTCCCGAATGCAGTAAAGACGAACCGTCACTTCCGACCCCAGCACGACGCGGAGGTTTCGATAGCGTTCCGGATGTTCGAAAATACGATGAACCGCCTCGATGCAGCCGCCGACGCGATTATGGTCCATGATTCCAATCGTAAACGGGGCGTACGGCGCCGCGGAATGCCGAGTCAGAGAAAGTGCGACTCGGTCCGCGTATTCAGCCGCCTGACGAAGCAGGGACGGAATCGAAAGCGCACCGTCGGAATAACGGGTGTGAATATGGAGGTTTGCGCGAAAACTAAGGTTTCGTACATTTTCCAAATCATGGGAGTCTTCCTCACTTTCGTGACCCGCTGGCCGGACGCCGGGCTGGTAAAAAGAGGGGCTGAAACGAAACGCACGAACAATCGCCCTGATTTCGCTGGGTCCCGCGATTGCACGAATTCGTTCATGCAATTCGGGGTTCAGGCCCGCCTCGAGAAGAATCTTTTGGCGGTACGGAACGTCGTCGGGAAAATTTTTTGAAAAATGAGCTTTTTTCATTATGCGTGTCGGATTCGGAATACGTGGAAATGAATGTATTATACTCTAATTTGGCGGGTTGTAAAGAACGGGGGGAAAGAAAATGTAAAAATATTTCATTCATTCTGCGCGGAGGAGGAACGTTTGAATTTAAAATAGGCAGAGATTTCAGGACTTTTCGGGGACTTTTGAAGAAATTTGGAAAATCTTGGAAAAATATAGGAAAAAAGAGTTGCATTCGATAAAAAATGAAGTATAATTTTGAACATAATATATTAGGTGTACGTTTGAAATGGGAGACTCTCCCAAAACTGGAGTGAGTAAAAGATGATGAAATACCTGAAATTTCGAAAATACACGGCGCGAGTGTGTGGCGCAGCAGTTTTGGCTGCGGGAATCGCAATGCCGGCTTTCTCCGCAACTTCTGAAATTAAAACAGGCGAGACCGTCACAATTACGAATACCGACTGGAGTTCCATTCTTGATTCGACCGTCACAATGTCCGGCGGAACGCTCGTGAGCAACAATGCGTCCACGTCGATCTGTCATATTACGACCGCTTTCACGTTTGCGGACGCAACTTCAAGCGTCATCAATTCCAATGGAAACACGCATCTTGCAATTGACGGCGCTTTGACGGGAAGCGGCACGTTTACGAAATACGGAACTCAGCAAATTCTGCTTGTCGGAAACAACTCCGGATTCACGGGAACGGCCGTCATCGCCTCGCAGTGGTTCAACTTTCAAAATACCGGCGCCTCTTTTTCGAACGGAACGGTCCAACTCAGCGGCGGGTCCGGGTTCGTTTTGAATCCTTCGTCGAATAACGATGTTTTTGAATTCGGGATGATTACATCCACGGTTGGAGACCCGGAACTGCGTGTGACGAGCGGAAATGCATACTCCCCCACGATTCAAGTCGGCGGAACGAACGCAAGCGGTGTGTTTGCCGGTCACATGAAGAATAACGGCGGAAGCCTCAGCGTCACGAAAACCGGAACGGGAACCTGGGCGCTGACGGGTGCAAATACGTACACGGGCGCGACGAACATCGAAAATGGAACGCTCCAAATCGGAAATCACACCCAGACCGGCTCTCTGGCGGGAATGACCGACACCGACACGAAACCGACGAGTCTCACAACCATTACGGTGGGTGAAAATGGGACGCTGGCGTTCGACCTTACGACGACTTCAGGGCTTCAGGTGCGCGTGTTTAACACTCTCGTATTCAACGGCGGAACCATCAAGAATCTCGGAACCAAGGACCCGGTTTTGGTCGGAACCATTTCAGGGTCGGAAATGACGGCTGCCGGCGGAAACATTTTCTTCCAGGGCGGTACTGCTGCGGGAAACGCTGTAGTGACGGTCGAAAACATCAACGTGACGGCGGGATTGCTTGCGACGAAAGTTGCGATGGATTCTACAAAAACGATTCATATTGAAGGCGGGGCCTTCCAGTTCGGAACGGCTGCGGGTTCGACACTTGGGTCCGTTGCGTCCACCGCAACGATTAACGTCGCGGAAGCTGGAACGCTTATAATGTACGATCAATCCATCGCCGCCGCGCTCAGCTTCAACGGCGGAAAACTCAGCGGTCTCGGAACAGGAACGCTCAGCGGGACGCTTGCGGGAACCGGTTTGACGAAAGTCGGCGCCGGAACAATCCAGCTCACCGGAACGAATGCGTTTGCAGGAACCGTCACGGTTTCGGAAGGAACCCTTACAACAAACCACACGCACAGCGGAAACGTCGCGGTCTCTGGAGCTTCTTCCGTCTTCCAAGTCGGAAACGGCGGATCGACCGGAAGCGTCGCAGATTCAAGTACGATTGCGCTTTCGAGCGGCGGAACGTTCCAGCTCAACCAAGTTTTCGACGGTACAAACTATGGATGCGGCTCGAAATTTACGATTACAAACGGCGGAACGATTGCAGCTTTGGGCGGTAAAAACCTCGTGCTTCAAGGAACCCTTTCGGGAAACAATCTGACGTTGAAAAACAGCGGGACGGGAACCCTTTTCATTCAGGATGCTGGGAACTTTACGGGACTTACCGGCACACTTACGATTGCGCAAGGTTTAATCGTCGATAAAAACAATGCCGTCGGCTCGGCGGCAAATCCGCTGAACGTCGTCGTGCAGAACGGCGCAACCCTCCAAATGGGAAATGGTTACAGTACCGTCGCTCCTAAAATTTACGGCGACATTCAACTGGCTGGAAACGGACTCCTTGCGTTCTACGCGGCTTGCGGAATGACGCAATCGTACGCTATTTCGAGCGCCGGTGCGGGTGAGGGGCGCGTTCATATTACGGGAAACGCCGAATATACTTTCACGACCGACAACAGTGCGTTTACGGGCGCGCTCTTCGTAAATACCGGAATTCTTAACGCAAGCGGCACAAACACGCTCGGAAATTCCGCGATGACCGTCAAAACCGGCGCCCTCGTGAACGTAAACGGGAATCAGACGCTCCAGTCGCTCGACCTGCAGTCCGGTTCCTCCCTCAATCTCAAAAACGGAATTCTGACGGTTTCGGGAATCACGACGGCTTTTGAAAATGAAATCCGAATCAATGTGACTGGAATCGACACTTCCTCGCTCGTGTTCGACGGGGAAACCACTTTTGAAGATATGAAAATCGTGCTTTATTCAGACGATCCAGACCTCATCGATGAGGATAAATCGTACGTGTTTCTGAAGACGTCGGTTGCTGAAGGATTTATGGTCGAGATTTCGCAGGAGCTGCAGGGATTGGGAATGTCGGTGCAGCAAATTAGTTCGGGCGTTTACGCATTTCAGATGGATCGCGACTCTGTGCCGGAGCCGGCGTCGTGGGTGCTGCTTCTGAGTGCCGTCGCCCTAGGTTTCTGGAAGCGCGGGCGTCTCGCTCGCAAACCTCATTAATAAACGTACTATTAAGGAATCATGCGGGCTGGAAGCCCGCGCTCCCAGGGAGCGTAAATCAGCCGTTTGCGAGCGCCTCTTTCACCACGCGGCGCATCGTTTCGAGCGGAGGATTTTCGCCCGTAAATCGTTCAAACTGAAGACCCGCCTGACGTACAAACATCCGCAAACCGTTGACCGTTGCGCAGCCCATTTCGCGCGCAGAACGGATGAACAGCGTCTCTTCCGGATTGTAAACCGCATCGAAACAAACGTGCGTCGGCCGCAAAAACGAAAGATCGTACGGCGTGTTTTCCACTTTGGGAAACATCCCGATCGGCGTGCAATTCACGAGAAACTGCGCGTCGATTGTGTGCCGAGTCGACCATTCTGCCGCCTCGGCCGTGTATCCGTCGTCTGTGAGGCGCTGCGCGAGCGTTTGCGCTCTCGGTAAATCAATGTCGGTCATTACGAGCCGGGCGCCGCGTCGCGCCAGACCGATTGCAAGCGCTTTTCCGACGCCTCCCGCACCCATGATGAGCGCGGTTTTCCCCTGTATCGGCCGCCCAAGAACGGCTCCGGAATGCGGGTCGTCGAGCGGTTCACTCCAACCCTCAACGTGTTGCGGACCCGGTGCGGAAAGAACCTCGGCGAAGCTGCTCATCGCGGCCTGATAGTCGGTATTTGTACCGCAGCAGGAGCCGTCTTTTTCCCACAAAACCGTGTTGCACGCGCCGATGATTTTCACGGAAGTTTCCACTCGATTGAGGAACGGAATGACCGTTTCTTTGTGAGGGATTGTGACGCTTAGTCCCCGCAAATTCAGGACTTTCGGCGCCTCCTGCATGAAAGCAGGAAGGTCTTGAGGCGGAACGAGAAGCGGGAGATAGACGCGGTTTTTCATTCCTTTTTCGCGGAAAGCGGAGTTGTGGATGAGGGGGCTGAGCGAGTGTCCGACCGGATTCGCGATGACGCCGAAAACCTCCGTTTCGCGCGTGAGTTCGTCCACTCGATAGAGATTTTTCATGACGTCCCACGGAATCATTCCCGGCGCGACCGTTCCTTTCGGACTGAACGCGCTGTACGTGAACGGCGACCCGAACGCCTCGCATAAAATTCGGCTCGGTTTCCCCATTTCTCCCATGCAGAATCCCGCGACCGGGACGGATGAGGTGCTTTTTCGCGAGACGAGATTCAAAATTCGAAGATTGTCGTTCGGAGTTTTGGCCATACAAACGATTTTCACAACGTCCGCGTCCTGGGACGCCAGACGTTCGTAGAGCGCTTCAAGTTCCGAGTCGGAAGGCGTTTCGAGGAAATTGTGCGAACTCACGATTCGGCGCGACGTTCCGAGACGCGGAATCTCGCCTGCGGTTCCGTCTTCCAAATCGACGTAATCGGCCCCCAGTTCCATCGCGGCGCGCAGCTGCGCCCGTCGTTTGGGTTCCGTCCCGCAAAAAACGCCGCCGTCTTCGGCTCTTCGAAACGTCACAATCACGGACGTGGGGCGTTTCTCAAGCACAAGACGCAAATCCGCCTCGGCCTGAAGATGATCGAGACGCAGCTCGACGAGCTGAACGCCTTGTTCCGCAAGAAACTGATGATCCGCCCCCATCTGACGATGGGTGGGACGCGCAATCGTTACACAAATCATAATTTACGATTCTCTTCTTTTTGTTGGTGATGTACAGTAATGCTGTTTGTTTGTACGAAAATCACTTTTTCTTTCCCGTATATTCAATCACAATGCGAAAACCCGCAGAGGAATAGTGTTTTTGCGAGTCTCTGGCGGCCGCTCGGCAGAGTTCCTGCTTCGAGTCGAACGATCCGCCGCGCACGACGTGAAAACGGCCAAAAGTCGGGCCGGTCGGTGCTTCATCGGGAGATTTTGCGTAAAAATCGACGTCGTACAGGTCGCGGCACCATTCGGGCGCGTTTCCGTGCATGTCGTACACCGACCAATTATTTCCCTTCCGCCGCTTCACCGGATGAAGTTTTCCGCCGGAATTCCCGCTGAACCACGCAACTCGATTCGGGTCGCCGACGAAAGGACGTTCCACACCCGCGCGGCACGCATATTCCCACTGCGCCTCGGTCGGCAGCTGAACGTGAAACTGTGCTTTTTTCGAGAGTTTTTCACAAAATCGCTGCGCCTCTTTCCACGAAACGTCTGCCGTCGGGAAACGTTTTTCCTCGTCGGACGCAGGTTCTTTTCCCATCACGGACGCCCACATTTCCTGTGTGATTTCCGTTTCCAGAATCCAGAATCCGGCAGGAAACGACACGAGGTGCTGCGCCTCGTCGTCTTTTCGTCCTTTTTCCGTTTCGGAAGAACCCATTCTGAATTTCCCGCGGGGACACCAACGAAAAATGTACGCTATTCCATCAACTTCCAAAGTCCGTTTATCTCCCGGAAAGCCTCCCGGTTTCACAGACCGCAAGTCTGCCGTTTTTCCGAGTCCGAGGAGGGACGAAACGGTGCCGCAGACCCCCGAAACGCTGCGTCCGGAGGCGTTCCAGAGGCACACGCCGCCTCCCAAAAACACCAGCGCAAGCGTTCCGTAAATGATTTTCGTACGAGACGGATAAAACCAGCGGCAGACGCGTCTGAAAAAAGCGTTTTTCCCGTTTTTTCCAGCCTCATCGTCCCCTTCCGGCTCGTTCAAGCCGTACGGGTCGCGCTCGTTTACGTCCTTCAATTCATTTTCATCAATTGCGTAAGAATGGGAATCGTAATCTCTCATTTTTTACTTTCTTCCTCATGAAAATCAAGTTTTAAAATTCGGAGTTTCTTGAAGAAAAATCGTTTTATACCCATGAAAACGCGTCGGGAATGTAACAAATTTCCGGCTGCATTCCTTTCGGCCAAACGATCGAAACAACGTCAAAACGAACGTGCGGACGCTGACGGAAACCGTGTTCCGACAGCCAAAAACTCGCGGCGGCACAAATGTGCCGCTGTTTCGCGTAGTTGATCGATCTGACGGGCGCGCCGTACCGACGGGAATAGGCCTCCCGCGTTCGAACCTCAACGAAAACAAGAATCCGCGAATGCGTCTCCTCGTCCGATTCCTCCATTACAAGGTCGATTTCGCCGGTCACCGCCCCTTCTATAATGCGGTTTTGATGAAGATGCGTTCGAGCGTTGGCCTCCAAAAAATGCATGCCGGCCACCTCTTCCAAATACCATCGCGCGATGCGTTCCCCGCAGGCCCCAATCGGCTTGCGCGTCTGTAGCAGTTCTTCCGGAACGGTGTATTCCACCCGTCGCGGAGTCTTTGCGAAATACGAAAAAATGGAACGAAAAAACCCCATCATGAGTCACTTTTTACGGCGTCTTTTGAGCATCTTTTGAGCGTCTTTTACGGCGTTCAGTAAATTTGAATTTTCTTTTCATTGTAACGAATAACAGACGGAGTGTCAAGGGGGCAAAAAACGTTTTTCTCGTATTTGTTACGAAACTTGGAGCGGAAAAGCTCACAAAATCGTCATTTTTTCGGATTATTCAAAAAATTTCTTCTTTTCGCCCCTTGACGCCGTTTTCCCCATCGGCTAAAATGGATTGTACACAGCGGCGGGCCGGGGGTGCGAGCTTCCAGAAAATGAGAGTTGTTAAACTGAATGAGAGATTTTATGTGTACCTATTTCGTGAAAACGTTCAAAAGAAGTCTAAATCCTTATTTTATAGATTTGTGTACATTTGTTGTTGTTTTTTGTACCGCTGCTTGCGTCGTTTTTTGCTCGGCTTCCTCCGAACGGACCGCTTGGGCGGAGGAGGTTTCGGAGGCGAATTCCGCCTTTTCCGTGCAGAATTTTTCCGGGGATGCGGCGGGACAGACGGCGCTTGAAACGGAACTCGAAAAGGAACATCCGTTGAATTTGCTCGCGTTTCCCGGAACGATGCTTCTTCAATGCAGCGGGATTCCTGCGGAGGAAACCGACGCTTTGTGTGACGGAACCGCAGGCGTGTGGGTCGGAACCGGCCGAATTCAGGCGGGCGGAACGCCGACCGTGGCGGAATATCGGTTTTCACGGCCTCGAAAAATCCGTTCGGTTCGTGTTTTGACATCCAACTCGGACGCGCGCGCCAATCAGGATTACGAATTTACGCTCCTTGACGCTTCCAATGTCGAAACCGATTCGAACAAAAATCAGTCCCAAACCGTCGTTTATTCCACGGGCGAGACGGTCGTTGGAAACAATTCGGGACCGTGTCTCACGGAATTCCCAGTGGATTCGACGCGCGTTTACTCGCAGATTACGTTCCGTTTTTGGCCGACTTACAACGTTCAGGCGGGGCAAAAAGGAAAGGAAAATACAACGGCGACCAGCTGGACGTCGCTCGTGGAGCTGCAAGTTTTGGCCGACCCCGACGATCCGACGCTGTTCGACACGGAAAAAGAGCGTGAAGCTTGGAAAATTCTGTGTGAGGAACGGCAAAATAGGGCGATTCAGGAACAATGGGACCGCGCGACGCACGGCGCAGCCGCCTCGCTGGTTGCGCTCAATCGGACGCTTGAGGATTTTTACAAAACCTGGCCCGACCGGTACGAAAAGAGCGGATTTCGTGAACGTTTCAATGATTTTGTGTCTAAATTTCAAAGATGGAAACCTGCAGCTTCTGCAGTTTCTGTAACGTCTGAAACTTCTGCGGCGTCTGAAACTTCTGCAACGTCTGAAACTTCTGCGGCGGAACTCGAAACTTTGACGGCCGAATTCGATGCGTTTCGGCGTGAGGTGCTGCTTTCCAATCCGCTTCTCGACGATTTCAGCGAGCTGTTGATCGTGCGTCGGAGCGCCAGTTCGCCGCGTTTGGGGCTTCCGTGCAACTGGGAAAGCAACTCCTCGCTTCCAAAACGCGGGTTCAACGACCAAATTGAGCGCGTCCCGCTGAAAACTTCCGAGTCGGGAACCGTCGTGTTCAAACCGAAATCGGATGTTTTCGTCGGCGACGTCGATTTGAACTGGGATGCGGGAAAAATCCTCTTTTCCTCGGTCGGACGCGGCGATCGCTGGCAGGTGTTCGAGCTTCCGCTCGA
Source organism: uncultured Planctomycetaceae bacterium (assembly GCA_964438515.1). GTDB lineage: Bacteria > Planctomycetota > Planctomycetia > Pirellulales > Thermoguttaceae > RGIG3701. The sequence goes on from CAYTLK010000028.1 coordinate 25,937, forward strand.
CGCTTCGTTCAACGCGGTCGGCGACCCGAAAGAACTTACGGGGGAGGAACCCGACATCGACAGTTACGACGCCTGTTATTTACCGGACGACCGAATCGCGTATACTTCGACTGCAATTATGGCGGGCGTTCCGTGCGTGTACGGAAGTTCACACATCGCGACGCTCTTTCGGATGAATGCGGACGGTTCCGGAAAGCGTCAGCTGGCGTTCGACCAGGAACATTCGTGGAATCCGTCGGTACTGAATAACGGACGAATATTGTACGAGCGCTGGGAGTATGCGGACATTCCGCACAGCAACTCGCGGCAGCTTTTCAACTGCAATCCGGACGGAACCGGTCAGCTTTCGTATTACGGAAGCAACTCGTACTGGCCGAACTCGATGTGGTACGCAAGGGCGGTTCCCGGTACGGCGTCGCTCGTCGCGACCGTCATTACGGGTCATCACGACTCGCACCGTGCGGGGGAATTGGTTCTGCTGGACCCGGCGCGCGGAAGGTTCGAAGCGGACGGCTGCGTGCAGCGCATTCCCGGTTTCGGAAAAAAGGTCGAGCCGATCATTAAAGACGGACTCGTCGGCGCGTCGTGGCCGAAGTTTCTGCATCCATTTCCGCTGTCCGACAAATATTTGATCGCCGCGTGCAAACCGACGCCGCAGTCGCTGTGGGGAATCTACCTCGTGGATGTGTACGATAATCTGCTGCTTCTGCGTGAGGAAAAAGATTGGGCGCTGCTTGAGCCTCTTCCGCTGCGCAAGACGGCTCGGCCTCCTGTTTTGCCGGACCGCGTTGATCTGTCGCGAAAAGATGCAGACGTGTACCTCGCCGACATTTACAACGGACCGGGCCTCCGGGACGTTCCGCGCGGAACCGTCAAAAAACTCCGGCTGTTTACGTACCATTTTTCCTATCAGAACATGGGCGGACTTATGGGAATCGTGGGCGTCGATGGGCCGTGGGACATTCGTGAGGTGCTGGGAACCGTCCCGGTAAATCCCGATGGGTCCGCACGTTTCCATGTGCCCGCAAACACGCCGATTGCGATTCAGCCGCTCGACGAGTCGGGTCAGTCGCTCCAGCTCATGCGTTCCTGGTTCACCGCAATGCCGGGCGAGATGGTACAATGTAACGGATGTCACGAAGACCTGAATCAGGCGGCCGTTCCGAAAATGACGCAGGGATTCCTCGCCGAACCTGCTGAAATCACGCCTTGGTACGGAAAACTCCGCGGTTTTTCGTACGCGCGTGAGGTGCAGCCCGTCATTAATAAATACTGTCTTGCGTGTCACAACGGCGCCGCCGAAGGTTTCGCGCAGCCGGACCTGCGCGGCGACGTTTTTGTGAAAAACTACAGCTCCGTTCAGCCTGGAAACGGAACGGGATACATTCCGCGCGACACGCATTTTTCCGTCGGATACTTCAATCTTCAGAAATACGTACGTCGTTCCGGGATTGAGTCGGACATGCATCTGCTTGAGCCGAAAGAGTTTGCGGCCGACACAACGGAACTCATTCAGATTCTCCGGGCGGGCCACCATCACGTCGCGCTTTCGGACGAGGCGCGCGACCGCATTTTGACGTGGATCGAGATGAACTGTCCGTACCACGGAACCTGGACGGAAGCAACGAAGGACCCGGGCCGTCAGCGTCAGAGACGTGTGGAACTCGCAAAATTGTACGCAAATCTCGACCCGCACGACGCGGAAGAAATTGTGCCGACCGTCATCGAAAATGGTGCGTCGATGGAACCGATTCGACCCGACGAAACCGATTCAAATGGCGCAACGGATTCAAATGGCGCAAAATCGGAAGCCGAAACGACGCCGGCCGAGATGAAACCTGAAGCGTTTTCGAACGAACGAAAGACGCTGGACCTTGGAAACGGACAGACGCTGGAATTCGTGAAAGTTCCGGCCGGCACGTACTGCGTCGGAGGGAAAATCGTGCAGATTCCCGGCGCGTTCTGGGTTTGTACGACGGAAATCACGAACGCGCAATACGCTTGTTTTGACGTGTCGCACGACAGTCGGGTCGAGTCGAAGCACTGCTACCAGTTCGGAATTCACGGCTATCCGATGAATCTCCCGACGTTCCCCGTCTGCCGCGTGAGCTGCGACGAGGCGGAACGATTTTGCCGCTGGCTCTCGGAAAAATCGGGCGAAAACGTTCGGCTTCCTTCCGATTCGGAGTGGGAATGGGCGGCGCGAGCCGGATCGACGACCGCGTTTTTCTACGGGGATTCCGACACCGATTTTGGGCCGTACGCAAATCTCGCGGACCGTTCCATCGGGAATTTCGCCACAAATCCCTACACGGTGGATTCTCGTTACAGTAATATGACGGAGTTCGACGATTGGATTCCGGCAAACAAACGTTTCGACGATGGAACCGTACTGACCGCGCCTCCAGCGTCGTTTCGGCCCAATCTGTGGGGTTTGTACGACGTTCACGGAAACGTTTCCGAGTGGACGAGCGCAACGGACGCGCAGGGAAATCACCTTGTGAAAGGCGGTTCCTGGTACGATCGGCCCTACCGCGCCGCCTTCGGATTTTCGCACGTTTATCCGTCCTGGCAGCGGGTGTTTGACGTTGGTTTCCGTCCTGTTTTTACGGATAACGTAAAATAAATGGACTCATGACACATTCCCTTTCCTTTTTTTAACGAGTACCGAATGCTGATACGAACTTTTTTTTGTTTTTTGACCTTTTTTCTCATAATTCCTGAAATATTGGCGGCGGATTGGCTCATCGATTCCGCATCCTTTAAATCAGAGGTTCAAATTGATGAGGCGGCCGGCAGAATCGTTTTGACGAACGGTTTGGTTCGACGAACGCTCGTCACGCGTCCCGCCGCCGCGACGCTCAGCTTGCTGAATCTTTCTTCCGGTGAAGAATACATTCGGGCGCTTTCGCCGGAAGGATTCGTGACGCTCGACGGTCAGGAATATTCGTTGGGCGGACTGCGCGGCGCGCCCGTTGCAAACTATTTTAAACCTTCGTGGCTCGAACAAATGAAACCGTACGAAAATTCGTATCGTTTCGTGTCGGTTTCTACGGGTGAAATCGAAGCGCGTTTTGCGTGGAAGAAGCGTCCGGAGTGGCTGTCGCGTGATTTGTCGTGGCCGCCCAAGGGGAAGCACGTCGTTTTGACGTTTCAGCCGCCGGAGGGAAAAAGTTTGCCGACCGTCGAGGTGCATTACGAGATTTATGACGGAATCCCGCTGCTTTCGAAGTGGCTGACGGTCAAAAACACGACGGAAACGCCGGTAAAAGTCGATTCTTTTGCGGCAGAAGAACTCCGTTTGGCCGAAACCGGTTCCTCGGTGGATTCGCAGGTTACACAGCCGTTCAATCTCCACATCGAGTCGGACTACATTTTCGGCGGGATTATTTCTACCGAATCGCAGCAGAGCAGCGTTTCGACGCAGTACACGACCGACTCGGAGTATCCGACGCAGGTGAATTACGAACGTCAGACGATCTGCAAAGTCCGCTGCACGCCGAACATTGGACCCGCACAGACAGTAAAACCGGGAGAGTCGTTCGAATCCTTCCGCGTGTTTGAACTGCTGTTCGACTCGACCGATCGGGAACGTCGCGGGCTGGCGGTTCGTCGGATGTACCGCACGATTGCACCGTGGACGGCCGAAAATCCGCTGATGTTCCACAAAACGACCGCAAATCCCGACCAAATTCGTGATGCCGTCGCGCAGTGCAAGGAAACGGGTTTCGAACTCATCATTATGAGTTTCGGTTCGGGGTTCAATCTCGAAAGTACGGAGACCGCCTACCGTGAACGTTACAAGGCGCTGGCGGACGAGGCGCGGAAATCCGGCGTCGCACTGGGCGGTTACTCGCTCACCTCCTCGCGCGGCGCAGTGACTGGGGCCGACAACGTGAAGAATCCCTCCCCAAGGTTCGGCGTCGGACCGTGTTTGGGGTCGAAATGGGGTCAGACGTACGTCGAAACGCTCCGTCAATTCATGGATGAAGCGGATTTTGAGGTCTTCGAAAATGACGGTCCGTACCCCGGAGATTATTGTACAGCAACCGACCATCCCGGTCACGTCGGGAAAGAGGATTCGGTCTGGGTCCAGTGGAAGGCGCAGTCGGAACTGTACAAATGGTGTCGTTCGAAGGGGATTTACGTGAATCAGCCCGACAGTTACTTTCTTTCCGGCGGGAACAAGACGGGAATGGGGTACCGCGAGACGAATTGGTCGCTCCCGCGCGAGGAACAGTTGATTATTGAACGACAAAACATTTATGATGGAACGTGGACGAAACTTTGTTCGATGGGGTGGATGTTCGTTCCGCTCAGTCAGTACCACGGCGGAGGCGCGGCCGCGACGATTGAGCCGCTTCACGAGCATTTGGAACATTACGATGCGCGTTTTGCGAATCTGTTGGGCTCCGGAGTTCAAGCGTGCTATCGCGGTCCGCGTCTGTACGACACGCCGGAAACGCTCGCAGTGGTGCAAAAATGGGTCCGTTTTTACAAGACGCATCGTCAGGTGCTGGACGGCGATTTGATTCACGTACGCAGAGCCACGGGGCGCGATTGGGACGGATGGGTCAAAATCAATCCGGACGGCGTCGAGAAAGGACTGGCGTTCCTCTTCAATCCGCTGAAGGAACCCATCGACCTGGAAATGACGCTTCCGCTGTACTACACCGGCCTCACGGGGAAAGCCTGCGCGGCGATAAACGGTCAGAATCCGACGTCTGTTCCGCTCGACGCGAACGGCTGCGCGACGCTGAACGTTACGATTCCTGCGGAGAGTTACATTTGGATTTTGTTTACTGAACAGAAATAAATCCCTTTTTTTACGTAAAGTTTCTTTTGAATTGGAGAAAAATTCATGAAACACACACAGCTTTTCACGCTTTTAACGCTTCTTGCGCCGCTTCTTTTGCCGGCGCAGTTCGTTCACGCACAAGACGCCTCCGCGATGGATGCGGCCGCCGCCAAAGGGGTTGAATACCTCCGAAGCGTTCAGGCGGACGACGGCTCGTTCAGCAGTCAGATGGGAACGGGACTCACGAGTATTGCGATTCTCGGAATGCTCGGAAATAACGTTGCGATCGACGACCCCGTCCTTTCGAAAGCAATCGACTATTTGAAATCGCAGGCTCAGCCGGACGGCGCGATCGTCAATCCGTCCATGGGTTTCGGAAACTACGAAACGAGCATTGCAGTTGCGGCTCTGGCGCGCGCACGCAAAGCGGGACGGACCGACCTTGATGAGATTCTTACGTTTGCGGAAAAATATTTGCGCAAATATCAGTGGGACGAATCGGAAGGAATCGACGCAACCGACGTCAAATACGGCGGAGCCGGTTACGGCGGTAAAATGTCGCGTCCCGACCTCTCGAATACAGGTTTCATGCTCGACGCACTTCACGAACTGGGTGCGGGTCCGGACGACGAGGCGGTGAAAAAGGCGGTCGTTTTCGTATCGCGCTGCCAGGGTCTTGAGTCCGAGCACAACACGCTTCCGTTCGCCAAAGACGGCGACGGCGGATTTGTGTACGTAATTTCTCAGGAAACCAAAGCAGAAGGACCTGCAAACCAGGCGAAAGAGTCGCTCAGTACGTATGGTTCGATGACGTACACTGGTTTCAAAAGTCTGATTTATGCGGGACTTACGAAAGAAGATGCGCGCGTTCAGGCGGCGATGGACTGGCTCACGAAACGCTACAGCGTTACGGAAAATCCCGGTCAGGGCGATGCGGGCCTGTATTATTACTACATCGTAATGACGAAGGCGCTTCTGGCGTACGGTGCCGACACATTCCCAGACGCAAACGGTACGGAACATAATTGGCGCGCGGAGATTTCGGCAGAGGTTCTGAAACGTCAGCAGGAAGATGGATCGTGGGTGAATTCCAATCGCCGCTGGATGGAAAACTCTCCTGTTCTCGTGACGGGCTACGCGCTTATGGTTCTCGGAAATTGTCGTCCGTAAATCAAAAGATTGTTTTTATTTCTATACGTTTTGCGGCCGAGAGTGTGAAAACTCCCGGCCGCAAAACTCTATTCTTTAACGTTCTTCTGAGGAATCATGCGGGCTGGAACCCGCGTTCCCAGAAGACGGGGTTAAAAGTGGAACGTCAGCGTTCCCATTCCGGCGTGGAGCGTGTCGTTGCCGTTCAGGAAGATGAAGTAGTCGCCCGAAAGCGTCACGTTTTCCGTCAGTCCGTACTGAACGCCGAGGTTTCCTTCCATCCAGTCGCGGCCCGTCGCGTTTCCGAAAATGGCCGTCTGTACGCCGTTCGCGGAGGCTGTGAAGGACGCATTTTCGTCGAGCCACTCGTGGTGCCAGGCGAGTCCGCCCGTGAGACAGACGCTGCTGAGGCTCTTCGTCAGGCGGGCGCCCAGCGTACTGCGGAAGCTGTCGTACGTGTTGTTCGTGACGGAAAGCATTTCGCCCTCAAAATCGTCCGCATCGTAGCGCAAGTACTGAACGGAAACGTAAGGATTCAGCTCGCCGAACGCTCCGCCGGTCGTTTTCCACCCTTTTTCAAAGGAGAAAAGACCCATCCACGAATCGTAATTGTTGCGGAATGCGTAGTCGCCCCAGTGTCGGGAACTTTCATTGTCGCTGAACGAGACGGCTCCGGACGCCAGTGAGTAACCGCCGCCGAAGAGACTGTCCCACTGCGCGTAAAGTCCGAGCGTGTGGTCGTCCGAGTTCAGGTTCGAGGTCGCCAAATCGATGCCGGATTGACCGTAAGCGTAGAAGAATCCGACGCGTTTGCTGGTGTCGCTTTCGGCCAATTCGCCGCCGAACATCATTCCCCACGAATCGTAATCGTAACCCATCAAATTGTCGTGATCGTCCGCGTCGCCGTTCATTCCGTAGGCCGAGACCCAGAAGTTCGGCATATCGCACGTGCAGTCGCCGTAGTTTCCGCACGTTTCGAGGTTCCGAGTCCGATTCGCGACGGTCTGCATCTGATACGTCAAACGCTGGGTCTGAACGTGCGCGTTGGTGGCGAAAATCTCGCCTGTTGCGGCACTGACGTTCTGCCGAGCCTCTTCCACGGTTTCGACGTCGAAAATTTCGTCACCGTACAGCGCTTCGGCCGCCGTTGCGTTTCGCTCGATGCCGTCGAGATTCACGTCTTTCTTTTCCGATTCCATCACGTAATTCGTCGAACCGTCGAGACCGTAGCCGATGTTGACACGGTAAAGAATCGATTCGTAGAAACTGGCTCCGCCGAGCGTCGAAAGCTGCGTTCCGCCGTTGCCCGTCACGAGCGTGGTCGTTCCGATGAGTTTTCCGCGCAAATTCTTGGCTGTCAATGTGGTTCCGTTCGTGTCGGAAATCACGACGTTTGTGCCGTTGTTGACCGTCAAATTCGCCGCATCTGCGAAGCGGATTTGGCTCATCGTGGAGTTCGTTCCGTCGTACGTGACGCCCAGAACATTTCCGACGGTCACGTTTCCGCCGACGGACTGATTCACGCCTGCGCCGACGGCCAAACCGCCGGAGAACGTGTTGGACGCATTGTTGAACGTTACTTTATCACTGTTAATCGTCGTCAGACCAGTGATTTTGTTTATCGCACCGTTTTCAAACGTAACGTTTGCTGAGTCGCGGATGGTGAACGTTCCGCCATTTTCGACGACGATACCGCCGCCGAACGAGTACGTTCCGTTGTCGTTGATGGTCAGCGCGTGGGCGGAAACGCCGGGGTCATCGTTGTTGGAAATCCAGATATCGTTCGCGACGCCGTGCGCGGTGTTGTTGGTGAACGTTATGTTGGAAGCATCGCCGGAGAAGGTCAGTTCCTGCGCCCAAATCGCGCCGCCGCGTTCGCTGGCCGTGTTGTTGGTGAACTCGTGGGTTCCTTTGATGGTTCCGGTCCAGATGTCGACCGCGCCGCCGTCGCCGTTGGCGGCCGTGTTTCCATTGAAAGAAGATGAGCCGTTCAGGACGAAATTGTCCGCTTCGATCACGCCGCCGTGCTTGGAGGAATTGTTCGTGAAGCTGGCGTTGTCGGCGTTCATGGTCAGCGTCGTGCCGTCGGCAGCGTAAATCGCGCCGCCGTTTTCATCGGCTCCTGGATTCCCGTCGGTAAACGTAATTTTCGACAGATTGAGCGTCAAATCGCCTTCGACGTTCAGGAAACGATGATCGTCGTCGCCCGTGGCGGTAATCGTAACGGGGGCACTGCCTGAAGCTACGGAGGCAATCGACAGTTTGGTTACGTCTTCGCCGATTGTAACGATGTTTTCGGAGTTCACGTTTGTGCTGATGCTGATGGAATCGCCGGTAGCGAGCGCCTGAAGTCCGGTTCCGAACGCGCCGTCAAACGTGTTGGCGGTATTTTGGAGTTCGCCCGTGCTGTCGTACCGATAGACCGTTCCGTAATTGAGCGCGCCGAACCAGACGCCGGAATCGGTCACTTTTTTAACGACAGTGGCATAATCCATTGCGTTTTCAAGGGAAACGGAAGCGTCCAGACCGTTGAAATTACCGACTCCGGCAAGATACCAGCCGTTGGTCGAGCCAGCCGCAAGCGTGTAGTTCAGCGCCGCGCCGCCCGTGATGGAATTCGTGCCGGAGACGGTCAGCTGCGTCGCGCCGTTGTTGAATGTCGTAATCGTACTTGAATCCACGGCGTTGTTCGCGTTGAGCGTCACGTTCAGCTTCGTGTCGGTTCCGGAAAGGTTCAATCCCCCTCCAAGTTTTGTGATCGAGCCGGATTCGAGCATTACGTTCGCGCCGTCTTTAATCTCTAACGAGCCGTCATTCGTCACAATACCGCCGCCGAAGGAGTACGTTCCTTTATCCTGAATCGTCACGTTGCCACTGTAGACGTAAATATCGTTATTCTCCCCATTCGCAGTGTTCCCTGCAAACGTTGCTTCGGAACCGTCGCCGGAAAAAGTAACCGAAGCGCCACTGGTAGTGAAAATCGCACCGCCGAAGTATACGGCAGAGTTCTCTTTGAAATCGTTTTTGCCGGAAAGAGCGACATTGCCCAAAGCGAAAATTGCGCCTCCGGTGTATTCAGAGGTGTTCTCTGTGAACTTGTTCGTGCCGGAAAGGGTGACATTTTTCATTGCGTAAATTGCACCACCGGATTTTTTGGCAGAATTCTCGGTGAACTCGTTATTGCCAGAAAGAGTGATACTGCTGTTCGTTATAATCGCGCCGCCGTCTCCGTTTACAGAATTTTTAGTAAACGTATTTGAGTCGGAAAGAGTGACATTACCCTGGGCGCAAATTGCGCCGCCATCCGTTTTTGCGGAGTTCTCGTTAAATAGGTTTTTTCCGGAAAGGACGACGGTGCCGATTGAAGTGTAAATTGCGCCGCCAGCACTGTTTGCGGAGTTCTCCGTGAACGTATTCGAGCCGGAAAGAGTGACATTCCCCCGGGCGTAAATTGCGCCGCCATAAGAAGAGGCTCCAATGTTTCCGGAAGTCGTTCCATTCTTGTAGATAATGTTCTGACTGTGAAGTGTGAGGTCGCCGTAAGTGACGTTGAAGAATCGGTCTGTTCCTTCGGCGTCGATGGTTCGGTTGGTTCCCGATACGTTCGAGCTGATCGTCAGCGTGGTGTTGGAATTGAAGTTCAAAGCGCCTCCCGATTTGCCGTCGGCAGTAACGACGATAGCGTCGCCGGACTGGACGGTGTTAGCGCCGTAAGAGCCGGAAAGGGTTGCGGAACTGCCGAGAAAGGCGTTGATACTTTGAATACTGGAGCTTGGTTCGATTTTACGCACGAGGTTGAATGCGCCGGTACCTGTTTTGACATCCGTTACAACGCCGGTATGGTCGATACGAGAGACGTAGCCGAACTGATTGGCCGCCACGTCGCCGGTCAGCTGGACGGTTATGGCGGATTCGATTTTTAACAGACCTTCGGCGTTTCCGTCGATGACCTTTCCGTACTGATTCGCCTTATGCACCAATTGGAGCTGACTGCTCCCCGCATTGGTCGTGTCCCAGTCGGCCGCTTTGAACGTCGTGTCCGTTCCGCCGACGATGGTGAGCGAAGCGTTCTTGAGAGAGACGTTGCCCGTAACTTTCGTGACGGAGCCTTCGCCGAAAGTAACGTCCGCGCCGTCCTTGATGTTCAAATTGTAATTCCCTGAGTTTCCCGTGGCCGCTGTAATGCCGCCGTTGAACACGTATGTCCCGGCATCCTGAATGGTTACGGAACCGTTATCACTGGTATAACCCGTGATCGTCAGGTCGTTTTTGACCCCGTTGGCCGTGTTTCCGGTGAAGACTGCGGAGGAACCGTTTCCCTTGAACGTTACGTGGAATGCCTCGATAGCTCCGCCGGCTTCGGTTGCGGAATTGTTCGTAAACGCGTTTGTCCCGCTGATGACGGCCGAACTCGTGTAGATGACGCCGCCGTGGCCGTCTGTTGCCGAGTTGTTGCTGAACGCGTTGGAGCCGGTAATCATAATGTCGAACCCGTCGTAAACGCCGCCGCTTAAGGCTGTGTTGCCGGAAAAAGCGGCATTCGTGCCGTTAATTACGATGGACTGGGAACCGTTGTCTTGATAAAAGACGCCGCCCGTGCTGCTCTTGCCGCCGGTAAAGGTTACGTTGTCGAGATTGAACGTCAAATCAACGTAGTTGGCGCTCGGGTTCTGGAAGAATCGGCTGGCTTGGTTTGCGTTGATCGTTCGCACGGTCTCGCCGTCCGACTGAATCGTCAGCGTCGTGTTGGACGAGTACGACTGGGAACTTCCCCCCATCGTGACGTCGCCATCGTAAATCGTCAGCGTGTCGCCGGAAGCCGGATTCGCGGAGTTGACGGTCGCGTATTGGGCCGCATCGTCATTTTTTTGAATGTATCCCGTCTGCGCCCACAGTTCCCCGCTGCTCAAAAGCGGCGGCAAAGCAAGCGTCAAAATGGTTTTCCACAACCTTTTGTTTCGCATGATCAAATCCTTTCTCCTATGCGTTTCCGTGAACTGGCAAACTTTTCAGAGTAATAGTCGCCATCCCTATTCATCGGTATATGAATTATCGGTACACAAAACCAGGAAATTTAGGAAAAACAGAATAATTGGCACATTTTGCACATTTATTCTAGAACATCATTCTCAGGTGGAAATGAACGGAATGATTTTGGGAGCAGGGGAGTTTGTTCCCGCAGCGAGATACGAAAAGCACATTACGTTTTAAAATTCAGGGAATCGTTACTGGTTTTTCAAAACGTCGAACCGAAGCAAGCCCGTAATGAAGCAAACGTAAGTGAGCGGAATTAGGGGAATTTGGGAAAAACACAGCATTTTTTGGAATCCTGTATTCGCTGCATTACGGGCTTGCTGTACTGCGCATTAATGGAATCCGAATATAAATCAATTCGTACTCAATTCATATTTATTGGTGTGTGGAATGATTCTACTTTGAATTCCAGCACTTTTCGTAGAACTGAACGACTGTCGACGGGTCCTCCAGTCCGTGCGGATGGTGGCCGCAGCCGGGTTTCACGTGCAGCTCAAGGTCGCCGCCCCAACACAACCGCCTTGATTTTGTTTGCTTCTGTCTTCTTTTTCGCACGTCGATGTTCCATCTTCAAATTTTCGAGAATTTTTCACTTCAATCCTTGACATTTTCGGAACAAAACCTTAGACTTCATTTATCGTACAAAAGTTTTGCGGCTTTTGCGAAATTTTCAAGCGGAATAAGTACAAAATAGGATTGAGGAGATGGTTTCGCTCCGGTAGAAAGGATGTTTGAATTTTCATTTTTCTACCAGAAACCATGTTCGTTTTCAATCTCTCCCCCGCCGCAGGTAAGCACTTGCCGGATGAACCAAAATTTTTTATGCCGTAAAACACGGGGGAAAACGAAAAATGCAAGAGATTCTGGAGTGAGAAAGTGTTAAACTCCCGTTGTATGCTGGTTCTACAATGAAATTCCGTTTTCACAAAGACTGCAGGAGCCGTGGTGCGTAGCTCCAACGGCGGACGGGAAAACTGAAATTCAAAATAGTGTTAGTATAACGTACTTTTTTGACTTTTTCGAGAAATTTTGACAATTTTCCCTGAAAATTCTTGCAATTCTGAAAAAGCGGTGTAGAATGTGAGAGAAATGATAATATTTTGACTGTATGTTTTATTAATGTAACGATAATCAAAGATGGAATCAACAAATTTTGCTCATCGGTACGCGCGGAGTCTTTCAGGAACTGGTTCGGACTCTTTCACGAAAACCTTGGTTTTTCTGTCATTTTTGGCGATGTTCTGCACCATCGGTAATTGGGCGAACGCCGCAGACAGCATTTCCATCAATTTCGCGGAAAGCGGCTCCAATACGATGGATGCTGGTTCCACGTTCGGCGCACTGGGAATCGACGGTCAGTATTGGAACATCACGACGGCGGCTTCCGGAACGCTTGATTTGACGAGCGTTCGCCGGCAGATTGGTTCGCAAGCCCAATCCGGAACATCGGCTGTTACGGTCAATGTCAATCCGACGGGGCAGGTTTTTGCAACTTTGGGCACCATTTCGGGGACTTTCAACATCGCTGGCGGCGGCCGGCTTGAGGGGGCCGGATGTTTGGGGGCTTTGCGTATCGACGGTTCAACCCTTGCAGGAACCGTCAACGTTTTGGCCGCCGGTGCAAGTGTTTGTACGTACAGCAGTGATGGAACCCTCTCCGCGAACCTGAACGGGGCGGGACAACTGAAGAAAACCGGATCCAAAGCGCTGACGTTCAGCGGAAGTTACGCGAATTTCACGGGTAAATTATACGTCTCGCAGGGAACGCTCAATTTCCAGTCTTCGAACGATTCCGATGCCGATTACAACAATATTTACATCGACGGCGGAACGCTCAATTGGGGCGCGCAGAGTTTGAACAACCGCCTGTGCACCGGAA
>CAYTLK010000029.1:0-22276 GCA_964438515.1 uncultured Planctomycetaceae bacterium
GCCCCATTTTTTCCATTTTTTTCGAAAATCTTCGGAAAAAACGGGGTGGCTCGAGTCCTACACGCACTTCTGGTCAATGGGGCAGTGTAGTTTTCATTATTATAAAACAGGAATTTGGAAATTCTGTTCGGTGAAAAAGGAAAAATCCATTCTGTTAAAATCACTCCTCACAAATGAAACGCCAATTTTTTTGCGATGACGAACGGAATCGTCTCCCGCGGGGATGGAATTTTGAAAAAATGAGGAAGAATCGGCCCCCTCCCCCTTGTAATCGGAAAATTCTACGGTATAATTTATTTTCCTTGATTTTTTAGATAAAATTTGTGTAATTGATTAAATAAAGTATTGGATACGTCCCATGTTTGAATCCCTGAGAGATGGTTTAAGCTCCGCTTTACGTTCCTTGAGTGGCCGCGGCAAACTCACCGAAGGGAATATGCGCGAAGGACTCGGAATGGTCGAAAGCGCCCTTCTCGAGGCCGACGTCAGCTACGATGCGGTTAAATCTTTCATGAAGAATGTTTCAGAAAAAGCCTGCGGCGAGGATGTTCTGAAACAGCTCGACCCAACACGTCACGTCGTGAAAATCGTGTACGATGAACTCGTCGAACTCATGGGACCCGTCGATAACGACCTGCATTTAAAAGGCTCCGGAATCACAACCATCATGATGTGCGGGCTGCAGGGGTCCGGCAAAACGACGACGACGGGGAAACTCGGAAAACGTATTCAGGTTCGCGGACGTCATCCGATGTTCGTGGCGGCCGACCTTCAGCGTCCTGCGGCTATCAAACAGCTCGAAACGCTCGGCGAACAGCTCAATATCCCCGTTTTTGCCGACTATGAAGAAAAGGACCCCGTAACAGTCTGCGCCCGCGCGTTAAAAGCAGCGGAAGAAAAAGGCTGTGACGTTGTGATTCTCGATACGGCAGGGCGTCTGCACGTCGATGCGGAACTCATGCAGCAGCTCGTGAACATCGACAAACAGTGCGGGCCCGACCAGGTGTACCTCGTTGTGGACGGTATGACGGGGCAGGATGCGGTCAACAGTGCGAAAGCGTTCAACGACGCGCTCGAACTCGACGGCGTCATTATGACGAAACTCGACGGCGACTCGCGTGCCGGTGCGGCCATCTCGCTCAAATACGTGACCGGGGTCCCGATTAAATTCATCGGAACTGGCGAGCAGATCGGAACGACGACCTCGCTGGAAGATTTCACTCCCGAAGGAATGGCGAGCCGAATTCTTGGCGGCGGCGACTTGGGAACGCTCATCAATCAGGCGCAGATGGCCTTCGACCAGAACGTCATGGAGGAACAGGAAGAGCGTCTGAAAAAAGGAATTTTCACGTTCAACGACTTCCAAAAAATGATGTCGCAGACGCGTCGTCTTGGTTCGTTCGGAAAAATCCTGAGTTTTCTGCCGGGAATGGGAAACTTGAAGGAGATGCTGGGAAATACGGATGCCGACGCCGAGATGAATCGGATTGGCGGAATCATTAATTCCATGACGAAACAGGAACGCGAGAATCCGAAAACGATTACGCTTTCCCGTCAAAAACGAATTGCAGCCGGCGCGGGCGTCAAACCGCAGCAGGTGACGGACCTCATCAAGCAGTTCAACGGAATGGCGGAGATGATGAAAATGATGTCGTCAATGGGAGCCGGCGGACGAATCGGCGCCATGCAGGAACTGATGCGTCGAATGCAGCAGGGACCTGCGGCGGCGGGAGCAGGCGGTGTCGGAGGCGGCGCGCCGAAAGGAAATACGGGGAAGCGTTTGACCCCTGCTGAAAAAGCAAAAATGCGCAAACTGCGTGAAAAAGAGATGAAAAAGCGCGGTAAGAAATAAGACGTGAGGAGTTACACTCACGGATAATCGTACATTATCATTGGTCCATGCAATTTGGGCCGATAGTGGTCGCTGGCGAGTTGTTAGCCTCGTCAGATTGTTCAATTTTTTGAAAAGAAGGAGTAAATCCTATGGCAGTCCGAATTCGTATGAAGAAATTGGGACGTCTCCATCGCCCGTTCTACCGTATTTGCGCGATGGATTCACGTGCGCCTCGTTGTGGTCGTGTTTTGCAGGAACTTGGAACGTATGATCCGATGGTTCCGGATACCGACGCGCGCGTTGTTCTTGACATTGAGGGTGTTGAAAAATGGTTGGCGTGCGGCGCTCTTCCCACCCCGAAAGTGGCTGTGTTGATCAAAAAGTACGGCAAAAACGGTACCAAACTCGAAGCTCAGAAAACCGCACAGGAAAAACTGGCTCAGGACCGTCGTCCTCGTCCGACATCGACTCGTATGCTGAAGACCAGAGTCGCCGCACCTGCGGAAACGACGGACGCTGCCGAGTGAATTTTAACGGAAATTTCCCATGCGCTTTGATGTTTTAACGCTTTTTCCGGAAATGTTTACGAACTATTTGGGGGAAAGTCTTTTTCATCAGTCCATCGTGAATGGACTCGTAAGCGTGGGACTTCACAATATGCGCGACTGGACGCATGACCGGCATCGAACGGTCGACGATCGTCCTTTCGGAGGCGGTCCAGGAATGGTTCTCAAGGTGGAACCGATTGTGGACTGTGTTGAGGCGGTGCAGCAGGGCGTTTTTGGCGAAAGCTCGCTCGAAATGACTTGTAAAACCGAGAATTTTGAACCGGAATCGGTCGCCTTTGACGATACGATTTCCCAGCGTCCCGGGCATTTAATCATGCTGACGCCTGCCGGCCGAGTGCTGAAGCAGACGGTTGTGGAGGAACTGGTGCAATATCCGCGCCTCGTTTTCCTCTGCGGACGTTACGAAGGGTTCGATGACCGTGTGCGGCAAATCTTGCAGCCGGACGAAATCTCGATCGGAGATTACGTCCTGAACGGCGGCGAGGTGGCGAGCATGGTGATGATGGAAGCGATTATTCGTCTGATTCCTGGTGTTTTGGGCGACGAGCTGAGCAGTGTAACGGACTCCTTTTCGAGCGGAAATCGCCTTTTGGAGTCGGCGCAGTACACGCGGCCAAGGGTCTTTCGAGGCCTGGAAGTGCCGGAAATCCTCTTCTCGGGTCATCACGCGAACATTGAAAAATGGCGTGACGATGAAAATCGCAAACTCACGAAAGAGCGTCGGCCAGACCTGATTCCGCCAGAAATGGATGTGGAAGAGGTTCCGAAGAAGCGTCGTGTGCGACATGTGAAGAATGAAGAAACCGAATAACAAGAATTAAAAAATATTGAAAGGATTTACTCATGAGTCAGGAAATTATGGCGCTGGTCGAAAAATCCAGCATGAAACCGACTGTAGAACATTTTGAAATTGGTGACACCGTGAACGTTCATTGCCGCATTATTGAAGGCGGTAAAGAACGAATTCAGGTCTTCACGGGCGTCGTGATTGCGCGCAGTGGATCTGGAACGCGTGAAATGTTCACCGTTCGTCGTATTGTTCAGGGCGAAGGCGTCGAACGCAAGTTCCCGATTCACAGCCCGCGTGTTGCGAAAATTGAAGTGGTTCGTTCGGCGGAAGTGCGTCGTGCGAAACTTTACTTCCTTCGCGATCGTATCGGCAAAGCGACGCGTCTTGTGGAACGTCGTGTTGAAAACCGTAAGGTGGAAGCAGCGGCTGTCGAGAAGGCGCCGAAGAAACTTCGCGGACGCGCCAAGGCCAAAGCTCGCAAGGCCAGCGAAGCTGCTGAAAAATGAGTGTGAGGTGACGAACCTTATACAATGAATTGAAGGGAGACGCGCAACGTGTTTCCCTTTTTTTCTGTTTTTTGCAGGAAACAAGCACAAAGGAAAAACCTATGATTTACGCTGATAACGCCGCGACGACCCGAATTTCCGATCTGGCTTTGGAAAAAATGTTGCCGTTTTTCCAGGCTCAGTACGGAAACGCTTCCAGTCAGTATTCTTTGGGCGTCCAATCGAAACGTGCGGTGGAACGCGCGAGAAAACAGGTTGCGGAGGCGGTCGGCTGCGAGCCTTCCGAAATCATTTTCACTTCCGGCGGCTCCGAGGGAAACAGTTGGGTTCTGCAAAGCGTTTTCGCTCGTTTTCGCGGCCAAAAAGTACACATCATCACCTCTTCAATCGAACATCCATCCATTCTGAACGCCTGTCGTTCGATCGAGGAACTGGGGGCCGAAATTTCCTGGCTCCCGGTGGACGGCTGCGGCTGCGTTTCGGTTTCGGACGTCGAAAAAGCACTGCGTCCCGAGACGAAACTCGTTTCCATCATGACCGCCAACAACGTGATTGGAACCATTCAGCCGATTGCACAGATTGGGGCGCTGCTTCGGGCGCGAAAGATCCTCTTCCACACCGACGCGGTGCAGGCGGTTGGGCATTTGCCGATCAATGTGAATGCGTGGAACGTCGATTTTTTGACGGCTTCCGCTCACAAATTCCACGGTCTAAAAGGGACTGGATTTCTGTACATTCGGAAGGGGCTGGAGCTTCCGCACTATATTTTTGGCGGCGAGCAGGAGCAAAACCGACGCGCCGGGACGGAAAATGTGCCGGGAATCGTTGCTTTGGGATACGCGCTGGAGGAGTGCGGGAGCGTTTTGGTGTCGGAAAACACGAGACTCCGCGTGCTTGTAGGAACGGTCGTTGACGGATTGAAGAAGAGGATTCCGGGGCTGCGAATCAACGCAGAAAACGTGAATCGTTTGCCGGGACTCGTGAATCTGACGTTTCCCAACGCGAGCGGCGAAGCGCTGATGCACCTGCTCGACCTGAAAGGGATTTGCGTTTCCACCAGTTCCGCCTGTAATTCCGGCAAAGACGAGCCGTCGCACGTTCATCTTGCTTTGGGACTGACCGAGCGGCAGGCGAAATCCTCAATTCGTCTTTCTTTTGGAAAGTACAACACGATGGAGGACGTCTCCGCAATCGTCGAAGCCGTCGCATCCGCCTGTACGAAAATCGGATAAATCAGGCGTCACGTGTTGAGCAAGAATTAAGCTACAAAATTCAAAAGTGAACATCTTACAATTTTGAAAACGGATGAAAAAGGATGAAAAAGGAAGTAAAAAAGGGGGGAGAAAACGTATGAAACTGGCGGGAAGCAAGCATTTTGAGGTGATTGATTCGACGAGTTCGTGGGCGCTGCGCGAGCTGGAAGAGGGCGCGTTTTCCGACGATCGAGACCTTCCGTTCCTCGTGACGGCCGACCTTCAGACGGCGGGGCGCGGTCAAAAGTCCCGTACGTGGCACAGTCCGCGCGGCGCGCTCATGTTTTCGCTCATTTTCGACCCGAAAGCCTGGAATATTCCGCTTTCGAAGACCCCGTTCCTTGGTTTCGCGACGGCTTTGGCGATCCTCGACACGATGCGGCTTTTTCTTTCGTCACACGATGCGGCTCGATTCCGGATTCGGTGGCCGAATGACGTTTTTTACGACACGCGAAAGGTTTCGGGGATTCTTTTGGAGGGTCATTCGTCCGGGCGCATGACGGCCGGCGTCGGCATCAATCTTTTCAACACCTTCCGCGACGCGCCGTCGGAGGTTCGAGACATTCTTTTTTCCGTTTTGGATATTGATGAAGGTTTCAAAACAAGATGTACGTTAAACGAATATCGAGAGAGTCTTTTGCGTCATCTTGACGTTCGGTACACGCAGATTGCAGCGCATTCGACCGACATAGTGCGCGAGACGGACGCGTTATGTTTTCAGAAGGGGCGGACGGTCACGATGCAGAGTCCTCAAGGGCCGGTCAGCGGAAAATGTACGGGTCTTTCCCCCTCCGGTGCGCTTCTAGTGGACGATAAGCCGTACTATTCCGGAACGTTTTGAAAATCATTCCTTTTTCTTAATCCCTGATTCCTCCCGCAAGCTCGTCATACAGAGCGTGAAACGAGCGGAATCAGGGGCAAAGTTCCGATTCCAAGTTACTTACTGTCCTTTTGAACCAAAAGAATCCGGAAGCCCAAGCGACTGCTTTTTTTACCTTTCGAATAGTACGTACGGTATGCGGACCGACAATATTTTACATCCGTGTTCCAGTCGCCGCCGCGAAAAACATTGCTGTCATTGGGGGCGGGACCTGTCGGGTCGACCTTTGGCGACTTTGAATAATATCCTTTTTCATACGAGTCTGAACATCTTTCCCAAATGTTCCCGTGCATATCGTACAAATTCCACGCATTTGGTTTTTTGGTTTTTACATCGTGCGTCGATGAGGAGTTCATGTCAATCCACGCCATCGCATTCAGGTCGCCGGCAAATGCACCCGTTGTGCCCGCTCGACACGCATATTCCCACTGCGCCTCCGTCGGAAGAGAAACATTTAAGCCCTGTTCTTTCATTTTTATACAGAATTTCTGACAGTCGCCCCAACTCACATTTTCGACAGGCCGATTATCGCCGCGAAAGTCGCTGGGATTGTTTCCCATCAGGGCTTTCCACATCTTTTGCGTCACTTCCGTTTCAAGCATCCAGAAGCCGGAAGTGAGCGTTACATCATGTTGGATTTCTGTACTGTAACGGTGATTTTCATTTGAAGGACTGCCCATTTTGAATGTTCCAGCCGGACACCAGCGGAAGGCGAATTCCACGTTGTTCACCGTCTTCACCATCCGGGTACCAGGCACAATTTCAAACAGTTTTTCATAATCTTCCAACTTTTGCGGGAGATTTGAGGAAGTGTAACTGCCCATCGGTTCTTTGATTTGGCGAATTATTTCGCGTAGATCCACGAGTTTCTGATTCGTGTCCGCCAATCCCTCGGCCAGCATTTGTCGTTCCTGTTCCTGACGCTCTGAAAGCCACTGTTCCAGAATCCGGAGACTTTTGAACGCATAAGGATCCAACTCTTTCTGGAGTGCTGCTGCATTGGGGGCGGTGGGCGAATAATCCTTTAGAATATTACGATATTCCGCCAACTTGTTTTGAGCCGGTTCCCGGATTTGCGACAAATTTTCGAGATATTTCTGGTCTGGAAGACCTTTCTCGATAAAGAATCCCGGTACGGCTTCCGCCTGTGCGGTTTCTTTGGGTTCAGGAATTTCCTCCAAAACGATTTCCGCCGGCACAGGAACTGCCGCAGGTTCCGCAGGCGAATTCTCCTCATCCGCTTTCGCCTGTTTTTCCGCTTCTAAGCGTTTCGCCTCGGCTTCCTCATCCGCTTTTGCCTGTTTTTCCGCTTCCAAGCGTTTCGCCTCGGCTTCCTCATCCGCTTTCGCCTGTTTTTCCGCTTCTAAGCGTTTCGCCTCGGCTTCCGCTGCTGCTTTCGCCTGTTTTTCCGCTTCCAAACGTTTCGCCTCCGCTTCCGCTGCTGCTTTCGCCTGTTTTTCCGCTTCCAAACGTTTTACTTCTTTTTCGGCTTCCAGACGTTTCGCTTCTGCTTGTGCCCGACTCAGCGCTTCCGCCTGCGCCTGTCTCTCCGCCTCGGCTTTTGCCGCTTCCAGACGTTCATTTTCCTCTTTCGCCAGTTTCTCCGCGTTCAAACGTTTTACCTCATTTTCGGCTTCCAGACGTTTCGTTTCCGCCTGCGCGCGTTTCACAGCTTCGGCCTGTATCTGTCTCTCGGCCTCGGCTTGCGTCCGTCTTAATGCTTCGGCTTGCGCCTGTCTCTCCGCCTCGGCTTTTGCCGCTTCAAGCCGCTTTTTTTCTTCCGCTTTCGTCTGATTCTCGGCATTCAGACGCTCAACCTCGGCTTCCGCCTCAAGACGTTTCGCCTCGGCTTGCGTGCGTTTCTCGGCTTCCTCCTGCGCCAGTTTCTCTGCATCCGCTTTCTCCGCTTCCAGACGCTCTTTCTCCGCTTGCGCCTTTTTTACCGCTTCCAGATGTTTCGCTTCCGCTTGCGCGGCCTCATTTGCAGCGACTGAAGGATCCGGTTTCGAGGCGTCGGTATCGTCTCCAGACCATAAACCGATAATCAAAAGCAGAAAAACAACTCCTGCGCCAATCACCCAGCGGCGGCGCTTGGGACGAAAGAAAGTTTTCAACGATTGGAGTTTCAAAAGAAAACGATTCGGAGATTGAAGTGTGTTTATGAATTCTGTACATGTCGCAAAACGGTCGTCCGAGGTTTTCGACAGAGCCTTTTGAAGTGCGGCGTTTTCCGCGTCCGAAAGAGCGGGAATGAGCGCAGGTTTTTCATTCACGATTTGATTCGAAAGCGTCATCATCCAGCTGGGACTTGTGTCGTCAATTTCGAACGGAACTCGGCCGGAAAGAAGGAGGTACGCGACCGTTGCGAGGGCGTATTGGTCCGTCTGACCGTTCTGCGGCTCGCCTTTGCACTGTTCGGGCGACATAAAAGTCGGCGTCCCGACGCGGCGCATTTGGTCTTCCGTCATCGAAACAACGCTGTGAATTTTGGACGCGATTCCAAAATCAAGAAGAAGCGGCGTCTGAGGTCCATTTTCCTCCGTCATCATGATGTTTTGCGGCTTCACGTCGCGGTGAAAAACGAGTTTCGAGTGCGCATAATCGAGCGCCTCCGCAATCGGTCTCAGATTCTGAACGACCTGCGCGACCGACAGTCCGTTTTCGTGGTTCGGCTGGTCGAGAAACCATTTTTCGAGCGTCACGCCGTCCACAACGTCCATGATGATGAACGGTCCAAAGTCCGAATCGACTGACATTCCAAACGTCTGACAAATGTTCGGGTGCCGCAGTTTCACCATCCGATCGAATTCCTCCGACGCCTTCACATCGTCCGTCGCCGGCCGGCCTTCGCCCTTCGGAAACAATTTACACGCCACTTTGCGGTAGCATTCGCCGTTGAGCAGCTCCGACGCGAGCCACACCTGCCCCATTCCGCCCTCTCCGAGCTTCTGTTCCAGCCGATAATTCCGGTGCTCGCCGATACACTCGCCCGGTTCCAGCTTCCGATTTTCGTTTGCCTCAAAAGTGTCATTTGGGCCTATCGTTCGTCCGTCGTCGTTCATTCTATGTTCCTCGCATTCTGGTGATTGAAATTGTACTATAAAAAGGTTTATTCAAACATTTTACCAAATGGGAAAAACATTGCAAGGGGGGCTGGAAGCCGTTCCCAGTGTGCTTGCAATGTTTCCTTTGGGGACTTTACGGACGGGAAGCCGCGTGCAAAAACAGGAAAGGAACGTTATTTTCCGAAACCTTCGGTGACTGGTTTGCCGCGCCAGACTTGCGGAGGTTCAAGGCCCAGTACCCACGCAATAGTTGCAGCGGTGTCGAAATTCATGACGGCTCCCTGAATTTCACCCGGCTGAACACCCGCTCCGTAAAGAATGAACGGCGTCTCCATGTGCGGCAAAATGTCCTTTCCGTGACCCTTTTCCGTCCCGCCGTGGTCCGAAACAAAAATGACAAGAGTGTCCTTCATGCGGTCATTTGCTTCCAGATACTCCACGATCTTCCGCAGCTGCACATCCAGTTTCTGCACGGCCGCATGATACGCATCCGACCCCCAGCCCTGATTGTGCCCGCTGCTGTCCGGCTCGGAATAATAGACGAACGCCAGCGTCGGATTGGAATCGAGAAATTCAAGAAACGTCTGCGTTGCGGCATCAAAATCGTCCTTTTCAATGAAACGGTTGCAAGTCAGACCCTCGGTGTCCACGCAGGTTTCGATGGTTTTCCACGTGTACACGAGACCTGTCTTCGTTTCGGGCTTTTGAGTGTGCAGAAGATAGAAAATGTCGGGGAAACGCCCGCGTTCGGTCAGAACCCGTGAAGGAAGTTCGGGGGTTTCACTGCCCCAGTTTCGATATCCGTGCAGTTCGGAGCCTGCGCCCATGAGGATGGAATGCCAGTTGATGGAGCTTGAGGAAGGAATCACACTGCGGGTTTTCAGGGTCCATGCGCCGTTTTCCTTCATTTTTTTGAGGGTGGGGACCTCATCCCAATCCACGCAGGAGGAGCCGTAACCGTCCCATCCGACCAGAACCACGTGCTGAACGCCGACGGGTGATGTGCAGTCTGCGGCCGGAAGCGTCATTGAGAAAAAGAAAGCAAGCCCAAAAATGAGGCCGAAAGGAACCATGAAGCGGAAATTTTTGATCATATTCGTTCTCCAGAAAAAAGGGGGGGGCGTGTTTGCCGTCATTGGAACGTAAGGAAACAAACACTTTCTTTAGTGTAACTCATGGGTGAGTGTTTGTCAACTGGCTGAAGAGAAATTTTGTGAGAAAAATGAGAAAGAAATTCCGAAGCGGCAAAACAAACGAACAGACGACCGCTCCGTGTTTGAGCGATCGTCTCCTCACATCATCGTTCGGGAGCGCTTCCTGAATAATACACGGCTCGACACTGCGTACGATAATCATAAACGCTCTTATTGAACGCTCCATTCGTACACTCCCGCCGCCGCATTTTCCGAAAGACGAATCTCCAGCCGAGCCGCTTTCGCGCGGATTTTGTCGAACGAAATCGTCTGAAGCTGTTCCGACTCGATCGGATATCCGGAAATACCCTTCGGCTCGACCCACTCCCCTGTTTCAGTTTGAACCAGAAGTTTCCAGTCGGCCGGAACGCTGCAGCCGCCGCCGCGTCGGGAATCGTCGAACCAGACGACCTGAATCGAGCGAATTTCTTCCGGCGCGCTGAAATCGTACTGAATCCATTCATTCGTGTTTTTATGAGGCCAAAAATCAAAATTGGTCCACGACTCATTTTCGCTTTCGCCGCCCGGATACTCGCCGTCGGCAATCGACGTCAAATTCATCGTCGCGTTGCTTCCACGGTCAAAAGAAGCGGAGATTTTCGAGCGATTTGCAATCGTCGGTTTCATCGCGCGAGCGGTTCCGGAGACGGAATTCGGCATCCAGACCTGCATGGCGCCGTCTTCACGATTCGCCCAAACGCAGTACGGAATCGCTCTGAGTGAAATCGGTTTGCAATCCGTTTCGGCACTGGGTAAATACCCTTGAACGTTCAGAGGAACCACGCCTCCGAGCAGGTTTTCGTCGTATTTCTGGACCTGAACTGCGTCTTCCGGTTTGACGAACACGTCGAAAATGTGACCGTCGTTGTCGCACCCTTCAAACGCATAGACGATGGGTCCCCTCGTGAGCGCCAGACGGTTTCGGTCCGCTTTGACCCGTTCGTCGGCTCGCACCCAGCGCGGATTCATCGGGAACGAAAGTTCAATTTTGTCGCCCGTTTTCCAGGCGCGAGAAATCGTGAGGAAACCTTTTTCGACGGTTCCGTCGACGGTCTCTCCGTTTACTTTAACCGTTGGGCGGAAGGTTTTTCCATCGCAGAATTGATACAGACCGCCGGGGAGAGGCGACTCGCCCAGCCAGCCGGGGACGCGCAACTTGATGCGGAACGATTCGCCCTGTTTTTCAGGAGTGACGGAAATCGCCGCGTCTCCCGACCAGGGGTAATTGCCGGTCATTTCGAGATGGACGTTCTGCCCCTGAATTGCAACGTCGGCCTTATTCGCGATGTACAAACCGACGTAGAGATTTTCTTTTTCGACCGCATAAATGTACGACCCCAGCGAGGCGACGAAACGCATGAGATTCTGCGGACAGCAAGCGCAGCCGAACCACGGAGCGCGGCGATTGCCGCCGCGTGACGCCAGCTGATTGGGATAGAAAAATGCGTCTCCGGAGAGCGAAACGCCGGAAATCAGGCTGTTGTAGATCGTTTGTTCGATTGCATCGTAGTATTTCGCGTCGGGGTCCAGCAGAAACATGCGCTGGTGCCAGCCGCAGCCGCCGATTTGCGCACAAGTTTCAGAATATCCGTTGAAATTCGACAGAACGTAATTGTCCGCGAACGCTTCGCCTTGGTGGGTTCCGCCGAGTCCGCCGGTGATGTAAATTTTCTTTTCAAGAACGTTATTCCAGATTCGCTGAATCGACTCGACGATCGTTTTATCGCCAGTCAGAGCCGCAACGTCTGCCGCGCCGGCATAAAAGTAAACCGCTCGCACCGCGTGTCCTACCGCTTCGTTTTCGTCCGACAGCGGACGCGCGTCCTGTGCGTAGTCGCCGTAAGTTGCTTTAGAATTGGGGTTTAACGAATTTCGTCTGTCGCTTCGTCCGCGCATTTCGACAAAGAATTTCGTCAGGTCGAGATATTCTTTTTTGCCGGTAATTCGGTACAGTTTCACGAGACCCATTTCGACGACTTCGTGTCCCGGCACATCGTTAATTTGACCTTCACCCGGCCCGAACGTTTTCACCAGCAGGTCGGCATTCCTGCACGCGATGTCGAGAAAATTCCGCTTCCCGGTCGCGATGTAATGAGCCGCCGCCGCTTCGTACATATGACCGGCACAGTACAGTTCGTGGGACCATTGGAGGTTCTTCCAGCGATTTCCGACCGACAGAGGCTGCGTCTGGGAGAAATCTCGGTTGTGCGAAATCCCGGTGTACAAATATCCGTCGGCTTCCTGTGCTGCGCCGACGATGCAAATCAGACGGTCGAGATAGCGCGACATTTCCTCGTTCGGATTCTGCGCGAGATCGAACGACGCCGCTTCGATTCCTTTGTAAATGTCGGTATCGTTGAATATTGGTTCAATATATTGCGTTCCGATCGGCGCGACGTTTGCCGCCAGCCAGAAATTGCTGACTCGGCCGGTTTTTTCGCACTGTTGGAAAGCGTAAGGAATGGATTTTTGATGATTGGTCGTCTGACGAGGCGTCCAGAACGAATCCTGCAGAGTGACTCGCGGGAACGGCACGGGCTGAACGGCATAATCGGCGGCGGATTGTGCGTTATTTTCGGGCGCAGCCTCCTCAGAGTAAGCGGTGAAAATCCATTCACCGCAGAGACAGAGCGTCACGGCAAATAAAATGAGAAACGTTTTGCGCATGTTTGGTTTTCCTGATAAAAATATTTCGCTGGTATGCTGGTTCCACAATGAAATTCAGTTTTCACAAAGACTTTGGGAGCCGTGGTGCGTAGCTCCAACGGCGGACAGGAAAACTGAAATTCAAAATAGTGTTAGTATAATATACTCGTTCCACTTGAAAATTTCGCATTGGGCGGCCGCTGCGGCAGTCGTTTCTCGATAGAGTAACGACGACGAAGTGAATATTCAAAATGCGTCGGGTATAAAAAGGCTGGCGGGAAATCTCCCTCAAAAACGAATCGTCGCTAAAGTAACATCTATTATAACGACTGAAAATCCTCTGTCAATGTAAATTTGCGCAAAATAGATTGTCTTTTTAATAATGGGATTCCACATGGAAATTTCTTTTGTTTTTGAGCAATAACTTAGGACTTATCCGTAAATAACAACAACTTTATTAATGCAAGAGATTCTGGAGTGAGAAAGTGTTAAACTCCGGACGGAAATCATGGATTCCATATTACTCCTCCTTGCATTTTCGAACTGAGGTGCTATAATGTCAGCAGCGCGTTCGTGTTTCTGCACGAGTTCCCTTGGAGACACCGCGCGGTCCGAACTTTTAAACGACCTGAGGGTCAAGTTTTCTCGGACTCGCGGGTGCGTCGTTCGTTATCCGTCGACGACGAACGTCCTCCATTTTTTGTTTTATGCCCGATGCATTTTGATTTTTCGCTCCTTCGTCGTGACTCTATCGAGAAACGACTGCCGCAGTCGCCGCCCAATGCGAAATTTTCAAGTGGAACGAGTAGAACATAAAAACAACATTCAAAATGTTTTTTCCCCACGACCGAGAGCGACTTACGGGAGCGTTTGTTTCCTTCCGTCAGGGTGGAAACACCGCTACAAAAAAAACCAAAACTCAACCTCCCTTACATTTTTGTACAATAATCATTTTATAGAAATTTCAAACAGAAGTTTTTTCGAACTTCCTTATACTTTGTTCATGAGAATTTTTTTCCCAAATCAGAAAAAAACGGTCGAAGCCGCGGAAAACACGCGTTTACTCGACGTTATTGAAAAAAATTTCGGGTCCGTTCTTGCTGCTCCGTGCGGCGGGAACGGATTGTGCGGAAAATGTACAGTCCGATTGGGAAACGGGAAGGTCGTGCGTGCGTGCCAAACGAACGTTTATCCCGAAATGACCGTCTTTTTGGAAACAGAATCGTTACAAAAATCAACCGTCTCGATTTTAACCTGTTTTTCTCCCGCGATTTTGCGTGAATTGGAGGCCCAATCCGTTTTAAACGATGCATTTTCTCTGGTTTTTGATCTCGGAACCACGACGCTTGCGGGGGCTTTGGTTCATAAAAACACGATTCTGTCGACGACTTCCCGACTGAACCCGCAAAAAAAGTTCGGAGCGGACGTCATTTCGAGAATTCAGTACGGAATGCAGTCGCGAAACCACGCGAAAGAGCTTCAAAACACGCTTCTGACGACGATTCAGGAAATGATTTCCGACCTTCTGAACCGCAGCAAGACCGACATTAATTCCGTACGAATTTTAATTTTTGCTGGAAACACAACGATGGAAACCACCCTGCTCGGCCTCGACACTTCGTCGCTCGCATCAGTCCCGTTCACGCCGTCCGAAAAAATTCAAACAAATATCCATTCCAGCGACGCACTTTGGGGCGGCGCGTTTGCAACATTTCCTTCCGAGACTCCGATTCGAATTTTCCCGGTGCTGAGCGGCTTCGTCGGCGGCGACATAACGGCTGGAATTCTCGCAACGCACCTGAATAATACACAAAAACCCACTTTTTTTCTCGACTTGGGAACGAACGGGGAGATGGTTTTGAATATCGGGACTAAATCTGATTCTGAATCTGATTCTGAAATTGGAACCGAAACCAAAACCAAAACAGAAACCGGAGCCGGAACCGGAACTGAATCTGAAATAAAAGCAGAAATCAAACATTCAAAACGAATCGAACGTTTTTCACACCGCCTCATTGCGTGCGCGACGGCTGCGGGGCCGTGTTTCGAAGGAGCGCGCATTTCGTGCGGAATGTGTGCCGCAACGGGAGCCATTACAAAAATTGAAAATCGTGACGGAATTTTCTGGTTTGAAACGTTTCAGGACGCGCCTGCTCGTGGAATTTGCGGTTCCGCACTCATTGATTTGACGGCAGAACTGCTTCGTTTGGGGCTTTTGACCTCCGACGGACGCCTGCTTGAACCCGACGAAATTCCCGAAACGGTTCCGTCTTCCTGGGCGTCGCGAGTGAAAAAGGAAACGAATCCGGAAACACACTTTGAGGAACCTGTTTTTCAAATGGTCGGAAATTTTTCAGTGACGCAGACCGATTTTCGGGAACTGCAGCTCGCCGCGGGTGCGATACGTACAGGAATCACGCTTTTATTGCGGCGCGGCGCACTTAGAGCGTCTGAAATCGCGTCATTTCAGGTGGCCGGCGGCTTCGGAAGGAGTGTTTCGGTTGCAAACGCGCAGCGAATCGGCCTCATTCCTCCTGAAATTTCAGCCGAAAATGTCGCATTTGTTGGAAACACGTCGCTCGCCGGCGCCGTCCTCGCGGCCTGTACGCCGTCTGAATCTCAATGGTTCTCGCAAGTCGCTGAAATCAAACGACTTACGAACTGCATCGATCTTTCAACGGACCCTGATTTTTCCGATGTATTTATGGATTGCATGTTTTGGCCGGACTCTCTATGATTTTCAAAATCGTTCCTGTGAAAAATGTTTGATTCTTGCCGAACGTAAAATATCCGAGAAGCAGTGACCCGTCGGGTAAAAACAGGAAATTCGGATACTGAAAGTTTCGGCCGTCGGACACAGGTTCTTCGATGCATCTTTCTGCAAGAATTCGGCTTCCATCGGGACTGAGGACTGCGAGCGTCACTGCGAGGCGATGATTCAAATTAAATTCGGTACTATTTTCATCCAGCAGAGGGTTCCAAACCGCCAAAAGATTTTCACTTCCTGGAAGACGTTCGATTCGGGCGGGGGAAAGCGGCGATGCGAGACACGAAGCGGCCGGAACGCTCCACGTTTCCCCTCGATCGGATGAATAAGAGAAAAATTGCGTCCCTGCATTCGTTCGAATCGTCATTAAAAGACGTCCGTCCGCAAGCTCGCAGACTCCAGGTTCCTGGTACACGACCCCGCGTGTGGGTGCGACTTCCGCAGTTTTGCGCCACGTGTTTCCCGCATCGTCAGAAATCATGCAAAAAAGATGAGCGTTCCAATCGTGTGTAAAACCATTTTCCCCCTGCAAACTGTGCCGCGCGCACGGAATGAGGAGCCGTCCGTCTTCGAGCTGCGCAACGCGGTCATTATTTACGACGTTGTACGAGATTTCCTGAATGCAGACGCGCCTTTCGCTCCATGTTTTTCCTTCGTCGGATGAGGTGCGCATATACGGACGGCAGTCGGTCGGCGCGTCTTTCACCAAATACCACATTCCCAGACGTCCATCATTCAGTCGAAGGAGTGAAACGGACATAATGTTCATTTTTCCTTCATTTTCCAGCACCGTCACATCTTTCTCAGACCATGATTTTCCGCAGTCGTGAGAAACGCGGGAGGCGAGAAACGCGGAATCGTGGTCGCCGCCTTTTGTACCGTAATAATGCGTATAAATGTGCAAAACAGAACCATCTTTCAGCAAAACGCTTGCGCCCTCACTGTTTCTTGGGTTGTTTTCACCCGTCGGAATCCGCAAAACGACGCGATCCTCCGCAAACGACGCACACGAAAAAACGAAAATCAGAAAAATGGGCAAAACAAACAAAATAGAAAAAGCAGGACGATTGGAAGGATTGGAATAATTAAAACGGTTAGAACAATTGGAACGGTTGGAAGATTTCATAGTTTCCTCATACTAAAAACATATTCAACAAAAAATTTAAAAAATATCACAGGAATTCACCGCGACGGACCGTCCGAAGGAGCCGCAAATACTCGCAGCATTTCCGTTCAGGAAACATTCCTATGTTTCAAATTATTATAACACAGAAAAAACGAGCCGTCAACCTTTAAGGTTCTTCAAAATTCAAGGAACTTCAAAAATTTACACCTTTTTTCAAATTTTTGGGAGAAAAACGAGATTTTGCTCTGGTCTTGCAAGGGAAAATCTTGTATATTTTCAACATATGAAATTTCAGAGTTCCATCAGAAAAACCGACGTGTGTCGAAGAAAATTGGAGGTTATTGGATGTCGTTTTCATTGAAAAAAACGGGAATTGCACTTCTTTGTACAGCACTTTTGTTCTGTGCGACTCGCATAATGGCGGCTGTGGACGTCTCACCCTATCTCGTTTCCCAAAAAGACGGTCCCTGGTTCGTTATGGCCTGCGTTTTTGCGGATCCGAGTCCCGACGTCGCCGCCCGAAACGCCGTGCGTCTCACTGAAGAATTGCGTCGCGATTTTCGTTTAGCGGCGTACATTTATGTAAAAAACAGCGGGGACACGCGTAACGTTGAGATTGCAGATCGTCCGCACTGGGTGATTGATGAGGAAAATCCGGAATCTGCACCCAAGATTTCCAATCGATACGTCTACCAGAACCCTGGGGTCAGCGCAGAATATGCGGTTCTCATCGGAAATTTCGCCTCGGTTGAAGACCCGCGCGCGCAAAAAGTATTAAAAGCCGTTCGCACCCTGAAACCAAAATGCATGCAAAACGTCGCAAACGGCGGTGCGCATCCATTGATTGCGAGCGACCAAAACGCACCGCTTCAGCGCGCTTTCATCACCTCCAACCCGCTTCTTCCTCGCGATTACTACATTGCGCCGGGTCTCGACCCCGTTGTACTCGCCGCAAATAAAGACGTAAAACGATTTTCTCTGCTCGACTGTCCCGGACGTTACACCGTGCAAGTGGCGGTCCTCAAAGGAGTTACGACGCTGAATCAGCAGCGGATTGCGCAAATTCAGGATAATGACTCACGGGGACTTTCCATTCAGGGACAAACGCTGAGTGATGCGGACGAAAAGGCGGTGCTGCTGTGCGAGGGTCTCCGCGCAAAAGGTTACGAGGCGTACGTTTTTCGCGATAAATACGCAAGTATTGTAACGGTTGGAAGTTTCGACTCGGTCGGATCCGATGTAAATGGAACGTTTGTTTTTCGTCCTGAAATTTTTGATTTAATTCAAAAATTCAGTGCTTCGCAGGACACACGTTTGAGCGGCGTTGCGAGTATCAAACGCAAGACGCTCGCCGACATTCCCGGCGGTCGCGCTCCGAAAAAGGACGCCTCAAAAATCTTGTTTGATCCGATGCCGAAAGTCGTCGAAGTTCCGCGCCGTCCCGTGCTGACCAGCCGTTGAACACGGCGAAAAGGAAATTTTAAGAACTAAATATTAAATGTTTTCCGGGTGTGGGGTCTGGGGAGAGGGACGGCTTTCAAAAAGCCCCTCTCCCCACGACCGTTACGACATTACGGGAGCGTTTATTAAAAACACAATATTTATCGTATGTTTTTTGCGCGAAATCTAAACTCTTATTTCAAAAGCTGTGCGTCCGCAAAAGCAACGTAATCGGAAACATCCAAATTCTTTCCATAATCGACCAAAATTGTAAGACGCCGCGCGTCCGAAACATCCAATTCTAAAGCCTTCGGTTCGTCGGTTCCCCGAATTTCCTCATGAAAAAGGACGCGTTCATCCGCAAAAATCGTCACTTCCGCGTTTCCCGCAGGACGCACAGAATCATCAATTCCGAGGACCGTTTTAAACGTCCGAAACTCGCCGGGAAGGCGAAAAACAAGACGTGTACGCGACGAAAGTTCGAGACCGTGCGTATATTCCACATGATTCAAAACGATTTTCTCCCCTTCAAACCCGCGATCCATCTTAGGCGCATAATAAAGGGTCCGTGCGGAAACCGTTTCCGAGGAATTTGAAGCCTTTTTCTCACCGGAAGCCGCAATTGAGGCCGCAAAAAAAGGCGTCCACTCCATCGATTCAGGTTTCAGCGACGAGAGCAAAACGGAACGGCCAGTCGTAAAATCCAGTACGTCCAGAACGCTCGCAGGGAATTGAATAACGACACCTGAAATCGTACATATTTCGATTTTCTGTTCATCGGGAAGCGGTTTCCAGAGAGAAACTGCAAAATGGCTGCCGTTTCGGTCCGACAGAATTCCTAAAAGTTTCCGGCTCGGAACATCGGACGGAGAATTTTCCGAGGGGGAATTATTTGCAAAACGAATCGCAAAAATATGCTTGAGTTTCACGCTGATCGCGTCTCCCTCGTGTTCAAATCGCACCGATTTTTCATCAATTTCGAGGACCGACCCATAATAAAAACTCAATTTTCCGTTACGTAAAACAACTAAAATGTCGCTCGTGGGTTCCATCAATTGAATTTCCGCCCAATCCGCATCCAAATCCTTGCTTTTTCCCAGTTCGTTCTTCTGATACAGAATTTCGTGCAGACAGTTTAGATTTTCGGACGGTATTAAAAACTCACTTTTTTCGGAATCTTCCTGCGATGCCCCCAGCACGATTCGCGCGATCCGTTCTTTCAGAAAAACGGACTCCGCAACCGCCAGTGAATCTCCAAAAGAGACTTCAATTCCTTCGGTTTTGGGAACATTTTCATCGGATGAAAACTTTATTTGACGCAACTGACGCGTTGAAATTGTTTGTTTTTCGTCTTCTTTAATAAACGAACAATTTTCATCTTCAAACTGGAGGAGCGTTCCTGAAAAGCTCGTCCCTTCGAGCGGCTCGAAGGTTGCGGGGATTCCGTCCGCATACGAAACCGCATTTCCCAAGCAGAAAAAACTTACAAAAACGTTAAAAATCCATTTTTTCATTAGAATTTCCTTCTATTACTTCTGTTCCGCCATTCGTTTAAAATACTGCTCAATGGCGTCGCGATAGTGCGGCGGGAAATCCCGTCCCAGCTGCTGAAGAACCGCTTCGCGCTGTTTTTCAGGAAGGGTCCCCCAATTTTCTTCAAAATGCAGGTCGCGTCGCGTCACGTTTCCGGGTCCGTTTCCCTTTCCAATTCTCGCATCATCCATGGGTTTCCCAGGGTTCATTTTTCGCGATGTAAGACGCTTTTGTTTCTGCGCCTTTTCCTCCATCTCGTCGATCAGCGAATCCAACATCTTCACAATTTGCGTTTCTGATTTTTGTACACTTTCGCCAGCTGCACCATTTTCGAGTCGCTGTTCGACGCTGCGCATTTGTCGCGAAATCATTTCCACCGAACCATCTTCCAGTGATTCCACGTCCCGCCGAATCAGACTGCCGAGCGCCAAATACCTTGCAGGAATTTCCGTCGAAGAATCTTCAGATCCTCCTCCAGAATCAGGGGAAACCCCGGAATTTTCGAATTTTTCAGAATCGGCGGAATCCCCCAACGACTGTGAAGATGGGTCGATTTGTGAAGGTGCAACAGTCGGTGAAGTTGTATCGGGCGGGGTGGATGAGTCGGTCGGTGCAGATGTATCGGCCGATGAGGATGGCGAGTTTGGGGAAGATAGTAAATTTGCGGAATTTAGTTTCGAAAAGCGTAACGCATCCAATCGATCGAGCGACGCCAAACAAGCGTCTTTCTGAAACGTCTGATGTTCCGCAACCGCCCGATAAAACCAAAATTCCGAAATCAAAACGACATTTGAAAGCGGTTCAGGATTCAGAATTTTAAAAATATGGAGCGCGTCCTCATATTTTCCACTTCGAACAAACGTGACGGCGGCCAGCAATCGGTTTCGCGTCTCTTCCGGCGAAAGTGTCGTCATTGAAACGTCGGCTTTTGCAGCTTCCGAATCAGCTTCCGAATCAGATTCCGACGTCGTTTCTTGTACAGTTTCTTGCACAGTTTTCTGAATGATCGTGTTTTCTTCCGCCAGAAGTGATGCAGAAAACGTACAAAAACCTCCTAACACGGCAGAAAGTCCAATCCATCGTGAAATTCCGCTTTCCCAGAGTTTAAAATTCAACACTTTTTTCATTTTTACTCTTTCTCAACCGCAATATCATGTACAATTTTCCGAATTCGTTCCTGCTGGCGGGAAAGATCCTGAAGCACCTCAAGATGTTCCGGCACAGACGTCGTTTCTTCAGAAATCAGGTCGCCGACCATCTTCGTACGTCGGTTAATTCGACTTTGTGCGGACCGAATCATTCTTAATTCCGCAATTTTATCAATGAGAGCCGGATCTTCATCCGTTTGCGCCTCCGATTCCGACGAGTTTTCATCGTTTTCTTCCTGCAATTTTCGCTCAGTTTCTTCCACTGCCGCCAGCATTTCCTCAAGCGACTCCAAAATATCCTTTTCAATCGCAAGCGTCACCGAATCCGCACGCCCATTTGCAAGAAGATTCGTCGTCCGCTGAATATCCTCGACGGTTTCCGACAAAACTTCGGCGACCATGCGCGCGCGCCCATCTTCACGCAGCAGCACAAGCAGCGTCTCCGCTTTCATTCCAATTTCCTTTTCCCGCCGACTGAGACGGGTCGTTTCATCCATAAATTCTTGCGTTCGTTTTTCGTTCGGTATTCCATCGAGACGTTTCGTATCGTCCTCAACGCCGCGCTGCAGCTGAATCATCGTTTTTAACTGCGTTTCAAACTGTGCGAGCGTACGTTTGGACTCTTCCTCACGCATCTGACGCAAAATCTGTTCGAGCTGCGCTTTTGCTTCTTCCAATTCTTCGAGCGCCTTTTTTTGCTGTTCCAACGCTCCCTGACGCTGCGAATTTTCGAGGTTTTTCCGCGCTTCATCCATCCGCTGCTGCGCCCGACGCAAAGAATCGGAGAGGGAGTCACTCGGCTTACTTTCCGGGGACGCTTCCGAATTCTGCGACTTTTCTGGAGTTTCAGGTTTTTCGGGAGTTTGTGGAACCTCCGATTTTTCGGGACTTTCGGGTGAGTCCGGATTTTCGGGCGTTCCTTCTGATTTTGGACGCGACTCCTGCGGAATTTCCTCCTCATCTGTAATTTTACGCGCCAATTCGCCCGTTTTTTCGGCGTTTGCGTCCTGTTCTTTCGCCAGTTCCTGCACATCGCGCGTCTGTCGGGTTCGTCCCTGAAGCGACTGCTGGTTGCGGATGCGTTCGTTGAGTTCTTTCAGGTGCGCGCGCAATCGTTCTTTTTCGTTCTGAATCTGACGGCTGCGATTTTCCGACTCGAGACTTTGCAAAATCTTTTTCAAATCAGAAATCAAAGACTTTATGCTTTCATCTGCTTTTGAAAACGATTCAGTTTTCAAAAATTCAACTAACCCTTCCATACGCGGCCGGATGCGCATTTCGTCGCTCATGCGCCTCGCGCCCTTCAAAAGCTCCACGCGCCCTGGGTCGCTGCGCAACATTTCCATCATTTGAGGAATTTTTTCACTCCACAAATTGAAACTCCGTTCGATTTCGGTTTGACGTTCCGCAAGCCGCTGCGTTCCATCGTTCTTTCCCACACCGCCTTCGGGTTGATTTTCGGTTTGTTTTTCATCCTGATTTTCAGACGAATTTTCAGTTTGAGGTTCCGTCTGATTTTCAGATTG
>CAYTLK010000029.1:22376-30606 GCA_964438515.1 uncultured Planctomycetaceae bacterium
TTTTCAGTTTGAGGTTCCGTCTGATTTTCAGATTGATTTTCAGATGAATTTTCGTCGCCTATTTTTTCGGTTTTTTCTGCGTTTTCGTCACTTTCGTCGTCGTCATCATCGTCGTCGCCCGCAAGGTCGGCGAGTCCCGAACGATTCTGAGTCGAAATTTCCTTTTGCAGCTCCTCTTCCTGCCGAATGACCGTCCGCAAAAGCTCAATCATTTCGTTAAAATCTTGCATTTTCAACATTTTTTCACGAACAGAAGCAAGAACCAAAAGCAGCTCATTCATCTGCGAAACCGCCGCCGAATGACGCTCGCGCGCACGCCCCCAGTCGGACGAATCAATAGACGTACGCAATTCATTCAACGTTGCTTCGAGTGCCGGGATGGTGTTCGTATGAACATTCAAGAGCGGCTGACGAATCCCGGACTCAAGACGTTCGTACCAGGTCGGCGTGTCGAAGCGATTATGTACCATTTGAAGACAAACATTTTCCACACCTTCCGCAATTCCGTTAAATTCATGCGAATTTTTTCGGTTATTTTGAATAATTCTTTCCACACGGTAGCTGTAAAGGCCCTGCAGTGAGTCCGAATTTGAACCAGAATCGGAGTTTGAATTCGTACTGGAATCTGAGTCCGAATTTGTACTAGAATCGGAGTTTAAGTTTGTATCAGGATTCGTACTGGATTCATAATTTAAATTTGTACCCGATTCAGAAACATTGTTTAAATTCGTACTAGATTCTAAATCAGTCCCTTCTTTTCGTGCAGAATTCCATTCTACATTCCAATCCAGCGCGGCGAGCGTTTCAGCAGAATCGCGCATTTCCTGCAAAATCACGTCGTACAACTGACTCAAAACGACTTCGCGCCCTTCAAGACGCCACCTCAGCTGTTCCGGCGTCACCACCTCAAGCACCACGGGCTGCGAACGCCCCCTCCTTTGAAAATCCGACTCTAAATCGAAACGATCCTCTGCAGAAACCGAAACCTGCAGACGGTCGCGGGCCTTCAGCCCGAGCGGTTCCAACTCGAGCGCGCAAGCTGATGTTCCATCCAATGTGAAATCCAGCGGCGGCATGTTTTTTGCACTAAAATCAACTAGATTTTGATACACAGAATGCGTTCCGGAAAAATCGATCGGGGCGGCAGCCGCCTCATCGTCGGTTAAATCGGCAGAAATACGTTCAATTCGGAAATCAAAATCAACATTTTTCAACCCATAATCGTCCGTGACCGTTCCTTTCATCGGAATTCGAGCGTTCGGCGTCACTGCGTCCCCGATTCCCCACGGCGTCACCGCAACGGAAGGAAGCGCGTCCTCTTTCCGAACGAGAATCAAACGAAATGGAGCCGCCGAGGATATTCCATCTGCGTCGTGCGGGGTAAAAAGAAGCGTAATGTCGTTGCGGAACGCTCCGACCGGAACAGAAAATTGTGCAGGATTTTTAGGATTCGGTACGATTTTGTGTGTTTCCTGCGCCCCGGAAGAATCCGTAATCTGCAATTCCACATCAACCAATGGTTTATTGGCGGTTCCTAAAAGCGTTAAAAACGTCCCAACCGGAATCGGCTGAACCGAACCGGGAACGAGAGTTTGAGGGGTCAGCGCCATATAAGGAGGGAATTTCAGCCCCAACTGAAACGTAAGTACCGGACTGTCCACGACTTCCACACGCAATCCGCTTTGCTGCGCGTCCCCCGCACGAATAGTAAAATCAAACGATTTCAAAACTCCTCGAAACGTGTACGAAAAATCTGCAAATTCACCTTCCTCTGTTTGAATTTCGTTTTCGCGTTCCATTGCGATTCGATCTCCAATTCCATCGTCGGTCCGATACGTAAAATAGACCGTCCGAAGCACGTCCTGCAAATGTGTTTCCGTTCCCGGAACCCCCGCTCGAAGACGAATTTCGACGTCAGAACCGCGTGCGATTTTCAAAACACCATTCTGAAATTCGTTTTTCATTTCAATTTGAACCAGGCGCGGCCAAGGTTTTTCCGAAAGCGCGAACACGCGCTGCGTCCAAACCTCCAAAAGCCCCGGTTTTACGAGTGCAAACCCGAAAATCGAGGCGGCCAGCAACAACGCGCCCAGTACTCCGAGCAACAACGGTCCCGCCCGAAAAAGGGACCGAACGCGAATCGACGCCAGAATCCCCGCAAATTCATCATGCGTCCGATGCATCAACTCCGCACGCCACCCAATTTCATCGTCGGATGGTACGGCGGAAACGGTTTTGAAATTTGTATCAGTTGGTGCGGCAGAACCCGTTTCGAAATTTGTATCAGTTGGTGAGGCGGAACCAGTTTTGAAATTTGTATCGGACGGTGAAGCGGAAGTGGTTTCGGCGTTGGAATCGGAAAAATCTGCATCTTTTTCGGGTTCGACGAGCGTCAAAAGTGCATCATTTACGTGCGGAAATCTGCGCTCAAGCAAAATCGCCAGCGCGTGATTCGAAAGCGGCTTAAAAATCGGCGCAAAAATCAGTCTCCAAGCATCCCAAAGAAAAAAGAGGACCGTCAGCGCAAGAAAAAAGGACCTCCATCCGACGGAAGGCTCAAAAAAGCGGTCCAAAACCAGTGAAATCCAGAAAAAAACACCCACATGAAAGCATAAAATCGCGCCCCCCTCCACCGCGAGGTAGAGACGGATTTTACGACGCAATCTTTGAAAAAGACGTAAAATTTCAGGTGAAAGATTTGATTTCATAAATACATTTCAAACACGCTCCCGATCCCTCAAGAACGCGTGTTTCGTGAAAAAATTTTGCGGCAAAATGAACAAAAACGTTCCAACAACCCTCCATTTTCGCGAGAGTTTTCCTCACACAGTACGGAATTTTGCGACATGGAAAGCGTATTTTTCTTCGGACATTCCGCCGTACTTTGATTTGGAATAATGTTCGAATCCAAAGTGTCGGTCGAAGTCTCCAAAGTTACTTGAATTTGAGGAAATTCATGGGTTTCTGATGGTTCCGAAGGTTCTAAAAGTTCTGAACATTCCTGAATTTCTGAAGGTTCTGAAGGTTTTGAACATTCCTGAATTTCTGAAGGTTTTGAAGGTTCTGAACATTCCTGAATTTCTGAAGGTTCTGAAGGTTTTGAACATTCCTGAATTTCTGAAGGTTTCGATTCTGAGGATTCCTGAGGTTCCAAAGATGCATGATTTTGCGAAATTTCGGAGGTTCCGGCAGAATCCGCCACAGACCCTCCATTTAAATTCCCGCTCACGCCCTCATGTTTTGTATTTTCGTTGTGATTTTCATCACTGCGTTCGTCGTTTTCGTCGCATTTGTTATTTTCGCGATTCTCACCGAGTCCCTCGTTTTTTCTATTTTCGCCAAACGCTCCAAACGTTCCTTTTTTACCGCACGCACCGCTTTCAAAAACATCATTTTTTTCGTGAAATCCACCCGCTTCAGCCGAATCGCCCGATTTATCTGAATCACCCGAATCATCGAATTCGTCCGATTCGGAATCGACTTCTTCAAACTCTGCAAGTCCGCAAACCCAACGATCCCTCTGCAACAATGCGACAAACGAATTGAGACAGTCCCCCTCCGTTTCCCCCGGAAATTGCGACTCGTTTTCGACCGCAATGTATTCCTGCAGCAGGTTTCGGCGAAAAAAGCCGCCATTTTGGAGATTTTCATCAAGAAAAAACGCTCCCAAATCCTGATGTTTGTCCAGAATTTCCAACGGCGTCCCGACCCATTCGGGCTGAAACTCCACACCGGCGGGCATAAGATAAACATACGGGGAATCACTCGCATTCATTCCAGTACGAACGCACTCCCAGACGGTTTTATTTTCAAATTTCGTACCCTCCGCACACGGAATAAAACGAACCTCATCCTCTTTCAATTCGTACGGATTATCGTAGGGACGATTCTGAATGACGAGAATGTCACAGTTTTCCGGACGATTTTCCAAAAGGGAAACGAGGGAGTCCTCCAGCTGTGCCGGAGTCGTATGATACGAAATAATAACGGATAATCGCTTCACGATGTCCTCAATAAAATGAACAAGGTGCTTAAAAATTTACGAT
This sequence comes from uncultured Planctomycetaceae bacterium, assembly GCA_964438515.1. Classification (GTDB taxonomy): domain Bacteria; phylum Planctomycetota; class Planctomycetia; order Pirellulales; family Thermoguttaceae; genus RGIG3701. The sequence continues at coordinate 26,423 of CAYTLK010000029.1, forward strand.
ATTTACAGTAATAATAGCAGTAATAATAATTACAAAATTTACAGTAATCATAAGGAAGTTCAAAAAAGGAGTGCATCTAATTCCAACGAACTGAGAATGTGTTTTTCAGTCCGAAGGAACAACCGCCCCGTGAATTTTTTCAGGAGGAATCGCCCCCCACTTCCGACTGTCCTCACTCACCGACAAATTATCACCTATTAAATAGTACCCCCGTTTGCAGTCAATTGCAAGGTTTTTTTTCTTATTTTGGGCAAAATAGTGAAAATTATTGGAAAAATCTTCCCAATACTCCCCCCGATAGAGCGAAAGATGGTGAATTTCAAGGGAATTTCTCCCCCAGGAACCAATTCGCGCCGTGGAAAAATATTGGAATTCGGATTCTGACGGTTCCACTGCGGAAACCTCGGACGAAACCGCAGGAACTTCGAACGTAAATCGGGAAACTTCCATCGAAACAAGGTTGGAACCCGAAAAAACGCATAGCGCCTCAAGCGTCTGATTCCCAAAACGCACTCGCGGAATTCCATCGAGGGTCGAAACCTCAATTTCCGGAGAAAATCGCGAAAATGAAGGAATTGTATGAATCGTAACGTCAAAACGCCCCTCCGTAAGCGGTGCAATTTCCCCGGCGCGCAAAGAATTTTCGATTTCTGTGCACGTTTCTGAAACGTTGAGGTTTGAGGAAATCAGAGCAAAAAAATGTTCACCAAACTCCGTCGGAAGCAGAACCGCTAGGCGAATCGGAAGAGGTGAAGACGGCGGGGCCGCCGGGTCGACCGACTGCGAAAGCACGAACGAACAAAGCAACTCGTGAATCACCTCAATCGAATCCGAACGATTTTGCGTTCCGTTTTCCGCACGAATATTCGTAATCGGTGAAGGAACGAAACGACACTCCACCGAACCGTCTGCCGCGAGGGCGAGACGCCCATTTTTGTGTGCATATTTCAAAAATGTTGGTTTTTCCGAATTCAAACACCATCCATCCTCCATCGGACGAAATGTACGAAAATCGGAATTCGCAGCGTTTTGTGAACCAAAATCGGCGGCGGCATCCATCACGTCTTTCAGTTCGTTTCCGCGAGTTTGCGGCGGAAAGTCCAAAACAGGACGCCGAACGGTGTAACGTTTCTCGGTTTTTTCCAGCACCCAGCGTGAAACTCCATCAGGACGAAAATCATCATTGTACACGCCGATACGCATCGCGTTCCAACGATCCAAGGGACGCACAAAACGCGTTCCATTGCGGAACAGCGCTCCGGAACGAAATTCCAGACGGTCCCCCGGCAGACCAATAATACGTTTTACAACGGGTCCAACGGTTTCGCTGGGAGTCGCAACTACGATTTCATCGACGTCGTACGTTTTTCCAGGAACGACGCGCAACAGGTCGGAATACCGCACCTCACGTTCGGTACGAATTTCATAATTCGTGTTTCGGCGTTCCGTCTCAAGCACCATCCAGCCGCAATTGGGACAGATTCCAGTTCCTTCAGTACATCGAGGCGCGTGCATTCCGCATTTTTCACAAGTTTCGTAAGTGGTTCCGCCATCAAGGGTTGGAAGCATTGAGTTTCCTTCCGTCTGAATCAGCATCACCTCTTTTTGTTTTCCGCAGCCCGTCGAAAGCAACAGTTTTAACACCCCCAAACACGCAATCGTCCGAAACGGAAAATCCCTCAAAAACTTCCGTCGATTCCAGCATTTTCGGCTCCGACTCAGGTTCTGATTCGCGTTTCGATTCACGTTTCGATTTTCATTTAGGTTCAGGTTCTGATTCTGATTTTCGTTTTGATTTAAAATAGAATTTTCAGTCCGTTTTTGGTTCATTTTTCGACTCACGGCGCGTCCCCTGATGCACCGTCTGAATTTCTATCTGTGGGATTTTTTTCGACCGTTTGTTCTGTTTTTTCTGTTCCGAGCGATTTTTCTGTTCCGAGCGATTTTTCCCACGGATTTTCCCAACGGCCCCATTTTTCGAGGTACAAACGGTAGCCGGCGCATTTCTCCGCGCGCTCTTCGAGCCACTTTTTCACGGAATTCACCCGTTTTTGTTCGTCGGTCAGCGTCAAATACCCCATCAAAACCCGCGTTCGCAGAAACACAAAGTACGTGTCGAGCACATCGCAGCGACAATAATCCTCAATTTCCTGAAACTTTCCAGCTTCGTGCATTTCCTCAACCATGTCGCCGCGAACGTCCATTTTTCCGGGCTTTCCGATGATATTTGCAGCGAGATTCAACCCTCCAGTAAAGCGCGTCGTTCCAAAATTGGTGAAAATATCCTGCAAATCAATGTGCGCGCTCTGATTGTACCGACTTCGCGGCTGGTCGTAGTTCTTCGAAAGCGGAGAAAACCAGCCGGGAATCGCGAGACCGTAACGAAATGCAGACAGTTCCAGCAGCGGCACATCGAAAGAACGACCGTTAAACGTCACAAAAGTCGGACGTCCGTAAGTTTCCCAACCGCGCCAAAACCGCTCGACGATTTCAGCCGGACGAAAATTTACTTCACTCAAAGCCGCAATGTCGAGGAGTTCAAACGTTTCCGACACTTTCGCAAGCACAATCGCAGTAGGAATATGAAATGTGTACGGAACGAAATCTTTACCCGTTTCATCCAGAAGCTGCGTCTTCCACTTCGCAACGGCAGCGTTCGGGGCGAATGATTCACCCGGAAAACGCAGCTGCGACACGAGTTTTCCATCCGTAACGGATTCCACATCAAAAATGAGGTAACGCGTTTTGGTATTCATTTTACTTTTCCGATTTTTTCGGGACGACCATCTTTTCTATAAGTATATCATATTTTTCATCTTCTGGCTACGGGCCGGGGGTCTTTCTCCCTCAAAATTTCAAGAATTTTTTTCTTTTTCCCCCAATTCGTTGGTTTTTCTTCATTTTTTTCGTTTTTTTTCGTTTTTTATACGAATCGTACGTCCCCATTATTCAATGGAAACATTTTGCGATGTGGAATTTTCCGCAGGTTTCATCGGAATAAACGGTTCATAATTCATCCGTTCGATCGTTTTTCTCGAATAAATCCGATAGTGAATTCCTCGCCACACAACGTCTTTTATGAATCCCGCACGAATCAAACCCAGCGTAAAAACGACGAGCGTGAAGGGGAGTGAAACCACGATTTTCAAGATCGGAAATGAAAAATTCCACTTTACAGGTTCCTGATTTTCCGCAATACACCGCCGCGCAGACCATTCCAGAATCGGCGCAAAAATGCAGGACGAAATCCAGAAGAAAATCAGCCCTCCAAGCGTCACACACAACAACGGAACGTCCCCGGTCGAAAGTGCGCAGACCAAAAGACCGAACGATGCTAAATGTACAAAAGTCAAAAAAAGGGAAATCGCAATCATTCGACGCCACATTGTTAGAAAATACATTCGTACAAAAAACGTTTGACGCGAACACCAGCGATAGGCGAATTTCAACGAACACTCTTCGCGGTTCGCCATCAAAATTTGAGGAACAAACGCGACTTTACGATGATTTTCAAACGCAATTTGTGCTGTAACAACATCGTCCGTCATGGTTTTTTCCCAGTGAGACGCAATCTCATATTTTTCGAACGCGGAACTTCGAATCGCGTTGGACCCGCCCCAAATGACGCCGTTTAGAAAAACGTGCACGCAGGAAGCCGCATTCCAAACGTACCGAACCAGCGTCCCCACGCCCCCGCCGACCGGAATAAACCAGCGATAACCCGTACAAAAATCATATTCCAGGTTTTTCATCGGTTCAAGAAGCGTTCGGAGCCACGAAGGAAAGGGAATGACGTCCCCGTCCAGAAACGCGAGAAACTCGAAATCGGTCGTCAAATTTCGGGCGGTCTGTGCCTGAGCGGCACACTTTAAAGCACACGTTTTGATAGGATTTTCGAGGATTTTAACCTCCGCCTCCACCTCCGGATGAAGTGCAAGAACCGACTCAACCACCTTCCGAGCGGGATCCACTGACGAATCCAAAATGACGAACAGCTTGTAGTTGGAATAATCCTGCGTACAAAGCCCCTCAATGCACTCCGCCAAACTCGGGTCGGCGCCGCGCAAAGAAAGAAGGACGGCACACCGCGGAACGCCTTCGGTTCGTTCAGAATACGCACTCCCTGCGACTTTTTCGGAACCTTTTTCGGAACCTTTTTCGGAACCTTTTTCGGAACCTTTTTC
>CAYTLK010000029.1:30706-37989 GCA_964438515.1 uncultured Planctomycetaceae bacterium
CTTTTTCGGAACCTTTTTCGGAACCTTTTTCGGAACCTTTTTCGGAACCTTTTTCAGCGCATCTTTCAGTATATTTTTTAGTGCATTTTTCTGAAACTTCCATACTTTTTTCCGTGCCAGAGTTCCACTTTCGGCGCATCGCACGGCAAAAACCGACAAAAAACCAGTAGGAAACGAGAATTACAGCAATGTAAAGTCCCAAAAGGACCCACGACGAAATCCAAAAAAAATTCTGCATTTTAACGCGGTTTCTTCTTTAAGAATAATGAAATATTAATCATGTATTATTCATACACTCTCTGAACGATATTCAGAATGCTTTCAGAAACTTCCAGCTTTGGGAAAATTGAATTTTTGAAGACGTATGCTGGTTCTACAATGAAATTCAGTTTTCACAAAGACTGCAGGATCCGTGGTGCGAAACTCCAACGGCGGACGGGAAAACTGAAATTCAAAATAGTGTTCGTATAAATCTTCGAACAGAGAAAATCAAAAAGAAGGAACGCTTCCCACGAAACGTTCCTTCTTTTCAAAGCATTCAACAGGTTCCTGCAGGTTCCACCGCCGGGAACGGGCTGTGACCGAAATCGGAAAAAATCGCCTGTTTCGCAAGAAACATCATCAACTCTTTCGTCATTTGCGGACATTTGAATTCTGGCGCATATTTCTGTACATTTTCGGTTCCGAACTGCGGATCGCACTGCAAATACGGTTTATAAATCGCAATCTGCTGTGCATAATTCCGGAGGAACCAATCTTCCGATTCCGAAGAAGTATCGACTTTCGCAAACTCGGAATATTTTTCCACCGCTTCCTGAATCACTTCCACGAAATCCTTAAGGAGCGGCGGATTCGGGTTCGTCAGATGGTACGTTTTACCATGCAGACTTTCATCCATCAAAATTTTACACAAAACAGACGAAACCCAATCTACCGGCACAAAATTTTTGGCTTCATTTCCGCGCATCCCCATCGAAATCAACGTTCGAATTCCGCGTCCGACACAGAACGGCATCTGACGCGCTAAAACATGTGCAAGTTTCAAAACGGCATAAAATCCATGAAAAGACTGCGTTTCACCTGTACGAGAATCACCCACAACGATCGAGGGGCGGTAAACCGTCAATTTATCGATAAAATCCGCTTCGCGAACCATTTTTTCCGCCTGAAATTTACTCTGTTCGTAATCGTTGCGGAGTTTTTGTCCGATGTTGAAATCCGATTCCTTAAAAATTTTGCTCGAACCCGCAACATAAGCGGTCGAAACGTAATGAAGTTTCCGAATTCCGTATTTTTCACAAGCAGCAAGGATGTTTTTTGTTCCTTGGATGTTCGAACGCCACGGTTCATCATCGGGACGCCCATTAAACGTGAGCGATGCGGCGCAGTGAATCACGCTGTCGCATGAATTCTGAAACCAAGAACTGTTTTCAGAAAACCAACTGTCGTCCGTAAGACCGCCTACTATGATTTTTGGGACAGAAAGTGTGATTCCAGACTCCTCATTCCATTTTTCAATGAGCGTCCGAACCCTTTTTTCGGCACTTTCACGCCGTGAATTCCGAACCAGAACGGCAGTAGGAATTCCGTTACACAAAAGTTCTCGCAAAACGTAAGACCCTACGAGACCCGTTGCACCTGTTAAAAAGATAGAATCTTTGTTTTTCGTCATTAGTAATACTCCTGCTTCCCATAAAATCAGTATTTTTGTATTATCGGTAAAATCAATGTAACTAAAAACACTTTTTTCAAAAAAAGACTGAATATATGTAAATTATTGCACACAATCAACTGGTTTTTTGTTCACTTGAAAAGAAATTCTGCGATTCTCACAGAAAGAGCCGTCATATGAATAGAGTTCGTGTTTCATTCTCGAAAGACAGCGAGTCGCAGCGTGTTTTTTGCCCTCTGTATGCGTTTTTGTATGGAGAAATTGATGAAAGAAAAAAGAACATATTTCTTAAACTCACAGATTACGCTTCATTTGATTCCGTTTTGAACAGCGCACTAAAATCAAACTCATCAGCGGGATGTTCGTTTTACGCAGCGCAAAGCATCAATCATTATGCAAAACGCATTTGAAGTTGAATTTTACGACGAATTAGATGTGTTCCAAAGAATCCGCCAGTTTTTCCATGCGCAGAACAAGCCGCGCGGAACATTTTACAGGCTGATTCTGCATGAAAATGTAATCGAGCCACCGAATCGCAGTGGTTAAAAGGCTGCTTTTTCGAAGAACCTGTACCGCTTCGAGTTCCTGCTGCGAAAGACGTCTGACGCTCTGATACGCCATGAGTCCCGCCACCCAGTAACCCGACCGCAGAGGTGCAAGCGCGTTGAGCGTGCGCGCAACATCCACCGAAACCGTATCGACTCCGACCGACCCAAAATCAATAAAACCGGAAAATCTTTCCTTTTGGAAAAACAGATGGTCCGCATGAATATCGTGAATGCACGGTTCAAGCGCCAGCATCTGATTACTCAAACGTACAACCTGCGTCAAAACGGGACGCCGAAGCGTACGAATCGCCGGAAGAATACGCATCGCCGCATTTTGAAGCCGCAATTGAACCTTCATCTGCGTCCGACAGGGAATCGTCACGGAGTTTCCGATACATTGAGTTTCCGTTTCCGCAGGTCCCACCGAATCCGAAAGGTCCGAAATAAACATCACATCCCGCAAATCCGTACTGTGAAAATCGTTCGGGAACAAAATTCGTTCTTCGAGCGCGTTCAAACGTGAATTCGTCCACGTAAGCAACGTTTTTTCATGTTCAAGAAACGTCGGTGAGGTTCCTGTTTCGTGTTCCACAGGGAACGTCCGCAACGCATTATGAAACTCACCGAGCGCCGTCATTACATTAATGAGCCGTTCCAGATTCGGATGTTTCAAGAAATCCGCTTCGCCCTGCATCCAAGGTTCCAACTGCCAAAACGACTGTCCGTCAAAAACGTACGACATTCCTTCAATTGTGTCGATCGGCATCGGGAATTTGCAGACGCCTTCCTGCTGCAAGTGCCACTGGACCGCATGAATGAACTGAATCCGTTCGAGAGTCGGGTATTTTTCCGACCATCGTCTTAAACAGAACGTTCCTTTCGGTCCACGGACCTTCCAAAACGCTGCGCCGCTGTATCCGCCGACGTTTCCGAGCGCTTCCGCTCCATACGCGACGCAATCGTCGTGATAGTTGCAAAGAATGTCGAGGTGTTTGCGATACGTGGTCATTGGAACACTCAAAAAAGGAAAAGCCTTCAACAGGATCAAGTATGATAAAAAAACAAATTTCGAAAAACGTTTTCATTTTTTCGAAAACTTGTTTTCATAGTGCATACATCGGAAAATCTTGGTTTATTCTTTTGCTTGAATTTCGTGATACCAAAAAATCATTTAACCGATACAGTTTCCCAAAAATCTGTATTTTCTCATAAAAAAGTTTTAATTTTTTGTGTTTTTTTCTAAATTTATCAGTTGAATCTGCATTTGGATCGTCTCCGTCTTTCGTAAAATCGTGAGTTGAATCGAATCTCCCTCCCAATGTTTCGCCAAAGCCGCCTGAAAGTCCGACCCGCGGGAAATCGGCGTTCCATCCACCGCCAAAATCCGGTCGCCGGCCTGAATTCCTGCAGAAGATGCAAGCGTGTCGGGATGAACGTAAAGAACCGTCGATTCCGCAAGAGTCGGAGCCGGATTGCGAAACGTCAGACCCACTTTCGGAGCCGGACGCAGTTCTGCAGGCGTCGCGGAGCCGGACTTTTCGAACGCTTCTTTCATTCGAGGAAGAATTGCGAAAATCTGTTCCATCGGAACCGCAAATCCGACGCCCGAATCGTACAGTTCCACCCCCGTAAAAAGTTCGTTCTCGCCCATTCCAAACGGAGTCAGAATTCCCAGCGCCTCACCGTCGAGATTCAGCAGCGGCCCGCCGTAATTGTCGGGGGACACGTGCGCGTCCGTCTGAATCGCCAAACCACGAATTCGATTCAAACCACTCACAATCCCGGTCGTCATACTGGGCGTTTCCGGATTCAAAACCCGTCCAAGCGTCAAAATTTTCTGTCCCGACTGCACTTTCGAAAGCGCGGCGGCCTTCAAAACCGGAAATCCGGTTCCTTCGATCTTCAACAAGGTGAGTTTTCGGTTCAAATCGGTGCAAATCACGCGTGCAGAATGATGCGTTCCGTCCTGCGTCACGACGACGATTGCATCGGGATGATGTGCAAATCCCACCGCACTCGAAACGATGAAACCGTCCGAAGTGAGAAAAACGCCCGTGATTTCCCGAATCGAAACGTTCTCGCCAACCGTTTCGTCTCCCCCTGCGGTTTCGATTCGCACAACAGACGGCGCCGTTTGTTCTCGAATTGCGAGGTACACCGACTGTTCATCGACGATTCCAACCGCCGACCGCAACGGTCCCGCAGACGGAGACGGTCCTACAGGCTGCGATGCTTCTACAGGCTGCGACGGTTCCGCAGCTTCAGCTCTCGCCCGCATCTGCAGGGAAAAAACACAAAACGTCAGAATAAAAAGAATACAAAACGTTCGATTTTGAATCATAAATCACCGAAATTTTATACAAAAATCATTTACGGGTTCAATTCGGGATAAAGTAAGTCCCAAAGCGACTCCATCGACTGCGAAATCACGTTCACACATCCGAGAACCGGCATAAAATTCGTATCGCCGTTCCAGCGTGGAACGAGGTGCCAGTGTAAATGTCCCGGAAGCCCCGCACCTGCAACGCGCCCCAAATTCAGACCGATGTTGAAACCGTCGCAATTCATCAAACGTTCCATAATTGGTACGATTTTCGAAAGCGTTTCCATGAGTTCCGCGTGCTCGTCGCGCGTCAAAAGGTCGATGCGCCCCACGTGGCGTTTCGGCGTCACAAGCAAATGACCATTATTGTACGGAAATCGATTCATAATGACGAGGGAGAGTGGATTTCGTTTCAGCACAAGCCGTTCTTTATCGTTTTCCGGCACATCGGCCGCCGCCTGACAGATGAAACAATTTTCGTCCGCACCCTCCAAAAACGTCAATTTTGACGTGTCGAGTTCCTTCTTTTTATCCACGGAAGTAATATAAGAATGACGCCACGGCGCCCAAATTTCTTCATAGGCCATTTTTATTCCTCGTTTCGAATCAAAAAAAACATCACTGTTTATCATACCACACCATTACAATCCGTACAAGCGGTACAGCCCGATATTTTCAGAAATATTGAAGGTTTTTTTAAGAAATATTCCCAAAAAAACTGGTCAAAGGGTGAAAAATGTTGTTTATTAGAAGTGAAAGAAAGCTTGTTCTCCAACGCGCTCTAACGGAGCGGGTGAATTTATGAACAGCAGCATTTTCCGCCTTTCCGTCTTCAAAGTTCGGAAAAACGAAACTCATCGACGCGCGGTTTTACTCCTATAACCGACGCAATCGGACTTTCGCTTTTCCGCATGAAAACTTTCCCTCGGACGCCGTCAAACTTGCAAGACGACCTGGCGTCGGGCGCGGACGGACAGAAGAAGGTGCTGCTGTTCATAAAGGAGACCAACTCCCTCACTTTCACTTCAAAAAAATCAAAATAAAATTCAATTTAAAATCAAAGCCGTTTTTTAAATTTCAAATTATTCAAACGTTCAACCCCATTATATTTTACGTTCCATGAAAATCAATTCCGAATACAGTTCCGCAAATTCAGGTACTTCGCGTACTTTTGACGTTCTGCGTCCTGCGGCGTGCGAACTCAAAGGGATTGTGGGGACCGACCCGGCGATGCGCCGCGTTTATGAAATCGTTCAGCGTGTGGCGGACACACGGACGACCGTTTTAATCACGGGCGAAAGCGGGACTGGAAAGTCGCTTCTCGCGCGCGCCATTCATCACGTAAGCCGACGAGCAAAAGCTCCATTTATTGAAGTTTCGTGCGGCGCACTCACCGAAACGCTGCTCGAAAGCGAGCTGTTCGGTCACGAAGCGGGCGCGTTCACAGGCGCTGTAAGCCGTAAAATGGGACGTTTCGCGCAGGCGGACGGAGGAACGATTTTTCTCGACGAGATTGGAACCGCTTCCAAAGCGCTGCAAATCAAACTGCTTCGTGTTTTGCAGGATTTTGAGTTTGAGCCGGTCGGAAGCACGAAAACGGTGCGCGTGAATACCCGCGTGATTCTTGCGACGAACGAAAATCTGGAACAGGCGGTTGCGGAAGGACGTTTTCGTCAGGATTTGTACTATCGAATCAACGTCATCAATCTTGAAATTCCGCCGCTGCGCCTTCGACCCTCGGACATTCCGCAGCTTGCAGAGTACTTTTTGCAAAAAACGAATCAGGAATGCGAGCGGGAAATTCGTGGATTCGCGCCCGAAACGCTGCGTCTTTTGACGCATTATCGCTGGCCGGGAAACGTGCGGGAACTGCAGAACGCGGTGGAACGCATGGTGCTGCTTGGAAGTGCGCCGTGGATTTTGCCGGAGGACCTTCCGCCTCAAATCGCCGCCGCGCCTTCATCAGAGCGTCTCTCCCAAAACGCCCAACCTTCCCAAAACGCCGAAAATTCCGAGACGTTTGATTTTTCGTCGGATTCCCGTCTGAAAGGCTCGCTGAGCATTCCAGAACGCCAACTGATTCTGGACGCGCTGGAACAGAACAATTGGAGCCGCACGCGCACGGCCGCGTTTTTGGGGATTAATCGCACGACGCTCTACAAAAAGATGAAAAAGTTTCATCTGACGCGTCCCTGCGAGAATGCCAACTGAAACCGTCCCCAACGAAATCAAAGCCATTCAAACTTCTGGAACGGCGGAGCGAGTCCCAGAAGTTTGGCGAGTTTATTCACCAATCGATGCCGCCACGTGAACTCGTTCTTGGGGACATGAAGATGGCGCAACATATAGTCAAGCATAGACGGGGACACATTGAGGATTTTCTCGAACATTTTGAAATCACGAAACTCGACGGACTCCAGGAAAAGGGTTCTCACGAGTCCCTCTTTTTGTTTTGTGAGGATTTCGTGGTACTTTCCGTCAAACAGGATATCGACGGCATCGAAAAAGAGCAAATGTTTGTCGCAGTAGCGCAACAGCGGATGATTCTGCCAAATTCCGCCGTTGTGTCGCCGATACACTGCCATGACGTCTGGAAGAAACCCGATTTTTCCGTGTTTTGCGTGCATCAGATGCAAGAACCAGTCGCCCGGCAAAATACCGATGGGAAAGTTTTCGACGGATTCCAATTCGGGAAAGACCCAACGGTACATCACGGAATTTGTCTGCATGAAGTTGTGCT
>CAYTLK010000030.1:0-11971 GCA_964438515.1 uncultured Planctomycetaceae bacterium
GGTTCAATCCGTGTTCCTTTGGAATCTCCTTAAAAACATTGAGCGAGAATTTCGACCATTCGTGCGCCGCGATTCCGGGAATCCAAAATCGTCGGAAAACGATGCGTTTGGCCGTTCAAATTCACCTTTTGCTCGACCATCAACATTGGAATCCCATCGTCCCACCAAAGCGAAAACGTCGTCGGTACGGCGTCACTCTCCTCCTGAAGAATCCGTATCGGCTTGTTCTCGCGCGGGTCGTAAAGGCCGGTGGCTGTCAGCAGTTTTTCGAAACGTACGAATTTCTCACGGAGGTCCGTCGGACCGCAGGCGTCGATGTAATCCGTTGCGGTGTCGTTGTGCAAATTCACAACCAGTGTAAGAGGTGTTTCAGAATTCAGTTTCAGTATTTTTTGTTTATTGTACCAGCATTCAGGACGCTGCGAACGTGAAATTTCGGACGTAAGATCGACTTCATTCCAACGTCGATTGACGTCGAACCCCAGACCATTAAAGCGGACCGCACCATTTTCGGCTCCGTCCACGTCCACAATCGGAACAATGTAAAAAACACAAGTTTTACGTAATTCTATCGCTTTTTCACTTATTAAAAAACGAATCATACCGTCTGCCTGCCACGAAGTGTGCGCCTCCCAAGCGTGCTGACGCGCCATAATATAAAAGTGACGTTTTTCAGAATCTTTCACAGAAAAATCAGAAAGAGCGAAAAGCGGAATCGGACGTTTTTCGAGCGAAAATCCAATCGTTTCCACACGAACAAAGGGGGAATTCTGTACATCTTCCATAAGCGTTTTGAGTTCCGTCAGCGTGTACATTGCGGTGTACGCAATTCTTATGGTCTCATTTTGGGGCGTAAAACGCACTCGGAGGGTCCTTTTTGCCGCATTCCACTCGCACTCTTCCGGCTTGAAGAACTCCCAGGCCGCGCCCTCGTTGTTCGAAAAAACCGGACAAACCCCTTCCCAGCTCGGATGCGTCAAATGCCCATCGTAACAACCGTCAAAATCGCAAAAAACAAGCGTCAGAGGAACGCTCGGCGCAGAATTCGAGTCGGTTCCTTCTTGTGCGTTTTTCAATCCGGAAATCCGAAACGCGAACCACGTCGCTTGACGATTGAGGTTTTTTTCATCGCTCTGAGCCGTCAGCGGGACCCGAAACGTATTTGGTTCGCCGTCGATTTTCTCGACTTTTCCCATTCTGGCCCCTGGAAAATCCGCATCAAACCGCACGTCCGCACGAACGTATGAGTTCAGAAAAAGCAGCAGTATAAATGCAGAAAAAGCATGTACGATTTTCAATATTTGAACATTTTTCCTCAAGATTTACCCCCCTTTTGTTTCCTGAAGGTTTTTCAAATCCCTCATTGCAGGTTCGTAGTTCAACTCTGCGGCTCGACGGAGCCACGCAATTGCGCGTTTTGTGTCTCGCGTTCCGCCCAGTCCTCGGAAAAAACAGACCGCCAAATTGTACTGCGAGCGCGGCACATCGTGTTCTGCCGCCTTTTTGTACCACGCAATCGCCTGCTTCAGATCGCGTCCCACCCCGATTCCCAAATCGTAACAGAGCGCAACAAAATCTTGAGCCAAAGGTTCCTCTTGCTCCGCCGCCCGTTTGTAATTTTCAAACGCGCGCCGTACGTCCGGATGCGTCCCTGTTCCATCATGAAAGCAGCGTCCCACATCCATTTGAGCGGCACTTAAACCTTGGTCGGCCGCGCAGCGATACAAACGGAACGCTTCTTTTCGGTCGCGAGTTGTTCCCGTTCCGAACTCGGCGCAACGTCCCAGGGCGTACTGAGCGCGTGCGTGACCGTGTGAGGCCGCCAGACGATAAAGCGCCGCCGCCCGATCCGGGTCTGCCGCCGTTCCGTCCCCTTTTTCGAGACAGACGGCCAGCAAGTACTGCGCCTCCGGGAGGTGATTTTCAGCCGCCAGTTCCAGCCACGGAACCGCTTTTTGCCGTTCTTCGGGCGGTCTTTTTCCAAAAAGCAGCGCTTCCGCAAGATTAAGCTGCGCCGCAGCGCAACCCGACCGCGCAGAAAGTTCGTACCAACGCAGCGCCTCCGCAAGATTTTGCGTCACACCCAAACCCTCGAAATAACAGCGTCCCACCGCAAACTGCGCCTCCGGAAGACCCTGCTGAGCCGCCAGATGAAAAAAGTGAAACGCGCGCTCCACGTCCTTCGGGACGCCGCGTTCCTTCTCGAAACAAACGCCTAAATTGTAATACGCTGATTTTTGTTCAAGATTCGCAGCCCGTTGAAATGCGTTTGCGCCCAGATGTTCATCACGCAAAAGCCCCCCTTTTCCCTCGAAAAACAGCGTTCCAAGACGCAGCCACGCGAGCGGATTTCCCTGCATCGCCGAGCGGCGCAGCCAGTATTCGGTACTGATTTCTGCGTGTTTTTCAGAGGGAGTGCTGTTCGTGCTTTTTGCGTTATTTGCGCTGCTTGCGTCATTTGCGCTACTTACGTTGCTTGTGTTACTTGCGTTACTTTCATCGGTTGTGTCGCTGAATTCCTCCAAAAGACGGGAAGCATCCAGAATTCCATTTTCCGCTGCAAGTTTCAACCATTTTTCCGCATCTTCGGGGAGCGAGTTTTCTGAATTTGATATTTGTACTATTTTTAATCCCAAGTTGAATTGCGCGTTTGCGTCCCCGGCTTCTGCGGCGATGCGGTAGAGCTGGAGCGCCAAATCGGGGGCCTGCGTGATTCCCGACGCATGTTCCAAACACCACGCGAGCGCGTTCGCCGCAGGCGCAAAACGAGCCTGAGCCGCACGCAAAAACCATTTTACCGCTAAATCTGGACTTCGCGGAACCTCTCGACCTTCAAAAAGACGCATTCCCAGATGGAATTGAGCCTCCGGAAACCCATTGTTTGCCGAACGCTGGAGCCACTTCAACCCGATTTCTGAATTTCGAGGGAGTTTTTGTCCGAGCAAAGCACAGCGAGCAAGAAAGAACTGCGCGTGCGGCTCTTCCGCCTCCGCAGCTTTCGTAAAAAAGAGCATTGAATCGTCTTTCAGCAGCCCCAATTCGCACCAAAACCCCAGCAAGTACGCCGCCTCCGGCACATTCTGCGCTTCGGACTTTCGTGCAAAAATCAGAGCCAGAGGAAAATTCCTTTTTCGACCCGTTCCCGCTTCCAAACAGGCGGCAAAGCGACTCTGCGCCGGTCCAAATCCCTGGGACGATGCGCGCTGGAGCCAGTCCAATCCCGCCGCGAGATTTTTTGGAAGCCGATTTCCAGAAACGAGTTCGGCCCCAAGGAGCGTTTGCGCCTCCGCAGACCCGGCACGCGCCGCTTTTTCGAGCCAGCTCGCCCCCTGCATCCGATTTTCGTCCGAATTCTGAAAAAAGTCGTGAATCTGTTCGGAAAAAGACTTCGTTTCCGGCTCGCAAATTTCCTCCTGCAAGCACAAAAAACACCGTCCGAGGACCCACGCTTTTTCCGTAGAAGAGTCGGGGAGTTCTTTCGCCAAAAGAAATGCGTGACGATAAATTTCTTTGGCCTTTTTTTCGTCACGCGGTATATTTCGTCCAAATTTCAAACGGTCGCCAAAACGCATGAATGCAATCGGACTGGAAGCGGCCCGCGCCCGAGACTCCCAAATTAAAGCGGTTTCCGGGTCCGAATCGACCCCCAACCCCCATTCGAGACACTGTGCAAACGCAAGCATCGCGCCCACATGATTCCGTTCCGCCGCCTGTTGATACCGTTTCGCCGCCTCAATCCAGATGGGGTCCGGGCGCCATCGATAGAGTTCCGCCTGTCGAAACCAGCGATTTTCAGGTTTTTCGAGCCAAAATAACGGATTTTTGACGGGCACATTTCTGCAAAACTGTACGCACGGTTCCACAATGGAACGATGAACGTACTTTTTCCACGGGACGGAGACGAGATGTGACGAAAAACTGTGAAAATATTTTTTCATTTATTTATCAATCAAAAGGACGATTCATTCTGCTTTTGATTTTTATTTCAATTGTAATGATTTTTTATTTCTGTGTTTGATTCTGATTCTGCGTTTGTGAGGTCAAAAACAGAATGGAATTTGCGACCATTTTTCGAAAACGAACATCTTCAAAATCCTCCCAGTGTCCCAGACCGGTATAAAGTACCATTCCGTTCCATGGATTCTTTCGGATCCACGTGAGGGGTTCCGTCCGTCCGTTTTCAGTGCCGGTCTGCAAAAGAATCGCATTTACATCAATCGGAAGCGTGAAATACAACGACCCCGCCGAGTGGTACGGTTCCGTGTCGATTCCAGCAAAAATGGGATGATTTTTCCCGGCTGAAAGCGTCGTAACGTCTGTTCCAACATCGTTTGGGCCGTGATTATGGTAGTTTCCGCCCAAAACTTCCGCATCGAATTCGCGCCACTCACTGAAACCCTCGACCGGCAGCTTTTTTCCGTCGAATGAGAGCGAAAATGCGTGACTTGCAGTGCGAAACGCCATCAAAGGACGTCCAGATTTTAGAAATTCTCGAAAAATTTCAAGCTGTTCGGTCTTGGGAGAAATTCTGCGGATAAAAAGAAGCGCCACATCCGCGTCGCGAAGTGCTTCCATATTTTCAAAATCACCGCCGCCGTGACCGTGAATGATGACCGTGCGCATCGGATAGTTCGACTCAAGCCATTTGGCGAGTTCAGGAAAAAGAACGTCCGCATGGTAGTGATCGTCACTCACAATAATGGCCGCAAGAGGCGTTTGGGATGGTGCATTCTGCGCAATATTTGAATTATGTACATTTAATTCCTTCTGAATTGCGGAATCCAAGCCGTTTTGTGCAAAAAGCGTTCCGCACAGAAGGAATGATAGAATAATGTACGATATTTTATTCATTTTTGCCGCTTCTTTCCAAGGGTTAAAGGGGGTCGTCGGACCAAAGGACGGAGTCGTCGGGACGTCGAACATCGACATTTTCAGCATGAATCGCCCCTATTGGATGTTCCGGCAAATTTTGAATTTCATTGGGTCGCCGAGCCGTTCCGTGAATATTGGAAAAGGTGAGATTTCCAATCCGCCGGTCGGGGAGGGCGTGACCGTACGTAATTTGAAGTGGGATTTCGACGTCAAGCGAAATGTCGTCGAATCGAATATTTTCGATATTTGTTCCCGGCGAGCCTTTCGAGTAACTCGAATGAAAATTCAGACCGACGTGCGTTTCGTAAATCGTGAGGTTTCGAAACTCCGCATTTTGAATGAGTCCGTCGCCGACACCAATACGCACCCCCTGACAGGTGGTTTTCAGCCGACAGTTCCACACTTTCACATCCTCACAGGGACGCGGTTTTTTCAAGGGCTGAGCGTTGGCCCTCAGTGTGATGCAGTCGTCCCCGGTATTTATGTCGCAATTGTAAATTTTCACATGCTCGCAACAATCCACATCAATTCCATCGGAGTTCCAAATGGTTGGTTCGTTCAAAATTCGCAGGTCGTGCAGCTCGCAGTGGGTGCAACCGTGCAAAAAGCAGGTCCAATACGGCGATTGCGTGAGAAAAATCCCATCAATTTGCACCTCATCACACTCGCAGAAAAACAGCATCTGTCCCGGCCTCCACGGAATTTTTGGTTTCGGCCACATCCCCTGTTCGGGGGGTTGAGGAACAAACGCCCGTGCGTTTCCGTCGATGGTTCCGCCGCCCGTCACGCGTACATTTCGGACCTCAAGCGCAATCAGCAAATGACTCCCGCTGACGTAATCCGCTGCAAAAGCCTGATTTTGAGGACAGAAATCAATCGGTGCGTAATCCTCGGGTTTGGGACTCGCTTTCAGTGTTGCGTCCGGCGCGATTTCGAGCGTCACTCCGTCGCGTAAAAAAATCGAGCCGGAGAGGAAGGTTCCCGCAGAGAGACGCACGGTTCCTCCGCCGTTTTTCGAGCATTCGTCGAGCGCCTGCTGAATCGCGGAAGTATCGATTTTCACACCATCACCCGCCGCTCCGAAGTTTCGGATGTCGTAAATTTTATTTTGCGACGCGATTCCGGCACCGCAAAATGCGGACAGAAGAATAAAAATTTCTAAAATCAAGGATAAATGGTATTTTATACTCTTCATAACATCCTCCCTTCTGCAGATTTCTTGTTTTCCATCCAACGTCCCTCTTAAACGTCTGAAACCAGATTTTTGCAGGAGGGAACATAAAATGAAAACTTTTCAAACATCAACTCTAACATTAATTATATACCGAACTCGCAAAATAGCAAAGAAAATCTCTCAAAAAGGACAGATTTCCTCAAAAATTTACAGTATTTTCAAGAAAATTAGAGCAATTTCCTGATTTTCAGAGTGTGATGGTTCAAATGGGACGGATTTTCACCTAAAGTGAAAGGGGAAACCGCTCGGAATTCTGAATCTGTACGAAATCTACAGAAAATACGTGCAAAACCAGTACTCAATCGTACAAAATTGATATAAAATTCATATAGAACATGTACGGAATTCGTATGAAATCGACGCAAATAAAGTGCAGAATTCGTACAATCCTCTTACAGAACAGTTTTGAGCGGTTATTTCACCTCTGGAAGATCTTCCCAGCACGTGGTGTAATTGGGGGATTTCATCTCGCTGCGGCTCCTCCAGTTTCGTTCCTTTTCGAGTCCCTCAACCCCAAAAACGATGGAATTCCGCCCCAGTTCCCGATGCAGTGCGTCGAGCGTATTCATGAGGTTCAGATGCCGTTCGTTCCTTTCGTCCGTTTCTTTCAGTTCTTCCGGAGTTTGAAAAATGCGATATTTATCATCGTCTCCGATCGTCGAAATCGCAAGCAGCGTGACGCTCGCCTTCTGGTAGCAAACGTCTTCCCGATACATTTTTCGAAGCGCTTTGAGCAAAAGCGGTAATGCACGCAGTGAATCATTCGTACAACATTCAAGAGGAACGGTCACGCCCTCTGAATACGGCTTTCGGTCGTTCCTTCCGGACGTTTCCATGCCGCCGGAGGGCAAAAATCCGTAAAGGGAGAGCCACAGCGCACCCGTAAAAAGATGAAACTTGCGCAATCGTCCCATTGCAGTTTCCAAAAACGAAGCGACCGGATGTTCCAGCGTCTCAAATTGCGTAAGAATCGTCCCAAAAGAACGCGAAAACTGTATCGAATATTTGGGCGGCGCAAATTCTTCCAGTTCCAAGCAAGTTTCACCGCGCAATTCACGTACGGTTCGTTCCTGACAGACCGAAAATTCGTGCCGGATTTTAAGGGGATTGAGGTTGTGAAGGTCCCAGGCGGTACGAACACCGCGTGTGATGAAAACTTTGGCGGTTCGCCGTCCCACCCCCCAAACTTCTTCCACGGGGACGGACTCAAGCGCCTCGCGAATCGTTCCCGGATCGTTGAGCGTGAAACATCCCAGCCGTCTCGTTTTCGCGATGTGAGTTGCGATTTTTGCGAGTGTTTTCGTGGGTCCCACCCCAAAAGAAACGGGAATTCCCGTCCATTTGAAAATAGTACGGATTGTATTTTTCTGAAACGGCTCGGTCTCAGCGTTTTCCACCCCCTCAAGATTCAAAAACGCCTCGTCGATGGAATAAACCTGCACATCTGCGCACCAGTTCCGCAGGCACTGCATCACGCGGCGGCTCAAGTCGGCGTAAAGTTCAAAATTTGCGGAAAAAACGCGGATTCCCAGTTCCTCGCATTTCCGTTTCACCTGAAAATACGGGACCCCCATCGGGATTCCGAGCGCTTTTGCTTCGGGCGACCGCGCAACGACACATCCGTCATTGTTTGAAAGCACCACCACCGGCCGATTCCACAAACTTGGGACGAAAACTTTCTCACACGATGCAAAAAACGAGTTACAATCGACCAATCCAATCATTTTTTCAGAATCCTGAACCGCAGAAAATTTCCATGGTCGTTGAAAACCATTTTTCAATCCGACAGGGAACGAACTTTTCCTCCCCTCCATTGTAACAAAAAATAAAACTTTTTCAAGTTTCAGGAGCAAAAAACATGAAAATAAAGCGTAAATATCGTTGCAATAATCATAAATGATAGAAAATTTTAAAATTTTTCAAGAAAATTGAGCAAAAGTTAAATTTAGCACTGGAATTTCAAGATAAAATCTGATATATTGATAATATTAAAATACCCTTTTGTCAGAAGGCGAGGTTTTTTGGGGAAAACAGCGAAAATGGCAAAGATTTATAAAATGTATGGATTCAAGTGGAGTTGCAATGGCTGAAATAGTCATGACGGATTATCTCGCGATGCTTGAACGCTCACGTTTGTTCAACAGCAGAGAACAGATTGATGCGTATCTTGGTGCGTGGCGTGCGGACGTGAAACCGGAAAATCCCGACGATGCACATGCTTTTTCGGAGTGGCTGATTCAGAAGGAATATCTGACCCAGTGGCAGTCTGACAATATTTTTGCCGGAAAGTACAAAGGGTTTTTCCTCGGTCAGTACAAACTGCTGCGCGCGATCGGCGCAGGAGGAATGAGCAGCGTGTATCTGGCGGTTCACACGATTCTGGAACGTCAGGTGGCGATCAAAGTTCTGCCGAAAAGCCGAGTTACGTCCGATTCATCCTACTTGGAACGCTTTCTTTTAGAGGCTCAAGCGGTTGCGGCACTCGATCATCCGAATATCGTACGTGCATATGACGTCGATACGGAGGGGAATTCCATTTACTACCTTGTGATGGAATATATTGACGGGCCAGATCTGCTGTCGCTTGTGAAAAAAGAAGGTCCCATGGACATTTATCGGGCGGCAAAGTACATCCGTCAGGCGGCGACCGGGCTGCATCACGCGCATATGGCGGGGCTGATTCACCGCGATATGAAGCCCGCAAACCTGCTCGTCGATAAAGACGATAACGTGCATGTGCTCGATTTGGGTCTCGCTCGGTTCACAGATGAAAAACGTACATCTTTAACCTTGACGTATGACGAAAATGTGCTTGGAACGGCGGACTATCTCGCTCCGGAACAGGCTCGCAACAGTCATAATGTGGACGCGCGTGCCGATATTTACGGGCTGGGATGCACGTTGTACTACCTTCTGGTCGGTCACGTTCCGTTCCCGGACGGGACTCTTGCGCAGCGAATTGCAGCACATCAGAAGCGGATGCCGACGCCGATTCGTGAAGAACGTCCGGATGTTCCGGACGATTTGGCCGCGATTTGTTGGAAGATGATGGCCAAAGATCCAAATGACCGTCAGCAAAGTGCGCAGGAAGTCGTGGACGATTTGACCTGCTGGCTCCTTGAACACGGCCAAAAAGTGGAGGGTTTTACGGGTTCTCTTTCTTCATTGCAGCGTAAAAAAGATGCGGAACACGAACAAAAACAGGGCGAGCTTCAAGATGACGCTAAAAAGGAGCTGGACGCTCTTGCGGAAATTGCGAGTCTCGCAAATAGTGGAAAATCTACGGAGGATTCGTTCCGACTTTCAGGTTTGGAGTTGCATCGTGCGTCCGCTTCCAAGGATTCCCGACCCGTTCAGGGAGGACTTTTCTCCGCTTTGGGAAAATTACGGCAAAAAATGGGCGATAATCGGAAGCTTTCGATCTCATCGTCCAGCGTTTCCGCTCAATTTGACGAATGGGGGTCCGATTCGAAGCATGAAACCGGTTCCGAAAGTTCGTCTTTCGATCACGGATCTGCCGCTGATGTGCTGGATTTCTCCTCTTTTCGGTCTCATGACGGGTCTTCAAAAAGTGCCGGAAGCAGCGCGGAGGGGAGTTCATCGTCTAAAAAGTCTGAACTCGACTTTTCAAAGGACCTTCATTTTAATACCTCCTCCTCTTCATTTTCGTCTTCGAAACAAGGTTCAGATGTAAAATCTGGCGGAACGTCCGGTATAAAATCCGACTCGGCTTCGAAACACGCTGCGGCTTCCGACACGAATTTGAGCGGTTCCATCAAAAAAGAAGAGAAATCGACCGATTCAACCCCATCTTTCGACTTCCTCAACGCGTCCTCGTCCTCCCAATCGACCACTCATCGGAAAGAAGGAAGCAGTACGAATAATGTATTGAATTTTTCCGCCGGGGAAAGCAGTTCTGCAAGTTCCGTGAGTTCGCATTCGTCTGCCGCTCGGCACAGTTCCGTTTCGCACGCGAAAAATCTGGGTTCTTCCGTCATGCAGCAAAGAAAGAAAAGCCCCAGCAAAATCAGCCGTACTACGTATGGTTCCTCCGTAAATTCTGCGAAAAAGGGAGGCACACCTTCCTCCACAAAAGTGAACGAAAAAGTGATTTACGGCATCGTGGCGCTCGTCTTTTTCGTCATTCTGCTTATTTTAGCTTTCTTTAGTTTCTAAGGAGAGATACGATTGAATAGATTTTGAAATTTCACAGAAGGAAACTTCAAGTCGGTTTCCTTCTGTGAGTATTCATTTTGTGTGCTAAAAGTCTTCAATATGTACAAAAACCTCCAGAACCTGTTTCGTTTTTCACAAAAAGGTTTTGAAGGTTTCGTTTTTTTAAGATTTTACCCCGAACACGATCGGGATAAAATCCTTATCGTTTACAAAATCACCAAGGCTTCCAAACGCCCGGAACGGCGATTGCGTAAGTTTCTTTGGTCTTTTCAATGACGTCTTCCGGCTGGGGCTGAACAGGTGCTTCGCTGTTCATCGTGAGCTGGTCGTGACCATCATAAATCATGAGTGCTTTGCCGTTTGCAACCGCATCGTCCCATTTGATGACCTGACCGCTGTAACTCGCATAACGGCCAAGAACTGCCGTCATGGAGCTGTAGGCGCCGATGTATGCTTCGTTGTAGGGGATTCCACTCTTGATGGCTGCGATCAAATCAACATGTTCCTGCTGATACGGATCAATTCCCTGACCACGCGACGCGACACCGCCGGCTCCCTTGCTTCCGTGAGCCGCTTCCGAGACGCTGTTCCACGTGTTGGGCTGGTGACGGCACTGAGAGAACACTTTACGACCGTCGGCATACGTGAATTCGCAGAAATGATGGTCGAAAATTTCGCCATAGTTTCCGCTGAATTTACGGACTTCACGTCCACCCATTGCGTTGACTTCAACCGGGTGCGCGTATTTGTCGGTCATGTTGCAGTCCGGATTGGTGGCTGACATAACCCAGTTACCGATATCAATATTGTGAACGTGCTGTTCGCAAATGTTGTCGCCGCAGAGCCAGTTGAAATAGTACCAGTTTCGCATCTGATATTCCATTTCGGTCCACTCCGGCTGACGACCGCGGACCCACACACCTCCGCCGTTCCAATAAACGCGGGAGTAAATGATGTCGCCGTATTTGCCGTCCTGGATTTCTTTGATTCCATTGATGTAACCGGCCTGATGGTGACGCTGGAGACCAACGCCGACTTTCAGATTTTTCTCGTCAGCGATTTTCGCGCCTTCGATCAACATTTTGAAACCGGGTGCATCGACGCAGCAGGGTTTTTCCATGAAGACGTTTTTGCCGGCTTCAACAGCTGCTTTGAAATGAATCGGACGGAATCCCGGAGGAGTCGCGATGATGACGTAAGTTGCTTCAGAAATGGCGAGAACCTTGCGGTAAGCGTCAAAACCGGCAAAAACGCGGTCTTCTGCAACTCCGAACTGATTTGCAGCACCTTTTGCGTTATCGGGGAACGCATCGGCGACAGCGACGATTTTAGCGGTATTGTTGGAGGCGGCGAGGAAGTTTGCCGCAGCACCCTTTCCGCGTCCGCCGCAGCCGATCAACACTGCTTTGATTTCTTCCGTGCCTTCAGCATGCGCGCTGCGAGCGACGAAACTGCTGCTCATCGCGACGGCGCCGGCAGCCAGACCGGACGTTTTCAGAAAATTACGACGGTTGGTTTGACTCATACAATAGTCTCCTTAAATCAAGATTCATAATTTCATTCCGAGTCATTCAGAAACGAAATTAAAAAGGTAGGTAAAATTGGGGGGGTAGGGCACCCGTGAAACACGGAGCGTCCCTTTTTCCGGAAATCCTGTGTCGGCAGAATTCCAGTGAACTCTGTCGGCAC
>CAYTLK010000030.1:12071-24800 GCA_964438515.1 uncultured Planctomycetaceae bacterium
ATATCAAAAGTTCCGGAAAAGTACAGTTTGAGGTTTGAAACTCAGATGACGGGATAGCCGTGCTGGTAACTCGGCGTAACGAGGGATTCCAAGCGCGCTTTGTCTTCCGGATTGTTGGTGATTTTCAGGTTTTTGGCGTCCCATTCGACTTTCGGCCCCATCACTTCTTCTTTGGAAGCTCCCCAAACGGCGAGGTTTCCGAGAAGAATCGTTTCGGTGAGCGGACCGGCGTAGTTCGGGAAGTTGGACCAGCAGCGTTTCGGATTGTTGGTTTTGATGGCTTCGACGAATTCGCCAAAGTGACCGCCGTAAGGACCTGCATAGAGGTCTTCGTCTTTGAGCTGCTGTTTTGCGACTTCGAGAGCTTTTGCTTCGTCTTCAGCCGAGATGGTTCCGAGAAGATCGCGGTCCTGACCGTAATCGTTTGCGGAGAAGAATTTGCCTTTTTCACCGATGAGCAGCAGACCGGAACCAGAAGGAGCTTTTCCTTCAAGAATGCTCGGATCCGGGCGTTTTCCGCCGTCCATCCAAGTGAATTTGAATCCTGGACGCCAATCGTTTGCCGGGAAATCGAACGTGATCTGCGACCATTTCGGAAGAGAATCGTAATTGTGACCGGAAGTGATCGCCTGAACCCACGTCGGGTCCTTAATGTCGAGAGCTGCAAACGCAACGTTCACCGTATGGCACGCCATATCGCCGAGTGCGCCGGACCCGAAGTCCCACCAGCCGCGCCACGCGAACGGGTCGTAAGCACCCGGAACGAACGGACGCATCGGAGCGGTTCCAATCCACTTTTCCCAGTTGAGATAATCCGGAACCGGCTGACCTTCCGCGCGTTCTCCACCCTGCGGCCAAACGGGACGGTTGGACCAAACGACGACTTCTTTCACGTTTCCGAGAAGTCCGTTGCGAATCATGCGGGAACTTTCACGCAGACCATCACCGGCAGAACCCTGGTTTCCCATTTGGGTGCAAACGCCTTTTTCCGTTGCGATTTCGCGAAGACGTCGAGCTTCGAAAATTGTACGAGTCAGCGGTTTCTGCGTGAAGCAGTGCTTTCCGAGTTTCATACCCGCTGCAGCAATAGTTGCGTGCATGTGGTCGGTAGTACTCACCGTAATGGCGTCGATTTTGTCGCCCATTTTATCGAACATTTCACGGAAATCTTCGAAAGATTCTGCACCTTCAAAACGTTTCGCGCCGCCCTTAAGCTGGTTGCGGTTCGTGTCGCAGAACGCAACTACGTGGCCGAAACGGTTTGCATCGTTCGAGTCGCTTGTGCCTTTTCCGCCGATACCGACGCAGCCGAAGGCCACTTTTTCGTTCGGGGAATCCTGGGCCATCAGGTCGCTGACGATCAGGGTGCTAGCTCCGGCAACTGCCGTGGCTTTGAGAAAATTACGACGATTAGTTTTTAACGTCATTGTTAAAACTCCTTGAAAAAAGGTAGGAAGCGGATTTTCACCGCACAAAAACTGGTGGGAAATGCAGTTGCACACCCCGTTACATTTCTTATAGCATACCCAATTTTATCGATAATTGCAAGAGTGGGGGAGAGTTTTTTTCAAAAAATATTTGATTTTTTCAAATTTTCTGTAAAAAATCTCAAAATTTTCTAAATTTCTGCAAAGTTTGGGTTAAATTGGGATGAATGGGTAGTATAGATAGTTGGAAAGTGGGGGATTGTGGGGAAAAGTGGGAGAAAACGGGGGGAGAATACCGGAATATGCAGGGGAAAACTGGAGGAATTCCCGCACAATTCCGGTATAAGTTTCACAAACGTCAGCCCCAAATTTCCTTTTTCAGAGACTCAATAAGCGTCATCGCGCGCTGAATTTCGGCTTTTTGACGCTCCGGCTCTGCTGGAATTTCCCGTTCAATCGTCAAAGGTCCCACGTAACCCACTTCCTTCAGCGTCTGGAGGAAAAGTTTTGCGTTCACATCCCCTTCGCCGAACGGGACCTCACAACCCCATTCTTCTCGAGGTTTCGCCGCCCATTTTGCGTCTTTGCAGTGACAGCTGCGCACGTATTTTCCCAGTTGTTTCAATGCCGGAATCGGCTCGCCGGAACCATACAGAATCATATTCGCAGGGTCAAAATTGATGAAAATGTTGTCGCGTCCCACATCGTTGAGGAAATGAAGCATCCCGTCGGCGGTTTCCTGTCCGGTTTCGAGATGGAACGCCTGCCCCTGCGACTTCAGATAGTCCGCCAGTTCCTGCAGCGACGCAACCAGATCGCGATAATCGTGAGAATCGGTTTCATGAGGGATGAAGCCGATGTGAATTCCGATTCGGTCGCACCCCAAAGTCTTTGCGAAGTCGGCGATTTCACAGATTTCCTGCTTTCTCGCGGCCCGCAGATCCGGCGGAACCAGACCGATGGTTTCTCTCGTTTTTTGGATCGTCGCGTAACTCTCGCCTTTAAAATCGCAGAAGACGACGGAGATTTTTACACCGATTTTATTCAGTTTTTCGATAAAATCCTTCGCATTTTCAGGCGTCCGAGCCTCTTTGTGGGGACAGCAGAGCTGGACCGTGTGAATTCCCAGCTCCTCGACGACTTCCAACCGAACGCCCAACCCGGCGCCAATACTCGCAAACACACCAATCGGATAATTTTCCATACTAAACTCCCGTAAAATAAACTAACATTTCACCCTGGCGGATTCCAGATTCGTTCATTGTACGGGATGGGGAGGATTTTGTCAAGTGTTGGCGTAAACAAATTTTCGAATTAAATCATTTACTTTCGCACTTTGCGTCATCATCATTCCGTGACCTGCATGTGGAAGAACAATCGCCTTGGTTGTTGGACTCGGCGGAATTACAGTATCCTGCGCTCCTCGAATGTAAAGAATCGGAAAATCATAGGTCCGCGTTTCACGGGTTTTCCAGCTGTACAGCATTCGAACGATGTGAAAACTGCGCCGTACAGGTGTTTCAACGATTTGCTGATAGAGTTCGTCTTTTGCAATGGAACGATTTTTCTTGCTGGTAAAATTGAGGCGGAGGTAGCAGAAGGTTTTGATGGTCAGCCACGATCCATCCGGAAAGATATTCAGCAGACGTCCAATAATACGCCATTTTGTAGGAATTTCATCCACAACGGTAGCCGATGCGAAACGGAAACAGCCGTGAATTGGGATTCCTTTTTGTTCAAGATAGTTTCCAACAATGGGAGCAACCATTCCGCCAAAACTGTGCCCGCCGACGTAGCACCCCAGCGCGGGGTCCAGACGATTTTGTTCGGATACGTTTTCAGAATAGTAGGTCTCCCACACATGTTCAGCCCAACGCAGGGCGAAAGTTTCCACATCGTCCTTTCCTGTGGGACGAATCCAGTCTGGAACGACGACATTTAAAATATTGTCGAGACCGAACTTCTGTGCGTTGTAAAGACGTTCGTTACAGGCCAAGCCCGGAAAAAGAAATAATGGTGTTTTCATAAACTATCACACAAAACGAAACACAAAACGGTATTTTGGCACAATAAACAAAATAACATCCGTGCAAACCACGAAATTCCGGAAAACGGAAACTGTTCATTTTACCCAGTATTTTTATTGTACCAAAAATATCCCAATCGAAAAGGAGGGAGTGCATACTATATTATTACTTTTCTGATAATTTTCTTCAAAATTTTATTTCAATTTCAAGTATTGATACAATCCGTATAATGTTTATTTTTTCACCAGACGTTAAAAATGCTGTATTTTCGCCAGCCTTTCATCAA
Source organism: uncultured Planctomycetaceae bacterium (assembly GCA_964438515.1). Lineage (GTDB taxonomy): Bacteria > Planctomycetota > Planctomycetia > Pirellulales > Thermoguttaceae > RGIG3701. The sequence continues at coordinate 15,812 of CAYTLK010000030.1, forward strand.
CAGTAACAGTTACACGGAATGTTTTGAGAATTTTGAAAAGAATTTACAGAGATTTTCCGATATCTGATTTTTTGTCCTTGCGCAAATCCTGTTTTTGTGGTATAATACAGAATATGGGTAGAGTTGTTCTTAGGAACGTTATTCTTTGGAATTTTTTTCCGTTCGGCTTTTGGAGAAAAGAATGAAGCAGTTTTATTACACCTCGTGTCTTTCGGGCGAAAGCGTTTCGGGCCAAAGCGGTTTCCAGATTCGCGCCCTTTCCTCCCCTCTTTCGTCGGAAGAAAATTCTACCTGCATGCGTGCGCTGAATTATAAAGTGGACGTCCCCGTTGCTTTTCAAGGTCCGTACCCGATAAAACTGCTTTACTGCCGAGGCGAACGAACCGGAAGTATTGCGCTTCAAAGCGTCTATCTCGGCGAGGATCCCGTCACGAAACGAGCAGGGAACTATTTTGCACATGTTTTGTGCGATCTGGATGCGAAAATCAATGCGAAAACGGTTCTCGAATGGTGGAAAAGTCCGTGTTGGAAGTGCGATAATTCAGGAATTGAAACGACGCAGCTTCCGACTCCTGCATTATTTCCAGCGGGTGAAATGTTTCAGGATTCCTTGTTCGAGACGATGAAAAACGATCCGGAACTTTTGGCGATCTGGGAATTTCTGATTCGTTCTTGGTGGCTGCGCAGTGCGAGCGGTCGTATTTTTATCGCGGCGCCGCAAGAAAAATTGACGGCGGCGTTGTGGGCGTTGTGTCGGATTTTGCCGGAAGGAATTTGGAAACAGCTTTCCTTTTCAACGTATGAAAAAGACGCAATGCTTTCTCCGGCGATCGTTGTGGGACTGTGGAATCCGTTCACGCCGCAGGAAGCCGTTCCGGAAAGCTGTTTTGGAGGAACCAATGCCGCTTGGAATATTTTTACGATGAAAAAAAGTACGCTCGCGGAGGTTCCGCGTTACGTTGAATTCATCATTCAGTCGGTCAAAAACGGCAAATATGAAGAGGTGGACCGCTTCCACAGCAACGCACCGGCAGCCGTTTGGGCGCGGCGGGAATCGTCCGAAATGTTTTTCGAGCTGGTTCGTCATCCCGACACGCTGGACGTCACGCGTCTGTCGGAAATTGCGAATCTTCCGAATATTGGACAGTTTTTAATGAAAAACGAACGTCGATTTCATCTTTTGCTTGAAAACTTGTTGAACGCGCGACTGCTCGACACTTGGGAGGATGCTGCGGTTCAAACGACCTTTGCGCCGTTTTTTGCGGCCGATGCAACTTTGCGTGAACGTTTTTCAGAAGGCGTTTTGTCGTTCGTGAAGGAAAAAATTCAGGCGGGAGACATCGTTTTTCTCGAACGTTTTCACACGAAGTGGCTTTCCCGACTGGGCGGTTTTGGTTTGAGTTCTACGAATTTTTGGAATTTGTTCAATAATACGCCCGGCGCACTGACGGAAGACGTCTATTTGTGGGCCTATCCACGCGCTTTCCCGCAGGTTTTTACGCTTCCGGAACCGTCGATGCAGGTAGATTTTCTTGCAAAATGGTGTTTTCATGGTGAAGACTCGCATTGTGAACCGCAAATGACCGAGATTTTACGTTCGTCGCTTCCCGACATTGTAAAAGAGCTGCTGTACAAGCGGTTTTTTGAAAATGATTTTTCCGGAAATGACGACAATTATTCCGATTTTTACGTTCAATGGCCCATTTTGAACATGAATCTTCTGTCGCGTCTGGACGAAGAAAATCGTCAGCGTTTCCTGCAGCATTTGCTCCCGCTGTGCGGTCAGTCCTTTCTGGAGGCGGTTGCGGAACGGTTCCTTGCGTGTTTGAAGGAAAGCAAAACCTTGCGCCCTCAATCTTTCACATCCGGGACGGGGAGCATTGCGGAACTTTTACGGCTTTTCTGTCAGTTGCTCGCGGTGGGGTCACTCCAAGTTCCCGAAATGATTGAAGATTGCGCAAAAAGAATGTCGGAGGAACAGATTTCTCAGGTTCGAGACGTTCTGAAGCAAAGGGCCGATGTGGAAACGCTGATTCAGATGAAATCCTTAAGACGGTTTTTTGAAGATGGTGAAAAAGGCGGCATTATGAAAAAAATCGGGAACTTGTTTAAAAAATGAATCAAATTTCAAAGATTGAGCCTTGCAGCCGTGTTGCAGAAAGCGCCAAACGTCGGTGAAGCGGAAATCTCAAGTACACCTGAAATAATGTGCGGCGAATTGTTCCTTTTCCTTGTTTTTCCAGAACTTCAGAACTTCAAATACCATGAAACGTATGAATCTCCTCTTCATCGGCGGACGAAATTCTGGAAAATCGACGCTTATTTTACGAATGGTTCATGAAATTCAGACGAATATTCCGAAATGGCTCAATCTGACGGTTTCTCTCTCCGACACAGCCGCACCGAATGTTTTTCGTACGAACCTAGATTCGTATATGAACAAAATTCCGCCAGTTCCAATGCACGAACCAACGGAAAATCGGGTTTGTACGTTACATGTACGAAAAAAACAGGTTTTCTGGTTTTCGGTTCTGATGGATGTGCTGCGGCGAACCTTTTTTTGCGGGTCCAAAGGGGAGTTGCGAGGGATTCAGCTCAATATTTACGAGTTTTCCATAGAAAATCCGCATCTGGGTGAATGGCTTTTGAACCATCCCGACTCCAAAACACCTCTCGGAGTCGTTTTTATTGCGGACCCGTTTGCGGTCGGAAAAACATGCGAGTCGCATCGGGAACCCGCGATTGAAGCCGTTGCACAAAAACTTGTGCAGCGTTTCGACCAAATTTATGTTGGAAATCCGGAAAAGCGCCTTCCCGTTCCGGTGGCGCTAGTAGTGACGCATTCTGAAAATTTTACGCAGTTTCAAAAAGACGCGCGGAGCCTCATGAGTGCGGATTCCATGCGCGAAATGCATCGGGCGGCAGGCGATATGGATGGAATGATTCCCGACTCAACCCTCCTGAATCATCTTTTGAAGCAGCAGAGTTCTGAGGCGCAAGCACTCATGGAACATTATGACGGGAATTTTGTACATTTATTAGAAAATACGTTTCAGAACGTCCGATATTTTTGGTCGGGAATTTCGAATTTCCAACCTGAATATGGAACGGGTTTTTTGTCTCTTGCGAGTCCGCTTTTGCCGATTCTTTGGCTCCTTTCGGACTCTTTCGAATATTAAACTTTATTCTAATTTTGCCGTCACTCCCGTTTCAGCAAAAACATACGCAGCGTGCTGGGATTCGGAGCCGTTTCGTACGGACGGTCTCGATTGACGGGAAACGTTTCCCACACAAACAGAAACATTTGATTCGGATTTTTCGAGTCCTCAACAGAAAATCGTTTTTGGACCTGATTTTCCTGCGGATTTTCACAGCGCAAACATTCCGGAGGAAGCGCCGATTCTGCCGGTGCACGACGTACAGGTTTCAAAGTTTCTGAATCCAGTACGAACTTTCCGGACGTTTCGTATTTTCGGTTCCAAAACTGAACCAGCGTTCCGTCTTCCAAGCACGAAATTTCGCTGAAACTTAATTCCGTGGGGATGCATCCGCCTCCGCTGAAGATCCAACTGTGCGTCCAGTCGGACGTCTGATAGTGTTTCCACCCTTCATTTTCGAGCCGCGCCTGCATTAGTTGGTTGTTTTTCTGTTCGTCGTAACGTGAATAAGAAATAATGACCCGTTGTTCAGCATCAAACCCCAGCGCAACCAGCGGATTCAGCAGCCCCTCACCCGGCTGAAGCGCAGCGACGACCTCGCTGTTGGAACGTGTGACAGGCAAAATCTGTTCGGAACCGTCACTTTTTTCCCAGTGCGTGAGATCGCGGCTGCGCATGTACGAAAGATCGTGATTTGTTGCACAATCTGGAGTGTCGCGCCACACCCACGCCATATGATAGAACCCGTCGGGTCCCAAAGTTGGTCCCTGGTAGTACGCGTTGCATTTTCCTTCACCGTCGAACATTGGAACGTCCAAAAGACGACTCCACGTACAGGTTTTTTCGTCGTAAATGTTCCAGATTTGGGAGCCGTTTCCGCTTGAACCGTCACGATACCCGAAAATAAGCGCTCCGTCCGCATTTTTGAGGAAGTGCGGGTACGTACACCTAGATTCACGAGCCGATTGGAGGTCCGGCAGGGAGGTGCTTGGTGCAAGCATCCGATTTTGCGCCTCCAGCGACTGAATGTCGAGAGGTTTTGCCGCACGATAGTAAATCAGTGGAACGCAGTGCATATTTCCGCATAAATGGAGGCAGTTGGAGCGGTCGAACGTCATCCGAATGTAGTTGTGAGAGTCCCATCCAATGGCGGTTTCCAGCTTTTTGAACTCCCACGGACTGCTGACGTCTGAAAGATTTTTCTTCCCGACGACCATCTTTTTGTCGTTTCCGTCATAAAATGCCGCAAAAATGAAACTATCTTTTTGCAAAAATTCAAAAGTGACGGGATTTCCCGACCAAACTTGCGCCACATCGTCCCGAAAAACAATCTGCCACGGTGTAGAAACTACGCTCGATGTAGGGGCGGCGGCAGATGCGTCTGCGGCACTCAAAAACGTTTCGGTCCGTCCACCGATAAAAAGAGTCAGAAAGAACAAAAACATCGTTATTGATTTTTGTACACTCATTTTGTCTCTCCTTTTCATTTTTCTTCGATTTTTACATCGCCTTTTGCGTCCGTTTTTGCGTCCGTTTTTTCCTTTTCCTGAATTTGTTCGTCCGTCTGATAAACTCTCACATAATCAAAAACGACCGAATCGGGAAGCTGGGTCTCAAAATCCTGCATTTTACCGCCCCAGGAACCCACTTCGCAAGTGAGTTTGAGGAACGATTCGAGGTGCGAAACGGCTTCGGAAGTGCGCCATGTTTCCGTTCCATCGACGTAAAAAATGCATTCAGCCGGCGTCCATTCCATTCCAATTACGTGAAATCCGTCGCCGAGTCCCGGCCAGTTCTGGGTTTTTCCGACATGCTGATGTTTTCCAGGTTGGTAGCCGTTCCAGTGGAGATTCTGTTTCAAAGAGTCTTTTTCTTTGCAAAGATATTCGTAAATATCGATTTCGACGCCCCCTTCGTTCGGATTCGGCGTGTCGAAAGTCTGCATTTTACGCGGCATCATCCAAAATGCGGACCAGTAGCCGGGGACTTTTTGCATTTGAACGCGGCATTCGACGTAACCGTAACGAAAAAAGAAACGATCGTAAGTTGTTAAAAAGCCGGTTTCGTAACGGCCGTTTTGTTTGGAAGTGGTGATGAGGAGGTGTCCGTCTCCATCGAGCGACAGCGCCTCGCGCATATTTACCGCATCCCGACGAACCTGACCGCTGAAACGTGGAAACCATTTCGTTTCGTCGAGTTGTGTACCGTCAAACTCGTCGTTCCAAATGAGTTTGTATTCGTCCGACGGCGGAGATGCGTAAACTGAGAGGGATGTTGGGAATGCGTTAAATGCAACAAATACAGCGAGTGCAAAAAATACGGTGAGTGTGCGACGTGCGCAAAGTGAGAGGGATTTCATTTTTTATCCACCTTTCTAAAAGGAATAAATACGGAAAAATACATAAAGGAAGGGAAATGGGAAAATTAAAAAAGAACACGTGAAAAGTTTCCTCCGCACGTGTTCCCGAAAATCGGACGATTGAAATCAATATTTATACTAACACTATTTTGAATTTTAGTTTTCCCGTCCGCCGTTGGAGTTGCGCACCACGGCTCTTACAGTCTTTGTGAAAACTGAATTTCATTGTGGAACCAGCATAATCAATGATTGAATATTGAACGGATTAACGGTTCAACGCTTTTCGCAAAACCGGCTCCATCGCGTTTGCCTGCCAGAAAAATCCGTAATCATTCGGATGGGAATTATCGACCGACCCGTCGCCGTCCGGAGGAAGCAGCAAATCGCCCTCAATATACGACAAACCAGCAACATTTGCGGCCAAAAGTTTTTCATATTCTGCCCGCAGCGCCGCATGATTTGCATTGTGGAAAGAGTCGCTTCCTTTGTCGAGCCACGCGCGCGGCGCACGTCGGTCCTCAACAAGCACAATCGGCGTTTCGGGTCGTTTTTCACGTAATTTCATCACAAAATTGTACGCACGTTCCGTCACCATTTGAGGATTCATGTTCGGTAAACAATCGAGGATGTAGATGCATGGATCCAATTCCGCGAAAGCATCCGCCATCACCGGCTCCATTTTCCCGCATCCCGAAAATCCGAAGTTCCAGAAAGGAAGGTCGAGACGCCGACCGAGCATCGCAGGGTGCGGCATTCCGGGACGCGAGGCGCACGCACCGTGACAGATGGACGTTCCGTAAAACAACATCGGTTTCTCCTCACGCGTCACAACGTCAAAATTTGCGTCTTTTGTAACGCCGACTTCCGCCGACTTTACGCCGTTATACAGAGGAAAATACATCAAAAACTCGCGCTTTTTGCGATCCGGGAAGCCGTTTCCAATAAGAACTTCCGCTTTGGGGCCGTTTTGAACCGTTTTAAAGTAGCGCCACTTTCCCGCATCGTCTCTGCAGTAAAGATCGAAGCCGCTCACGCCAGCCGCCGCCATGTGCCACATTTGCAGATTTGTGCTTGTATTTTCGTACCGAATCCAAATTTGTTCTGAATCCGTCGTAAAATGAAGCGCCATTCCCGATGAATGAGTCGAATTTCCGCGTACACCGTCTGGAATCTGTTCCATCCATCGTTTCGGAAAACGGTCGTACGGCGAAATGCGTTCCTCATTTTCCCACGCGCGCCCTTCAAGCGGAATTTTTTCAAGATTAAACCATGCTTTTCCGTCTTCCACCTGAGTCGGCTGAAGCGTTTCCGATGCAAAAATGGAGCTGCGCATCGCCAGGAATGACGCACTTGCACACAATGTTTGAATAAATTCTCGTCGAAACATCATTTTTCCTTTTTTCTGTCGCAATTTCGTGCTTAAAAAAACACAGAATAATTACAAAGTTAGTTCGTCCGATTCGGTTTCTTCTTCCGTCTCGGTTTCCGTTTCATTTTCCTCGTCAGCCGCAGCAGGTTCAGCAGATTCTTCGTCTGAATTTTCAGCAGATTCCGCGTCTGAATTTTCAGGTTCCGCAACGGGTTCCTCCGCAGATTCCGCATCCGAATCTTCAGGTCCCGCAGCGTCCGTAGGTTCCGCAACATCCGTAGGTTCCGCAGCGTCCGGCGTGTCGTCCGCAGGTTCATTTTCAGGCTTGTAACCGTTTGCTTCGGCGCGGCGGAGCCACATTGTCGATTCCTGTTCATCCATTCGCACGCCTTTTCCCTCCTCATACGCCTTTCCAATGAGGTACTGCGCCGTCGGATCCCCTTGTTCCGCCGCTAAAAGGAACCATTTCGCCGCCTGACCGTCTTGCTGCTCGACGCCCAAACCTTTACTGTACAGTATTCCGAGGCTCAATTGTGCCCGCGAAACACCTGCATTTGCGGCGATTTCGTACAAACGAGCGGCCTCCTTATAATTCTGATCCACTCCATTTCCGTAGGCGTACGCGTGTGCAATCTGAACCACTGCATCCGCCTGATTCAAATTTGCGGCTTTATAAAACCAATTGAGCGCGTCTTTGTACGAAATTTTCGTTCCGTGACCGTAATAATAACAGGTTCCGAGCGCGTACATTGCTTTCGGATGGCCTGCTTTTGCGGCATTCTGAAAATGAAGGAGTGCTTCCGCCTCGTTTTTGTCGCATTCCAAACCATTTATGAATTTCAAACCAAGATGGTATTCATTTTCAGCCGCGATTTGTTCAGGAGACAAAACCGGAACGGGTTGAGGCGCCGGAACTTGCGGCGCGGGTTCCTCCGCATTCTTTTTTGCCGCTTTCTCTTGTTCCTGCGCGCTCACAATGTGTGGATTGATTGATGGACGTTTATTGCAGGACGCAGATGTAAAAAGGGCGAGGGTTAAAAACAGAATCAGAACTGTCTGAAAACACGAAACATCACAAAATTTGTTCATAATCTGCCACAAAGAAAGGGGGTTGAAGGAAGCAAATGGGGAAAATAATTCCATCCGCGACACAAACGAAATGTTTGCCGATATTTGAAAATCGAAGATGAAAACAATTCCATATATTCTTTCTATTTATTGGCGTTTTTTCATTTTTTATTCAATATTTTTTAAAATCACCATTTGTTTCATTTATACGAATTATACCGTTTTGCGTATCGTTTTACTCACGTCTCAAAATGGACCTGTATAAAATTCTAAAAATACAATTCTTGCAGCCGGGATGAAGCATCTGCGTGTGTTTGCCGGAAAAACGGAAGCATAGTGAAAATCCGAGGAAAATCAACGTCGGCAGAGTCCAGTAAATCGGAATGTCGAAGAGCGATTGGAGTAAAAACGATGCAATAATGGGGACAAAAACCGTAAGCACGAAGGTTCCAATGTGCAAAAACAGCACCGTCAGAACCACAGAAAAGATGAACGCCTCGCGCTGCCACTGCTCGAACCCCATCCAGCGCGCCAGAAGAACGGGAAGCGCCAAAAGCATAAACGTACAAAAAACTCCCCACCATTTGTGACGATTCGCGACGAATCGCTGACGCCACGTTTTTGATGGTTTTGTCGTTTTGGAAGGTTCACACGATTCTGTGGATTTGACGGTTTTTGCAGTTTTTGATTTTTCTAAAATTTCTGATTTTTCCGGGAGCGTCTCGCACGGTTCCGTTTGTACTTCGGGCCTCGATTCGGACTCAGTGACGGTTTTGTCGTCAGGAATCACGTTATTTTTTTCTTCTTCGGTACTCATAATTATAGAAACCTCCTGATTCTAATTGAATTTATGGTTTTTTATTCATAAATTATTCATACAGTACACGTGCAATATTCATATTTGCATCTTCACATGCTTTTTCGCATATTTTTACTGGGTTCCATTCGCGTTCACCTTCATTTTACATAAGAAAGCGACCGTGAACTAAACCGCTGAAAAATAAATTTGGAATAAAATCGTCGAATGAATTATTG
>CAYTLK010000030.1:24900-29089 GCA_964438515.1 uncultured Planctomycetaceae bacterium
AAAATCGTTTCAAAAGTCGCTTCTTTTCAGGTCGGCAGTCAGTTGTTCGTGAAAAAAATCGAGGAATGTACGCGCGTCCTCGGGCGTGAGAAAATGATTATCGTATCTTAAACAAAGGCGCAGCGTGCCCGCATAGGTTAAAGCGGAAAACGACAGCATGGTTTGCGAGCGGATGGGGGGCGCCGCATCGACAAATTCAAGGACGTTGGACCCCAATTGAATTTTTCCCTCCCTATTTCTCGGAACCGGCGCAATTTCCATCACTTGCCCCAAATTGGAAAGAACGCCCGTCGATCGGCATTTTTTCGAGTTTAAAACCAGTCGAAGCCCTCCTGGAATTTTCGAAACGATTTTCAAAACGAGAATAAAGACGTACTTTTGGTCGTGCTTTTTCACCCATTCCATTTCGCGATGAATTCCGTACATGAGTTCGTCTCGTGTGCCGCTCATCTGTTTTTTGGTTCGATCCAGGAAAATGGAAGAAACGACATTTGCGGCCGGAATCCCGTCGTGAATGGGTTTGCGGAGACTCATCGGCACCATGACGCGCGTCATTCCGTACGTAAAATCACGCTTGTAATGCACTCGCCACGCATCAATGGTTTGAAAAAAGTCGCATAAAAGCAGGTCGTTTACGGTCACGTTTGCGGATTTTGCTTTCCGAATGTATGCTTTGGTTTCTTCAGGAGTCAGCGCAAGCGACTGCAAAAACGGATACTTTTCCGTCGGCGTTCCGCGTTTTCGAGGGGTGTGACGAAACAACGGATTGGGCGAAAACAACGTCAGATGCCGGGTCGTGAAAGATGTATGAAAAAAGTTGCGTAAATAACTGCCGAGCGACCAACCTAAAGCACTGCGCAGCGTGAGTTTCGAGGCGTCCACCGGCTGAAGCGGCGTGTCGGGAGGAATCAAACCAGAAATACGCGCATAATGCGTCAGCAACTCTCCAATAAGCTGCATCTCGTCCAAACCATCAGAAACGCTGTGATGAAACTGAAGGAGGATTTTCGTCCAGTTTTCCGTTTCGGACTCAACCACGTACACTCTCAATCCCGGCTCTTCCAGCAGATGAAGCGGCTCCATCGATGGAAAACCGCTTGCGTTGATGGACTCTGCCGATGCTTTCAGCCAGCGAATTTCAGGTTTCTTCCCGCACGGAACCCAAACATAACGGAACCCTCGACGTTCCGCGCGTTTTGTAAGAAACGGATGACGCATGTAAAGCGCGTCAAACGCTTTTTCAAGGGTTGAATGGGACACAAAGCCCGTAAAATGCAAAAGACGTATCGAATCCATCGGATACGAAGGATCGTCGTCTGTCAGCATATATTCTTCAAGGATTGCAAAAGGGTATTCCACAGAAAGATCGGTCATGAAATCGTAAAATAAAGAGTGTAAAAGGTGCAAAGCATCAAAAAAACTGGAAGCGGATGAACGAAATGTCTCTCCCTGTGATTTTAGGTGTTGAAAGAAAGACGTTACAAAATTGAATCTTTCTTTCAACACCACTTCTCAAATACTGTACGATTTAATATGTGTGCAGAAAACAGAAAACGTTAATCTTTATTTCCGTTTTCGGCAGCAATCGCTTTATCCGCAATATCGTGACGGCACCACGCACGTTCCCAACGGATTTTCCGAACGGCTTCGTACGCATTTTTCTTCGCAAGCGCAATATTGTCGCCGAAAGCCGTCACGGTCAGCACACGACCGCCGGCATTCACGATTTCGCCTTTGTCGTTTACCTGTGTTCCGCTATGGAAAACTTTGACGTCCGGCATCTTCGCAACTTCGTCCAATCCGCGAATCGGGAAACCGTATGCGCATTTTCCGGGATAGCCGTCGGACGCCATCACAACACCCACCGCAGGACGAGGGTCCCATTCCAACGATCCGAGTTTGTCGAGCCGCCGATCAATCGTCGCTTCCATCACGTCCGCAAGATCCGTCTTCAAACGCATCAAAAGCGGCTGGCACTCGGGGTCGCCGAACCGGGTGTTGAATTCGAGGACTTTAATTCCCTGACGCCCAATCATGAGACCCGCATAAAGTACGCCGGAGAAAGGACATTCCAAGCGATTCATGACGTGAACGGTGCGAACAAGAATGTTTTCTTCAATCCATGCGAGCGATTTATCGTCCACAATCGGAGCGGGGCAGTACGCACCCATTCCTCCCGTGTTGGGACCTTTGTCGCCATCGTAAGCAGGTTTATGATCCTGACAGGGCGGGAGAGTTACGATGGTTTTACCGTCTGTAATCGCCAAAACACTCGCTTCCTGTCCGTCCAGCCGATCCTCAATCACGAGACGTGCACCCGCCTCGCCGAATTTTTTGTTGACGGTCATTTCCGTGACGGCCTGAACCGCTTCGTCGCGATTGTTGCAGACGTACACGCCTTTTCCGGCCGCCAAACCGTCCGCTTTCACCACTACAGGAAGATCGTCGCGGTTTTTGAGGTATTCGATCGCTTCGTCCGCATCGTCAAACGTAGAAAAATCTGCCGTTGGGATGCAGCCGGTTCGAAGTGCGTTCTTACAGAAAATTTTGCTTCCTTCGAGCTGTGCCGCCGCTTTAGTGGGGCCAAAAACTCGAAGACCTTCGGAACGCAGCGCGTCGACAATTCCGGCACAGAGCGGCTGTTCCGGCCCCACAGCAACGAGTCCGATATTGTTTTCCTTTGCGAACTGAATCACTTTTGGGAAATCAAGAGGATTTATCGCCACATTTTCCGCGTCGAAGAACGTTCCGACGTTTCCAGGTGCCACAAAAACACGATCTACACGCGAACTTTGAGACAGTTTCCACGCCATTGCGTGTTCGCGGCCGCCGCTCCCAATTACCAAAACTTTCATGAAAAACTCCTCGTAAAGGTGAAATTAACGCACAACTTTTCAATTAGGAAGCTCAATTTACCCGAAAAACAGGGAAATACGTGAAACACCCTTTGATGCAGAAAAGTGTATCGGACACAAAACTTCCTTATAAACCCGAATCATTTTGAATTTTCGCTTTTCCATCGTTACTCTATCGAGAAACGACTGCCGCCGTAGTCGCCCAGTGCGAAATTTTTAAGTGAAACGAGTATAAACATCCTTATTTTAACATGTTTTTCAGGAATTACCAGTAGGGGGAATCCCATCTGGATAAAAAATCAGTTCTTTTTTGCATCTGTGAGCTTTTTGAAAAAACGGAACCATTGTTCAATCGCGTACTGCCACTCGGTCCACGCGCTGCAAACGTCTGCCGCAATCATACAAATTTCCTCCCACTGTTCTTCCGTGAGTTGGTCTCGCATCAAAGAACGCAGACGATACCCATCCAGAGTAGGAATTCCTTCATCGTTCCGGGGGGACTGCATGAAAAGAGAAAAAAAATCCTGCGATTTTCCCGGTTCATGATTCCAGTCACAAACATTGCGATTGATACGACAGCGGCGAATCATCTTTTCAACCGTCTGCGCCTCTGAAAACTGCGGAACCTCTTTTTTTAAAATCGTCATTCCTTCATAGAAAGGAAGCGGTCCATGAGGCTCCAGCGTAATCGGTTTGCATGAAACTCCAGGAAAAAGCGGATTTAAAACGGAATTTGATTCCTGTGACGGAATCTGTGGCGGCGTTTTCTCTTTTTTTTCCTTTTCGGAAGGCGCTAAAAGATGAAAACGAATTCTGTACAATTTTCCATCGGGATTTTCACCGTATATATTTTCCAGTTCCGTTTTCAGCTTCGCAAGCGAATCGAAACCATCAGGAATCGCATCCGCATCCGTCAGATCCTCAAAACATACTTCTTCCACCTCATCAATAAAAATGGGACCAACACCTGGAATGAAGTTTTTTTGATTCTCATGAATGCGTAACGTCTTCCACATTCTTAATGTTTGGGTTTTTTTACCGGCTCGAATTGCATCAAGAAATTTCTGTTTAAACGTCAGCATCGTTACGCTCGGTTACTTATCATCTTCGGAATCCTCATCCTCATCGTCTTCATCGTCCTCGTCGTCCTCGCTCCAGTCTTCCTCATCGTCAATGTCTTCCCACTCGTCGTCTTTGTCGAGTTCTTCCCAGTCTTCTTTTTCTTCCCAATCTTCGTCGTCCTCCCATTCGTCTTCATCTTCATCTTCATCTTCCCAGTCCTCATCCTCGTCCTCATCATCTTCATCATCTTCTTTATCCCAATCATCTTCTTC
>CAYTLK010000030.1:29189-37304 GCA_964438515.1 uncultured Planctomycetaceae bacterium
TCGTCGTCATAATCATCGTCATCTTCATCGTCATCATAATTATTTTTCCCCATTTTGCACGGCGGCAAAGTGAAGCATTCACTGCTGGGAACGACGAACTCAGATTCCACAGTAAAACCATTTTCAGCAAAAAATTTACGCATTGAAATCTCCTCGTTGAATTTGTATCGGGAAAACAAACATTCAGGAACAATCGAATGGATTCAGACTCTCCAAATCCTCGATTAAGTTAAACTACGCTTTTTTTCGGCACACACCGACTATTTCTTGTATCGTTTCCGGAAAATTTCAGGAAAAATATGAAAATTTCATCATTTCATCTGAATATCCGACTTTTCAGCCCTGACGTATCATGAAATTCCGCAACTTTTCGTTTTTTGTCATGGAAAATCAATGTGAGGCAACTGGGAAAGGCTCTTCAATCCGAACACTTCCAAGAATTTTTTGGTGGTTTTGTACAAACGCGGACGCCCCAGCTCCGTACTTCTGCCCGCAAAACGGATGAGGTCTTTACCCAGCAACTGACGAAGGATTTCCGTACAGGATTGGACTCCACGAATGGATTCAACCTCGGCACGCGTTGCAGGCGTGTTGTACGCCTCCTGATACGCAATAATCGCGAGCGTCTCCATCGCAGGAGGTGAAAGGCGGATTTCAGGACTTTCCTGATTTTCAATCCCGCCTTGGTGGCACAACTGTCTCAGCCACGGAGTGAACTGCGGCCGAGTCCGAAGCTGAAAACCGCGAGCAAACTCTAAAATGCGAAACGCATAGTGCGACGAATCGTAAATGGCATTCAGTTTTTGAATAGCGTCCGATATAATCGACGAATCTTCCACACCCGTAAATTGCGCTAAACGCCGAGTGCTGAGCGGCTCGCGAGTCAAAAAAAGGAGCGCTTCGACGTTCTGAAGCAGTTCGCTGCGTTTGGCGTGTTCCGAGCGTTCTGCCGTCGCCGCTGAATTGGCCGCATTTGTCGATTTTGCAGCATTTCTGGGTTGGGAACCTTTTTCAAGCGGCTCCCTCATCCAAATTTGAACGGAATTGCGGTGAAATATACACGCAAACGGGAAAAAGCGCAAGGGGAAATTCCACTTTTTCTCTGAAAATAACCGTTTTTTTGTATGTATGAAACTTTCGAGCGGATTTCGGTGTCGTCGATTTTTCATCGGAAACTCCTCAGCAGGACCTCACGTCCCAATACTTTTTTATTATTTTAAACGATTTTTTCTGATTGAAAAGAGGGGACCCAGACATTTTCTGGATTTTTTTCAAATATTTTTGAATTTCTTCTTTAAAAAGCGGCCAATAGGAGGAAAAAGGAGAAAAAATGACAAAATTTGGTGAAATGAAAGCCGAAATGAAAGATTGTGAGGAGTTCAAACGAAAAAAATCTACATAAATGAACGAAATCCGGGAGAAATCCACGGTGAGGATGTATTTCTTCCGGATTATTGTTTGATTGTTTTTTGTCCTTGAAAAGACGAATTAAAAAATTCAACAATATTCAGTCACATTTCAACAATATGTGAAACTATTCATTATTTAATCAATATTCATTCTTCGACGAAAATCGTTTGTGTGCGATCGGGTCCCACCGAACAAATCTCAACAGGCGTTCCAATGATTTCACCCAGCAATTTCACGTATTTTCGCGCATTTTCCGGCAGTTCTTTCCAAGTCCGACAGCCCGTAATATCCTTCTGCCAGCCGGGAACCGTGATGTAATGAGGAATCACACGGCGCAAATCATCCACATGTGCAGGAAAATGCTTCGTCAGTTTGCCGTCCAGTTCGTATTCCGTACAAATTTGAATTTCGGGGAGCTGACTCAAGACATCGAGCAACATCACCGCCAAACACGTCGCACCGCTCAAACGCGCTGTATATCGAGCAGCAACCGCATCAAACCAACCGCAGCGGCGTGGACGGTGCGTATTTGTACCGTATTCGTTTCCTAAATCGCGGATACGCTGACCGATTTCATTATCCTGTTCCGTCGGGAAGGGGCCGCCGCCAACACGCGTATTGTATGCTTTTACAATTCCGACCATCTTTTGAATGGCTCGCGCCGGCATTCCGGAACCATTGCAGACGCCGACGCCGGAACTGTTTGAACTGGTGACGTACGGGAACGTTCCGTGATCGATGTCGAGCAGCGCTCCCTGCGCGCCTTCACACAGAATGTTCTTTCCAGCATCGAGCGCGTCGAGTAAATAAGCCGTCGTGTCGGCCACATAAACTTTCAGCTGGGCGGCGTATTCCAAATAGTCGGCAATAATTTTTTCCGCATCGAGCCGTTCTTTTCCGCCGTCCGGATCCAAGCCGAATAGAATCATGTTCTTTTTTCGAACGATCGCACGAACCCGTTCGGGGAAGGACTCGCGGTACAAATCACCCAGCCGAATCGCCCAGCTGCGGCCGACTTTATCGCGATAGCAGGGGCCGATTCCACGCATCGTCGTTCCGATACTCTCTCCTGACGTGGTTTCGTTCATGAGTCGGTCTTCTTCAAAGTGCCACGGCATAATGACGTGCAGACGGTCACTCAGAATCATATTATTGCACGGAATTCCTTGTTCGCGCAGTCCCTCGATTTCTTTGAGAAACGTTACAGGATTCAGAACGACACCGGTCGCCACAACATTCATAATATGAGAATGGAAGATGCCGCTCGGAATCAATGCGACTTTGAATTTTTTTCCGTCAAAAACAACCGTATGCCCGGCATTTGCACCGCCCTGATAGCGGACCACAATATCGTTCTTTTCCGTCAGAAAATCCACGATTTTTCCTTTTGCTTCATCGCCCCACTGGAGCCCAATAACGCTCGTCGCAGCCACAGAAAACCTCTTGTTTGATTCCAAAGACCCATGAGTGCCTACTTCCACACCCAAAAACGATAAAATTTTACCATATTTGTTGTGAATTTCAAGCACCCCCCACGAAAATTGACCCAATTTTTCGAAAAAACCATAAATTTTACGGAATTTTGGGAAAATGAGAGAAAAAGATATTGACATTTTTCTCGTTTCAGGTAAAAATAAGTAGGAGTTTATTTTTTCAAATTTTGTCCTTATTTTTTGTTCCTTCTGTTTTTATCTGAATGTTTGATTGCTTTGTAATTAATTTGGATCGCTGCACAAGCCGCTGGAAAAAGGTGGAAGAGGGGTTTTCGGACGTTCCTGTACGTCTGATTCGCGTGTCCGGTGTGGAAATGAATGCGGAAGTACCGCTTCCCGAGGGTTTTTTAAATGAGTCTGCTTTTCTGAAAAATATGGGACGAAAACCCACATTCGGCGAAATCGGCTGCTACATGAGTCATATAAATTTGCTGCGAACATTTCTTGAATCGGACGCTGAAATGTGCGTCATCTGCGAAGACGATGCGATTCCGCGAAAAAATTTGCCGGAATTGTTACAGTTTGCGGCACAATATTCCTCCTGCTGGGACTTTCTGCGACTGGCGCGGTGCAGGGAAAAAGGGTTCGTTCCATTCAGAACGTTAAAAACAAAGCAAAATTCATATAGTATTGGAACAAATATCAAAGGAATGGCGTTTGCGCCCGCTTATATGGTGACTCGCCGAGGTGCGCAGAGTCTGCTTCAAAACGTGCTTCCCATGTGCGTTCCTTATGATATGGCGTTATTTACCGGCTGGAACAACTGTCGCGAAATGAGTTTGCTGCCGGGCGCGTTTCAAATGAACGAATGTTCTGATGAATCGGTCATTGGTTGCGGCAGACGCACCTCGAACCCCCTGCGATACTGGTGGAGCATGAGCGTTTATAAAATTTGGGTGCGAATTAGAAGGTACAGAATTCAAAAGCAGCGAATTCGGGACCTTCAGCAGATTCAAGACCATCAAAATTTTCAGACTGTAGAAGATGGTGAAGATATGAAATCTTATAACGATGCACAGCTTTGCGAAAATGTGGAATCTGAAAGTGATGCACAAACGGGTGGTGATGCACAAATTGGAGAAAATACAAAATCCGGAGAAACACGATGACGGAGCCGCTTTCTTCCTCAATCGCCATGTGCACGTATAACGGGGAACGTTTTTTGCAGAAACAGCTTGAAAGTTTCGTACAACAATCGATTCTTCCAGATGAACTGGTGGTTTGTGACGATGGATCGACAGACAAAACGCTTGAAATATTGAATGAATTTCAAAAAACAGCACCGTTCGACGTTCAAATCATTCAAAATGAAAAGAAACTCGGTTACGCGCGTAATTTTGAGAAAGCCGGTCAGTTGTGCAGTCGTTCTATCGTTTTTTTCTCCGATCAGGATGATGTTTGGCTCCCGCAGAAAAACGAACAAACGCTTCGATTTTTTGAAGAACATCCTGACGCCGGACTGGTTTTGCTCGAAGCCGAACTCATCGATGCGGAAGGAGAAAAAATTCCGTTTCCCGCTCGAATTCGAAAAAAGAAGAGGAAAAATCCTCCAAAATCAGAATTGGAACCCTATTTCGTTCAAAACGCGCTTCATCATTGGATCGCGTCCTGGCAGGGGTGCAATATGGCGTATAGAAATTCGTTGCGAGAATCTATTTACCCCATTTGCATGGAAATTGGGCACGATCAGTGGATTTTACTCATTTTAGGGACGCTTTCGGAGACTCTCATTTTCCATACACCCACCCTGCAGCATCGGATTCACAACTCAAATGCCTCTCGGATGGTGAGTTCGGTGCCGAACTTGTTCCAGCGAGCCTGTTATTCCCTTTTGCGGCACCAAAATTCTGGACGATATCGGCAAAAAGCGGCTTTGTTTCAGAATTTACTGAATCGAATAGCAGAAAATCCAACAAAAATTTGTCATCCGGAACTGATTCCGATTTTTGAACGATTTCAATTTCACATGACGCAGCGTGCGGAAGCTCTCGAAAATGGAAAAAATCGTTTTTCGATTGTGCTTTCTGAATTTTGGAACGGAAACTACTCGTTTTGTTCTCACGGACTGCGCGACGTCCTCTCAGATTTGTTGGCCGTTTCGGTTTCCAGGAAAGAAAAATAGTTGTATACTCGTTCCACTTGAAAATTTTGCATTGGGCGGCCACGAAAGCAGTCGTTTCTCGATAGAGTAACGACGACGAAGTGAATATTCAAAATGCGTCGGGTATAAAAGTAATCGTTTTCTCATTTCCAATAGGAAAGCAACTCGGGATGGGCGATTTTCAGCTCGGAGTTTGTGTTTTTTGAACAATAATTGTCGAATCGTTCGTGGATTTTTTTGCTGATGATTATGTAATCCCTCCTTTTTCCGCCTAAAATGATGAAATACCATCGTTTTTTTATCGAATTCCAGAGTTTTCTCCAAAAACGAAACGGTTTCCTAGGGCCAATCGTTACGTTTCCTGCATGACGACGATATTGATTCAGTTTTTCGTCCAAATAAACGACATTTGCACAAATTCCCAAGCAGTGCAAGCACCAGCAATCGTGAGGAATTTGCGTAATGAACGGAGTGATTAAATCGTTCCATTTTCTTCGATACGCCATACAGCACCCTGACCAAGAACCAGGTTGTTTCGTGATAAAAAACAGGGTCGAATGTTCTTTCAATTCATGCGCCAGCTTCTCACGCGGTAATTTTGTCATTCCGAGACCTTTTTCACGAACACAGATTGGATGATTGTGTGCGTCGATAAATGAATTGTTATTCAAAACCAGCCCCACATCGGGTCTTACTTCGAAGACGTGCATGATTTTTTCGATTTTGTCGGGCATCCAAATGTCATCTTGGTCACAAAAAAACACCACATCACCAGATGTAAGAAGTGTACATTTTTCAAAATTTTTAATGTAACCCAAATTTTTTGAATTTCGAGAAATTTTTACTGGAAAAGGGGCGGTTTTGGCAAAATCTTCGAGTATTTGAAAGGTTCTGTCATTCGAGTCGTCGTCGCAAACGACGAGTTCGTCAGGAAGTCGAGTCTGTTTCGTTAAGGAAAAAAGCTGTTCCTCCAAAAATTGTGACCCGTTATAAGTGCACATCGCAACGGTGCAGGAAAGTTTCTGCCGATTTCCAGTTTTCAAAGTTTTTTTCATAAAATCATTGTTTTATCTTCAAAGTTTTTAGTGGAACGAAGACGGTCCGTCAAATTTGGTGATTGTGCACATTGTAATCAAAAATTAAAGAAACTCTTTAGGAGCATTCTGAGGAAAAAATTAAAAAAAGGTTTTTCTCCATTTTTACTCGCGCATATGTTCAAAACAATATCATTCTGAATCCAATTTCTGTCACGATGAAAAATTTTTACGAAAAAGCCCGCATTTTCAAGATTAGGAGCTTTTTAAACCCAATACATTTTGAAATTCTGCTTCTCCATCGTTACATTTTCGTTTGATGACCGCTGCTCCGTCGCGAAACGACAGACAAACAGACCGATTGTACGGAATTCTCAGGTGTGAAATCCGTACAATCGGTCTAAAACGTTGGAACTCAGGCGGAATCACCGAACTCAGATGGAATAACCGTTCTGATATTTCGGGTAAACAAGCGATTCAAGACGCGCGCGGTCGGCCGGCTCGCCCAAAATTCGGATGTTTTCCGCATCCCACAACACTTTTTCTCCGAGTTTTTCCGGTTCATTCGCGGCCCAAACTGCGAGGTTTCCAAGCAGAATCGTTTCGGTCAGTCCGCCCGCTTTCGTAATCATGTTCGAGAACGGCATCAACGGGTCGTTTCGTTTGATCGCTTCGACGAATTCACCGAAATGTCCGCCGTATTCGTCGGCAGTTTTCAGGTCGGCACGCACTTTTTCAAGCAGTTCCGCTTCGCGGTCTTTGCATTCGCCGATGAGGACGCGTTCCGTACCGTAATCGTTCGGGGAATAGAACGTTCCTTTATCGCCGATGACGAGGAACGCAGAGCCTGCCGGTTCCAAACCGCCCAACAGGGACGCATCAGGACGCTTTCCGCCGTCGAGCCACGTCAAATTGAAACCTGGACGCCAATCATTCGCGGGGAATTCAAAATGGATTTCGCTCCATTTCGGGAAACTGTCGAAATTGTGACCGGAAGTGATCGCCTGAACCCAAGTTGGATTCTTCATTTCAAGAGCGTTGTACGGAACGCTGCACGTGTGGCACGCCATATCGCCGAGCGCGCCGGACCCGAAGTCCCACCAGCCGCGCCACGCGAACGGATCGTACGCGCCGGGGACGTAAGGACGTTTCGGTGCAACACCAAGCCACGCATCCCAGTTGAGATATTCCGGGACCGGCTGTCCCTCGCCGCGTTCGCCGCCCTGCGGCCAAATCGGTCGGTTCGTCCAAACGTACACTTCTTTAACGGTTCCGACGAGACCCGCGCGGATGAGTGCAATGCTTTCACGTGTGGAACGGTTTGCAACGCCCTGGTTTCCCATCTGCGTCACAAGATTTTTCTCTTTTGCGGTATTGGAAAGCATACGAGCTTCCGAAATGGTGCGCGTCAGCGGTTTCTGGCAGAAAACGGCTTTCCCGTGTTTCATGGCGGTGGCGGCGATGATTGCGTGCATGTGGTCAGCTGTACTGACGGTCACTGCGTCGAATTGGTCGGCCATTTCATCAAACATTACACGGAAATCTTCGTAAGGTTTCGCGCCTTCAAAGCGTTTCGCCCCTCCTTTAAGCTGATTCCGGTTCGTATCGCAGTACGCGACGACTTTTCCGAAGCGATTCGCATCATTCGAGTCGCTGGTTCCTTTGCCGCCGATTCCGACACATGCGAAACGCACTTTTTCGTTCGGAGACTCTTCCGCCGTCAGGTTGCTTGCGATCACAAGACCGGCACCCGCAACAGCGGTAGATTTCAGAAAATTACGTCGGTGGGTTCTAAAAGACATTGATTATTCCTTGTTCAAAAAAGGCAGGAAAACAGTAAAAAATGGTTTATTTATCAGTGTACCAACCTTATATCGGTTTGTCAATAGGCGGAAAAGAGTTTTTTCGAAAATCTTTCATTTTTTTCCAAAAAAACAACAAATTCCCCCCAAAAATGGACTGAAACAGACTGAAAATCAGGGATAGAGCCTTTTTTGTCTGAGGAGCCAGAAAAAATATACGACACAAATGGCGATTGAAAGAAGAGACGCCGCCGGCGCAGCAAATCCGATGAGGT
>CAYTLK010000031.1:0-37211 GCA_964438515.1 uncultured Planctomycetaceae bacterium
GCGGCTCGCGACCCCAGACCCCTTTTTCAAAAACTTTTTAATATTGTGTTTTTAAGACTTCTTTTGATATTTTTTGAAATTTTAATGAAAAGGACTTTCAATCCATGAAACGAACCTTTTTGAACTGGAACCAACCATGTATCCCGACGCTCGTTAATTATTTACTCGACCGCCATCGCACGGACGGCGGGAAATTTTACGACCTTTCTGAATACATTTTGGTTTTTCCAAACCGTTCTGCAAGCAAGCGGTTTCTCACGGTTCTGGCGGAATATGCGTACAGAAATCACTGTACGATTGAGCCTCCCCGTGTGAAACAGGTGGGGGATTTTCTCGAACTGTTATACGAGCAAAAGTGTCCGACCGCTTCACTGCTGACCCAGCAAGTCGTGTGGATGCTGGCGCTTAAAGATTTATATGCTTCGAATCCGGGGCTGTTAAAAACCATGTTTCCGAATCCTCCCGCCGAAAACGACCTGATCGCCTGGCTCAATATGGGGGTCGAACTTACGGACATCTACCAGGATCTTGTACGCGAAAACATGGATTTTGTACAGATATCGAACCTATGCCGAGACCTCTTGAAAAACGGTTCCGAAAACGGGGTGGAGCTTCCGGGTGAAACGGAAGAAGAAGAAACTGGTGAAGCTGAGGAAAATGGGGAAACTGAAAAAACTCAAAAATCAGAAAAAGTTTCTGCCGCACCCGCGTTTTTTCCGATCGAAGAAATGAAACGCTGGGAGTTTCTTGCTCATTTGCAGAACGCGTACCACGAACGACTGAATCAGCTGGGACTTTGGGACCGTCAGGCCGCTCGACTTTTCGCCCTTCAAAACGATTCGGCTTCCGGTCCGCCTTCAAAAGATTTTCAGATTTCTTTCCATTTGGGAATTGTGGGCTGCGTCGATTTGAACAATATTCATAGCGAGTTCCTTCGACGCGTCAGTTCGCAGGTCGAGATTTTTATTTTTGCACCGGAATCTCTCCGCGACTCTTTCGAGGAGGACGGCTGCTTGAAACCCGGAAAATGGAAGTATGTGGAACCGTCGCTCAACAAGAAGCTGCATGAAGTTCTGGTTCAATGCACGACGCCGGAGGAACAAATTCAGTCGGCCGTCGACTGGCTCCGAAGTATCGCGCCGCGTTATGCAGTGGAAGAAATTACGATTGGTTTAGCGGATGAGGCGCTGGAACCGACGCTGCTTCAGACGCTGGCGCTGGCGGGCGTTCCTACTGAACGAGCGGGAAAAAAGGTGCTTTCGGACCTTCAGCCTTGGAAACTGCTGCGCCAAATGATGGAATACTACCAAAGTATTGCGGCTGCGCAGCCGAACGAGCCTCTTTCGGAGCTGATGGAAAAAACGGGTCCCGCCTACGAAACACTCGCGATTCTTTTGCGTCACGGAGACGTTGGAAACTACCTCCGTTCACTCACTCAAGAAGACGGAACGCCGCTGATTTCCGGAGACTGGCTGACGGAACTCGATTCGTACTTTAATCAATATTTTCCCGATCAGATGCCGACGCCTGCAATTTTGGAACCTCGAAAAGAAGAGTTTCCCGCTTTTTTTGCCGCATTCCAGGAAATTCATTCGATGTTGGAGGGGTTTACGAAAGAGTATGGAAATTTTCACTCCATGCTGATGATTGTGATGCAGTTTCTCAAGCGGATTTACTGCTGGAAGACGAATTACAACTCCACCATGGATTCGGAGTACCAAATTATTCGCGGTTGCATCGACATAAATCACGCGTTTTCCGACAAATTTCAGCTTCCCCCAGCGCTGCTGACCGAGTTCAATCTTTCTCTTCCGCAGGCGCTTCAGGTGCTTTTATCGCGGATGGCGCCCAAACAGGTTTCAAATTCCAGTGCGCCGGGAACCATTTCCGTCCAGCGCTGGCTCGATTTGCCGCTGGATGATTCCGATGCAATGATGGTGATGGGGGTCAATGAAAATTTCGTCCCCGAATCCGTAATTGAACACATCGTTCTTCCGAATCGTCTTCGTTCCATTTTGAAAGTAAAAACGAACGAAAATCGATTCGAGCGGGATGTGTACAATCTGTCGGCGATTCTTGCGTCTCACAAGGACATTCGGATTTCATTCGGACGTCTTTCCGTCGATGGAGAGACGCTGTTTCCGAGCCGCCTGCTGCTTACGGAACGTTCCGATGAAATTATTTCGCAGGTTGAAACCTTTTTTTCAGAACCTCAGGAAGCTCCGGCAGCCGTTCCAAACGATTCCGCATCCCAAAGTACGGAACTTTTTACGACGCCGAAGGTCCCGGCCGATCTGCCGCCGATTCAGGAAATGCCCGTAACCGGTTTCGCCGTGTATCAAAAGAATCCCTATTTGTACTACATTCAAAATATACTGCGGCTCGACTCGGTGGATGATTGTTCTCGCGAGCTTGCGGCTTCCGATTTTGGAACGCTCGTACACGACGTGATGGAACGTTTTGGGCTGGCCGAAATCGCGCGGCAAAAAAAGCAGAATTCTGAAACAGACGCCGCAGAGATTTTGACGGAAAATCATACAGAAAGACCAATCGCAAATTCAGTCGCTAATTCGGTTAAAAATTCAACAAAAACGCAAGTCGGAAAATCACAAGAAGAATCAACCGTAGAACAAGACGAAAATCGAGATGAAAAACAGAAAGAAATCAAAAGAATTCGAAACCTTTTGAACTTTATTCTAAATCAGGTTTTCGACCGAAAATACGAGGGGAGTACGCTTCCTGTCGTGGGAATTCAGCGGGAACAGCTTCGGGAACGTCTGATGGTTTTTGCGGAAAAACAGGCGGAACAATACGAGGCCGGGTGGAGAATTTTCTGTGTGGAACAGCCGCTGCAGGTCTTTTTGCGCGCCGATGGAGGAAATGGGGACGTTTTGCTCGTCGGAAAGGAAAAATTGCCGCAGTTTGCCATGCGTCTGAAAGGACGTATTGATCGAATCGATTATCGTACGCTTCCTGATGGAACGAAAGAGTGGCGCATCTGGGACTATAAAACGTCCGAGAAGTCTCCTGAAAAGAAGCATTTTAATTCCGAAAAAGTACCCGAAGAACTTTCATTAAAGAAGTGGTTTGACGTTCAGCTTCCGTTGTATCGCCACATGCTTTGCAGCCTGCGGGCGCAGCGCAGAGAAGATTCCGCAACGAAAAAGAATACTGAGCAAATTTCAGAAGATGTTTCTGCATCAATTCCTGCATCGATTCCTGCGTCGATTCCCGAAGAAATCGCCTCGCAACTCGCGTCCATCGACACGGCCCGACTGAAATTGGGGTACATCCTTCTTCCGAAAAAAACGTCCGATATTCAGTTCCAGATTGCAGATTGGGGAAATGAGGTGTTTCAGAGTGCGGACGAATGCGTTCAAACCATTGCGGAATGGGTGCACGACGGTATTTTCCCCAACAATCATGAGGTCTGGGACCCCGATTCCGAGCTGGATTGGATTGTGAATCCGAATTAAGCACAGAAAACAAGCGACAAAACCCATACAATCGCTATAATATACATTTTGTGAAAGGATTGCACGAAGAACAGAACTGTGCCGATAAGGAAAATGCGTTATTCTCTGAACTTTTGCCAAAATTCGTCACTTGAGGTCGAAAATGAAGTGTTCCTCCATAAATCATTTCCAACAAATTTGTTTTACTGCATTCCTTTTGGGGTGCGTTTGGGCGATGTGTGCTGCATCGGTCAGCGCGCAGGGACTTTGGAAAGGGTCCATCATTCCTCAAGATGTCGCAAACAGCCGTGGTTTGCAGCGTCAGTGGATCAGTCATACGGATTTTAACCCGTATTGTAACGTGGCAGAACATCTCAATGGAATTCTGTACGATCGCGGAACTCTTTTTACGGTCACGGATCAGGGAACCATTCAGGCGCTTGATGCGGAAACGGGAAAAACCCTTTGGGTGATGTACGTCAAAACGAAGGGACGCATCGTTCAGGGTCTTGCAGCCAGCAAATATTACGTAGCGTTCACCTCAGGTTCCACTCTGTACGTTTTGAACCGCGGAAACGGTCGTGTTTTGCTCGACGCCGACATTCCGGCAATTCCAAACAACGATTTGGTACTCGGCGAAATGCGTGCGTACGTTCCCGCCATCAATGGATTAGTGTACATTTTCAACTTGCAGCCGATGGAAGATCCTTTTGAGGAGTTCGGCGTCTCGGAAAGTATGCTGACCGACAAAGAGCGGCAGGCACGCAAAGAAGAATTCATCAACTCCCTGCGTCTCGTAAAATCGTTCAGTGAACCGATAAGTATCCGCTCGATTGGAGATTTGAAGGTTTCGCCGATCGTCACGCGCTGTAATGATGCTTTTGAATACGTCGTTTGGCCAACCGGCAGCAAACTGGTGACGCTGTGCGAAGTGGATATTCGGGGAGACGAAACGGTCGATGAACGGTACAATATACCGCTTATGGGCGAGGTCGTCTGTCCGCTTTCGTATAAACCGTACAATACGGCTCAACCCAACAACAGCGGAATCGTCTATGCAGGAACGACGGAAGGTTTTGTTTACGCGATGCGAGAGTCGTCCGGTACCGTCCTCTGGCGCTTCCCCACGGGTGAATACATTAAAGAAACTCCTGTTTACGTCGATGGAGAACTTTTCATCATAACGGCCCTTTCGGGTATGTACTGCGTCGACGCCGAAGTTGGCGGTGATGGAAAAACAGCGGAAGCAAAATGGTGGGCACCAAAAATTGCAAAATTCATCGCGTGCAGCAAAAATCGGGTTTACGCCCTCGACAACACACGTACTCTCGTAATTTTGGACCGCATTTCCGGCCAAAGAATCGCCTCCCTTCCGATGATGGATTACAAATTTATTTTTACGAACACAGAAAATGACCGCATTTATTTCGCTACAGAGACGGGTTTGGTGCAATGCTTGCGTGAAGTTGCGTTAGGAACACCGCTCGATTATTCTAAGGAATGGGTCGCCGCGCGTGAAAATACGAGCCAAAACGAACGACGTGCGGAAAAGAAAGAGGCGCGTTCGGAAAAGAAGAAAAAGAATCCCGACCGCATGGGAGACGACGAAACCGGCGGCTGGGGCGGTGACGATGACGACAGCAGTTCTGACGCTGAAGCAAGCGGCGACGATTCCGGCTTCGGCGGCGGAGATGATGATGATGATGACGATGATTCCGGTTTCGGCGGCGGAGATGATGACGACAGCAGTTCTGACGCTGAAGCAAGCGGCGATGATTCCGGTTTCGGCGGCGGAGATGATGACGACGATGACGCTGGAGCGGAAAAGGGAAAACCTGCAGCAGGGGATGATGACGACTTCGGCGACGACTTCTAAATCTCCGTCCCGTGAATAAAACGAAAAAGAGCGACCGTTGGCCGCTCTTTTTTTGGAAACTTCCGATTTTTATTTTTTTATTCCGCTTTCTTCACAAAGAAAGAACGAAACACAGGCCGACCTTCGATTACTGTTCGTTTTTCGAAATGAGTTCGCCATACGGTTTCATCGACGGAAGGTTCAAACGGCCCCTCAAGCACCGACTCCGCCTTCATCATCTCCATCGTAGTTTCATAATATTCCTGCACATCGGTCCAAAAATGCAATTTTCCACCAGGAATCAAACATTTTTCACAACAATGTACGAGTTCTTCCTGCATCACACGACGTTTCCGATGGCGCTTTTTCCACCATGGATCGGGAAAATACACATGAACGGCCGCAAGAGAGTTCGGCGCAAAGCACTCGCGGAATAAAACCAGTCCGTCTCCGGAAAACATACAGGCATTCGAAACGCCCGCCTCAATCAGACGCGCAGCACAAAAAGCCGCATATTTATGTGCAATTTCAATTCCAAGAAAATTATGGTCCGGGGCGGCCAGCGCAGCATCATGGATGAACTGTCCCTTTCCGCTCCCGATTTCCACCTCAAGAGGCGCATCGGGATGGGAAAAATACTTCGTAATATCCCACGGAGGCGTTAAATCTTTTACAAGAAACAAATGTCTGGAATAATCCAGCGTCTCGTCGATACGTCGCAAACTTCGGCGTGGCATAAATGCGTCTCTTCTTCTATTTCGCGAGAAAAATTACTCTTCATCCGGAATCGGAGGCAGTTCCACGTCACGAATTGCAACGCCTTTCAGCAACCCTTCCGCAACCACTTCCTCATTGACGATCACCTCAAACTGAAGAATCATCATCATATTCGGCTTCCCGCGTACGAGCTTAATGATGGAAATCATTCGGTCACCGGGACGTACCTGACCACGGAACTTCACCTCATCCAAGCCGCCTAACGCCATGATTCCATGGTCGAGATAGTTTAACTTTCGTGCGTAAAAGCTCGCAAGCTGCGCCACACATTCGCACATCAGAACGCCCGGCATAATGGGATAGCCCGGCATATGCCCGCGCCCCCAGTATGGATTTTCCGGAACATCATAATATCCGGCACAAATCATGTTCTCAAAGTCCTCATGGAAAATCGCGGTCAGCATTTCCATCTCAAAGCGATGCGGATTTTCCTTCCGAATATCTTTCAGATCCGCAAGAACCCGATGAATATCCTCTTTCGAAAGATCCAGCAAGGAGGGCTTTTTTCCCATAACTTCTCCTTTTAAAAAAATACTCACACCACGCAATCAAAAGACTCGTGGTGTAAAATACATATTCCGTTTTATCCGTTACGAAGGTCGGTATCAGGTTTTGACCAGATGACGTTTTGCCTTGCGAGCCTGTGAGGAGGCCGGACGTTTTCCATGATTGGATTTTTTCACAATATGCTGTGGTTTGGACATTTTTGACTCCTTTAGATACTTTAAGTAAAAAGTTAATTCCTATTATAACCAATTTTCGGATTCATTCAAGGAGGGGGGGCGCAATTCCGAGCAAATTTCTTAATATTTGAATTGGACACATATTTCAACAAATCCGAATTGGGAAATTTCAAACTGAATTTTATCGCCATCGATTGGAAGCGTGTTGATATTTTCACCAAAAAAATCCGTTTGGGCCGCTTTTTCGACGGGATGAAGCGTTTGGAAGGTGATTTTCGTTTTTCTTCCTTCCGTCTCCGCAAAACGAACACGCACGCCGCCCGACACCGTCTCCCAGTGCGTCACAACCACGTTTCGGTGCGAAACACGCGCAAACCAGCCCGAGGGTGCGGCAGAAGAATCTTTTTTCAGCGCCAGCGGGACCGAAACCGTCGGAGCCATAAACTGCAAGGCGGTATTTGCGGGATACGGAGTATTTACGGATACCGCAAAACGAAAGTGGCGCGACGTCTCACCCCGAACGATTAATAACGTGTCGAGACGAGAATTTCCGATGCTGCGGTGCCACGGAAGCCCGTTCGAGAGGAGCGTCAGACGACGATCTGAGTATTCCGTTTCAGACGAACGTTCCGGCAAAAAATTCTCGCTGCGCAACTCGGTTCCTTTCACGCGCTGCGCCAGTTCATGCGTCATGCTGGAAACAATACGCGTCGTCGCCGTGTAATGAATCGGCCGAACATCGATAAAATACGGTGCTTCCAGCTTTTTGGAGGCAGTCGGAAGTTTCGTATATCCGATATTCCGATACAAATCCACCGTCGGATCGCCCCACGCCAAACGACTTGCGTAATACGACTGCCACGGATTTTTCCCCGGTTCCCGTTTGGGGTCGAGAAAAACTTCAAACTCCACCACGGAACTGCCGCGCCGCAAGCGAGTCGTTTGCGTAAACAACGCCAAAATTTCTCCGCGCCGACTCATAAGCCGCCCGCTCACTTCCAGCTCGCTGCGATCCGCAAGAATCGTGGGTTTAAATGTGTCGGCCGCCATCAACGAGTATTCTTCCTGCGTCTCCTCTGAAAGCGAATCAAACGGTACAGATTTCAAACGCATCGCGAGCTGTTGAGAAAAACGATTTCCACGATTCTGATTATCGTACACAGCGCGCAGGTGGCCGGTGTAGGGGTCAAAACGCAATGTTAGATTTTCGTTCGTTATAATCCACATCCCCGTTTCCACATCTTTGAAAACGGAGGGCGGCAGTACTTCGTTTTTCTTTTTTCCAGCGCCCCACGGGAACCAGCTGCGCGCAGGTTTTTCGCCAGTAGGATTCTGCTCTAAATTCAGAGCGTCCGATTTCCCTTCCGAATCGTCTCGCAAAACAGAAAAACCGAATGCCGGAACCTCTGAAAAAGCTGCATGAAGCGTTTTTTTCGTGTTCGTCGCATTTTTTTCTAAAATATGACGTTTCACGCACCCTTTTTCTTCCGGAATCAGACGAGAAACCGAAAGAATTTTCTCCGCTTCCGTCAAATCGGTAGTTCGAAAAGCCGTGAAACTCCACGGATTCAGAAGCAGAAGCGCATTTTTACGAGTTCCATCTGAAATACGATGCGAAATTCTTTCCATCGCTTTTCGTTCCAAAACGAGCATTTCCTGCCAGGCCGTTCCGAAAAAATCCTTGCGAATTTCCGGAAGCTGGTCGATTTTTTGAAGCAAATTTTGTACGGAATCCTTCGTTTTTCCGGCCGATTCCCCCTCCAGAAGCGCGTCCATGTTTTCTAAAGACTGAACAGCCTCCAGACGCGTCCGAAGCTGATGGTAGCGCGCCCAACGTGAAATGGGATCGACCGCATTTTCCGCCGCCGCCTGCGACAAATAGGGAGAAACGTAACGGTCAGCCGTAAATTTTTCGTCCGTGCTGGAATATTTTGTCGCCTCAAAGCACTCGGAAAACGTATTCAAATTTCCAAAAATAGGACTCCAGCGACACGCACGTTTCAAAAGTTCGTACCACGAAGAGGTCGTATTTTCACCCGCCCAATGCGCAAAAACAGCACCAAACGCATTATCGACGTTCAACGACCCCGCAATTCGGAGGGGAAGCTGTGCAACCGCGTCCGTCTCCGCAGCATTCATCGGAATTCGAGCAATCGCCTCAATCGACGCATTTTCAGGACCTTTCCATGCAATTCGCGACTGTTCCGCTGTGGGGAAACGCCCATCGTCGAGCGTAAAATGCAGCGCGCCTGTAAATCCAAGATGTTTCAGAATATTCGGAAGCATCGGCGTTAAACCGTAACGGCGACGCGCAAATATTACAGGACGTTTTTCATTAAGAACTGTACGATATTTACTTATTCCCTGTTTCAGACGGCTGATGATTCCATCCTGCGACAGAAGCGGGAGTTCCGTTTCGAACGATTCGCCGCCCACAAGACAGATTTTCCCGGCGTCCAACGATTTTCGGAACGCTTCGAACATTTTTGGAGACTCGCTGCGCATTTTTTCGAGAGCGTCGGCCGTTGCTAAAAGATTCATTTTTTCGGCGTTTTCCGCCTCATTTTGGAAAGATTCCGGCAAATACGCAACATCCAGGAGTGTTAAATCGAACAAAAATCCATCCTGCGGAGCGTAATACTGACGCGATTGAATCAGCTGGTCCCATGCGGACTGCATTTCACGACGTGCGTTCGCCGCGTTTCCTTCAAAAAACGCATCCACAGCCGCCAGCACCAATTTTTTGAACGAAAAATCATCCAAATAACTCATGTACTGCAGCTTGTACGCCATCAATTCCGAAAGGAGGTGCATCATTCCAAATGCTAGAAAATCCGCAGCTTGCGGCATCTCGAAACTTGAGTTTTCCACATCATTCGACAGAGGTTTTCCACAATCTGCATGAGTCGTTTCCTCTGCGTTTTTCCCCGTTTCGTTTTCTTTCCCAAATTCTATATCTTTCGCAGATTCTATCTCCCCCTCAGCTTCCGCCTCTTTCGCATCTTTTGCATCTTTCGCTTCTTTTGCAGCATCTTCGTCCAAACATCGGATCAATTCGGAAACCAAAGGGGAGATTTCGCTGCAATCCCGCAAAAAGGTACAGTTTCTTCCTTCCGCACGTTCGACCCAGTTGGAATCCAATACGTCCTGCGTGGGTTTCGGCGTAATGAGGATCGCGTCGGACGGCTCTTCGTAAATGTACAAACCGTACATCGGATTTGCAGTTTTTCGGGTTCGACGGAGTACTTCCGGATGATACGCAGCCGTCCAGGCGGTCAAAATTTCCTGACTGTCCTGCGGCGCTCCATCCAAGGAAAGTGAATCCATTCCCTGCGACGGAAGGACGACAAAAACTTCTCTCATAGTACTCTCTTTATTCCATTCATCGGGAAGGGTAAAACGACTTAATTGAATATTGTATGTTACATATTAAATAAAAATACATAATCAAACAATCACAGAATCACGTCAAAAACTTTTCAATCAGTTTGGAAATCGCCATACATTGCACCGCCGAGTGCTTCGAATTCTCATCAACACTGGGATTCAACGCAATTGCAGAAAGATTTTTCGGAAGATTCAGTAAAAAATCCAGCAGCCGTTTCGGCGACTCCACCCGCAACAGTTCGTAACGTGAGGAATGCTCGAGGCGGGAACGATATTCTTTCGCTTTCTGATTGGCGGTGAACATCGCAAGCACAAGCTGCTGTTCCGCCGTGGTGATCGCCGCATAGTTTCCATCCGTCTGACGAAGGAAAAAAACCGGATAGTCCCAAGGCGAACGCGCGTATAAAAGATGTTTTTTCACCATTTCATACAACGTCAGACATTCGGTTTGTAAATGTCCGTCTTTCAAAACCGAATCCACTGCAATGTGCGTCACGCCTTCCGGCTGAACGGCCAAAACACGTCCCAGCTCGCGTTCGTCGTGCAAAAAACGGACTTCCGCCCCTTCCAGCCCCACCGCCTGAATAAAATCTTCTGCCAGCGACTCGGTCGTAAAGACCAAAATCGCATATTCCGGCTTTTCCTCCGGACTGTCCGGCGTCGCCATCGTCGCGTAACCGGAACCTACACGAATAATAAATACGGGGTACGATTGAATCATAATTTATTTTCAAACAAAATAGGGGTTCCAACCAAATGGCGGATTCCAAACAAATAGCGGATTCAGTCCAAATGTACACGCACCGACGAATCCGTACGCCACGAAGGTTCGACTTTTGGAGCGGCATTCGATTCCTTGGACGCATTTCGAGGAACGTAATTCCGGAATATTTCGGAAATTTGACTTCCATACGGCGTTATAAGCGCCTGTGCTTCAGGAATCTGCAGTTTCGTAAACTCAAACGGGTCACCGTTGAACACCACACGCCCCTTGAACAAAAAAATGACGCGATCCGCAATCTTCAAAATCTGGTCGATTCGATGATCAATAATCAAAAAGGAAACGCCGCTTCTTCGCAGTTCCAAAAACAGTTTTCCACAGCGCGCAATCATCTCCGCATCCAATGCATTGTACGGTTCATCCATCAAAATCAGACGCGGACGCCGAATAAAGGAACGCGCTATTTCGAGCCTTCGCTGTTCTCCGCCCGAAAGATGCTTTGCTTTGGAATCTCGTCTCTCATAGAGTTCAAACTCGTTTAGTAAATCGTCACAAAATTCTTCGCGAGTTTTCAAATCCGGATTTCTCGCCTGCATACTTTTTTTCAAATCTCTCGGATTCATGATTTCCATGATTCCCAACAGGTTTTCGCGGGCGGTCAACGTTGCAAAAACACTAGGTTTCTGCGACAAATAACAAATTCCATTCTGTGCACGCTTATACAACGGTTCCGTCGTAATGTTGCGCCATTTTTCTTCTTTTTCATCATACTGCATGATGGAACCGGAGGAAGGCCGCGTCAGACCGGAAAGCATATCGAACGTCGTCGATTTTCCAGCGCCGTTTCCGCCCAAAAGTCCCACAATTTCCTGCGAGTACACATCCATCGATACATCTATCACAGGCGTAATTTTACGGAAAAAACCAAAATTTTTAACAAGATGTTCTGCTCGTATAATTGGAACGGTCATCGTTCGAAATCTCCTTTAGCTGATTCTCAGTTCATTCAATGTTTTCCGTACAGTAATTTATGCTCACTAATTTTCACACGTTTTCCAAAACTTTAACGATTTTGATTCTCGGGAAACGCCAATTAAATCCAGAATTTTGAATTATTCAGCGTTTCCCTAGTATTCTACGATTCTAGTATTCAACGTTTTTAATGAATTTTCCGAAACTTTTTAAAATTCGGCACAAACGGCTTCCACGGATGCGGCCAGTACACGTAATACGCCTCTCCAACAAGCATGGATTCCGGTACATAATACTCAGTCACAAAGGACGCGCGCTGCGGCGTATAATCCGGATACATCCAGCAACGGCAGTCCGCACTGTTCGTACTGTTGTCGCCCAACATGAAATACTGTCGTTCCCCGGTTGAATCCAGCGCAAATTCCACCGACCGCAGCGAATGAAACGCCGCCGCCCACTGTTCCGGATCCGTGTAAAAATCCATTCTGGGAGTGTAATCGGTCATTCCGCCATATTCGGACTTTGTACAAAAATCAGTCATTACGCTTGCATCCCGTCCGCGAGCCACATAATAAATATCGCGGCAGATGCGCAGATGCGACAGATTCACCTCGCAGTTTTTGCAGCCGATCTGAACGGGGGTTAAATCTTCCACTTTCGGAATACTTGCGACGTCCGGCCCCGATTCCATATCGCGATAGGCGGTGGGAAGATCGAATTTAAGGACTTTATTATCGACCCATACAAAAACCTGCTCGTCCACATTTGCGATTCGGAATTTATAGATGTCGGTTCCATTCATGTTCGATTGCGCTTTGCAAACGTACGTTTCTTCTTTATTTTCGTTCTTTTTATCATAAAGTGCGTTTTTCTCCGCATTTTCATAATCCGGACGCGCAGGAATTTCCAACCGAACCTCCCCATTTTGAAGATTTACGGTGCAGAAGAACTGTTTTCCGGCTCGCTCCATTTCGACACAAAACTCACCGGTTTTCAGCGAGCGGACGTCCACCGTGCACTCAAAAATCAGGTCTTTCACCCAGTGTCGGCCATAATGCGAGTCGGGAACATCCGGAATGACGTTTCCTTCCATATTATACGGAGCCGAAATTTTCGTGTTGTAAGCCGTCATATCCGTAATTAAACGCGGTTTCGGTGAGGGAGTCTGTCCCAATTCCACCATCCGCCAATCGTTCTGATTTAAAACCAGATTTTCATAAACGAGCCAGCTGCGCAGTTCATCGGAACGCGTCGATTTGAACAAAAACTCCCGGCCATCCGGACTCGTCTGCCAAGATGTGTATTTCATCGTATCGTTTCCGATCCTCACGATGTTTTTCGGATGCCAGCGCGGCGGACAGTTCACCTGCTGCAGTCGTTTACTTTGAAAATCGTTTTCATAAACAGGAAGCATCGTTGCAAGAATCTTTTCGGGAGGTTTGCGCGCAATTTGGAACGGTGTTTCGTTTTCCAACGCGCTTTCTTCGGCTTCTTCCAGCGTTTTTAACGGTTCGGAAACGTTTTCCAGATTTCCATTTTTTGTCTTTTTTGCTTCCTGGTCGGTTTTCGGAGGTTTAATGAAAACATTTCCGCCAAAAATCCGAATGGTTTCCCCCGGAAGTCCCACACATCGTTTGATGAAATTCGTGTTTCCGCCGCCGGGAAACAGAAAAACCACAACGTCCCATCTTTTCGGACTGGAAATGTAATACGGATACTTTCCGACGAGAATTCGATCTCCGCTGTAATTTGGATTTCCTTTCCCCTGTTCCATTTGGGCTTTAAAATCCAAAATAGCGTCGCAATTGGGACAGAGAGCGAAATCGACGCTGCTTCCTTCGATGACCCCCACCTGAAACGGTGCGCCGCATTCGGGACATTCCACGTCTTTATGCTGACCGAAGAGCGTTGGAGCCATTGAGCCTGTCGGAATCACAAACATTTCCGCCAAAAAGGTTCGAAAAAGAAACGCCAGCACAAACGCAATCGAAATGGATTCGAAGATTTCACGTACCGTGCGCCCCATCTCCTCTTTCGGCTTTTCCGATTCGGAGGGAGTGACGGTATTTGCCGCGAGGTCTGCATTTGCGTCTTTTTTGCGAAAATCTGAAGCATCGTTTTTTTTATTTTTATTTTTGTCCGACACACTGTCACCTGAATTTGTATAAAAAAATAATTTCCAGTCCCTTTGCACGGAATGATTCGGGGCCGTTTCCGCCTCGAACCTTCCGCACACAAACGAAATTCGGCAAAATCAAAGAATACCAGGCTCTTTGACTTCGATTCCCTTCAGCGCCATCTTCAACGCTTCGAGGTTCGGCGCCACTTCGTACGCCACTTCACGCGTAATCATCTGTTTTTCCACGAGTTCCTTTAACGATTTCGTGAAATCCTGCATTCCTTCCTGGTAGCCGATACGAATGGCGTCCGCAAGTTTTTCGTCTTGTTCTTCCAGAATCAGTTTCTGAATCGTTGGGTTGAAAAACATCACTTCGCACGTCGGAACACGTGAAACGCCCGGCATAATCGATTTCAGCAGTTTTTGAGCCACGATTCCTTTCAGGTTGAACGCAAGCGCACTGCGCAGCGCCTTATGCATATCCTGCGGGAAAAGGTCCAAAATACGGTTGATGGTCGTCGGGGCGGTCGATGCGTGAATGGTTCCGAACACCAAGTGACCGGTTTCCGCAGCATGAATAGCCGTTTCGAACGTTTCCTGGTCTCGCATTTCACCCACGAGAATAATATCGGGGTCTTCACGGACGGCGTGCTTCATTCCGATCATAAAGTCTTTCACGTCCATTCCGATTTCACGCTGATTTATCAGACATTTATCCTCAGTAAACGTAAATTCGATCGGGTCTTCCAGCGTCAAAATATGCTTTTTATATCGGGCGTTAATCCAGTTCAGCATGGAACCAATCGTCGTGGATTTTCCGGAACCTGTGATTCCCGCCAGCAGCACCATCCCCTGCGAGTACTGACAGAGTTTTTCGAGCGACGACGGCAAAAACAGCTTTTCAAACTCTGGAATCGTATTATTCACACGGCGCGCCACAAGCCCCATGTGTCCCAGCTGCTGCAAAATATTCACACGAAAACGCCAGCTGATTCCGTCCACTTCCACAACGTGCGCAAAGTCGGCACCCCCGTCTTCATCAAAAATGCGGCGATTTCGCTCATCCATAATGTCGAACAGCATATCGACCATTTCTTCGTCCGGAATTGGCGGATGATTCAGCGCTTTCAGGTCGCCGCCGACTCGCACATACGGAGGACGATCCGCCTTCAAATGAAGGTCCGACCCTTTCAGACGAACCACCGCCTTAAAAAATTTGTCGACTTTGTGCTCGCGTTTCTGATGACGGAGCTTGTATTCCTCCGCATCGCGCTGAGCTGCCGTCTGAGGCGGTGTTACTATGGATTTGCTTTCTGCTTCTGACATATGATTCTTTCCCCATAAAAAAAAGTTTAATTATTTAAATCTGTCTGAAAAAATGCGTATTCCTTTTCCAGCTCCGTCAGCCAGAGCGGGTGCATCTTACCAACGGGAATCAAAAGGCCGTTCTGGTACTGCGCCACAAGTTGAAAACCGTTATAATTATCGTAAAACTTTGCCTCATCGCACCACGGAAGGATGGCGCAAAGGTCCTGAAAACGTTTTTGAAACCTGCGGCTCACGTCCTTTTTCGGGATGGAGTGTCCGCCGAGACGAACTCGATTTTCGATGCGTGCGAGGCTTTCTTCAAGCGTATCCAGCGCCACATAATGCAGCTCAATCCGAAAACCTGCGTCTTTTGCTTTTTGGACGGTTTCTTTCGGCTGGTGCCCGGAAAGGGTGGTTTCCTGTGTGAAACTCATCCCCCAACGGAGACAGTGCCGGATTTGATTCAGGGTCATTTTACCTGCCTGAACTTTTCCGATTCCGAGTTCAGCGGCGGCGCTGTCCGTATTGAGGAACTGTCCCAATTCGTTCGTTTGAGCCAGCAAAAGCCCTGCCAAACTGCTTTTTCCGACACCATTCACACCAGCGATCAGCGTAAAAACGGGCATTTTGTTTCCACTCTTTCCTATCACACCCCCGGCTCGCCAGTTTTTTCCAAAACGCAAGCGGAAAGGATTTGGTAACGCTGCATCAGGGCGGCGACAAGGTCGGGCTCGGTCATCTTCGGACGGAATGCGTATGCGGCCAGTACCGCACGGTCGTTGGCGGCGTGCGCACGGCGAAGCTCAGGCGGCATCGTCAGTTCGTCGTACAGGTCCGCAAGGCTCGAATCCGGATAAAGCGCCCGCGCCTCCAAAATTCCCTGCGCCGTCTGCGTGATTTTGTCCGTCACCTCCGACGAAACCTCCGGCCACGGAAAATTGTTGTAAACAACAGAACCAGAATACTGATACCGCATTTCCAAACGTCCGCATACCGCCCGCATCCATGTCATATGAACGCTCGAAATAAGGATTCCAAAATAATATAATGGGGCATCTGGGATAATGAGTGCACTTCCATTTATAATGGTTGAAGACTCAACAAAGGCCGCGGGAATGTAATTTCTTTTCTCAGATGAAACTTTGGGAACGACCAGCATCCGTGTTTCTGGTTGGCGAATTTCACCGAAAAGATAAGGTACGTTCGCTAGTTCTCGTGTTTGCGGCCTGTTACTTTGCCTTCTAAATTGTTCCGTTTCCCGAATATGCTGCATAATAAATTTGGATTTTAGCATATCCGTTGGAGAAACACCACGTAGCCAGAGGCAATAGCGATACGTACCATGGAGAAGTTCATCACCTCCACCATATCGGCGGATGAATCGCTGGTTGTCAGAGTTCTCTGCGAGCAGCGCCTTAACCTCTTCCTGATTCAGTATCAAATGACCATCATCAATTGGCATACTCCCATATATCATTTTGGAAACATCACAAAGGGTCGTACTTCGACTGTCAACCAGCAAGTTTGGAGCATCCACTAAATAGGGATTGATGTTATTTGCTATAGTGAATATTTCATCGTTATGAAAAATATTCTTATCTCGATTTGTAGGTTTACAACTGAAACCAATGATAACACAGTGCACTGCTGCCATTTCTTTGGATTCACTCACCCATTTAAACGTTCGCCATGCAAAATTGATTTCAATATTGTATGATAGTAGTATTCTCCATAAAATGGGAACTTGTTCCCCCTGCGTAATACTATTTGTCGAAACGAATGCACAACGAATGTCTGTACCCTGAATAAATTTTACCGCTTTCATATACCATGCAGCGACGTAATCAAGCTTCCCTACACCCTTGGCTTTATTAAATACCTCCATCAATTCAAGTTTCTGAGTTCGAGTTTGTTCCTTTTTTCCCACAAACGGGGGGTTTCCCATGAGGTACGTGAGGCGGTCTTTTGGAATGATCTGTTCCCAGTCGAGGCGCAGGGCGTTTCCTTCCGTAATGTTCGAATAGGAACGCAGGGGGAGGAATTCGAGCGTTTTCTGAATCACGTCTTCCGTCTCCTGCAGCATCTGACACTCCGCAATCCAAAGGGCCGTCCGGGCGACAGAAACCGCAAAATCGTTGATTTCGATGCCGTAAAACTGCCCAATGGCGACCTGCACCGGCGAAAAGTCCTCGCTGAGGAACATTTGCCCCTTCCCAAGCGCACGAAGCACGTCGTTTTCCAGTCGGCGCAGGGAAATGTACGTCTCCGTAAGGAAGTTTCCACTGCCGCAGGCCGGGTCGAAAAAGGTGAGCGCCCCCAACTTTCTTTGAAACTCTTTCAGGCGCTCTTCACGCGTTTTGAGAGTGGAAAGGGCAAAAATTTTCGCAAGTTCCGCCCGCAAATCGTCGAG
Organism: uncultured Planctomycetaceae bacterium; assembly: GCA_964438515.1. Lineage (GTDB taxonomy): Bacteria > Planctomycetota > Planctomycetia > Pirellulales > Thermoguttaceae > RGIG3701. The sequence goes on from CAYTLK010000031.1 coordinate 17,688, forward strand.
AAACAGAGGGTCAATGACCCGGTGAATGTTCTCAATGGACGTGTAGTGCATTCCGCTGCTGCGCCGCGTTTCCGGATTCAAGGTACTTTCGAAAACTGCGCCGAAAATCGTAGGACTGATGCCGGACCAGTCGAAATCGCGCGAACAGTCGTTCGAAAGGATGTCGGTCAGTGCCGTGGTGAAACGGGGAATTTCAATGTTCTTCTCGTGAAACAGGCCGCCGTTTACGTACGGAAATTCCAGCAGGTCCGGTTCCATGTAGGGATCCCGATCCTCCGGCTTCGTGTCGAGGACGGTGAACAGTTCGATGAGCGCACGGCGAATGTCCGCGTTCCGTCGTTTGTTCAGGTAATTGTGAACGCAATTATGCTTGCCCAAAATGCCGGCATCTTCCGCATAAAAGCAAAAGACGAGCCGAACGCAAAGGACGTTCAGGCAGCGCAGGGATTCCGGATTATTCGGGTGAATGTACTGCGCCATAAGTGCGTCGTACAGCCTCCCGACCAGCTCGCCGGCACTGATGGAAAGCTGCGTCTCGCGGTAGGTTTCCGTCTGCGTCTCGTCGGTCATGAAGTTCAGGAGACTGAATTCTTTTTCCAGATTCTCCAGCTTCACCACCGTCGGCGGCGCGTCCGGAGTTTCCAAATCATGAATATGAAACTCTCTGAAATTACAAACGATAATCCATTTATTGCGCTGGGAGTACGGAAGCCGATTGTTGTAACGCTCCGCCTGCTGAAACGGAGTGAGGAACGACCCGTCGGACTGCTGAATCGGACGGGCGATGTCGACGTCCGCGCTTTTCTGCTCAATAAGCACGTGCGTCATGGGAATGGCCGCGTCGATGAAACTGACGTTTTTCAGCTTAACGCGCTGTTCGAACCGAATAATCCCCTCAGGACGTTCCACGCCGTACACATCGCGCAGGAGCGCCAGCCAAAAACTTTGGGTGTCGCTTTTCTCGTCGCCGCGTCCGTTCCACGCCGTAACGAAACGCTTTGCCGCGATTCTCTGCTCCGATTCTTTCATGAGGGTTTCTCCAAATTTCTGGGGGGTGCAGAATGGTTTCACAGACGGACAGGAATCCCGGCGTCTGCCATGAATTGTTTGACTTCCTGAATCGTATATTCCCCATAATGGAAAATACTCGCCGCCAGCACTGCGTCCGCATGACTGATTTTTACCGCGTCCACAAGATGCTGAGGCGTTCCCGCTCCGCCGCTTGCAACGACTGGAATTCCAACAGCGTCCGCAACCGCCCGCGTAATTTCCAAATCGTAACCGTCTTTCGTTCCATCCGCGTCCATACTCGTCAAAACGATTTCACCCGCGCCGAGTTCTTCGACTTTTTTGGCCCATTCGACCGCCTGAAGTCCCGTCGGAATTCGACCGCCGTTGATGAAAACTTCCCAGAATTCTTTTCCGTCTTTCAGAACCCGCTTCGGATCGACATTTACGGTGATGCACTGGCTCCCAAAACGCCTCGACGCCTCGTGAATGAGTTCGGGATTTTTCACTGCGGCGGAATTGATGGAAACTTTATCGCTGCCGGCATTCAATAACGCACGAATATCTTCGATGGTTCGAATCCCTCCGCCGACCGTGACGGGCATGAAACACTGCTGGGCGGTTCGCCGAACGACATCAAGCATGATTCCGCGTTCTTCGCAGCTTGCTGTAATATCGAGAAACACGAGTTCATCAGCACCTTCCTGTTCGTATCGTTTAGCGACTTCAACCGGGTCGCCCGCGTCACGTAAATTCAAAAAGTTGGTACCTTTTACCACCCGACCGCGATGAACATCGAGGCACGGAACAATTCTTTTGGCTAACATCGAATCTTTACTTTCAGGACGAGATGAAAAATTGGGGAGAAATGGTCTCCCTGAATTTCAATATTCTTTACTATATTATACTCTACTTTTCCTTTTATGTAAAGAGGGTTGAGAAAAAGAAACACTTCCAGCTGGGATACTTTTTTCAAATTCGAGTGAAAAAATCGTTGTACAAAGTACAAATTTCCAGAACAGGACTCTATAAACGGTATTTTATAGCAACGGCAAAATTGCCGCAACTAAAATCTTAACGGCATTTTTGCCGTTCGACGATACGTGTCTTCCCTCACTTTCTCACTCAACGTTTCCTTCAAACCTCTGAAACTCCCTCACCGCGTCTTCCAGTCGGCTGTATTCGAACTTCCAGCATTCGCAATTCTGTACAATATTCGCTACTGTTTCGAACCCTTTTCTTCCAAGCATGCTGTAACCGCGGCCATGACCGCCAAACTGAATCATTGCTTCCGCTTTTTCCCACGGCGTCCATTTAGGAGTGCTTCCAGGAACGTATTTCGGAAACACAATCCACTGCGGAATCGGCCGTTCCATCATACGTTCGACGGCGCTTTTCAGCGGTTTCACATGCGTAATCCGTCCTTTATTGGTTTCGGGATACGTCCTCGAAAACGTCACATCCGGCAAAAACTCTTTTATGACGTCGATCGACGAGTTTTTCAAACAGACGGGACGCGGAATCGGAACCATTCGAGCAACCGACAGCGCGTTTTTTCCGAGATTTACCGTATCGTCGGGGTCAATCAGCGTCAGTTCATCCGAAAGCAGCCGCCATCCGGAAAACGCAAGAGCGGCAGCAAGCGTACTTTTTCCGTCGCCGGATTCCGCAGCGAGAATCAGCCCTCGCCCTTTTTTTTCAAGCATTGCAGCATGAAACACGATCCAGTGAAACAGATTGAGCCAAATACACCAATTCATCCCCCATTCCAGCATGGCTCCCGCCTGATTTTGCTGAAAAACGCCGAACGGTTCAAAATTATCGAGAAAAAGTCGAGCGTTCGAATGGAACCAGGATTTCATCCCTCTTTCCGGAACGACACGAATATGAAAATCGCTCCAATCGGCGTCGGAGAGTTTTGGGTAGTCGGCGTACATTCTTTCAACGGCGTCCATAACGCTGGGAATTGGGGTCTCGATTCGGTACTTGAAGGGACCAACGGCAAAATGAAAACGTTTCATATATTTCCGAGCAAAAAAGTAGAGTTAGGATAAATGATTCTTTTATTATACCCGAAACGAAAAAGTATGCAATATGGGGATAAAATTTCGAAAAAATTGAGGTGAGGCCCTTGCAAAAAACCGAAAATAGTATTATTATGAGGATATTATACTAACAAATCAAACAGAAAGGAAATCCGATGAAATCCACTATTTGTTCCACCCTATTGGTCTTTATGGCGCTGTGTTCCGCAGTGATGGCGGAAAGTGCCGATTATTCACGTGATGAAGCGTATAAAGGTCCTCACTCCGCTGCGGCTTCTTCCGACCAAAAATATGTATATGTTGTTGAATTCGATGCATCAAAAATCATTCAAATCGACACTGCTACAGATGAGATTGTGAAAGAACTGCAAGTTCCCGCCACGCCGACGCATGCTATTTTATGGCAAAATGACACAAAACTTCTTGTAACGACCGCCCCTCAGGGAAAACTGATGTGCATCGATATTGCAGCGGGAAACGTCGAATGGGAGATTTCTGTGGGTTACTGCCCGGAAGGGGTCTGTCTGCATCCGAACGGAAAAATCGCCTATACGGCCAACCGATTTTCCAACGATGTGTCGGTGGTTGATTTGGAAGCCAAAAAAGAAATTAAACGTCTTCCAATGCATCACGAGCCGATTTCCGTTGCCGTAACTCCTGATGGGAAAACGCTTTACGTAACGAACTACCTTCCGATTGACCCTGCAGACGGATACGATGTGGCGGCAGAAGTGACGTGGGTCGATACGCAGACGTACGAACAGGGACAGATTCGCCTCCTGAACGGCTGCATCGCGCTGCATGAAATTTGCATTTCTGCCGATGGAAAGCATGCGTTCGTAACGAACAACCTTGCGCGCTATCAGATGCCGACGACGCAGCTCGAACGCGGCTGGATGAATACGAATGCGGTGGCGGTGATTGATGCGGAAGGACGCAAACTCATCAACGTCGTTTTGCTCGACGACATCGATTTGGGCGCCGCCAATCCGTGGGGTGTAAGTATCACAAAAGACGGTGCAACGCTCGTGATTTCGCATGCTGGAACTCATGAAGTCAGCGTGATTGATGCGGCTGCAATGTTCGAAAAGCTGGGAAAAATTGCAGACGCCAGCCAGACGGAGGATGCAGCTTCGGGACAGAAAAGCGATTACGGTTACAGCTCCGCTTCCAGTGCCGACGTTCCGAACGACCTTGCGTTTCTCGTTGGAATGCGTACGCGTGTAAAACTCACCGGAAACGGTCCGCGCGTACTTGCGATCGCCAATGGAAAAGCGTACGTTCCGATGTATTATAGCGACTCGGTAAATATTGTGGATCTCGCAACGAAAAAAGAATGCAAAGTTCTGACGCTTACGCCGGACCTGAAACTGGATGAAAAACGTTACGGTCAGCGCGTCTTTAACGACGGCGCCGCCTGTTTCCAGCAGTGGCAGTCGTGCGCGTCGTGCCATCCGTACACGCGTACGGATGGTTTGAACTGGGATTTGATGAACGACGGTCTTGGAAATCCGAAGAACGCGAAGTCCCTTCTTTTCTCGCATAAAACGCCGCCGACGATGATTTCTGGAATTCGTGCGGACGCGGAAGCCTGCGTGCGTTCCGGGTTCAAACATATTCTGTTCTCGGTTCGTCCGGAAACCGATATGGTTGCGATCGATGAGTTCCTGAAAGCGATGGAGCCGCTTCCCAGTCCCGCTTTGGTAAACGGCGAGCTTTCCGAAGCCGCAAAACGCGGAAAAGACATTTTCTACCGCGTTCACTGCGACCAGTGTCACGATCCGAACTGGTATTATACGGACATGCAGATGCACGACGTCGATACGGAAAATCCGTTTGACCGCCGCCGCGATTTTGACTGCCCGACTCTCTGCGAGGTGTGGCGCACGGCTCCGTACCTCCATGACGGACGCTATCCGACGCTTTTCCAGCTGTTCAAAGATGGAAAACACGGCGTTCAGAAAGGGGAGGTTGATAAACTCACCGACGACGAAATCAACGATTTGAGTGAATTCGTTCGTTCATTGTAATTAAAAAATAGAGATAATTAATTATCGTTCAAATTTCATAAAAGCAGAGGTTTTCACATCCTCTGCTTTTTTTGTTGTATACTGATTCCGATTCTACAAGCCGCAGCCGCCAAACTGGGAAAATAAGACGAAAATTATTATAATGAAAATCACACATCCAAGCGGTGAGCCGGCGTCCTTTTTTTCCGGAGTGTCGTATATGGAACTCTTGTTATGCACCGCCGTCTTTTTCGTTTTTAAGGATTTTGAGTTCAAAATTGGGGGACGCTGCGGAAGGTCTTCCATCCTCAGCGCGTATTCCTCCGGGTCGGGTTTCGGATGCGCATTCGTTCGGGCGCGGTCGGGGCTGTGATGTCGAATTCGTCCGCTCCGGGAACGCGTTTCCATCTCCGTTTCTTCTGTCGTTTTCGGCTTCAAACCTCGTCCGCACGAATAAAGCGAAATGTTGTCGCCGATGGAAACAAAATTCAAAACGGGCTTCAAATAACGGCTTATATTTCCCTGCGCGTCCTCTTGAACATCTTCCGCAAGCTCGCTTCCCCACTGAGGACGTTCTTCCAGCGCTCCCAGCACAAAGTGCGTAAAGTACGTATTTTCGTTATACGCCCATTCGTACGTATTTCTGTCTGGACTGAGCGACTCCAACAGCAAAAAACTCTGGTCGGCCCGCAGCCTCAATTTCGAAGCAGTGACGTCGGAAAATTGATGTTCGAACTTGCGCGTGTCGGGGGTGTGCAGAAGGTCGCGCCCGTAAAAACTCTGGCAGTAATCGAGGATGCAGACCGTCTGACGCGCACCGAGATTTACGACTCCATTGAGGAAATCCGCCTCTCGAACGCCCGTCGTTTCGATGTTTTCCGCGTTGGTTTCCCGCATGCAGAAAAAACGCTCTCCGCCGTGAATGACGGTATTTCCCCAAAATCCGAAAATCAGCAGATCGAGATCTTTAATCGCGGCTCCCGTCCAACGCAGAAACGTGCTGGAATTTGTAACAGGTTCAAGCGTTTTTTCCGAGAGACCGACGAAAAGGAATTCTTCGTCCGCGAAACCGTATTCCTCTTTCAGCGTCGAGGCCAAATTCAAGGCGCCGGACGATGCAAAATGAAGCGGAAGCAGGTCCTGATTTTCATTAATCCCCACCAAAATCGCCAGTCGTCGCATAAAATTTCCTCCGAAAATTTTCTAGTAACACATTTTGAATTTTAACTTTCCCGTCCGCCGTTGGAGCTGCGCACCACGGCTCCTGCAGGCTTTGTGAAAACTGAATTTCATTGTGAAACCAACATGCAAAAACAGAAAAAAGGTTTATTTCGCGATAAACGTCCTATTTTGCACCGCCAAACCGTTTGGTTCGCAAAAACGCAGCGAAAACAAGGACGCGCCTCCGATGGACGTTACTTTTATGCGCAGCTCGTTGTTTCCAGCCGCAAACTCAGCAGGAAATTCCACCTGACGGCCCGCAGCGTCGCGGGAAAAGATTTCCTTTCCGTTGAGCCAGACCGTCACGGGACCCGGAACGCTCAATTGTGCCGTAACGGTCCTCGGAGCGTCGAGCGTCGTAAAGTTGCGCTGGGGAGTAAGCGCCAGATCGGTTTCCTCTCCCGCAATGGGATACAGAATTCTTCCGATAGTTCGCTGACCGTCGAGCGCGGCGGTCGAAAACGTCTCCAACAAACGTTTTTCCGCTTTTGTACCGCGGTGCCTAACAGGAGAAAACAAAACGCTCCCGTAATGTCGTTTCGGTCGTGGGAAAAAAACACTTTGAATGTTGTTTACTGCTCGCGACCCCAGACCCCTTTGTCAAAAACTTTTTATATTGCGTTTTTAGGATTTCCTTTGTTTCTATCCTGCTTCTTTTCCTCTGTCAGCGCGTCGATGTCCGCATAGGCGTTTTCGAGAGCCTCGCAGTGGTATCGGTCGTACATTCCGAAAATGAAATCCGTCAAATCCAGCGCGTCCCATTCCCGCAGCACGTCGGCCGCCGACTGTTTCTTCACCGCAGCATAATGTTCCAGAAGAAAAATGAAAAATTGAAGTTCTTTTGAAATTTTCTCCATCTTTATTCTCCCCGAATGTAGCTTGAATTTCTGGGGTCCCCGGTAATTTGCTCGCTCTCCCACATTTCAAAAAGGACTTTCGGGCAAAACTCCCACATCTCCAATTCCGGATCTTCCAACATTCTGCAAGCCTCCGAAAACAGAAACTTTCTCATCGCCGTTTTTTCCTCAAGACCATATTTTTCAACCATATAGCCCGTGACTTCCGAAACGTAAGAACTCAAGAAAAAAGGGATAAAACTTTCTTTCATAAATGGAGGACCTCCTTTAACTTCAACAACTGTAACGCCTTTTCAGTCTTGAATACGTATTGATCTTTCAATCGTTGCGGCAAAAGCTGTTTGATCGCCTGTTCAACATCCAGAAATCCCTCTATAAAAAGGGATATTGTCGGAAACGTTCGGTCATTCGCAACCGGACCAATAATAATGTCTGTATCATCCATCCCAATGGTATTTGTTCGATTGGCCGCAACAAAAAGCAGCCATTCTTCCGTTGCTTGTTCAAACTTTCTAATTTTACAGGCTTCAAAAGCAGCTTCTTCTATCTCGTAAACCGTCACAAATGATTTCCCGCTTTTTCGACGTTTGGCCGTCAGTTTCGCCCAACGAATCGCCTGTTCAACATCTGAAGTCAGATAGAACCCCTTTCCAAAGTCGAGTTCTCTGTTTGCCGCCAAAATTCTCGGTTCGCGCACCGCGATATTGCTTCCGTGATAAAGTATCATTCATTCCCCTCCAATGTCGAAGAAGGAGACGGAGAATTCCTCGTTTTTTCTTCTGTCAGCGCGTCGATGTCCGCATAGGCGTTTTCGAGAGCCTCGCAGTGGTATCGGTCGTACATTCCGAAAATGAAATCCGTCAAATCCAGCGCGTCCCATTCCCGCAGCACGTCGGCCGCCGACTGTTTCTTCACCGCAGCATATCGTTCCAGAAGATAAATGAAAAAATCCATTTCCTTACTCATTTTACTCCGTCCTCAAATACTGCGAATTACGCGGGTCGCCGGTCACACGCTCACTCTCCCACATATCGAAGAGGATGTACGGACTCATTTTGTAAATTTCCAGTTCCGGATCGCATAACATCTGATAGGTTTCCGACAGAATGAACGCATGGAGTGATTCTTTTTCTGTGAAACCGTATTTCTCCACAATGAGCGCAGAAACGTGACGGTCTAAAAAATCCAGAGTTCTTGAACTTACGCGTTCCATAACGTTCGACTCTCCTTAAAAGTCAGAAATGCCAGCGCATTCGGGGTCAAAAAGGAAAATTGATCTGCCAAATTTTGCGGAAGAAGCCGTCTCACCGCCTCTTCCTTTGTATAAACGCCGTCGATGAAATCATCAATGACTCTCAATGTAGAATCGTTTGCAACGGGAACGATAACCAAATCGTACGATTCAGGAAGTACACGCTGTTTTCTGTTCGAAACGACGAAATCGAGCCAGACGGAATCCGCAGACGAGAATTCACGTACTCGCAGACTTTCAGAATATTTTTCCGAAAATTCAAACACACTGACAGTCGGCGTTCCGGTTTTCTGACGTTTCACGACGATTCTGGCCCATTTTTCTGCTTGTTCCCGACTTGAAGTGAGATAGAAACCCGCACCAAAATCTAATGCTCGAAGCGACTCCAAAATTCTCGGTTCGCGCACCGCGATATTGCTTCCGTGATAAAGTATCATTCAGGCTCGCTCCATTCACCCACCACATTTTTCTTTCATTTATTTCTATTAGGAAGTTCTAAAAACCTCAAATCCGAAATTTTTACAAAAAAATATTACTGTGTAAAAATCGTACAATGAACGTTGTGATTCAAGGGTTTTTGCACCATGGCGGTGTTTCCACCCTAGCGGGAGGAAACAGGGCGCTCCCGTAATGTCGTGACGGTCGTGGGGAAAAAACATTTTGAATGTTGTTTTTTCCCCAGACCCCTTTTTCAAAAACTTTTTAATATTGTATTTTTAGAACTTCCTTATTTTAATCTTTTGCGTTCCCATTGTCAAGCCGTCTCATTTTGAAAAAATCATTTATTCACAGGAAACTTGGAAAGATTCAAACTCTTTTTGCATTTTTGAACAAGCGGTTCTGGAGATTCACCCACCCCACCTTGATTTTTTTGGGCTTTCGATTAAAATAATTGGAGAGAAAAATTTTCATTTCCTTTTCATTCAACCCACGGAGGTGTATTGTGGCTTACGATGTGACTTTAATTACTGGCGACGGAACCGGCCCCGAACTTGCAGAAGCTGCGCGCCGTTGCGTGGATGCAACCGGCGTTAAAATCAATTGGGACGTTCAGGAAGCAGGAATCGACGTGATGGAACGTCTCGGAACGCCGCTCCCGCAACCGCTGCTCGACTCGCTCGACCGCACGAAAATCGCGCTCAAAGCTCCCATTACGACCCCCGTCGGAACCGGATTCCGAAGCATCAACGTGCATCTGCGCCAGGCGCTCGGACTTTACGCTTGTGTGCGTCCCTGCAAGTACTATCCCGGCGTCCGCAGCTTTTTCTCTTCGGTTCCGGTAGATCTCGTCATCGTGCGTGAAAATACCGAAGACCTCTACGCCGGCATCGAATTTCAGCGCGGAACGGAAGAATGTGGAAAACTGTACGATTTCATCAACGAAATGTCTCCCAAACGTCCGATTCGCTCGGGCCGCGACGAGACGGGAATTTCGATTAAACCGATTTCGGTCTCCGGAACGGAACGAATCATCCGTTACGCCTTCGAATACGCCCGCCGCGAAAATCGTAAAAAAGTGACGTACGTTCATAAGGCGAACATCATGAAATTCTCGGACGGTCTGTTTCAGGAAGTCTGCGAAAACGTTGCGAAAGAATATCCGGAAATTGAGTCGGAATTTCGCCTCATCGACAATATGTGCATGCAGCTCGCTCAGAAACCCGAACAGTACGACGTGATTTGCTTGCCGAACCTGTACGGCGACATTTTGAGCGATCTGGCGGCGGGACTCGTCGGAGGGCTGGGCGTCGCGCCGGGCGCAAACATCGGAAAAGACGGAGCCGTTTTCGAAGCGACACACGGATCCGCACCCAAATACAAGGGTCTCAACAAGGTCAATCCGACCGCGATGATTCTTTCCGGAATGCTGATGCTGCGTTATTTGGGCGAAAAAGAAGCTGCCGACAAGCTGGAAAATGCCGTTGCGAAAGTGATTCTCGAAGGAAAATCCGTGACGTACGACATGAAGGCCGACCGCGACGATCCGACGGCCGTCGGGACGCAAGAAATGGCCGACGCCATCTGCAAAGCGATGTAAAAATTGCAATCACTACAGGTTTTTCGGCTTCGGCTGCACGCGAGATTCCCCCTCTGGGAGAATCTCGCTGCCCGTCAAGAAATAACGATCGTGGGGAGTGGGGCTTTTTGAAAGCCGCCCCTCTCCCCAGACCTCTCGCCTGGAAAACTTTTAATATTTTATTAAACTGAAATTTCTAGAAACGTTTCGTAAATCCCTGTTTCGGGCTTTCATACGTTCCGTCTTCCCGCGGCATAATGTAACCGGGACCGTCAAATTTCAAATCGTCGAGGTTCGGACACATTTCATACGTCGAGTTCCACGCGGTGTCCCACGTAAGTTCCTGTCCGGATTCCATCGCCATACGACCCATGACGCCCGTGAAGCAGGATTTGATGCAGAATTCCACGTCTTCACACGGCAAATCTTCCCGAATCATTTTCGCCAAACGATTGTGTTCTTCCTGATACGAATCGCACGCAGGAGAGTCCGGCTTCCAAATCACGTCTTCGGAACACTCGCGATAACTGTTGAAAATACGCGGTTCACGAATTCCCTCACCGACAATTGCAGAGCCTTTCGACCCGTGAATCACCGCACGAAAACTCGTCCAAGTGTTCGGCAAATGGCGCGTCTGAACCATCATGCGGACGCCGTCGTCAAAATGATACTCAACATCCAGATGATCGTAAAGTTCATCTTTTTCCATGCGCACCTGGCGACCGCCCGTTCCCTGACACCAAGTCGGATGCTCGCCCTTCGACCAGCAGCAAATGTCGATATTATGTACCATCCAATCCACCGTCGGAGAACCGGAAATCCACGTGAAACTGTTGTAGTTGCGCAGCTGATTCTGTAGCGGCGTCCATTCCGGATGAAAATTGTACGAACAAGTCTGCTGTTGGAATCGATAGACCCAGCAAGAAAGAATGTCGCCGATTTTTCCATCCTGAATCTGTTTCACCGTGTCTTCCGTACGGAAATACTTACGATTATTCAAACCTGTAATGATTTTCAAACCTTTTGCCTGCGCGGCTTTCCAAGCGGCCAGCGAACGCTTGATCGTCGGAGTATCGACGCCGAACGGCTTTTCGAGGAAAATATGAACGCCTTTCGAAACCGCATATTCAAAATGCATCGCTCGGAACGCGGGAGGCGCAACAAGAAGCGCCAAATCGCCCGGACGCAGGCAGTCGATCGCTTTTTTGTACGCATCCATTCCCCAAAACACCGTGTCGTCGGTGAACGTACAGAGCTTCGATTTTTCTTCGTCAGACTTCAAAAGCTGCGCAAAACCTTTTGCTTGATCTTCGAACGCATCCGCAATCGCGACGAGTTCAACCGGACCTTCCGTCGTACTCAGCGCCTGAAAACACGCACCACGACCGCGGCCGCCGCAACCAATAAGCGCAATACGAATCGTGTCGGTTCCGGCTGCATGAACGCGCGGAACACTGGAAAGAGCGGAAGCCGCTACCGCAGCAGCAGCGCCGACTTTAAGAAAATTACGACGGTTGGTGGACATAAACTGACCCTTTCAAATGTGGTTAGAAAAAAGATGGCAGGTACAAAATTCCTTTGGAATTCCGCATGATTCTTGTATTATAGCACACGTTTCAGAAAAAACAAGTTTTCCTCTCGAATTCTTCAAAAAAAATGGAAAAATTCTCGAAAAAATGGAAAATTAAAGAGGAAGCAGGGGGACCGTACAGAATTTGACGGTCCCTCTCACAGCACAGTACGTATTTTTCGAATTACGTGTCGTTAATCGAGATACTGAACGACCGGGTAGTTTCTTTTGGGAATGTAACGATATTTCACCGCCGGAATCCCCACCGTCATTCCGCCCGCAATGCGATGATTCGACGGAATATGAAGGATTTTGGAAATCTCTTTATTACTTTCGGCGGCCTGAAGCACAAATCCCGTATAAAACGTCCCGAATCCCAGCGCGTTCACCGCAAGCGTCGCATTCTGAAGCGCCAACTGCGCATCAATTTCCGCAAAACGACCCTCCGAAGAATCGTAATGCGCAATCAAAAGCGCCGGCGCATTATACAAAATGACGTCTTCCGTCTCCGCAAGGGCTGCGAGAGACTGCAGAAGCGGCAAACGTTTCATATTTTTCCCGATTTTCGTAAACGGCAAAAGCCGCGCGACCCATTTCGCCCATCGTGAGTCTAAAATCTGCGTCACTTTCTGTAAATAACGTACAGTTTCCATCCTTACTTGGGTCAGCGTGCCGAGATTTGTGACGACCGTCCAGTGCACGTGCCGCAAATTGCAGGCCGTCGGAGCCATTTCGGCCGCTTGAAGAATCTGAACCAAAATTTCGTGCGTTAAGGATTCTTTCCGAAACGACCGAACAGAACGGCGCATGGAGACGAGCGACTGAAACGCCTTCCAGTCCGGTTCCGGCGCATTTTCGAGGGAAATTAGTTTTTCTTTCGGAAATTCCGAATGGACGATCGCGTCGGCCGGACACGCACAAACGCAGTGACCGCACGAGAAACACGCGTCCGCATGAATTAATTGAGGCTTTCGGGTCCGCACCTCCGGCTCGGTAAAACGTTGGGGGTCGGACTCATTCCAATTTTCAGAAGAATCTAAATTCTCCGCACTTTCCACACTTTTTACGCCTTCTGTACTTTCCGCACTTCCAGCGCCTTCCGTATTTTCAGCAGTCTTCGTTTCCTCTTCCTGCGTCTTTTTCACACATTCTTCTTTAGGAAACACAAAAATATGAGAAGGACAGATTTTCGTACATGTTCCACATCCGATACATTGCTTGTTAATTGAAATTTCCATAACATCACCCCTTTCCCTTTTACAGGATCTTAGGAATTTACAATAACCGCCGTCATAAATACAGCAGTCTCTCTATTTTTCAACGGCCTCTTTACATTTTGGCCAGCAAATCAATGCTTGCGTTCCATTTTTCCCGAACCCGGCGTCCTGCAGCTCCGAATAAAGCTGTTCCGCCAGTTTGACGGCTGGAATTTCCAGATGATGCGAGGCCGCTTCGTCGAGCGCAATGCGTAAATCTTTCAGGAAATGCTCAATTTTGAATCCCGGCGCAAAATCCTCATTCAAAATTCGGGGTGCAAGGTTCGAAAGAGACCAACTTCCCGCAGCCCCTGTTTCAACGGATGCGAGCGCGCTTTTTAAATTCAGTCCCGCAGCCTTCCCGTAACGCAGCGCCTCGCACATTCCCATCATGTTTCCAGCAATCAAAATTTGATTCATCATTTTCGTGTGCTGACCCGCACCCGGCGCGCCCTGATGATGAACGTTCGTTCCCAAAACTTTCCAAATGGGAGCCAGAAACTCAAATGCGTTTCGATTTCCGCCGACCATAATCGAAAGTGTTCCTTTTCGCGCCCCCACATCACCGCCGGAAACCGGGGCGTCAAGCGCCCAAACGTCTTGTTTTTCAGCAAGAAACGCGATTTTCTCCGCAAGGGACGGACGGCTCGTCGTCATATCGACGACGATTTTTCGTTCATGGGACGGATTTCGGCGAAACCCCGCCAGAACGCCCATTTCTGGGTGCAGAATCACGTCTTCAACGTCCTGCGGAAATCCGACCATCGTAAAAACCACATTTGCTTTGCTTGCAGCATCGGCTGGACTGGCGGCCAAATGCGCGCCGGCGTCGAGAAGCGGAAGCGCTTTTTCAGGGGTTCTGTTATACACGAAGCAGGAATAACCCGCATCGAGAAGACGAGCACACATGGCCCCGCCCATAATTCCGGTTCCGATCCACGCAATTTTTATATCATTCATTGTTTTTTATAGAATTCTACTTAAAAAGGAAAGTTTTTCACTTCATTTCGTTCATCATTCCGCAAGCTGGCGCCAGATGGAGGAAATTGCAAGCATGTAATTTTTACAAGCGTCCTCGTATTTCTTCTCGTTCAGCGCTTTGTTCGCCTCCGATGCAAGACGGTCCGTCTTCGAAAATTCCAGTCCTTTTTGAGCGGCCGAACTCGTACGAAGTTCCGTGAAAATTCGGCGCAATTCGATTGAAAAAACGTCGTTGCACACAGCACTGTACGTTCTGTAAGGGCCTTTTCCCGTTCGATGGGTAAACGCTTTCAATGGTTTTCGTCCAAAAATCTTCCACAGCGAGAATCCGACGCCTGCAAGTGCGAGAAGGGTAAAAAGTATTCCGAAAATGGGAAGAACAAGCAGCAAACTCACTCCCAGAAGGAGTGCGCCGGAGCTTCCGCCCAACGTGTTCCAAACCCAGCCGGGAACGGCGGGAAGCGGCATCTCGGTCTGAGTCGCCATCGGAACGGGATTTTTTTCTGACGCACTGACAGACGCCTGCTGGGGACCGAGGTATTTGACCGTAATGACCGTAATATTATCGGGTCCGCCGCGTAAATTTGCAAGATCTACGAGTCCGCGCGTCGCTTCTTTCAGAGGAAGAACCGAAAGAATTTTTCCCATCTCCGAATCTTCAAACTGACCGCAAAGTCCGTCGCTGCAAAGGAGAAAAATGTCGCCGACCTGAATGGGGGACGGTCCTTCAATATCGACTTTTACCTCCGGCGAGACGCCCAAACAGCGCGTAATTACATTTTTGTGCACCGAATCATCAATGACTTCGCCCGCTTCTTCTTTTTCCCAGACGAGGCTGTGGTCGCACGTCATTTGTTCCCATTTTTTCCCTCTCAAACGATACACGCGGCTGTCTCCGACGTGTCCGATCATTGCGCCTTCCGGCAAAATCACGAGCGTGTCGCTCGTCGTCCCCATTCCCTGCAGCTCTTTGTCGGAATTTCCTTTCACGTGAATGACGTGATTTGCTTCCTGAACCGCTTGCGTGAGCGCCTGCGCCGGCGGAAGAGTCGTCTGTTTCATGTACACCATCGGAATCGTATCGGTCGCGATTTTACTTGCGAGTTCCCCGGCCGCATGCGCACCCATTCCGTCCGCCACACAGAAAACGTGGCCGCGAGTATTCCAGATTTTTTGATTTCGGGCGGGAAGTTCGTCGTGAGAGTCCTGATTATTGGAACGGCGCAGACCAATTTCGCTGATTGCACTGTATTCCAAACAACCTTTCCAGAGATTTTCAGTAACTTTCATAAAACGAATCCTTTTTCCCGACGAATTTCTAATCTAGTTTTCAAATCCCATTCTTTGCGATATAAATCTATTATATCGAAAAAGAAACAGATTGCAAGCCCCTATACTCATTCCACTTGAAAATTTCGCATTGCGCGGCGGAGAAACGAAAATTCAAAATGCGTCGGGTATATACTCATCACACTTGAAATTTCAGTTTTGACGGTGAATTCCCCTCTTGAAAAGCCTGTGCATTGTGCGGTTAAGTGCAGCATCTTACGACACTTATGAATTTGCGAATAAAAATTGCACCCCAAAATGCGCACCAGTGCCGTTTGGGGTGTTTTTGTTGGGCAGGCGGGGGAATGGGGAGGCACCAAAGGGGATTGTACCACGTGGGACTGGGGAGCACAAGTGGGTGAAGGGGAGTGAACGAACACAAGCGTCCCCGCAACCCTCACAATGGGGGGCGGAAAAACAGCCTCAAAAAGGGTGCTGGCTGGCCCTGTGTGAGGTGAGCGGGCGAGGCTGGAAGGACCCGGACGGTTGGGAAGCGGGCAGGTACGAAAAGTGAACAGAATTAAATATTGATATTTGGCACAAAAGCACTACTCAACCAGGTTCTGTCCTGCTCAACTACGCTCTTCCCAACACACGATTGAGGTTCCCGCAAATCGGTTATCGCTCACAAATAATGATTTTTTGCGAACGTCCACGAGAGAAAATCCTAATCGTTATATTTCTTGAAATTCTCCGCCTGTTCCATGACTTTATTGAACACTTCCTCGTCCCATTCCGGCGGGTAGCCATTCTTATAGAGAAGGACGGTCAAATCCCTATTGAGCAGGTTTTTGATATCGTCACGGGTTGACCAGTCGGCATACGCAGCCTTGTCGTCCACAAGTTCCCTGATTTTCGTGGCGAGGACGAGACATTTCTCGTCGGCATATGGGAAACCATGGTCGTCACGCACTTTGATGAGTATGTCGTAGAACGCCTTTTCTTCGCAGGTAATACCAAGCGTTTCAAACGATGTCTTGTCCGCTTGCAGGTCGGTGAGTATCTTTATTAATTCATCGGATAACCCGTTTACAAAATCCTCGACGACCTCGCTGGTGAACACCAGTTTATCACGACTGTTGTAGGTCTCAATGATTTTCCGAAGACGTGCATCGAATTCGAGCGCCTTTACCTTGTTCGTCCTGCCATAGCCGGAGATTGCCTTACGGAGCAATTTCAGCAAGGCATTAAATTTGGAAATGGGCATTTTTATCGTATCGAGCTGCTTCATAAAGTCGTCGCCGAAGAGGTCAACCGACTTGTCTGTATTTACGATATTTTCGATACCAGTGCAGGTTATGGCTCGTTGTACCATTTCCTCCACAACGCGATTCATCACTTCGGCATCCGGCGCATTGCCTTTGGTCTGCTTATAAATGATGGAGCGGATGGCAAGGTAAAACTGTGCTTTGGACGTTTCGGCTTCCGTCAGTTCACCGGACGGGAAACAAATCGCATACGCCGCTTTCATCTTTCGGGAAAGATTCATGAAACGCGTTTCCATTTCTTTGCCCGACTGGACGTATTCTGCCGCCATATCAAGGCAGATCAGCCGTTCAAACGGCTCTCCGCTGTAGAATTTTGCAGCGTCAAATTTAATCATCAGCTCGTCAATGAGTGACAGGTGGTTACGGAACACCGCGAGAGAAATCTTTAGCTCATCAACAGGGCTTTCCTGTGGGTTTCCGTATTGTTTAACGGCTTCAAGCATATCCTGCCTGATTCCGATGTAATCGACGACCAGTCCTTTGTCCTTACCGTCAAAAACGCGGTTGACACGGGAAATCGTTTGAATAAGAGTATGTTTTTGAAGAGGCTTGTCAATGTACATTACCGCCAGCGATGGCACATCGAAGCCCGTAATCCACATATCTACGACGATGGCAATTCTGAAATTTGAGCGGTTATTTTTGAATTGCTTGTCAAGTTTTTGCCGGTATTCTTTTGTACCGCAGAGGTCATGGAGTGGTCTTTCGTCATTATCACCCTGCGTAGCAACGAGATTTATCTTCGGCAGCGGCATCAACTTGTCGAGCTGTTCCGCAGTCAGTCCGTTCTCATTTTCGGATTTATGCGGGACTCCCCAATCAGGACGAATGGCGAGTATCTCCTGAAGCAGGCGGTATGCGAGCTGTCTGTCCGCACAAACAATCATTGCTTTTTGCACGATTTCCGGCTTTTGAGCGCAAAGTGCCTCATAATGCTCCGCCACATCTGCCGCCAGTCGTTTGAGCCTGTCGGGATGACAGAGGATACGACGCATTTCGCTCATGGCGCGTTTGCTTTCCTCGACCTGCTCCGGGGTTGCGCCCTCTTCGGTGCATTTGTCGTAGTATTTCTGTATTTCCCGTGCCTGCTCGTCAGAGAGGATAACACGAGCCAGACGCGGTTCATAGGCGATACGAACGGTAATGCCGTCATCGCTGGACTCTTTCATTGTGTAACTGTCAACGACGTCCCCAAACACGGCGATAGTTTCATCAATCGGCGTTCCCGTGAAGCCGCAGTAAGTGGCATTCGGAAAACTGTCACGCAGGTATTTTGCAAAACCGTAGCTGGTGAACACCCCTTCTTCGGTCTTCTTTAGCCTTGCTCCTACGCTGGTTTGCGTTCGGTGTGCTTCGTCGGAAATGCAGATAATGTTGCTGCGGTCCGAGAGCAGGCCCGTCATCTCGCAGAATTTTTGAATCGTGGTGATGTAAACGCCGCCGCTCGGCTTTCCGGCAAGGGTGTCGCCGAGGTCTCTTCTCGTTTCAATGCTGCGGACATCGGATTCGTGCAAAAACCGTTTGGCAGCGACGAACAACTCGGAAGTCTGCGAATCCAAATCCTCACGGTCGGCAATGATGATAATCGTCGGATTTTTGAACGTTTCCCGGTCACGGAGCACGAGCAGACGCGACAAAAACAGCATGGTATAGGTTTTGCCGCAGCCCGTAGCACCGAAGTAGGTACCGCCTTTGCCGTCGCCTGTCGGACGCAGGTGTTTTTGGATATTCACCAGCATTTTTCGTGCGGCGAAGAACTGCGGGTATCGCGTCACGATGGCTTCGCTTTTCCTGCTGTCGTCGGGGTAATAAACGAAATCGCGCAGGAGCGGAATGAGGCGGTCTTTCGCAAAAGCCCCCTCGATCATGGTGAGCAGAGAGCTGATGCCATTGGAAACCTTGTCCGTTTCGTTTGCCTTGTTCCACGCATAATAATATTCGTACGGCGTGAAAATGCTGCCCATTTTGGTATTGGCGCCGTCGCTGATAACGGAAAGAAAGCAGTATTTCATCAGCTTCGGAATGTCGCGGCAGTAACGAATGGTAATCTGTTCCCACGCATCGTGGGTGGTTTTGTCTTCTTCAATGGCGGTTTTGAACTCGCATATCGCTATTGGGATACCGTTGACAAACAGAAGAACGTCAGGACGGCGCAGGCGTTCTCCCTGAACTGAAAACTGATGGATTACCTTGAATGTGTTGTTTTCAGGTGTCTCGAAATCGATGTAGTTGATATGCAGAGCGAGTTTTCCCGGCTCGTCACGGGGGAAGTCGAACCCCTCGTTCACAAGCCAAAAGGCTTCACGGTTACCAGCATACAGCGGAGTTGCCGGAATGAGCTTCAGCCGGTTAATGATTTTCTGCACTTCGTTTTCGGTCAGATTCTCTGCCGCATACCGCGTGGAGATGAAAGAACGCAAGTCGTCCTCCAGTAAAATCTCGTCAAAGGTGCGATGAATAGTATCGCCGTGAACACCGATGTACCCCTGCGCCTCGAAAAGCGTGAGGATTGCACGTTCAAGCTCCGCCTCGGTGAATTTGCCTTTTTCGAGAATGTTGTCCATGTAAATCTCTCCTCTCACGCTCTTTCTGCTTCTTCCAGCGACCCTTTAATCAGTATGGGACACAGGTCTTTTATCTGTGCTTTCAGTTTCTCGTTGATTTCTTTGCGGGTAATGTAGGCGTTGTAAATCCCGACGATGGCTTCTTGT
>CAYTLK010000032.1:0-36575 GCA_964438515.1 uncultured Planctomycetaceae bacterium
ACAACCGCGAAATCCTTCAAGGGGGGCACCGCCTATTTTTAGCAAAAATTTTTAATTTTTCATGAGATTTCTGTTTCGCCGCTGTTTTGCCGAGCCGGTTTATATGCGAAAAAAGGCCGAACGAAGAGGAACTCCGTTCGGCCAAAATCATGTATTTACTGAGTTTTCAATATTTATCGATACTTTTCCACGTTTTCGAAGAAACGATTCAGCGAATCTTCCGTCGAGAACATATACAGTTTTCCTTCGTACACGACGCAATTGTCGGCATTTCCTCGCACTTTTTCGCCCTTCTCGCTGTAGATGACCGGGTCGGCACCATCCAGAACTGGAACGTAAGCGTCCGGATTCTTCAAAAACTTCTGAACCTCCTCGGCGCTCGACAGATAGTACGTCACACCATGATGAAGGACCGAAAGTTCAGGCTTTCCTTCCACCCATTCCTCCGACTGAAGGAGCGTCACAGGCGAAAAACCTTCAAGTCCAACCGACTTGAGCGATTCATCCGCAACAAGCGCCGCTTCGGGAATTTCTGCTTCCGCAGCTTCCGCTTCAGGCGTTTCATCCACTTCCGTGTTGATGGCGGCCGTCTGGAAAGGATTTATGGACGATTCCTGCGCAGGTTCCGTATGGGAAACCGGTGTCGCAAGGTTGTACGGATTCAGCGCTTCAACGGTCGGCGCGGCTGGAACGTAAGGATCTTCTGCCGCGGCTTCCGGTTCCGGGAGAGGCGCAAGCTGAGAAATGATGATGGATCGTTCCGCAGAATCGCGGGCCGGAGCCTGAGTCATCGGGACAGACAGCGTGTCGTCGAGCGACGTCGCACTGTCATCGCTGACAGGCGGATCCGATTCCATCACAGGCGATTCAGGATTCGGCGCCGGCGCGGTCAATTCTGCAGCCGGAATTGGAGCCGGAGCTGGGGCCGGAGTTGTGTCGAGTGCCGGAGCTGCGTCCAGCGTCGGGGGCGGAACTTCATCGAGTTCCGGGGCGCTTTCCGGAACGGGAATGGGCGTAATCGGCGGAGTCGTCACAGCGGGAGCGGTGGAAATTCCAGGAACCGTGTTGGAACTGTAGTCGAGGAGCGGATCTGTCGGCGCGGCAGGCGTCGTCGGAACCACGGTCGGAACCACGGTCGGAACCACCGTCGTGTCGGGAATCTGCAACGTCTGATTGTCGGGATTTCCCATAAGCGGCACGGGAGCCGGCTCGTCCGGAACGACGATCGTTCCCACATCCAGCTGCGGCGGTTCGGTCGGTGAGACGGGCTGCGTGACGGGCTGCGTAACGGGCTGACGAACGGTTTCGACGGGTATCGTCTGCAGGGACGGTCCCGAACCTTGCGACTGCACGACGCTGTCGGCCTGTTTCGGAATCGGCGCTGCACCCACCGCCTGCGGGAACTTCTGGTCGTAACGGTGCTGCGTGGGCCACTGACGCCACGTTCCCTCGTAATAACCGTAGTCGCGAGCGTTCGGCGTGCAAGTTTTTCCACCGACACACGGCGGCAACTGACACGGTCCGACTTCCACAACACCTTGTTTATCTTTCGAAACAATCGTCGGCGTCTGTCGGGACGGCGGTGAACCAGCCTCGACCGAGACGGCACAAACCGCAGCACCCAACATCATCATCGCGGCGCTTGTGATTCGGATACTCATATATTCTTTCATGGTTCAAACCCCATTTTCTGCTGCTTCGGGAATGAAATGTCGAATTTCATCTTCATTGGTTTTTATAGGTACTGTTTTCCTGTTATGTCACATTCAACAGGCGCGAATCCTTTCGCGTTTTTGCGGAGGGAACGATTCATCAATAACCGTATCCGTTTCCGTAATCCTGATCCATGTTACGAATGTTTCGTGACGTACTCGCTCCGAAGGACAGAACGCCGGCGGCTCGTTCGAACGGCGACATAATGCGTCCGATCCAGTTCGACGTAGCGGTAAAATTGTCCTGCACGATAAACACACGGTCATTCGGCATAATCTGATAGTTCGTCGCCGTAGACGCACCGCTCGAAATCGCGGCCCAATCGACCGGCAAACGCTGTTCGCACGCATAATCACCCGGCGCCGGACGCGCAATCCAGATGTCCTGACTGGAAAGCTGCGACATTCCGCCGATCTGTGAGATCGCATCGATAACCGTTTCGTTTCCAGTAATCGGAATCTTACGTACGCTGTCGCCGTTCCCTGCTCCCTGCGTGATGACGTAGTAGCTCTTACTGTTGTACGCCACAACGTCCATCGAAACGACCGGAGAGTTCAGGTAGTGCGAAAGATGCTTCTCAATCGCAAGTTTCGCCTCCATAAGCGACATTCCGGCCACGTGAACCGTTCCGTAATAACGGAGATTGACGGTGCCGTCCGGTCCGATCTGATACTGACCGTTAATCGGCTGCATCGCAGACATCTGCGCGAGGGAAACGGAAACTTCGGGTGCGCGCAGCACCTGAGTCAAATGATCGCGAATGGCGTCACGCGCCGCATCGATCGTCATTCCTTCAATGCGCAGCGCACCGTAACTCGGTCCGAAATCCACCGTTCCTTCCGCCGAAATAACGTAATAATTATCAATCGGCTGGTCGTAAAGCGTCCCCAAAACACGAACGTACACAACGTCCAGCGTCTGAAGGAAATAAGGCGGTTTCGGAACCATCTTCTGAAGTTCAATGGTGACGACATCCGGAGGTGCGATTCGGTACGCCGGCAGAGACATCATACTCAGCTCGCGCGGCGGCTCCATCTCTTCAGAAACCCGTTTCCCCAACGGATCGTCGTAGTGATCGAATGGACGGCAGCCGATAAATAGGACATTTACCAGCAAAAGCAAAATCAGTCCACCCAAAATTGGTTTATTTTTTTTACAATGTGACATAACTGGAACCCAATCTTCGTCTTTAATACTTGATGTAGTTCAGGACTACCGCTGTACCCGAATGTCTCCACGCGTGCAAATCCCTTACAATGCATGGAAACATTTAAAAACCTATAATCGGTACAGTCGGATTATTGTAATAATCGACAAAACTTCACACGAATCTTATACTCTTTTCCGTTTTTTTGCAAGAATTTCAGGAAAAATCGGAAAAATCTTCCCAATCCAACCTTTTTCAGTGTTCCGCCGGAACGTAAAAGGTCAAAAATTTCAGCATTTGATTTTATTAAAGTTTTTCAAAACGTTCAGTTTTATGTCCGTTTTTATGTTCATTTTAACGCACGTTTTGGCGCGAAATCGCCGGGGGGACTTGCGCGACAGGAATAAACAGAGTAAAATGAACTAAAATCGAGCGCGGCGCACGATTGAGTTTCATTTTTCATCAGGATTCATTTATGAAACACCTTCCTTTTTCATTCAGTTTTCTATTACTCCTAATTTTCCTCGCACCCGGTGCGTTCACACAAACGACCGACGCGGCAGACGCTGCAAATGCGGGAAATGCGGCAAATGCGGCGGGACCTCTCGAAAAACACGTCGTTTCGCCCGACGGAAACCTCACCTTTGATTTTCGTCTCGCAGAGGACGGCTCGCTGAGTTACTCCGTCTCGTGGAAAGGTCAGCAAGTCGTTCTGCCTTCCTCGCTCGGTCTCGAAGGGTTCGATAAAGGATTTCAGCTGGCGAAAGAGGAAACCCGCACGCACGACGAAACCTGGAAGCCCGTTTACGGTGAAAGAGCCGTCGTTCGCGACTGTTACAATGCTTTAACACTGAATCTCGTACGAGAAAAACAGCAGCCGATGAACCTTGAAATCCGAATGTACAACGAAGGTGCGGCTTTTCGGTACGAATTTCCTGAACGAAACGGTCAGGGAGCCGATCTGAAAATTGCACAGGAATTGACCGATTACACATTCCCGAAAGGAACAAAAGCGTGGTTCACGCCGGCTGCGCAGACGCGCTACACGCTCCTTCCGCTTGAAAAATGGCCCTCCGAGTGTGAGAGACCGCTTGTTTTGCAGGAAGAAAACGGTTTGTACGTCTGTCTCACGGAGGCGCAAGTTGTGAATTACGTACGTACAAAATTCATTCTTCATCCGGAAAAGCCCGACACCGTGTCGGCAAAAATGTACGGGGACGTGGAACTCACAACGCCGTTTTTCACGCCGTGGCGCGTCGTGATGGCGGCCGAACACGCAAAAGACCTGCTCGCAAACAACGATTTGATTTTGAATTTGAATCCCCCGTGTGAGATTTCCGACACTTCCTGGATTCGACCCGGAAAAGTGATGCGCGAAACGACGCTTTCGACTCAAGGCGCGAAAGAACTCGTCGATTTTGCCGTCAAACACAATATTCAGTACCTCCATTTCGACGCCGGCTGGTACGGATACGAATATTCTGCCGAGTCCGATGCGACGACCGTCACCGTCGATCCGAGACGAAACGCAAAAGGCGATTTGGATTTGCCGGAAGCAATTCGATACGCAAAAGAACACGGAATCGGAGTGATTGTGTACGTAAATCAGCGCGCACTTTACAAGCAGCTCGACGAGATTCTGCCCCTCTACGAAAGCTGGGGAATTTCCGGCATCAAATTCGGTTTCGTGCACGTCGGTTCCTTCTTCTGGACGAAATGGATGCACGACGCGGTGAAAAAGTGTGCGGACCACCATTTGATGGTGGATATTCATGACGAATATCGTCCGACGGGTTTTAGCCGTACGTTTCCCAATCTGATGACGCAGGAAGGAATCTGCGGGAACGAGGAAATGCCGACCGCAACGCACAACACCGTGCTTCCGTTTACTCGATTCACAGCGGGCGCAGCCGACTATACAATTTCGTACTATTTTCATAAGGTGACGCCGGAAGAACGAAAGAACAATCCGAAAGCGCGCGGACTTCAAACCACTTCGGCCCATCAGCTGGCGCTGGCGGCAGTTTATTACAGTCCCTTCCAGTTCATGTACTGGTACGATCGCCCGTCTTCCGCAA
Organism: uncultured Planctomycetaceae bacterium; assembly: GCA_964438515.1. Classification (GTDB taxonomy): domain Bacteria; phylum Planctomycetota; class Planctomycetia; order Pirellulales; family Thermoguttaceae; genus RGIG3701. The sequence continues at coordinate 4,939 of CAYTLK010000032.1, forward strand.
ACGACGAGCCGGAAATGGAGTTTTTCGATCGCGTTTCAACGGTCTGGGACGACACGAAAGTGCTGGACGGAGAAATCGGCGAATTCGTCGTCGTTGCGCGTAAAAAAGGGGACGAATGGTTCCTGGGCACCGTCACGAACGACTCGGCCCGCACGCTCAATGTACCGCTCAGTTTTCTGGACGAAAATCAGAAGTATGAAGCGCGCATTTTTTACGACGACCCTGAAGTTCCGACGAAAACACACGTCGGCGTGCGTGACGTCCCTGTGACGCGTGAAACGGTCCTCGAGATTCCTCTTTGCGCGGCCGGCGGTCAGGCGGTTTGGATTCATCCGGCAAAATGAAATTCGTCACAAAAACATTCATGTAAAAATATCCGAATTTTCTGCATGAATGTGCGGATTGAAACGATTGTAACGGCATTCCGGGAAAACGTGAAAGGAGAATCGGAAACTGTCGATAATTGAAACATGAGTCCCGAAAAATTTTCGGAAAAACAATTCAAAGTCGCAGTTTCAGGTGTCAGAATGAAGAAACATCGAAATCGTAAAGCACGTCACGGAATTCTAACGTTCGAATGGATGTTGCTGATGGCGCTTCTCGTCATTGGAATCGTCGGCGCATATACGATGCTTCGCGACGCTGCGGTGGCGGAAAGTACGGAAGCGGCGCGAGCGGTCATTAAATTGGACCAATCCTACAATCTCAAGGACTCCGTAACGTTGCAGAGTACTTATGGAACACAGACTGGAAATAAAACAGGGGCTCGTTCCTCCGCGAACGGAAGCACGTTCACCGCTGGAACGTTCAACGTCGAATTGAAGTAATGAGAGGGGGCGGGTATAAAAATTTAAGATTTCCCAAAAATTTTAATTCCCCCCCCTTGACGGTTCCCGTTTCTGTGCTATACTGTATTCCATAATTGTTAAGCAATTAACGCGGAAATGGCGGAATTGGTAGACGCGTCAGGTTGAGGGCCTGATGAATGCTAAGTTCATGCAGGTTCAAGTCCTGTTTTCCGCAATGAAGAAAGCTGAGTGTAATGCTCAGCTTTTTTTTATGTCTTGCATGAATTTTAACCAAATGGTGAAAAACCATTACAGCTTTGCGGTCAGAGTACGGGGATTCCGGTCTGAATACACAAAACTCTACAATTGCACCGCCCCCAAAACGTCATGATTCAACGTCACATTGAGGAATTATGCGGGCGAGACGCCCGCGCTCCCAGGGAATTCCCGTTCACCTGCGTCAAATTCCGAATCGAGACGGCACCTGGAGTGAGACGCCGCAGAAGTTCCTGCGCCAGCTGCTTGTAGTACCACGTCGAAAGCGACCCAACGAGACACAAAACGCCATCCACCTCCTCAATCTGAAGCCTCCGCAGTTCCGGAATCGGACTGTTATTCAGTAAATTTCTTGCACGATTTTCAATCGCATCACTTGCAGACATCGTGGACATTTTTTTCTCCCAAAAAAAGTTTTCTCTAACGAAAAATTTCCGAAGACCGTTTCCGACGAAGAAGCGGCTCCCGCTCCGTCTTTTTCCGGCCCTTCCTCTCATCTAAAGTATAGGTTAAAAGGCAAATTCGTCACAATCGATAAAATTTAGTGGATTTTTTTACACATTTTACCCATTTTAGGGCTGTTAAAAGTTCAGTTATGTGTTATACTAGTGTAGAAACTTTTTTATCACTCCATTTTACAAAAAGAACCAGGAAATTTGGAAGAATGAACGCCCGCCAGAACGCGATTGAATCGATTGGCACACAACTGGATGTCCGTCATGGTCTTGTAGATTACAAAACACATACGCTCACCGAAATTTACGCATCCCACGTTTTTCGTGAAGATGTACAAAAAGACCGGCTCCCCGCTTCGGTTTTCGAGGCGCTTCAGCTTGCGGTAAAACAGGGCGGCGGACTGGATCCGTCAATCGCGCAGGTCGTTGCGGGCGCAATGCGCGACTGGGCGATGGAACACGGCGCAACGCATTTTTCCCACTGGTTTCAACCTCTCACAGGCGGAACGGCTGAAAAACACGACAGTTTTCTAACCCCAAAAGGAACACTGCGAGCCATCGCGAAATTCAGCGGGAACGAACTGATTCGCGGCGAGTCGGATGCGTCGAGTTTTCCGTCCGGCGGACTGCGCGCGACCTTTGAAGCTCGCGGTTACACGGCGTGGGACCCGTCCAGTCCTGCTTTCATCCTCGAAAATCCGAACGGCGCGACGCTCGTCATTCCCACCATGTTCGTCAGCTGGACGGGCGACTCGCTCGATCAAAAGACGCCGATGCTTCGTTCGTTGGACGTGCTGAACCGTGAGGCGCTGCGCGTCCTGCGTCTGTTCGGAAATCACGCCGCGGCGCGCGTCGAATGCACACTCGGCGTCGAACAGGAATATTTTCTCGTGGACCGTCAAATTGCGGTCCAGCGTCCCGACCTCCTCGTTTGCGGACGCACTCTTTTTGGCGCGCGGCCGCCCAAAGGTCAGGAGCTTGACGACAATTATTTCGGCGCAATTCCCGAACGAGTTCTCGCGTTTATGACGGAAGTAGAATTCGAACTCATGAAACTCGGCGTCCCGATTAAAACGCGGCACAACGAGGTCGCTCCCGGACAGTTTGAACTTGCGCCGACCTTCGAAACGACGAACCTGGCGCTCGACCATCAAATGCTCGTCATGCAGATTCTCCGTCAGACCGCTCGCCGACACGGTTTCATGTGTTTATTGCACGAAAAACCATTCGCCAGCGTGAACGGGTCGGGAAAGCACAACAATTGGTCGATCGGAACAGATTTGGGGGAAAATCTCCTCGAACCAGGCGACACGCCCGAAAGCAACACGCAGTACCTCGTTTTTTGTTCTGCCGTCTGCCGAGCGGTTTACAAATACTCAAAACTTCTGCGTCTGTCTGCCGCTTCGCCGAACAACGACTATCGGCTGGGTGCATCGGAAGCTCCGCCTGCCATCATGAGCGTGTATCTGGGGAAAGAATTGACGGACATTCTCGATTATGTCGTTTCGAACGCGCACGGTTCCGCCGCCGAACAGCCCCACATCGATGAATCCCAGCGCGCAATCGGTTTGCCGATCCTTCTGAAACTGAAGCGTCACACCGGCGACCGCAACCGTACGAGTCCTTTCGCCTTCACAGGAAACAAATTTGAATTTCGTGCAGTGGGTTCGAGTCAGAATTCTGCCGGCGCGGTGACGGTCATCAACACGATAGTTGCGGAAAGTCTCGACTTTTGCGCCACGCAAATCGAAGAAAGAATTCGGGCGGGAAAAGACTTCAAAACGTCCGTGCGGGATCTGCTTGCGGAAATGATTCAAGAATTTCGTCCGATTTTGTTTAACGGCGACAATTACTCCCTCGACTGGCTGAAAGAGTCGGAGAGGCGCGGTTTGCCGAACTTGCGCGACACCGTGGACTGTCTCCCCGTGATGACCGAGCCGGAATCGCTCGCATTGTTCGGAAAATACGGGGTTTACAGCGAGTCGGAACTGCGCAGCCGTCAGGAAATTATGGCGGAAAACTACTGTACCGTCCGAGGAATCGAAGCGGCGTCGATGGTTCGAATCGCGCAAACGATGATTCTGCCGGCCGTCATCCGTCACAAGGTGAATATTTTGCCGGGACTCACGACAATTACGCAGAAAAAAGTGCTGCAGGACGTCGACGAAAAGCTCGATATGCTGGTTCTGGCGATTGAAGAACTGAAAAAGCGTCTTGCGGGCATCAAACCGGAGATGAACGTCATGGAAAAGGCGCAGTACTATCGGGATGTGGTTCTGAAAGGGATGTACGCGCTGCGAGTGATTGCGGACTACCTCGAGACGCTGACCGACGATGAAGTCTGGCCGCTTCCGAACTATTCCGAGCTGCTGTTCATCCGCTGAAACGGCGTCCTTCCGCCGTCCCCGTAAAGACGTATACTAATTACACTTAGATTTCAGGGCGACACGCAGTGCCGGGGGCGTAAACCCCCGGTAGTCGGCGCAAGACGATAGGGGGGAACGATCCCGGAAAACTCTGCACGTTCAGCGGGCAAAAAGCCCGCCGCACGCCTTGAAGCACCAGGAAATCCCGAAAAATCATTTCACTTCGTCAAGTTTCACGAAACGTCTTTCTTCAGCACAAATTAAAGCCGCTTCGAGAATGCGCTGCGTCTGATACGCGTCGCGGAACGTCGCAAGCGGAATCGTCGGCTCTTCGCCGTTGAGGAACTTCATCACGTCGAACGCCATGTTCGAAAAAGTATGTTCGTACCCAATCAAATGTCCATCGGGCCACCAGTTGCTGATGTACGGATGGTCGGCGCCGTGCGTGCAAAGAATGGTCGTCCAGCCCTGAACGCCTGCGGGACGCGTCGCATCATAGAACTGCAGCTCGTTCATACGTTCAAACGCGAACTTCAACGAACCTTTTGTTCCGTTAATCTCGAAATAATTCGCATTTTTGTTTCCAGTCGCCTGTCGAGCCGCCTCGAAACTTCCAACCGCACCGTTGTTGAATTTTGCAAGGTACAAAACCGCATCATCCACAGTCACGTCGTCAAATTCAGCTTCGCTGCTCTGAGCGCCGCCGATGATGTTCGTCTGACTGACTATTCCAGTAAGTTTTCGACGTTTCGGAACGAACGTTTTGTTGATCGCGCCGCAGATTTCTTCCACTTCAATCCCCGCCACAAAGCGCACCATATCGGTAATATGAGCGTTCAAGTCGCCGTGCGCGCCGGAACCGGCAGTTTCTTTCTTAAAGCGCCACGTCATCGGGACATTCGCATCGGCCCAGTCCTGCAAATAAGTCGCACGCACGTGGAGGATGTCGCCCAGCATTCCCGCTTTGACCATATTATACGCGTACGCCACGGCCGGGCAGCGGCGATAAATGAACCAAACGAAAGACGGAACGTTGTATTTTTCAGAGGCTTCGGCCATTTCACGTGCATCGTCGAGCGAGCCGGAAATCGGTTTTTCGCAGGTGACGCACTTTTTACCGGCAAGAATCGCAGCTTTCGCGGGCGGAGCGTGCATGAAGTTCGGCGTCACAATGTCGACCAAACCGATGTCGGAGGATTTCACAGTATCTTCCCAGCTGGTAGAAGAATGCTGCCAGCCCCATTTTTTCGCGAAAATTTCGGGATGTTCCGCTTCCATTCCATAAACGGTGTGCATGACCGGCGTAATCGGCGGATTGAAAAATTTATTGACCTGACTCCAGGCGTTGGAGTGGGATTTTCCCATGAATCCCTGCCCAATCATCGCAACATTAATCGTTTTTTGTTCCATTAGAAACTCTCCTTGGTTCAAATAATCGTAAATAAAGAATGGTTCCGAACGCACCCGAAAGTACATCGGTGTTCTTTTCTTCCACTGTATTCTACTATATTCCCTTTTCAGGGAAATTTCAACCCCATCCCCTCCCAAAATTCCTGATTTTTTTGAAAAAAATGTTTTTTCCCGCAAAAAACAGGAGAGATTTTCGTAAAATCAGGGAGGATTTTCGCAAAATGAGAAAATCTCTCACAAAATCAGGAAGGAAGTTCTAAAAACATCAGAGTAGAGATTTTTACAAAAAAATATTGTTGTACAAAAATCATACAATGAACGTTGTGCTTCAAGGGGCTTTTTCGCACCGTGGCGGTGTTTCCACCCTTACGGGAGGAAACAAAACGCTCCCGTAATGTCGTGACGGTCGTGGGGAAAAAACATTTTGAATGTGTTTACTGCTCGCGATTTCGCCCCAGCGAGGGCGTCACTCGTGCGGCAGCACTATCGCCCGTCGCGGCTCGCGACCCCAGACCCCTTTTTCAAAAACTTCTTGGTATTGAGTTTTTAGAACTTTCTGGAAGGATTTTTCGGTTTAATTCCGGGATTCCTTAAAATTGTACTCCGGATTGCAGACGCTGAAATCCTGGTCCGTAAAACCCCGGTTGAGTTGAATGTTGGTGTAAATGTATTCCTCCATGAGCGGAAAATCCCGACCGTTTCCCCAGCCCCACGACATGAATTTGACCGGAATATTCAAATCCATATCGACGTACACGTGCGCTTTGTAAAAGGAAGGATCTTTCGCCCGATCCGTATTCACGACCTCCACACAAACGCAGTCCCGTTCTTCGATTTTCACATCAAAATAATGAACTTCGTAATTCCCTTTGAGCAAATTCTCATCCCCGACTTTCGCGAGCATTCGTGCAAGATTCAAGATTCCGAATTCCGTGATGGGGTGCAAATTCCCCTTCATCGCAAGACGTCCCTCCGGCTCCAGATGAAGCGTCCCCGCAAGCGCCTCGAATCCGACGCCGTGTACCAGCAGTTCCGGACAGTTTTCGGTGAAAATAACTTCACGACCGCAGAATCGGCGCGGCTGTTCGAAACGCATGTAAACGCTGAACGGTTCGTGCCGGACTTTCGCCTCAATGAGTTCCTGACGCCCTAAAATCCCGTTGATACGTTCCCGTTTCAAAACCGTACAAGAATAATCATGAATATTCGTCTCGATATTTCGAGATCCTTCTTTCGCCCAACGTGTCGGAGCGGCCAGCGGCGCTTCCCCTTCCTGCGGCGCAAAAACTTCGACATAATGCGCAACCACCGTCTCCGCCCCGCTCGACGCTGCGTCAGAATTCGACTGTCCGTCCAACTGTCCGTTCAACTGTCCGTCCGGTTTTTCATCCGAAAGAAGCTCCGACAGACCTTCCGACGGTGCGTTCGAACCTTCGTTCAAAACCATTTCAAGACTGCTTTCTTGAGCGGAAAGGAAAGAATTTATTGCGAAAAGAAAAGAAAATGAGACCAGAATGTGAAGAAAACGACCCCCCAACGTTCGAATTGGCATTGAAAATTCCCCGTTTATAATTTGCCCCGAATAAGTACCACCTCCATGGTGAATAATTCAGATTTTATATCGAAAAAAAGGGACTTTCTCTGAATAAATCTTTTGGTGAGCGACACATTTATTGTGTTCGTTCCATTTTCACCAAATTTCCCATTTTCAATCTATTAAAATCTTTATGAATCAAATTAAAATCAAAACTTAAGCATTCTTCCTTTTTGCTTCCTTCCTTTTGCCGCTCTCTCTCCAATCGGGTTCCCCATTTTTTTCTTAAGTCCAAAAAAAATCTTCTCGGATTTCACTTTTTTCCTTTTTCGGTATTTACGATTTTTGAATTTTATGTTATTCTTACAATAAAAGGAACCAAATTTCCAAAACACAGCGTAAAAAACATAACGCACAAAACATCGCGTATAAATAAGAAAGATGAATCATGAAAAGATTGACGAACGGCCTTTTCGGGTTGGTATTTTTTTGGGGAATTCTGACGTTCTGCGTTCTTGCAGCCGCAGCACAGGAAACGCCTGCCGCAACCGGCGAAGAATGGGAAGGAAACGATAATTTCCGCGTCAATAATAAAATCATGTTTGCGGAGAAATCTGAGATTGTTTCCTCCGGAAAGACGTTGTTTTGCGATGGAAATATCTATGATTTTGTCGATAATTCCGACGAAATCGCTGTTTTTAATCCAAGTCAGAAAAAAATTTACATTCTCGACATGAAAAACCGACGAAAATTCACAACTTCGCCGGAAGAAGTGGAACAATACGTCACGAAACTCTGCGACTGGGGAATGAATCATCCAAAAGAAGAAATCCGTCAGTTTTTTCAGCCGAACTTCACGACAAAATTCGATAATAAAAAGAATGAGTATTCGTTCATTTCGACCAATTTTTCCTATTTTGTGACGCCGATTCGTCCCGAAAGACCGGAAATTCTGGAACAGTACCGCTATTTCGCGCGGCTTTCCTGCCGGGTGAACATGATGCTGTCGCCGGGGTCCAAAACACTGTACGCACGTTCGATCGTGAATGAAACCGTGTTCAACGCCGGGTCGCTCATTCAGCACCTGCAGCTTTCGATTCGTGAACAAAAAGGAATGTTTTCCTCTTCGACTGTGCTGCTTTCCGAGTATCTGTATTTGCCGCGGCTCGTGAATTCCGATCGGGAAACGATTCGACAAATTGAGGATTCGATTGTGCTTTTTCAGGATGGAACGCTCGAAGAATTTCAGACGCGGCGGCTCAACGCATCGAAACGGCCCTGAAAATTCGTTAGAACGACTCGAAACCTCCATCGATGCACAATCGGGAAACGATGGAGGTTGAATTGCAACAAAAAACCAGGAAAAATCTCCCCGTTTCCCATAAAGAAGATGCATTTTTGCGCAGCCTTTTTTCAAAAAATAATATCAAAAACGACAAAAATCCATATTCGATTTATGTTTGAATAAATAATCGAATATTTTTGCGAAAATTCTTGTTTTTTTCTCACAACCTGTAGAAAAATTGTGACGTCTGTGATATATTTATTTTATATTGAGAAATATTTTATGATTTTGAAAGTTTCATTGAAAATTATAAAATAATCCGTCAACTTTTATCATTCCGGGAGAAATTCATGGATGAAAAATCTTTTGATTTATGGACGCGTTTACAGGAAAAATCAGCTTCTGCTGAAGTTCGAAACGGTATTTTAGCGGAGTTGGAAGCTCTGAAAGGAACATCAGAGCAATCGGATTTGAATTATGCACGAGCAGCAACGTTTATCGCAAACCGAGAGCCTGATTGGAACAGACGTCTGGAATTGCTGAAAATTGTACAACAGATGACCTTTGAAAAAAATGCGTCGGTGGAACTCCTGCGGCTGCACGTTCAGGGAATGTATCATCGGCTGAATGCAGAAGTAGAGGTCTCTTCCCGGCACGAATGTCTCGAAATTCTGAAGCTGGCGGCTAAAAATCCCCGTTCGACGCCGGACGTGCTGGAACTTTGTGCGCGCGGCATTATGAATACGATGCGGCTGGAACCCAATATTGCGTCCAAAAGAATGGACGTAATCGCCCTGAAAAAAATCACGAAACGTAAAAATGTAAATTCCGCAACCATTGATATTTGTGCATCTGCGATTGAAAATGTTTTAAGAAACGAAATGAACGTTTCGCGTAAAATGTCCTGCATTTTGTGTCTGGCAGAAATTGCTCGCCGACCGGACGCAACGGCTGCACAACAGCTTATGTACGTAAAGGCCCTCATTCACGGAACGGAACGCATCAAAAAGCTCGAAGCAAAACAGCGCTTCCTCGCGGAAATTGAACGCCTCTCCGCCACCCAGTTGAATACTGTTCAGGAGTTTATGAATTACTATTCGATTGCTCTGAAAAATGTAACAAAAGAAGAGGTCGATTTGGAACCAAAACGCGTGCATATTGAGACGCTGAGGAAACTTGCGGACGCGCACGGCGCTACATCGCTGCAGCTTGAGTGTTACGCGGACGGACTCGTGAATCTGTCGGAAGAAACCTCAGAACCGCTGGAACAGCAGCGCGTACTGGAAACTTTACGGTCTCTGCTGCGCCGAAAAAATGGAACGTTGAAACTGCGTGAAAAATACGCGCTTGCGCTTCTGCTTCGGCTTGAGGACTCACAGGTTCCGGAGGAAAGAAAAAATTTGATTATTCGGATTCGGTCCCTGTATTTCCACTACAAAGAAAGCGTCGAACTCCCTTGTATTTACGCAACCGCATTGATTTTTATGATGCAATTTATCGACGAGCCTCAAAAACGACTCGCCCTGGGTCGTTACTTCCCAAAAGGAATATTGTTCCGAAAATCCATTAATTCAGGACGTTTTCAAAAAGTTTTGAGTCAGTTTATGATGACGGAAACGGAGCCGTCGATTCGTGCATTGATTCTTTCCAAGATTCGGTGCTGATTTTTGCACGCAAGTTTCCTCTATATTTATATGCTTCCACTTGAAATTTTCGCTTCGAGCGGCCGCAACAGCATCGTCGTTCCACAAATTCGCAACGATACAGGGGCTCCGTCGTTCCACAAATTCAAAACGACGGAGCAACTAAATACAGTACGAAAACTGTAAAAAATCAAAGACGTTCGTTTCAGAATTCTTCTGCGGTTTTCGCAACGTTCTGAGCGGTAATTCCGTAGTGCTCGAACAACTGTTTATAAGGTGCGGACGCGCCAAAACCCGTCATTCCGACGAATTTTCCGTCGAGACCGATGTAACGCTCCCACCCGAACTTCATCGCCGCTTCCACCGCCACACGGCGCGTGCAGGATTTCGGAAGCACACTTTCCCGATACTCGGCGCTCTGACGTTCGAAAAGCTCCATCGACGGAACACTCACAACACGTGCGTAAATCCCCTTCGACTCCAAAATTTTCTGCGCGTCGAGACAGACGTGCACCTCGCTGCCGCTCGCCATCAAAATAACGTCGAAAGTTCCCGTTGCGGGATTCTTCGCGTCTCGAAGCACGTACGCACCGTTTGCGACGCCGCAGGAACACGCGCACTGCGTCCCGGCCGGTTCCTTCGAACGTTCGAGCGTCGGCAGATTCTGACGCGTAACCACCATACAGACCGGTGAGGTTTTGTTTTCCGCATACCAGCGGTACGCAAAACGCACTTCATTCGCGTCGCAAGGCCGCATCACGACGATGTTCGGAATGGAACGCAGCGCCGCCAGCTGTTCCACCGGCTGATGCGTCGGACCGTCTTCACCCACTCCGATTGAATCGTGCGAGAAAATGTACAAAACCGGCAGTTTCATCATGCAGGAAAGACGCAACGCACCGCGAAGATAGTCGCAAAAAACGAAGAAAGTCGCACAGTAACTGCGCAGTCCGCACGTCGCCATTCCGTTGCAGATCGCCGCCATCGCGAATTCACGAATTCCAAAATGAAAGTTTCGTCCCGCGTAGTTTTTCGGACCGAAATCACCAGCGCCCTCAAATTTGAGATTGGATTTATTCGACGGTGCGAGGTCGGCAGACCCTCCAATCATCCACGGAATCCCTTCGGCCAGCTGGTTCAGCACCTTTCCGGACGAATTTCGGCTCGCATCGCCCTTCGCGTCGGCCTCCCACATCGTCCGGATTCCCGCATCCCAATTTTCAGGAAGCTCGCCGTTCTGAATCATTTGCAGCTCGCTCGCCTCGGCAGGATATTTCGTGCAATAATCTGCGTATTCTTTTTCCCACTGCGCGAATGCGGCCGCGCCTTTTTTCTGGATTCCGTCGGCAAAAAGCTGTCGGACTGCTTCCGGAACGGTGAATTTGTCGTACGTCCAGCCGAGAAATTCTTTCGTAAGAACAATTTCCTCTTCACCGAGCGGCGCGCCGTGTACTTTGGCGGTTCCAGAAAGATTGGGGGAGCCGTAACCAATGACGCTTTTAACGATTATGAGCGTCGGGCGTTCTTTTTCGGCCTTGAAACCGACGAATGCGGCGCGCAGAGCGTCCAAGTCGTTCACGTCCGCAACACGCAAAACGTTCCAGCCGTACGCCTCGAAACGCTTTCCGACGTCTTCCGTAAACGCCAGTTCCGTATTTCCCTCAATCGTAATATTGTTGTCGTCGTAAATCCAGCAAAGATTTTCGAGCTTCAGATGCGCTGCGAGTGACGCGGCTTCGGAAGAAATTCCCTCCATCATGCAGCCGTCGCCGCAGAGGGCGTAAACGTTGAAACCAAAGAGGTTTTTACCGTCTCGATCGTATTTTGCGCTGAACCATTTCGACGCAATTGCGTGTCCGACACTCATTGCGAGTCCCTGTCCGAGCGGCCCCGTCGTTGCTTCCACACCGCTCGTATGACCGAATTCCGGATGACCGGCGCAGCGGCTGTTCATCTGACGAAAAGATTTCAAATCGTCGAGACTCACCGCTTTTTCACCCGTCGGTTTCCCGTCCTGAAACTGTTCCACACCCGTCAGGTGAAGAATACTGTACAATAATGTAGATGCGTGTCCGGCCGAAAGAACGAAACGGTCTCGCGCGGCCCAAAGCGGGTGTGCAGGGTCGTAATTCATGCATTCATTATACAGTAAATACGCCGTCGGCGCCATCGCCATCGGAGTGCCGGGATGACCGCTGTTTGCAGCCTGAACCGAATCCATCACGAGCGTGCGAATCGTATTGATTGCGAGATTTTCAACGGGAAGAGTCATTTTCCACCTTTTTGATTTTTCTGAGTGTGAGTCACAAAATTAAAATTTGGTGTATTTTACACTTTTTTCGAGAAAAATGCAAGGGGAGGGAGTCGATTTAAAGAGAAAAAAAGCTCGTAATTCATAGGAACTACGAGCTTTTGAACGAAGTTGACGGGATTTGAACCCGCAGCCTTCGGCGTGACAGGCCGACGCGCTAACCAATTGCGCCACAACTCCAAATATGGAAAATGAGGGTATAAAAACAAACGAAGTTGACGGGATTTGAACCCGCAGCCTTCGGCGTGACAGGCCGACGCGCTAACCAATTGCGCCACAACTCCAATTGATACACGAATTATAACCCATCTTCAGATTTTCACAAGGGGGGGGAATTCGAAATTTTCAAAATTTTCGAAAATCCCCCATAAAACCACATCACGGATTGCTTACGGCAGAACGATATTCGTCGTCGCTCACGGGTTCGAGCCATTCCATTTGATTTTCGTTTCTTGAAACATTAAAAATTCCTCTTTCGGGTTCATTTCTTCCTCCATTTGGGGTGTTGATTGGGACGTTGATTCTTGTATTGATTCTTATACTGGTTTTTGTTTTGATTTTGGGTTTTGTGCTTCGACGACATTCGGGGCGAATGCGAAAGAGACAGAAAAAAGCATAAAATTCGTTAAAATCCAACATTTTTTCATGAAAAATCCTCCTTTTCGAATGACTCCTTTGTACGATTCACGAATCATACACCTTCGAGTTACTCGAAAGCAAGACCTCCGGGGGACTTTTTAGAAAAATTTTGGGAAATTGGAAAAAATTTACAAAAATTATAAAAATCCTTCATTTTTTTCTTGACTTTTCATAAATGTGGTATAAAATGGAGACTATATATTATGAGCGTGTATTTTTCCAGACAATCAGGTACTATAATGAACCGCTTTTTATCCCGCTTTCGGTGGAACTGTGCATTTTTGGTTTTGGCGCTTTTGTCCTATTCTGCGACGGAAGCGCCGGGTACAGCGTACTATTTAAATGGTGCAAACGCATACAGCGACGCCGCCGGAACCACCTCGGTGACGGTCCCGGCCGCTTTGACCGAAGCGACTTCATTCAACCTCGTTACAGGCGCATCCAGCGGGACGCTCGGCACACGATTCACAGGTGAGCAAGCCGTTTCGGTCGCGAATGGCGCGTACTATTTGAACTGTTCCGGTTACTTTCTCCAAGCAACCCGTTCTTTTTCCGCAACGAACGCCCAAATTACGACGGCAAACAGCGGCGAGGTCTTGGGAAACACGGTCCTGAACCTCACCAACAGCACGTTCCGGCACAACGTTTACACCGCAAATGACGGCGGAATCAACCTTTCCGGCGGGTCCTCATTCTACCACGGAAACACCTCGAACAACGGTTACGGCGCGCTTTTGATCAATGGCGGCGGCGGAATCAACGCGCTGTCGGGCGAAAACTACGTGTACCTCTACAACGACATCACGGCGGCGGCTCCCACGCTCAGCTGGGCGGCGTTCCGAACGAGTACGTATGCGGCTATCAACGTCTCGGCGGGTGCGACGCTCCACTACATTGGAAACTTTTCCGCGACGAGATCTGCGACGACCGACAATTCCAATCTGACGAAGAAGGGCGACGGTCTTCTGAGTGTGGAACAAGGAACGATCGGCGCGGTTGAAGACGGAAATACGAAAAACTGGTTTGCAGGCGTCTTCAACGCGCAGGGCGGAACGACCAAACTGACGCAGGGCGCGAACTGGTACGGAGACGCAACCGTAAACGTTTCAAACGGCGCAACCGTTCAGCTCGATTCGACGGCCCTCGCCGCTTCGACGAACGCGTACACCATCGCAGGTTCCGGATTCAGCTCGCAGGGCGCGTTGAACGTCACGACGAGCGCGACAAGCGGTAAGATTGCGATGACGGCCGCCTCCACGATTCAGGTGGGAAACGGTGCGACATTCACGCCAGACGTTATTTCCGGAGCCTTTGCACTCACGAAAACCGGGGACGGAACGCTGAAAATCAACGTTGTTGAAGGAAATTTCACCAGCCTGACGGTCTCCGGCGGAACGGTCGATGTCGCAAAACAGGCGGCTCTTGCTGGAAAAACCATTCAGGTGAATTCGGGCGCCAAAATCGTCAGTTCCACTCTGGACGGTTTGCAGAATACCGGCCTCGTCACGCTTAACGGCGGAACCATGGCGAATACCAATTACACGACGCTCAATAACGGTCTCCTTCTGAAAAGCGCAACGGTCACGAGCACCACGGGGAGTCACGCCAATTACGGAAGTTTCCTCCTTCCTTTCGGTTACAACTACACAAACAACGCCGGGGAAACGGTCCGCGTCAACCTTGCGGCAGCCAGCGGAACCTCCAGCGTCACGACCCAGTTCGGCGTTCGAGTGCGTGCCGCCGACGACAACAAAAATTCGGTCATTTACGTTGATTCCGGCGCAACGCTGAATCTCGCTTCAACCGTCACTTACTCCACGGGAGCAACTTCCAAAGAGTCGCTCGAAAAAGGCGGAAGCGGCACACTGAAACTCATGTCCGGCACGTACGGCAGTTTCGCTCAAGACGTCTTCGGTCCCGTCAGCGGTGCTGGAAACATCCTTGTGAGCGGCGGAACCCTCCAGGTCAGCGGTTCTGCAAGCCTTTATTCCGGTTCTGCCGTCACGGCGGCGGAAGGGGCGACGCTCCTCTTCGACGGAACGAGCGGTCAATCGAACGCGGCGTACAATATTAATGGTACGATGAAACTCGCCGCAACGAATCGAGTGGCGGGAAACATCCGCGTGACGGGCGCAAACGCGCTGCTCGACACTGCGGTAAACGACGTTTTCGGAATGTACGACCTCACAGCCGGCGCGACCCAGCTCGTTCCGACGATCTCGCTCAAAGACGGCGGAACGCTCACGAATTCCATCAAACGTACTTCGTCCAACGACAATACGTCGCATATGACGCTCGTTTCCGACCTCGTGCTCGACAACGGAAAAATCACCTCCTATTCCATTGGACGCCAGGCCGGAAATTACGGAAACTACCTCCTCAATGGAACTTTGACCGTGAAAAACACGTCTGGCGACGCGAAAGCCGTCTCGACGATGGACGCGTATTTGGCGCAAATTCGAAACAAATCCGGAAATTGGACGATTCAGGAGGGTGCAACACTTGAAATTTGTTCAAAAATATCAAGTATTAGTAACAACAATCTCGCGCTGACGATCGACGGCGGCGGAACGTTCCGGCCCATCGTGGAGAAACGTGCGATTCAGCAGGTGGATTCTACCGTTTCGGACGTGACGCAGAATTTCGAGTTTCAATCCGCGACGACGGCGACGTTCAAAAATGCGACGCTGGATTTGACGGCTCTCGGAACGCTCATCGACAAAACGAACAACACAACTTCGGCGATTGCTGCTGTGACGAACGCCGCCGACTGGCAGTTGTTTGCCGTCACGGGGACGCCGGTGAACAATTCCGGTTCGATTTCGTTTGCCGGAAAGGTCGTGATGAACGAAGACGCCGATGTTCAGTTGACGCTGACGGTTGCGGACGGAAAACTCGCGGGCGAGACGGTTTACGCGCCCAATTTCGACATTCAGGACAGTTCGCTCGCGGTGATTCTCGACGAGAACATCAATTGGAACGACAACATGGGATTGCTCGACAATTACGAGTTTTTCGCCTCGACGTACGGCAGTTTCGCGTCTTTGTCGGTTACGGGGGGCGGCGATTTTCAGCTGATGCTCAATGAGGCGGGAAACACCTTCGGCGTGATGGTTCCGGAACCTTCCGCGTACGCGCTCCTGCTTCTCGGAATCGGCCTGATTCCGTTCTGCCGACGCAAGTTTCAATCAAAGGAATGAAAAAAACGAAAGGAATCAAAAACTGATGAAACGCACGAAACGTTCAGCGTTCACGCTCGTGGAACTTCTCGTCGTCATTGCGATTATTGGAATGCTCGTCGGTCTTTTGCTTCCGGCAGTCCAGCAGGCTCGTGAGGCGGCGCGGCTCATGCAGTGTTCCAACAACCTGAAAAACCTCGGTTTAGCGTCGCTCAATCACGAATCGACGGCCAAAACTTTTCCTTCCGGAGGCTGGGAATTAGAGTGGGTCGGCGATCCGGATCGCGGGTTCGGACAGGCGCAGCCCGGCAGTTGGCTGTTCTCGCTGCTTCCGTTTATCGAGCAAAACGCACTGTTTCAGTTGGGGTCGGACGGTTTGCCGGAAGAAATTACGCAGTCGCAGAAGGACGGCGCGACGACGGTGATTCAGACGCCGTTGGGAATCGCGTGCTGCCCCTCGCGCCGCACGCCCGTTTTGAGTTTCGGCGAAAGCAATCGTACGCGGTACAATGCGACTTTACCGAACAAAATCGCAAAATGTGATTATGCGGGAAACGCAGGTTCCGGCTCGGTTTTTCGTTCGACCAGCCCGACTTCCATCTCGAGCGCCATGCAGACGATCAAAAGCGGAACGTGGACGCCGACCGGAAACGGTGTGATTTATGCCGTCTCGAAAGTCACGATTGCGGAAGTGCGAGACGGAACCTCCAACACCTACTTAATCGGGGAGCGTTACATGCGTCCCGAAACGTATTTTGCAACGTCGTCTTCTGACGTCGATTCGGGAGACGACTTTGGAATGTACATCGGAATGGATAACGACACATGCCGTTCCACCTCCATTTCCTACGCACCCATGCAGGACCGGACGGGTTACGACAATTCCTCCTCCCGTTTCGGATCCACACACGCAGGAACCTTCGGAATGTCGATGTGCGACGGCTCTATTCATAGAATATCGTACAGTATCGATGCGGAGACGAATCGTGATTTAGGGATTCGAAAGGACGGAAATCCCGTTCAGTTGGAAGAGTAAAGAGCAGCGCCGTGTTGCTTTGATTTTGTTGATTGTTTCATTTTTCCTGTTTTTTCCCTGTTTTTTTCCTTCCAGAGGGATTTATGTGTCGTTTTTGCAGCTTCTTTTTGTCGATTTTCATCGTCTCCATCGTCTCAATGGTTCAGGCGGCCGGAACGACTGTTTTTGAGGAAAATTTCAACTGGACGACGAATCCCGCAACAGGGTCCCTCGCGGCTCATGGTTACGTGATTTACGGTTGGAACGGTTCCTCCTCCGGAACGTTCTGGAACGATTGGACGTTCCGTTCAACCACCGCCGGAACGGAGTCTGTCGTCGGTTACTACGCGCTTCCGAAGCAGGGTTCCGGCTCCGCGTTCCTCTCGAATCTTTCTGGCGCAACGAATCATGAAGGCGTGACGGCGCTGCAGGTTTACAAAAACGGCGAGACGACGACGGGACTGGGAACCGCTTCCATTTCGCATGAAGTGTCGGGAATGGACACGAATTACTATCACACGGTCGAAACGTGGTTCGCCGCGCGAGCCAATCAGACCGCGACGCTGGGAGTTTCCATCGGAGATAAAACGTTCACGCCGATTTCCTATACGGGTGCGGCGTCCAACGAAGCGGGAACGACTTTTACGAGCGTTTTTGTTCCGAAAACCTCCGCCGCGTCTCTGACGCTTTCGAACATCCGCGAGACGGCTCCGTACGCCGACTCAGCGCTGCTGCTCGACAACGTGAAAGTCACGAATACAGGAATCCCGGTCATCGATTCGACGTTCACGCCCGTTTATTCGTTCAATCTTCTGACGCCCAGCACGACGAACCTGCATACGAATCTTGCATACGATTACGATTTTTCCTCGAGTCTCGTCGGCTCCGATTACGATCGGGTGATGTACCGCGTCGAACTCACGGGAAAGGACGGAACCGTTTCGGCACTGACGCTCACGATGGATGATTTTTCGAACGGAAACGTTCAGACGCTGGGAATTCCGGTCTCTTCCACTGCGGCGAAGTATGCGGGGACGGCGATCAACAATCTTTCCGTCGATTACACCACGACGGGCACGCCCGCCGTAAGCGCCCAGTCGCAGGCTTCCACCTCAGGCAAACTCCAGTTCTTCAGCAGTAATTACGACCAAAACGGAGCCGTTCCTGCGACGGGAACCGGGAGCGGTTACGGTTCCATGCGTGTTTTTGACGCCGACGGAAACTCCCTTTTTGCGTATTCCGGCTGGGGTTTCACGAGTTATGTAAATAACGTCGGAATCGGCGTCAACGGCGCAGCGTCCGGAAATGTTTGGAGCGATTGGACCTTTGCGGGAAACGTCGGAAATTACACTTCCGCAAACCTTTACGTTTACGTTCACGAATATGAAAAGATTCTGGACCCGCAAGGAACGCAAATTTTTCAGCGTGACCGCGCGGCCAACACCGGAACCGCCACGGTTTCCGGAACTTTCCTCACGAATGCGGCGGCGGGAACGGTTGCGGCCGTTCAGCTTTCCGAAGACGGCGTCCACTGGGTGAACGCGACCCTTTCCGACACGGCGTATTCGACCGACATGAATCTCGCGACCGGCTGGCACACGCTCACGGTTCGAGCGCTCGACGCTGGAGGAAACGAGCTTTACACCGCCGAACAGAAAGTCGGAATCGGCGACATTTACATCACGTCCGGACAGTCGAATGCAGGAAGTTTCAGCGAGAAAATCACGACTTCGACCTCTGGAAACGTTTTTGCGCTCGACGTCACGACGGGCGAGTGGAAGATCGCGCAGGACCCGCAGCCGAACAACTCCGGATTCGGAACCTGGGCGAACGACAGCACCGCGAAAGGCTCCGTTTGGCCCACGTTCGGCGATGCGCTGACCGAAATGACGAACGGCGAAATCCCCATCGGTCTCGTCGCGACGGCATACGGCGGAGCAAGCGTCAGTCAGTGGGACCCCGACACGGCCGGGTCGCTTTATCACGTCCTGAAAGAGGCGATGGAGGCGGTCGGAAACGATTTTACCGGGATTTTGTGGCACCAAGGCGAAACGGACAATTTGAACAACATGAGTGAAGAAGAATACGAGACGCATTTGCTCTCGCTCATCGATCAATCTCGTGAGGATGCGGGGAACGACGTACTTTGGTTTATTGCGCAAGCCTCACTTTTCACGGATGGAACCGACGAAAACATCACGAACGCCCAGCTCGGCGTCACGGAGGAGCGCGACGGCGTGTATCTCGGCCCCAATTCCGACCTTCTGGGATTCGACTACCGTATTTCCGCGAGCAACATTCATTTCAACGAAGAGGGACAGCGTCTGCTCGGTCTCATGTGGGCGCAAAGCGTGTACAATACGGTTTATATGCCCGAACCCTCTTCATTCCTCATGATGGGGCTGGGACTTGTTTTTGTGGCTGCAAGCACCTTCCTGGGAGCGCGGGCGTCTCGCCCGCAGTCGCGGCACAAGACCCTGAAAATTTAATAAGAAAGTCCTATATTTTAAAATTTTCGCCCCAACGAGGGCGTCAGTCGCGCAGAAGCGCTATCGCCCGTCGCGGCTCGCGACCCTGAAAATTTAATATTTTAAAAGGATGTTTTTATGCGTAAGAATGCGTTTACATTGGTTGAGCTGCTCGTCGTGATTGCGATCATCGGAATGCTCGTCGGTCTGCTTCTTCCGGCGGTGCAGCAGGCTCGCGAGGCGGCCAGAACCATGCAGTGCAGCAACAATCTCAAAAATATCGGTCTGGCGTGTCTGAATCACGAGAGCGGAATGCGCTGCTTCCCCTCTTCCGGATGGACGTACACCTGGACGGGCGATGCGGACCGCAGCGGGAAAGAACAGCCGGGAACGTGGAACTATGCGATTCTTCCGTATTTGGAACAAAACGCGCTGTACCAGTGCTGCTCGGACGGTCAGCCGGACACCGTGACGGCCGAACAGAAGAAGGGCGCCGTCACGCTGTTCGATATGCCGCTTTCCGTCTACAACTGTCCGTCGCGCCGTGCGGCAAAGTGCTATCCGGCTCAGGTTTCCTACACGGTGGTGAATTCCGATGCAAAAGTCGAAAAAAACACCACGTCGCATCCCCGATCCGATTATGCTGGAAATTACGGCTGTTTGGACGCCACACCGTATGCGAATTCGTCGAAACCCGGTTCCGTGACGGATCTTTCACCCATGCGCAGCTGGTCTCAGTCGCAGTGGGAGGAAAGAGGAACGGAAAACGGCGTCATTTATCGTCGAAGTGCCGTGAAAATCGGCGAGATTCGCGACGGAACGAGCAATACGTACCTTGCGGGAGAAAAATACGTTCAGCCTCAATTTTACGAAGCGCCCGGCGACGCGGGCGACGACTCGAACATGTACGACGGCACGGACGATGGAAGCATTCGGACGGGCTACTATGCGTCCGGAAGCTCCAGTTACGTACCGCTGCAGGACCGTGACGGGATGAACTGGCGTTTCGCCTTTGGAAGTCCGCACGCCGGCACGCTCGGAATGGTGATGTGTGACGGGTCAGTTCAAAGAATTTCGTACAGTATTGAGCCTGAAAATCACAGTTATTTATGCAACCGCAAGGACGGGAAACCCGTGACACTTGAGTGAGTTTGCGTCCAAAGAGGGAATCAGGAAAAATAAAAAACCGTTAGAGCACAAAAACTTTAACGGTTTTTTATTGGAAAATCGGAGTGAAAGACCCCAAAAATCAAAGGCTCAGTGCGGAAACCGGGCAGGCGTCGGTGCAGGCACCGCATTCTGCGCAAGCCGCTTCGTCGCACGTGCATTTGTCGTCCACGAGGGTCAGAGCGCCGCACGGGCAAGTATCCACACAGGCACCGCAACCGATGCATTCGTCTTTATTCACTTTAACAGCCATCGAAATGTCTCCTAAAAGTAATCGTTACAAAAAATCAAAATCATTGCGGAACATTCCGCAACATTACTAGATTATAACAATCATCGGAAAGAATATCAACCCCCTAAAGAGAAAATTTTGAAGAATTTTCGAAAATTTTTTCCTCACGCAGTGGTGTTCCCGCTTCACCCCTCTTGATTTTTTGGAACAAAAACGTATAATTTATTTATCGTACGAAAGAAACATCGACTTTTGCGTGAATTTTGCGAAAATTTAATTGGAATCCGTATGCTTCGGCGCGACAGAAAACGAGGAACCTGTAAAGGAGAAAATCATGGGAAAATATTTCGTCACACTGTTTCTTTGCGTACTCATGCAGGCCGTGAGTCTGGGATTATTTTATCCGGATTTGAGGACCGGCTGGAGTCAAAACGTCCAGTTCGCGTTGAGTCTCTTTCTGCTTGTGTGGCCGCCGTTTTTCGTTCTGACGGCATTTTCGGAGGACCGATGGAAAAAATGGCGGCATTTCCTGCTTGCGGCGGCTCTCGCAGGAGTTTTCGCGGGGCCTCTCGTTGGTTTTTTTGGGTTCATGCTGTTCGTTCTCATGGTTTTCGGAGCACTCGGTCTGCTGCTGATTTACTCTCTGATTTACTTCTTTTACGCGCTCAAACTGACGCGCAGCGATGAAGCGATTCGGACCCATTTGCGCTCAGCCGTCACACTTTGCGCTTTTCTTTTCCTTGAGGGACTGACCGCCGCGGCTTTATTTTACTTCGGTGCGGAAACTTCGTTTGGCGGATCTTTTTTGAAATTTCTGTTTGGCGGTGCGTGTTCGGGTCCCTGCGGCTGGGGATATTTGTTGGGAGTCTTCCAATATTTGTGTTTCGGAACCGTCCACTATTTCATCGCGCTCGCCGTTTTGGTTCTGGTCGTTTTGATACGAAAAAATTTCAGACCTGAACCGAGCGAAATCAGCAGTTGAAACATGTGTAATAATCATAATCTGCGAGAATCCGCGTCCTCTGCGGGACCGTAAATCGATATTCAGGGTGTGAAAAATGCTGTATAAAGAGAAAAATTTGAAGATTTTTCGAAAATTTTTTTCCTCTCCCACTGGACGAAAGACGGATTTGGAGTAAGATGGTATTACTTTTTCACTCAAAATCAAACGATGAAAGCGTTTCCCTTACTCCCATTGGGTCCCTCAGATGAAATCATCCAATCCGTCCAAATCATCCGCTGTAAACCACGTTTCCCGCTGGCTCCTGTTTCTTCCGCTCGGAGCGGCCGTTTTTTACGTACTTTCGTACACGTGCATGCGGCAACTGGCTCAAAGTCGTGTGGACGAAGTGCTGATCGTGGCGCTGCGTGAAGGAATCACGTTTCTCGGCGGGCTTCCCATCTTCCTTTTTCTTCTTGGAACCGGAAAAACACCTGTTCCGCGCCTGAAATACGTTTTGATTTTTGTAACCACGTCGCTTTTCGTTCAGTTTTTCGGAAACCTCATTCAGCAGCAGAGTTTTGAAGTGGTTGGAATGGGCGTCACCACGGCGTCCGTTTGGTCGGGTCAGCTGCTTTGGGCGCCGATTATTGCGTGGATGATTCTTCGGGAGCGTCTGTCGCTGCGTCTGGCGGCGTCGCTGGGAATTGTGTTTGTTGCGCTTCTTTTTCTCACGTCCGGCGCACAGGTTCAGGAAACGATTGTGACGGAAACGCATTCACCCTCGCTCGCCATGCGATTCGTCCTTTTAAGTGTCTGGACGGGCATTATTTTTGCGACGTCGAACTGCGTCATTCGATGGGTCTGTAAAGCGGGAAACTCCCCATTTTTTGCAGTCGTAATACTTCCCGGAACGGGCGCGATCGGCCTGCTTACGTACGATTTCCTCCTTCACGGATTCAGTTCCTTCGCGCAGCTTTCCGCAGCAGAGTATTCGTACGTCTTTCTTGCAGGTTTAACGAACTTCCTTGCATTTGTCTGCATGACGATTGGATTGCGCTGCATAAGTATGGTGAAGGTCTGCGTCATCACGATTTTCCAGCTTGCGCTTGCGCCCGTGATTGGATGTTTGGCGTTTTTCGAGCCGATGAACGCCGCCATTCTGACTGGAATTCTGCTGGTTATTTTAGGAATCATACTTGCAGCAACGGAACCCGAAACGACGGAACCTGAAACGACACAACCTGAAACGACAGAACCGAAGCGCTCGCACACTGCCTCCTTGAAGGCGAAAACACGCCGATGAAAACGCTGCGGAGGCTCAAACCCGGCTCGGAGAAATTATCTTTTGGGCGATAAAACCGTTCCAAACCCGCAAAAAGCGGTTCCGCTGCTTCGAAAAGCCGCTGCGAAAAAGAACTCCGGCTCGGAGAGAGAGCTGCGAGTTGGGAACGGGAACCCCCAGAAACCGAAAAAAAGTCTTCCAATATTTTACTCAGGCGGCAGACACGGGCGACCCGGCGGCGCTTACGGAGATTGGAACGGCTTATGCTTCCGGACTCGGAACGGAAAAAGACCCGAAACAAGCTTTCAAGTACTTCACACGGCGGCAGCCGGAGATGCTGAAGCACAGTACCGACTCGGAAACTGCTGCGCACAGGGAGTGGGAACCGCAGCAGATCCAGAGCGCGCCGCCAGTTGCTGCAAGTCCGCAGCACTTCAGAATCACCCGGCCGCTCAGCGCGAACGGGGACGCTGCGTTCTTGAAGGAACGGGTACCGCAAAGAAAGAAACGGAAGCCTTTTCGCGGCTCTTGAAAGCGGCGGAGCAAGAAGACGCACAGGCGCAGTGTTAAATCGTACGATTTTCATACAGATTATGGGCTTCCACCGTATTTTCACGTACTGCGACAAATTAGATAGCGTGTTTGAATCTTTTTTGTTTTTTGTGCTGAGTTTTTGAATTTCTATGATTTTTGCGTGAACACGCCCTTATATTTTAAATGTTTTTTTAGAGCGTTTTTCTATTTTGACCCGCCGATGTAACGAAATCCGCTGGGAACGCAGGGGCGCAGACCCAGCCAGGGGGTGTGGATGTTGCAGTCGGAATGAAGCAGCTTTCGGTACGCCCAAAACAGAATCAAACCATTGATGAGCGCAATGAGGAACCAGGAAATCGGATAGGAAAGCATGAGGAATTCCATCGTCGGTTTTTGGGGAAAAACGAGCAAGACCCAATAAATACGGAAGATGCAGGTTCCTGCAAGCGTCACAATCGCGGAGGTGAGCGAATAACCCAACCCTCGCAGTCCGCCGCTCGCAACGTCCATGAGTCCGCAGAGTCCGTAGGTTGTAAACAGAATTTTCATTCGCAGCATCCCCCACTCAATCACAACGGGATTCGGATTGAAAATCGCGAGAAGAGGTCTTCCAAAGAGGCAGAACCCCCACCCCATGATGGAACAGGCGAGTAAAGTGCAGAAAAAACAGGCGTAAATGCTTTTCAGGATGCGTTTGTACTTTCGTCCGCCGAGGTTCTGCGCGACAAAGGAAATGGCCGTCTGATGGAGAGCGAACGACCCAACGTACACAATTCCTTCGAGTCCGAGCACCGCAGTCGTTCCCGCCATCGCCGCAGGTCCGAAGGAGTTGATAGAGGATTGAATAATCATATTGGAAATCGCAAAACACGAACTTTGAACGCCGGCCGGGACGCCGATTTTCAGAATTTCGCGAAACATGAACCCATCAATGTGCAGCTCCTTGAGACGCAGACCGTAGTTGGTTTTTGCGGCGCCAAACAGCGTCCGAAGAATCAGTACGGCAGAAATTAAGTGGGAACAAACGGTCGCAAGCGCCACGCCCGCCACGTCCATTTTGCAGATGATGACGAAAAACAGGTTCAAAACCACATTCACGATTCCCGCAAAAATGAGGAACATGAGCGGCCGACGTGTGTCGCCGACTGCACGAAGCACCGCACAGCCGAAATTGTAAAGCATGATGAACGGAATGGCGCTGAAGCAAATCCAGATATACGTACAGGAAAGCGGAAGGATTTCCGGAGGCGTGTTCATCCAAATCAGAAGCGGTTTGGCCGTGAGGAGTCCGACGACCATGAGTCCCGCGCCGCCGTAAAGCGCGACAGCCATGGAAGTGTGAACGGCTTTTCGTGTGTTTTCGAAATCATTCGCCCCTAAAAAGCGGGCCGCAAGGACGTTTGAACCGATCGACAGACCGATGAAGAGATTGATGATCAGGGAGTTCAGATTCATCGTTGCACCCACGGCCGCCATTGCGTTATAATGGGCGTAATTCCCCAGCACAATGAGGTCGGCGGCGTTGAAAAGCAGCTGAAGCATGTAGGTGGCCATGAGCGGCAGCGCAAAAAGTACGATTTTGCCGAACAGCGGACCGCGGCACATATCGATTTCGTATTTACCGGCTTCCGTTTCCATCATTTCTTTCTATCATGAATCCATTCACCATCTGCTTTTCCTGCTTTTCCTGCTTTTGAAAAAATAAAACAGATACATTATAACGCAACTTCGAAAAAAGAAAATGGGGACCGGGAGTGTTTCGAAGAAAGAAATGACGGACGAGGAAACGGGAATCTCAAATAAATTTCCGAATATTTCTCCTTTTTTCCTTCCCCGCCTCTTGATTTTTTACTCAGAAAGAGTTAAAACAAAAGTATAAACGTAACCTTCCTGCAATTTGGGGGATTCCTTGCGTTTGTTTTGTTTTCCTTTTGATTTTTTAGAATAAGAGGTTTGATTATTATGAGCACCAACCCAATGTATCGTGCGGAAGAATGCACAAAAGATAATGTGAAATCGGTTGCGGAAAGCGCCATGAATGCGGGAAAAGGCGTCCTGCGAATGGCTCCCAACTGGGTTCCGCGCAGTTTCCTTCAGCCTGGAAAGCGCATTAAACTCGCTCCAACCGACTGGTACGCGCTGGGTGTGGACCGCGGCGGAATCGACGAACGCTGGTTTTCTTCGACCACCGAAGCAATGAACGACGGACGCACATGGGACGAAGGGCTGAGTTGGTGCGTTTTTGAAGGAAAACGCTTCCTTCTGCGCGATGCGGTTTCCGAATTGCAGGGACGCGTTGTTGGTCAGGCAATCTGGGACAAATACAAAAGATGGCCCGTCTTTTCCAAATTCTTCGACAATGCGGGACCGATTCCGCACCACATGCATCAGATGGAAAAAGATGCCGTTCTGACGAATCAGGAAGGGAAACCGGAATCTTATTATTTCCCGCCGCAGCTCAATGCCGCGCAGAATAATTTCGATTATACATTCTTCGGTTTGAATCCTGGAACGGAAAAGAAAGATGTGATTAAGTGCCTGGAAAACTGGAACAAGGGCGACAACGGAATCCTCGATCTGTCGGCTGCGTACCGTCTGAAACGCGGGACGGGCTGGTGCGTTCCGCCGGGAGTTCTGCACGCTCCGGGATCTTTGTGCACGTACGAACCGCAGTGGGGGTCCGACGTTTTCGGAATGTATCAGTCGCTCGTTGAAGGGCGTCAGGTGAGTTGGGATTTGCTGACGAAAGACGTTCCGGTCGAGAAAAAGTACGATTTGGACTTCATCGTCGAGCAGCTCGACTGGGAAAAGAACGTCGATCCGTACTTCAAGAAGAACTTCTACATGGAGCCGGTCGTCGACGAATCCGCGAGCGGCGAGGGATACACGGACCGCTGGATTGATTACAAACCTTTCGACGGCAAACAGATGGTGACGGCCAAAGAAATCACGGTGAAACCCGGCTGCAAATGCACACTGCACGATCCCGGCGCCAGCGCGTGGATTTTCGTACAGGGTTCCGGCTCGATTAACGGTTTGCCGGTTCAGACGCCTGTGATGATTCATTTCGGCGAAGAAACGAACGATGAATTCTTCGTGACGGCTGAAGCGGCTGCGCAGGGTGTGACGCTTGTAAATACGGGCTGCGACGACCTCGTAGCGCTGCGTTACTTTGGTCCGGACGTACACGCGAAACTGCCGCAGTAAGTCCTCCGCAAATTCTTTATTCTGTACCTGCGAGCGGGGGACGTAAGTCCCCTGTTTCAAAGGGGTTGTGCGAGATTTTAACAGGGGACTCACGTTCCCTGCTCGCAGACAAAATTCGAAGAAACACATTGATAGAATAATGCACATCTTAAAAAGAAATCCGTTTTTGAATGATGGATTCATTCTGACGCTTGTTCTTGTGAACGCGTGGGTCCTCTTCTTTCAGTGTTACGACGAAAACAGCATCCTTCTGCAACTTCTCGACGTCACTCTGATGGGTTGTTTCCTTCTCGAAATGTTCTTCAAACACCGTCTTTTAGGCTGGCGCGGCTACTGGTCGGACGCGTGGAACCGTTTCGACGGCATCATTACGATTTTATCGTCGTTTTCCCTCCTTCAATTTTGCTGTCCGTCGGAAAACAGCATTCCTTTCGGTTTCCTGATTGCGCTGCGCGTCTTCCGAGTGTTCCGTTTCTTCCTTATTTTACGGTTCATCCCCTCCATCGAATCAATCGTCGCCGGCACGAAACGCGCAATTCGATCCTCATACGTCATTCTGCTCGCGTTCGGCGTCATTTCGTTTATTGTATCATTAATCTCCTGTTGTATTTATCGTCACGTTTCTCCGGAATACTTCGGGAATCCCGTACGTTCCTTTTACTCTATTTTTCGTCTTTTCACAGTTGAAGGATGGTATGAAATACCGAACAATATCTCTGATTCCTGCACCTTAGGCTGGTGCGGGGCGGCAACGAAAATCTATTTCATCTTTCTTCTTTTTGCGGGCGGAATCATCGGAATGTCCTTCATCAACTCGATCATCGTCGATGCGATGGTGAGCGACAATAATGACGATTTGATTGAGGAAATTCGTTCTTTGGAGCGAAAAATCGAAGAGTTGAAGGAAAAGATAGACAAAACTTCAAGCGACGAAAAACGATGAAGCGGAATTTCAAACCGTCCACTCCTCCACCCCAAAAGAACGCCCTGGAATACCGAAGTATTCCAGGGCGCACGGTGCATTCTGAGTTGGGTTGAAACTCAGAGCGTTAGTTTTACTCTGCCAATTTCAATTTCGGAGAAGCAGATTTTCCAGTCCAGGAAAGTCCTGAACCATCGGCTTTGGTAACATTAAAGCTCGTAATCGTCAGACTGCCGGATACGGAATCCAAACCACCGAAATCGAGTTCATAAAGATCTGTATCTTTGTTGTAACGAACGGTGCACGTGAAAGTAGTGTAGCGATCATATCGAGTATGCAGAACAACATCCACCACACCCATTTTGGAATCGAAAGTTCCGGCTCCCTTTGCGGAGGAACTATAGGTTCTACCGCCATAGGTCAGTTTCCCGCTGCCGGAAATGCTAAAGTCCATCGTCCATGTGGTGTTCGCGGCTGTCAAATCGACACCAGCCTCCACCTTGACATAAGCCTTCATACCTAAAGTATGGTCAATCGAGATTACGGGTTTGCTCAGCTCTTCTGCAGTCTTCACATTCTCTTTTTCAGCAGATTCACTCATGGAACCGTTTCTATCTCCCTTGGCGAAGACGATCACGGTGTAATTCGTGTTAGCTGCCAGGCCGGTCATCGTGACGCTCGTGCCCTTCACCGTTTTGGTGATGGTTTTTCCGGACTCTGGAACCAGAGCGACCGTGTACGTGGATGCCGTGTTATCGCCCTGTTTTGAAGCGGTCCAGGAAACGTCCACACTGTGTTCGGTGATATTCTCGGCTTTCAAATCCGCAGGCACACCATAAGCGGCGATGGCGGTTTTGACTTTCAACGCTTTGGACGTAGCCGGAGCAACCGTGTTGATTTCGGCATTCACAACATTACTGGAGGCAGTCGTCGTGAAAGCATAACTGGTATTGGCCTTCAGTCCGGTGATGGTGATCTCGACGAGATCCTTCTTGCCGACCTGAACGTAATCCATCGTGCTCTTGGAGGCTGCATCCTGATTTACCCATGCGCACACGGTGGTCGAAACACCGTCAACAACCGTTGTGGTTTCGGTGTAAACAAAAGTCGCAACGACCGTATTTCCTTCTTTGACCACGAAAGTACCGCCTTTTGCCACTCCTGCCGTCGCATCTCCGACTTCCTGCAGGGCGGATCCGATCTTGTCCCAGTTGGAAATCTGGATCGTCGCAGATTTATCATACACAGTCACTTTTTTCAACGTGGCGGCAGGAATAACCGATGCGGTGATGATTTCGTTGGATTTGACAGACACACTGGCATCCATCGTCTTGCTCTTGTTCGCAGAGACTGCAAAAGTATACTTTGTGCCGGAGCTGAGTTTAGAAACGGTGTAGGTTCCTGCGTCTTTCGTCACAGTAGCTTTTGTCGTCACGGTCTTGGAAATGGTCTTTCCTGAATTCACGTACGAAGACGTGATGGTATAGGTCAAACCCGCTTCACCCTTCCAAGTCACTGTCACGTCATTCTCTGCAAGTACGGCCTTGACTTCTGTCGGAGCAGTCTGCTGAGATTTCGTCGTGCTGCAGGAGAGCGCACTGGAGAAAGAGGAGTCGGAATATTCCGTGTCGTAAGACACCTGGATGGACTGTTTGGAGCTGACGGACAGATTGCTTAACGTCAGTGTACTTGTGCCTTTCGCATTGGAAACGACGATACCGGTGTTCACATCGCTGGAATTAAACAGGAAGAACTCTTCCACTTTGGTAAGATTTTCGGGTTTTGCGGCGAGTTTCTCGGCAACCCCTACTTTATACCAGTCAATAACCGGGTCAGCGCCTTCCACCGGGGTGGTCACGAAGTAAAATTGGTCTTTACCGTCTGTGAAGAGCAGATGACCGGCATTATCCTTGACCTGATCTTTCGCAATGTAATAGCTCTCGGCTTTTTTCGCGCCGTTGAACTTCGCCTGGAATTTGAAGTCGGTCCAGCCATCTTCTGCGAACACACTGTCGTTGTAGTTCGTCACGTCGAAAGTGACGGAATCGCTGGTCGCAGCGCCTTTTTCAACGGCAAGTTTCGGTGTGACAAGCGTTGTGATTTCTGCCGTTCCGACTTTTACAGCCGCTTCAAAGTTTGCTGCTTTGACCTTGCCCTCAACCACCGTGAACGTGTAGTTGACACCTTCTTTTCCGGTAAAGTTGTACAAGTAGGAACCCTCTACGAGTTTCTTGGCGGTCACGACCTTGTAAGAATCCCTTCTACCGTCGTTGATCTTCATCGTGTAAGAATTGCCTGCGGTTGCGTCGAAATCAACGGTGATCTTTTTTCCGTTCGCAACAGCGTCCACTGTATCGGAAGCAATCTCGTTAGAGTAAACGGAAACGGAATTTTCCTTCGCAAACCGAATTTCCAAGGATTGACTGAAATTCGTGTTCAAGCCGGTCAGCGTCAATGCGTTTGCCGAGCTGGAAAGGGTGATGTTGGTGTTCACGTCATTCGAATCGAAGAGGAAGAAATCTTCCACTTTGGTGAGATTTCCGGGTTCTTCGGCGAGTGCCTCTGTGACCCCGACTTTATACCATTTAGTAACCGCCGTAGCGCCTTCGCCAGTGGTCACGGAGTAGAACTGGTCTGTACCGTCTGTGAAGAGCAGATGACCTTCCGCATCCTTCACCTGGTCTTTCTTCACGGTATATACACTGGCGGAACTCGCACCGTCAAATTTCGCACTGAAACTCACGTTTGTCAAATCCGTAATGTCGGAGTTGCTCGTGACGTCAAACGTAATCGAAGTTTCCGTTGCAGCCGCTCTGTTAAGAACGATTGTCGGCTGAACAAGCGTGGTGATGTTTGCCGTTCCAATCACATTCGCAGCGTCAAAAGCAGCTTGATTAAAGGTTCCATCTACCAGGCAGTCGCCGGCGACAACTTTGAAATCATACGTTTTTCCTTCTTCTCCGGTAACTCCGTATGTGTAAATACCGTCAACAAGAGTTTCGGCTGTGGGTGTTACAACGTTATAAGTAGGCGCTCCGTTAACGGTGGTCTGGATCGTGTAAGGACTGTCTGCGGTTGCGGAGAACTCAACGGAGATGTTCTTCCCAACTGCGGAAGATTCGAGTGTCGCAGCAGGTTCAGCAACCGGGGCTTCTGCGGCAACCGGGGCGGCGGCGCAGGCGGGGATTTCGTAGTTGACGTCCGGAACGGTCTGCAAAGGAGCGGCGTAAATAGCGTCCTGATCCACTGAAGCCGTCAGCGGCATCGCATCGAGCAGCTGCCGAACTTCCAGATTCTCTATACGCAAGGAACGTTTCAACTGCTCCAACTTTTCATTTTTTTTCGAACTCATAGGAATGTCTCCAAATAAAGCATAAAATAAAGAACCAACAGGTAAAAAAACATTCACGCTGCTCACGAGACGTAATAAAAATGTCACTTTGCCTGAAAATACGCAATCAGGGGCAATTCCCCCCCCGATTCTTTATATTATACTCTCATTCCCTCAACTGTCAAGTCTTTAGGATTAAAAAAATGGCTTTTTTTCAAAAAAAATTTAAAATTTTTCGAAAAACATGAAAATAAAATCAAATATAATTCATACGATTTTTAAAATCGAATTACTACTTTTCAAATAGAATAAAAATATATTCAAAAATAATTCATACAATTTTTAAAAACAAATTGAATATTTTTCAAAATTCACATATCTTTTTTCAAAGAAATTAACATTTAAGCGAAAAAACGACAAATGTTGTCTTTGTAAGAGGTCAATCGTTCACAAGACAGAAGACCAAAAAAAGCCCCGGAATACCAATGTGTCCCAAGGTGTGACGTGTTTTCGGAGTTGGGTTGAAACTCAGAATCTTATTCGTTTTAAAATGAAATTCGAACATGCAGCTTTTGATGAATTGTTGAAAATAGTATGTTCGTTTTGGCATTTATCGTCTCGTGAAAATCGACGCAAGCCGTGTGAGTATC
>CAYTLK010000033.1:0-36289 GCA_964438515.1 uncultured Planctomycetaceae bacterium
AGTGATTTTTCAGATTTTCATCATTCCGGAATATTTTTTATGAAAAATTTGAAAATATTTATACTCAACGTATTTTAAATTTTCGTTTCGTCTTAGAGATTCTTGCACGGATTCTCCCTAAGAAACGATAAAAGAAATTTCACTATTTCGCTTATTTTTCTCAAAATCTCCGCCTTGGTGCTTGATAATTTCGGAAGAACTCGTATAATAGATAAACGAGGAAAGAATATTTTTCATTTCAGGGCGCTTTTAGAAGAAAAGACTTGGAGATTTCTTGAAAAGTAACCGAAAAAAGAAATGGAATATTCCCTACTTTCTCCAAAAGTAAGCGGAAACTAGAGAGAAATTTTAAATCCGGAACCTTTTGAGTTCAAATCAACGATGGATATTAATAGTATAAATGCGGAAACGCTCGAACAGATCGTACGTAAAATCGTTCTGGAATGCTTGGGAAATCCCCAAAAATGCGAGCCGAACCCCGCGCCGGAACTCGTCGTAAGCATTTCAGCACGTCACATCCACTTGAGCGACGCAGACGTCGAAACACTTTTCGGCCCCGGATACAAACTCACGGTCGATAAAGAACTGTATCAGCACGGTTTTTTTGCCGCAAAAGAGACGCTTATGGTCGTCGGTCCCCGCAAACGAATGCTTCCGTCCGTCCGCATTTTGGGGCCAACGCGCAAACAGTCGCAGGTCGAACTCGCGTTCACCGACGGAATTTCGCTCGGAATTCCTCTTCCCGTCCGTCAGTCCGGCGACCTGCAGGGAACGCCCGGCTGCGTCCTTGTGGGACCGAAAGGGGTGGTTGAACTGAAATCCGGCGTCATTCGTGCGGAGCGGCACGTTCACATGCACCCAACGGAAGCCGAATATTACGGAGTTCAAGACAAAGAACACATGAATCTCCGCGTTCATTCCGGCCGGTGCGCAACGACCTTTGAAAACGTACTTGTTCGCGTCGATTCCGGGGTCCGTCTGGAAGTACATCTCGACACGGACGAAGGAAACGCCTGCGACATTGATCACGCAGAGAAAATCGAATTATACAAGTAATTTCGATTAACGTACACTGAAATTTTGAATTTTTACGATATTAATAACAATAATCTTAACACAAAGGAAAACACAATGGTAAAAACATTGGAAGCATTGGGAATGATCGAAACGAAAGGTTTTGTCGCTCTCGTGGAAGGCGTGGACGCGATGATGAAGTCGGCCAACGTTCAGTTCCTCGGATGGGAAAAACCCGGTTCCGGAATCGTGACGGGTTACGTGACGGGTGATGTGGCTGCTGTGAAAGCCGCTACGGACGCGGGAGTTGCTGCGGCGAGCCGTGTTGGTGAAGTGCTGGCCGTTCAGGTGATTCCGCGTCCTTCGGAGGACATTGTGGATCTTCTGCCCTGCGCAAAAAAAGAAACTGCGAAAGAAACTGCAAAAAAAGATGCAGCGAAAAAATAACATTGCGTTATTTACTGCACAATTTTCATAAACATCCAATTTACAAACATTATATATAAGGTGTAAAAATGCAAGACGCACTTGGATTTATCGAAACAAAAGGCCTGGTCGCCCTGATTGAAGCGTGCGACGCGATGTCGAAGGCCGCCAATGTGGACATTCTGAAAAAAGTGAACATCGGCGGCGCTTACGTGACGGCCATCGTTCGCGGTGATGTTGGAAGCGTTCGTGCTGCGATTGAAGCCGGCGCCGCTGCCGCCTCCCAGACGGGCGAACTCGTTTCGAGCCACATTATTCCGCGTCCCGCTGCGGGTTTGATGGAAGCGTTCATCGACTGAGTTTCAGTTGTACAAAAATCAAAAAACACAAAAAACGTTTCATTGAGTGAGTATTTCATGAAAATTCTCGTTGCAAATATCGGTTCGACGAGTTTCAAATATCGTTTGTACGATATGACAGACGAAACCCAGTTGGCAAAAGGACGTATTGAACGTATCGGAGAGGCAGAAAGTCCCGTCGAAGTGGAGGCAAACGGCCAAAAATTCGCGGAAATGCTTCCTGTTCCAAATCATGCGGAAGCGGTGCGTCAGTGTCTCAAACAGCTTACGTCTCCAGAGGTTGGCTGTCTGAAATCGCCGTCTGACGTCTCGGCTATCGGATTCAAAGCGGTTCATGGAGGACGCGTCACAGGTGTACAAATTGTAACCGATGAAGTTCTCGCCGCGATGGAAGAAATGGTCGATATTGCGCCGGCGCACAATCCGCCTTACATCGCCGCCATGCGTCAGCTTCGGGAACAACTTCCGGAAGTGCCGCTCGTCGCTGCTTTTGAAACGGGTTTTCATGCGGATATTCCCGAGGCGAATCGACTGTATGCCGTCCCGGACGAGTGGATCGAGAAGTATCAAATTCGACGTTTCGGCTTTCACGGAGCCAGTCACCGTTACATTTCGGTTCGTACGGCAGAAATTCTGGGTCGAAACGATCTGCGCATTATTTCCTGTCACCTCGGCGGCTCCAGTTCCGTCTGCGCCATTGCAAACGGTAAAAGCCGTGCGTCGAGCATGGGCGGAAGTCCCCAGGGCGGTTTGCCGCAGAACAATCGGGTCGGAGATTTCGATCCGTATCTGCTTCCCCACCTTATGAAACAAACGGGAAAATCGTGCGAAGAAATCCTTGCAATCCTCGGAAAACAAGGCGGTTTGTACGGTTTAAGCGGCGGAGTGGGAACCGACGTGCGCGACCTGATGGCCGCTGTGGACGCTGGAAATGCAAAAGCGAAACGTGCAATCGATGTATATGTGTACGATATTCGACGTTATTTGGGTGCGTACCTCGTGGAACTCGGAGGCGCGGATGTAATTGTGTTTACGGGCGGAATTGGTGAAAATCAGTGGCGCATTCGGGCACAAGTTTGCCGCAATTTGGGGGAATTCGGGATCGTACTGGACGACGCAAAGAACCAGGAATGCCGTTCGACAGAAATGTGCATCAGTGCGGAAAACAGTCGTACGAAGATTTATGTGATTCCGACGAACGAGGAAATTATCGTCGCTCGTCAGACAGTCTGTGCCGTTCAAAACAGAAAATAAGCGAAAGCGATGTTTAGATGTTTATAGGAAAAATTGTAGGTTCGACCGTCGCGACCCAGAAGCTCGATTCCCTGCGGGGATGGAAGCTGCTGGTTGTGGAGGCGTACCGAGTGGATTCGACACAGAAAAATGTACTGATTCCAACGGGACGCACTCTCATTACGCTCGACACTTTGGGAGCCGGCGAGGGCGATTTCGTTCTCGTCTGCCAGGGGTCCAGCGCGCGAATGACGCCCGAAACGAAACCGATTCCGACGGATGCCGTTACGATTGGAATTGTCGATACGGTCAACATGGACGGAAAAGTCGTTTTTCAGCGTTAAAACCGGGTTTTCCTGGATGTTTTCATACAAAAAAAAGGTTGAATTGAAAGTCGAGTGAAAGTCGAAAGATGAATATCAACGAAAATACCATCAGCAAAATTGTGGCCAAAGTTCTGAACGAAATGGGCGGAACGGCCAATCCGCCGGCGCCTGCGCGTTCTTATGTCGGACGTTTCGGACAGTTCGTCGAACTCGAAGACGCCGTGGCTGCAGCACGTCAGGCTTTTGAACAGCTCGAACGAAAAACCATCGCGGAACGTCGTCTTGCAATCGACGCCATTCGAAACGTTTCGAACTCGAATGCCGTTGAATTGGGAACGATGGAAATGGAAGAGACGAAAATCGGTCGCCTCGACCACAAAATCGAAAAACAGCAGGGCGTCGGACGCGCCACGCCCGGTATCGAATTCCTGCGCAGCGAGTGCTTCAGCGGCGACTATGGTTTAACGGTGATTGAACACGCACCCTACGGTGTCATCGCGGCCGTTTCACCGGTTACGCACTCCCTTCCGACGATTACGTGCAACGCCATCAATATGATTTCCGCCGGAAACTCCATCGTTTTCAGCCCGCATCCCGGAGGAAAACGCATCGCGTCGCTCGGCGTGAAGATGTACAACGAAGCGATTTACAACGCCATCGGAATCGATAATTTAATGACGATTCTGACGGAACCGAAGGTCGAAAACGTCGAAAAACTGTTTGCACACGAGCTGGTTTCCCTCATCAACGTCACCGGCGGACCGGCTGTTGGACGCGTCGCACTTCGACAGCAGAAACGTGCGATCGTTTCCGGCCCTGGAAATCCTCCAGTCGTTGTGGACGAGACGGCAAACCTCGATCATGCGGCAAAATCCATCATTTACGGTGCTTCGTACGACAACAACCTCCTCTGCCTGGCGGAGAAAGAAGTTTTCGTCGTCGAAAGCGTTTTTGATGCGATGATGGACGCGATGAGTCGTGCGGGCGCGTACCGCCTCAGTCCCGAACAGGTCGCTGCGTTCACGGAAAAAGCGATCGTTTACGTCGGTGAAGGTGCGGAACGTCATGCGGTTCCGTGTCGAAACTTCCTCGGAAAATCGCCGCAGGTGATGGGACAGCTGATGGGCTGGAACATTCCGGAAAACGTCGAACTTCTGTACGGCGAAACGGACGAAAGCAATCCGTTTGTACCGGTAGAACAAATGCTTCCGTTCCTTCCGTTTGTGCGTGCATCGAACGTCGATGATGCGATTCGGTTGGCCGTCAAATACGAACACGGATTCCATCACACCGGAATCATGCACTCCCTCAACGTCGAAAATCTGACGAAAATGGGAAAAGCAATCGACACGACGATTTTCGTGAAAAACGGTGCAAGCGTTGCGGGTCTCGGAAATGGCGGCGAGGGTTACGCCTCTTATTCCATCGCGGGCTGCACGGGGGAAGGAATTACGAATCCGCTCGTGTACACGCGTTCGCGCCGCTGCACACTCGTCGATAGTTTGCACATTTTGGGTAAATAAAGTAAAATAAACTGCGGAACGAAACCTTATGTATCCGGCAAAAGTCATTGGAAAAGCCATTTCGACCGTGCGTCATCCGTCGCTTTCAGGAGAGCGTCTTCTGATTGTGCAGCCGCTGATGCTCGACGGTGTTTCGCCGGAAGGTTTTCCGCAGCTTTGTCTCGATTCGGTCATCGGTGCGCGAATCGGTGATCGGGTTATGATTACGAGCGACGGCAGTTTGATCGGCGACCAGCTGAAAAGCAAAAATTGCCCTGCACGCTGGTCTGTGATTGGAATTTTGGACGAATAAATGATGGAAATGACGAATATCGATGTTCAAACGATTGAAAAACTTGTTCGCGAAATCGTGAAAGAGGTTTTTCATAGTCGTACGTCTGCCCCATCGTTTTCCGGAATTCGGACAGTTGAGAAACAAATAAGCGTTCCAAAATCGACCGTAAATCAAAAAACAGACGTACAAAAAACAGAGCCGACTTCCGTTTCCGTTCCTGTTTTCATTCCTCCTCAAACCCCGCCCCTCCGTTCGGATTTGAAATCCGATGAACAAAGTTTGAAGTCCGGCGAGCTGCTGCTCGACAAACACATCGTGACGCTGCGGGACGTGGAACATCTTCCGGCTCCGATAAAACGACTGATTGTTCCTCAAAATGCGATTTTGACGCCGGCGGTTCGCGACGAACTGGAGGAACAGCACGTACGGATTGCACGTTATTCAAAAGAAGCATTTTCCGCATTGCAGACGAATTCGAAGCCGAATTCACGAGGCGGACTTCCGCTTTCGGGAGGGCTGGATGTGTACGCACTTTTTACGCCCTACCATCCGGAGTCGCTTTTTCCCGTCTGGACGCGGTCGGGACTTCATCCGAATTTGCGTGCCGACGGGGAAACATTCGAAGCGGTACGGGAATCCATTGCGCAAAGTGAAACATTCAGCGTCGTTTTTACTTCGAAAGCAGATGAGGCGCTTTGCCGACTCCATCGAAGCGAAAAAATTCGTGCGATTCGTTCCGTAAATCCCGAAAAAATGACGGAACAATGGAAAAATTTTTCAGGAATCAATACGCTCGTCGTCAATCCGTCGGAAGTCGGAATTTACATGACGGGCCGACTGGTTCAAACGGCGGCGGAACTTTTTTATCACTAAATTTGAGTAAAAAAGCACAAAATTTACGTAAAAACACAAGGAAAGGACGAAACCCATGCGATTGGCGAAAGTCATTGGAACGGTGACGCTTGCAAAACAGCATCCCGCCATGCAGGGCGCATCGTTCAAACTGGCGGTGCCGTTGCGGGAGTCGGATTTGAACGATTTGGATGACCTTTCCTTAAACGAACACCCCGGTTCTTCCGAAATAACGTCTGAGGAACTGGTGGTTTATGATGAGTTAGGCGCAACGGTCGGTCAATACATCGGAATCGGCGAGGGACGGGAAGCCGTCAATCCATTTTATCCCGAATTCAAACCAGTGGACGCATACTGCGCGCTGATTTTGGACAAAATTCATTTAAAATAAGTCGAATTTTAGTAATAAATTTTTAATAACTATTGAATAAAGGATTCATCCCATGCGGAATCTTTACCAGGTCAAGCAGGAAATCTGCGCGATCGGCGACCGCCTGTACAAGCGCGGTTATGCGGCTGGAAACGACGGCAACATCAGCTTTCGTATCAGCGAAAACGAAGTTGTTTGCACTCCGACCATGATTTGCAAAGGTTTTATGACCCCCGACGATCTGTGTGTCGTCGACATGAACGGCAATCAGCTCGCAGGCAAACGCAAAGCAACGAGTGAAATTCGTCTTCATCTGACGATTATGAAGGAACGTCCCGAAGTCAAATCGGTCGTTCACTGCCATCCGCCGTTTGCGACGGCTTTTGGAATGGCTCGCGAACCCATTCCGCCGTGCGCGCTGCCGGAAATCGAAATTCATTTGGGGGAAGTTCCGATCGCGAAATACGCAATTCCCGGCGGTCAGGAGTTTGCCGACACGGTGCTTCAGTTTGTACACAAATCGAAAGTCGTCGTTTTGGCGAATCACGGAACGGTCAGCTGGGGTGAAAATCCGGAACGTGCGTACTGGTACACCGAGATGCTGGACGCATACTGCCACATGCTGATTTTGGCCAAAGGGATCGGAAACGTCGGCTATTTCACGAAAGCGGAAGAAGAAGAATTGCTGGACCTCAAGAAAAAATGGGGAATTGAAGATCCTCGATTTGAGATGAAGGACTGCGACATCTGCTCGAACGACGTATTTCGCGACAGTTGGAAGGAAGCGGGACTTGCGCATCGCGGTTTCACTCCTCCGTCTTTCAAAGACGAGAAAAAAGAGGACGAGCAGGAAGCGCTCGTTGCGGAAATTACACGCCGAGTTGTAGAAGCTCTGAAAAAATAGTTTCTGATTAAACGACACAAAATTCGAAATTTCGCACAAAATAAAGAATGAAATAACGAAAAAAAAGAGGAAAGCAGTTGAATCCATTGTTTTCCTCTTTTTTTATAGGCGTCGTATTGGAACGCTTAATTTTCCAGCATGATTTTCGCCCAAAGGAGATTCGGATTTGCTTTGAGTGCGTTTTCCAGCGCCGCTCGCGACTTTTCCGTCTGCCCCTCAAGCGCAAATGCGAGTCCCTGATAGAAACTCACTTCTGCCGCCAGTTCCGATCGGGTTCCATCTTCACCGAACTTTGAAAATTCATCCAGTTTTACGTTTCCACCCGCTTTTTGTTCCACAGCCGTTCGAAATTTCGCCAAAAGTTCGTCCGCTTCAGCCGTTTTTCCGATTTTGCGCAAGGAAAGAATCTGGAAGTATGCAAGCTCGGACGCCAAAGTTTCCGGAGCGTTTTCAGCTGCCGCCGATTCCGTAAAGGCTTTCTGCGCTTCTTCCGTCTGCTGCAGCGCTTCGTGCGCAAGTCCCGCAAAATAGAGGATTTTCGCATCCTGCCGACCATGCGCGCTGCGTCCAACTTCGAGATTTTCCGGGTACGTAAGCGCCGCTTCAAAATGCGCGAGAGCCTCCGCCGGAGCTGGAGTTTGCGCATGAAGAGCCGCAAGTCCCGAAATAAGATGGGCGTTTACAAAATGATTGTGGATGGCGCCGCCGCCTTCCCAGACGCGGAAGTGACGTGCGGTGAGGATCGCGAGCGCTTTGTCGCTGTGTCCCGTCATATTATAAACTTCGATGAGCCGCGTGACCGCATCGTCGTGTTTCAGAACCGTTTCGAGATGCGACTCCAGAAGCGCGAGCCGTTTTTCAGCCGGCGCGTACGTTTTGGCGTACAAAACGTCTAATTCTGCCAGAAAACGCGGGTCGTTCGGATTTTTTTCGACGGCAGTTTCGTAACAGGAGATCGCTTTTTCCAACTGATTTTTACGACTGTACGCAAATCCGAGACAGCGCCAGACGCGTCCGAAATCCGGGTCGAGTTTTGTGGAAAGCTCCCATTTTTCGATGGCTGCGTCCTGGTCGTTCAGATAGTAAAGCAGGTTTCCAAAGCAGAACGCCGCCAGTGAATCGTCGGGATTTTTCTCCAAAACCCGCTCGAAGAGCGCGCGTTCTTCAACTCGGAACGGAAAGAGGAAATCCGGAGCGTGTTCCCGAGGCGCACCCGTCGCCCGTGCGTAGTACATTTCTGCCGTTTCTGCCAGTTCGGGAATTCGTGATGCGCAGTCCGCCATCGTGTAAAGAATAAGCGGCGATTTTTCAAAAGCAGGAACTTTCACCGCCTCTCCCAAAAGCATCAGCGCCTCGGAATCCGCACCGATCGCCATATAATCTTCCGCCATTTCAAGGACTTCCTGCAGCGCAATCTGCGTTCCGCCCCGCTGAGCGAGAAGATTCGGAAGGTTGTTCATTTCGCCGGCTGCAAGCAGATTCATTTCCACGAGCGACCAAAAATCCAGAACGTCGCGTCCCAAAACCGTTTGAAGCATGCGTCCCGCTTCCGCGTTTCGACCCATTTTTCGCAAAATAATCGCACGCAGCGTAATTGCTTTGAGATTTTTCGTATTCGTACTGAGCGACTCGTCCACCATTTGAAGCGCGGTGGGAAAATCCCGTTCGAGACACGCAGTCTGCGCGAGTCCGAAGTAAGCCGGAGAGGCGTAATTTCGGGTCCAAGCCGCTTTCCAGTATTGGTCTTTCGCCTCTTTAAGACGACCCGTCATTTGAAATACGTACCCTAAATAGTAGTGTGGTTCACCGTCCCGCAGAACCGTGTAGTTCTTTCCCAGCCGCTCGATGGCCGCCTGAAAATGTTTTTCTGCGTCCTCCCACTTTCCTTCCCGAGCGTTTCGAATTCCGACGACCGTATGAACGCGTGCGTCTCCCGGATCGCGTTTGAGCGCCTCATTGTAATAATCCATCGGATTCAGACGTGCATTGTGGAACTGTTCGATTCGCAGTCCCGCCAGATACAATTCTTCGTTCGTTGCGATTTTTCCCGGCTCAGGCGTCGGCGCGACCGGTTCCGGAAGCGGTTCTTCAGCAGAAGTATCAGCCGTATTTTCAACCGTCGTATTTTCAGCAACATTTTCAGCAACATTTTCAGCCGTTGTATTTTCAGCGGTTTCTTCCGGCTGATAGGCGAGCAGTTCTCGGCCTTTCGCGTCCAGAACGACCATTTTAAACGCGGAATCCTTCAGTTCGGCAGGCACTTTCGCCTCTGCGGTGAACGGAACGTTCGGATTGGTGTTGAATTCCCGGTCAAAAAAGACGAAATCTCCATTTTTCAGCAGAATTCTCGCCCCTTCCAAAGCCGTGGTGGGACAAAACCCAAGAAACATCGAGGTTTCCGAGGTTCGTTCCATATTTACGGCTCCGTCCCGCGTCGC
Source organism: uncultured Planctomycetaceae bacterium (assembly GCA_964438515.1). Taxonomy (GTDB): domain Bacteria; phylum Planctomycetota; class Planctomycetia; order Pirellulales; family Thermoguttaceae; genus RGIG3701. The sequence continues at coordinate 9,720 of CAYTLK010000033.1, forward strand.
ATTTTTTACGTACCGAATTCCGCGAATTGGGAACCAGTACTGTTTGAATTCGCGCACTTCACCCGGCGCGATCCAACTGTAATCGGGCTGATTGTCGGAAAAAGCCCCAACCATGAGTTCCAAATAGCAGCCGTCTTCGTCGGTCAGCATTTTATCCCACATCCGTGCGGAATCGTTATTTCCCCAGAGGAAAAACTTCTTCCCGCCGACCATATGATGATTCGCAACATGGACGGTTCCCGCCTCTTTTCCGTGGTCGTACCCGGCAAGAAAATCATCGTCAAAATTCCACGCAAACACAGACTGCGGCGCTTTCGTGAAGTTTTTCCACCAACTAATATCCACCCCGTCATTGATCGGCCAGCGCACAAAAGCGGTCTTCGAGTGTCCGGTTCCGAAATGAGTTTTCGGCGGAAAAATCACCTGATAGTTTTCGCCGCAATGGACCGAAACGTTCGCCCAGTACAGCATCGACTGCACGAGCGCTGAACGGTTCTGAATTTTCACATTTGCTTCGATGTAGGAACGCCCCGGATAGACTTTCAGTCCGACCGTCCACTTCATTCGATGGCGCAGTTCCGTCTCCCCCACCCAAATAGCGGCGCTTCCGTCCCGTTCATCCTTCGAAATCTGCCAGTCGATCGGCATATTGCTCGACGGACGGTGATGATGCGGAATATTCCACTCAACTCCGCCGCTCATCCACGCGCCCGTCATTCCGATGAGAGCCGGTTTCACCACGTGCTGACGGTAGAAAAATTCGTATCCGTTTTCTTTGCTCGTCGCGCTCAAAATGCGGCCGCCAAGCTCCGGAAGGACGCAGACATTAATATATTCGTTGTCGAGGTACAGCGCATTATACGCTTTTTCGACTCGATTATCGGTCAAAACGTCATAAAGGGGGTACGGATAAAAATGTCCCTGCGCCCCTTGATAGACCCGGCCTGTAAAAAACAGCGGATTCTCGTCCGGCGCCCCGACTTCATACGTCGGAAGCACCAGTTCCTTCCGTTCTACCGTAACGCCTTTTTTCGCATTTTCTGCGTCCTTCACATCTTTTACAGCATCCTGCGCGGTACAGAACGGTGCTAGAAGCAGAATTGAAATGATAAACACTGAATTCTGTATGAAATTATTTCGCATCTTTGATTTTCCTGTATGAAATTTGTTTGATTTTATACTCTAGTTTTTAATGTTCGTTTTTTTCAGACGACACATTTTCTTCCAGAACCGTACGATATTTTTGTTTCGGATGATTTATGATATTCGGGTGGATTCTTTCCAGTTTTCCCTCATTACATAAAGGGTTTATGTGACGTTCTCGAAGGGATTCCATTTTACGTTTTAATAATTCTGCAAGTTCTGACGCAGATAATGGGCAGAGCGTACAAAGTTTTAGAATCGTGTCCCGCAAGACTTCTGATGAAACTTTTCCATGGGTTGAAACGGCCTCCGCAATAGTTTTCAAATGTGAGGAGTTCCCGTCCAAATGTGAGGAGTTCCCATCCAAATGTGAGGAGTCCTCGTCTGTTAATTCCAAGTTGTCCCAATCCTCAAGAGACATATACGCCATGTCATCGAGCGTCATTGAATAAAAAGAAAAGCCGAACGGAGGACTTCCCGGAATGTAATAAAAGGAACCTCTTCCGGCCCCGCCTTTTAAAAGAAAGTTCTGCGAAACAAGCGTCTGCAGTTCTGACGTAATGTCCGCTGGATATTCAGAACACAGTTCCGCCAGTCGGCTGTGCGAAACGGCCCCCTCCGTAAAAGCGGTTACAACCGCAATCCGTCCCAGCGGCGTGAGAGTATTAAAATCGGAACCGAATCGCTTCTGCAGCTGAGAGACTACTTCTGTTGGAAGCAGGGATTCCATCTGCAGAATGACTTCCGTCTGATTCGTATCCATGTGTTCGATGATGAGCGGCATTTTCCAAGACATTTGCCGACAGGTTTGAAAAATTTTCGGGAAACCAGAACCAGCCTGTTCTGCAAGTCCGATCAGGTAAAACATATTCTGTAAATTGCGATTCCGACAGACAGAAACCCCGATTCCGCCTCCCTGATAAATTTCGTCACGAGAAACCAGCAGTAAGCCTGGATTCTGAAAATGGTACCTGTTCGGCTGTCGGATGATGGTAATCGCTCTTTTCCCCAGATAATTTGCATGAATCAGGCAGTTTACGAAAGCCTCACGCAAGGCCGTGTGAGCGGACACTTCATCTTTACGGGTGTCTCCTTCCAGAAGAAACGGAACTTTCAGATTATACGTCAGCTTTTGAATGACGGCACGATAAAAATCATACAGATTTTCGACCGTCAGAATACTGGTTTTTACGCGGTCCACCCAGCGTGCGTTGACGGCAGGGTTCTGTTCCTGATAATCGAGACTGAAATCCGAAAAACGTTCCAGAATTGCCGACAGTTTTCCGAACATCAGTAAACCGGCCGATGTCAGTCCTTCCTTTCCGCTGGAACGGTCCCGGCGATAACCTCCAATCTTTTTCAGAAATTCCAGGGGAGAACAGGTGTTAAACGGACTGTCGGGATGAAGAGTCGCAAAAACCTGCCGATACGCACGGAATGTGTCTGAATTCAGGTCTTCCAATGAAAAATTTTCACAGATTCCAGAATCCAGTGACACGGAATTTTTTTCGAGGAACATCTGCTGTATTTGTTCTTCCGAACACCGAGAATCTTTTTCGTGATAGCGGTAGTAAGAGAGGGCGAACTGGTTTTTCAGATAAACCGGCCGCTCAGAACGGCTTGCACGCGGAACGTGGATGACGACGACTTGAACTCCAGAAATTTCCTGAATGAAAAGATCCTCATTTTTTAGCAGGTTCACGCTGACTTTTTGAGGATTAATGAGGGTTTGCCACACATTATCATATACAGTCTCTACATTCGGAATTCCCGCCCATTTTACGCGTCCGCCATGCGTTTCTTCTGCGCCCAGAAAAATATATCCGCCTTCCGTATTCGCGAAAGAAGAATAAGTCTCCCACATACTGTCTGGAACTTTCCCTTTTCCGTCTGCGCCCAGAGCACGTTTAAACTCGCAGTCAAAGCCTTCGCGGATATTCTTCCAATCGAAATCAATACGTTTCATATTAAAGCCGGTTCCTGTCGGTGTGTATTCCGTGTTCGGATTTTCATCCGTTCAAATCCTGTGTGATTTTAACGGATGAAAATGTGTTTTCTTTATTTTTTCATTTCCTGCATCACCTGCAGCAGCACATCGGGTTTGTTCGTCGTGACGCTGTCCACGCCCGCTTCCAGACACTGGCGCATTTTCGCAGGGTCGTCCACCGTCCAGCAGAATACCGCGAGACCTGCGGCGTGCAAACGGTCCACGAGTTCCTTCGTTACGGGACTTGCTTCGAGATCCACCGCATTAATTCTGCAATCGGAACAGACGGCGATGATGCGGTCACAATAGGCGTCCCATGCTTCTTCTTTTTCCTTGGTGCACAGCCACGCAATGAAGATTTCCGAATCGAGTTCCCGCATTTTTTTGCAGGCTTTTGCGGAGAAAGCAATAATAATCGTGTTCTTTTTCAAATTGTACTTGTTCAGAATATCGAGCGTTTGCTGCTCAATTCCATCCTGTTTCAATTCCACAACCGGTTTCGTCTCGGTGCCGACGTGTGCCGCAATCACTTCATCAAAAGTTGCGATCGGCTCGCCCTTAAACTGAGAAGCTTTGAACGACCCAACATCCCGTTTCCGAAGTTCCGCCATCGTCAGCGTTGTCGGATTCAAATCTTCACCCGTGTAGCGCTTCAAATTTCCATCATGATTCAGAAACAGCACGCCGTCCGTTGAGAGACGAATATCCATTTCGTTTCCGCTGGCGCCGACCTCGATTCCCGCTTTCATCGACGTCAGCGTATTTTCAGGATACTGCGACGAGAAACCGCGGTGCGCAACGCAGGGGGCGGTCAGGTGCGTCGGAACGGCAGGAATTTCCGCGAAAACGGTTTCAGAACAGGTTTCAAAACCGCAAAAACTCACGCAAAAAAGGAAACTAACGAACAAACGGAGGGAGGATTTCATTTGATTTTCTCCAAATCTTAAAAGAATGACGTTGAATAAAGTTGAACAAAATTATACAAAATGTACAGACTGCGCAAAACGCACGTCCTTTTTCGATTATACATTTTGAGATTTGAAAAGTCAATCCCCCGGAACCCCATTGAAACCACTTTCTTTGAAACAAATTTGTTTTTGTTTTCATTTCACGACAGCAAAACGAGTGAGAAACAAGTGAGAAACGACAGCAAAACGGAAATTTAAAATGAGTCGGATAGAAAGTGTCCTGCAGGAGCGTCAGAGAGACGAAATTTTCCACCCCCTCTTGTATTTTTTTGAAAAAGGTGTATGATAAGAAAAATACGGGGCATAGCGCAGCCTGGCTAGCGCATCTGCTTTGGGAGCAGAGGGTCGGAGGTTCGAATCCTCTTGCCCCGATTTGATTCACCCAGTTTTTATACCCGATTCCCATTGAACGAGTATAAAGTTGGGTTTTTTTGTAGGTTCTTTGCATTCCGACCGTTTTCTCTCATAAAAAAGTACGGTTTTCTGAAAATATTGCTTTTCTCGCTATAATTCTCATGCAGGTCCCAAAGCAGGAGGTTTCAACGCTTCGTTAAATTCAGCCCTCAACCGCAAAAACTTCCGAACATTTGAAAGTCCGAACATCCCAACCCCCAATTGTTCAAACATGCAACCGTCCAACTGACAAAACATCCGAACATCCAATTATTGAAACATCCGAACGTCCGAACATCCAAACATCCAAACATCCGAACATACAAACATCCAAACATCCAAACGTTCAAACATCCTACGATTGGATATTTGAACGTTCCAAACGTCCCGTCTTTGAAATCTGCATTTCCCTTCATCACCCTTTTTTCTCAGAAACGCCCATGAGTCCGATTCAAAGAAATCCTGCTGCTTTTTGTCTCAAACACAAAACCATTACGATTTCGTTCGTATTTTTAGCCGTTTGGTACGGAATTTACGCTTACAATCATCTCGGACGGCTTTCGTATCCGGATTTCACGATTAAAACGGCGATGATTACAACCCAGTATCCCGGCGCGTCCCCGCAGGAAGTCGAAGAGTTGGTGACGGAAGTACTCGAAGAAGCGATTCAGTCGATGAGCGAGGTGCAGGAAATCAAGTCGCAATCGCTTGCAGGTGTTTCGTACATTACAGTCGAAATGCTTCCGACCTTAAAATCACGAGATTTACCGCAAGTTTGGGACTTTTTGAGGAAAAAAATCAGCGACATTCAGTACCGACTGCCGACAGGCTGCAATCCCCCTGTTGTAAATGATGATTTCGGGGATGTTTACGGGATTTATTACGCACTTTCGTGTTCAACATCTTTTGCGGAAGGAAAAACGGAAGCGGAACAGCTGCGCTGGCTCAAGGAACAAGGACGCTGGCTCAAAAAAGAACTTTTGAACATTCGGGAAGTTCGCGACATTGCAAGAATCGACTTTTACGGTATTCAGCAGGAGGTTATTTATCTCGAAATTTCCCAGGCGAAACTCGCGACGCAAAGTGAAATTCCGTATCGAATCATGAAGGAACTCGCGAATCAGAATCTGATTGTGGATGCTGGAAGTGTGCGTATCGGCGACGATTACGTCCGAATTTCACCTACAGGGGACTTCGTGTCGCTCGAAAATATTCTCAATATTGTAGTGTCGGACGCTTCGGGAGAGAGCGTCATTACACTGCGCGACCTCGTGGAAGAAGAGTCTCTGAAACGAGAAATGCAGGAACCGCCGACGACTTTATATCGACATAATGGTCGGCCCGCAATTGCAATGGGTATTTCAACAAAAGCAGGCGGAAATGTGGTTTTTATGGGAAAAGACCTCAATGTGCTGATTGACAGACTGCAAAAAACGCAGTGGCCGAAGGGACTGGAAATGGAAATTATTTCCGATCAGGCGCGCAGCGTCACCGAGGCGGTCGACGCGTTTCTTGTAAATTTATATGAGTCGCTCGCAATTGTGGTGGTGCTCCTCATGATTTTCATGGGATGGCGCAGCGGGCTGCTAATCGGTTTTGTACTGCTTCTTACGATTCTCGGAACGTTTATCATTATGTATTTTTGCGAAATCACGCTTCAAATCATCTCGCTGGGAGCGCTGATTATTGCACTCGGAATGCTGGTCGATAATGCGATCGTCATTCTTGAAGAAATTTTGATTTCCACAATGCGCGGCGTTTCCCGTGAAGATGCGGCTATCGATGCGGTTTCGAAGTGTCAGTTTCCACTTTTGGGCGCAACAATTATTGCGATTCTCGCATTTGCAGCGATCGGACTTGCACCCGACAATATCGGCGAATTCTGCGCGTCCCTGTTTCAGGTTCTTGCGATTTCCCTGGCGCTGAGCTGGGTGACGGCCGTCACGATTCTGCCGCTTTTATGCGTCTGGTTTCTTCCCAAAATCAAAGTGGTGAAGGAAAATCCGTACAACTCCCTTTTTTATCGTTTTTATCGGCAAATCGTGATTCTTGCTTTGAACCATCGTTGGACGGCGATCGTTCTGACACTCGGTCTGCTTGCGGTTTCCGCGGCTGCTTTTGGGAAAATTCCAGACTCTTTCTTCGGAAATTCGACTCGAAACCAGTTTTTCATCGATTATTGGCGCGCCGAAGGAACTGCAATTGAAGTAACATCGGCAGATACCGCAAAAATCGAACAGTTTCTTCTGTCGATTCCAGGCGTTCAAAGTACGTCCGCATTCATCGGGTCCGGCTCGCTGCGCTACATTCTGTCGTACGAACATCGCGATCCGAATACCTGTTTTTCGCAAATACTCGTTACGGTGGACGACTGGAAACAAATCGGAGAAATCTCCGCAAAAGTTCGTGATTTTATGAAACGGAATTTGCCGGACGCTGTACCTCAAGTACGTTATTTCCGGGAAGGTCCTTCCGTCTCCTATGCGGTCGAACTGGAATTCCGAGGACGCGACACGCAGGAACTGCACCGACTTGCAAACCGAGTAAAACTCATTTTCGAACAGATTCCAGAAACGATCGAACTTCGGGACAACTGGCGCCAGAAAGTGATGGTTCTGAGGCCGGAAATCCGCAATGATATGATTACAAAAACAGGTTTAAATCGTGCAGAAATCTCACAAGCGATTCATACGAGCCTTCTCGGAATGACGGTCGGCTGGTTTCGTGTGGGTGAGGAAAATATTCCCATCGAATGGCGGCTCCCTCCTGAAGAACGCGCGGACGTTGGAAATCTCGCAGATATTCGGATTTACAGTTCCTCACTTCAGACGTTTTTGCGCCTCGACCAGCTCGCGTACCATCTTACAAACATGGAATATGAAGACCCCATCATCCGTCGAGTCGATCGTAAACCTGCAATTACGGTTCAGTGTAACGCAACGGGGATTCCCGCTTCGGTTTTGCGTCAAAAATTCATTGAAGCGCTGAAAACTGAGGATTTTCAGCTTCCGCCGGGATATGAAATGAAGTGGCGCGGGGAATTCGAAGCGTCCAACAAAGGCCGAGACCCGTTGATGCGGATTTTCCCGGTTTGTCTGCTCGGAATGTTTCTCGTCTGCGTCGCGATGTACAATCATTTCCTGCAGCCGATTTTGATTTTCCTGACGGTTCCGCTTTCCATCATCGGCGTGACGCTGGGTCTGCTTTTCACAGAACATTCCTTCGAATTTTTATGTATTCCCGGAGTTTTGGGACTCAGCGGAATGCTGATAAAAAACGCGATTGTACTCGTAACCGACACCGACTCCGCCCGACTTTCCGGCAAAGTTTCCGCATGGGACGCCGTAGTAAATACGGCCGTTTCCCGTCTGCGGCCCGTGATTCTCGCGTCCGGAACTACGATTCTTGGAATTCTTCCGCTTGTGGGAGATGTTTTTTACGGTGCACTTTCAGCCGTCATCGTCGGCGGATTGTTCGGCGCAACCCTTTTGACGCTCCTTATTTTACCCGTATTTTACGCAACCGCACATAATATTCGACAAGATTCGTAAATTTTTTAAGGAAGTCCAAAAACCTCAGATTTAAAAATTTTTCAAAAAACATACAATAAACATTGTGTTTCAAGGGTCTTTTCTGTACGTGGCGGTGTTTCCACCCTAACGGGAGGAAACATGGGCGCTCCTGCAATGTCGTAACGGTTGTGAGAGGGAAACATTTTGAATGCTGTTTCCCTCTCAAACTCTCCCTTCAAAAACTTTTTAATATTCTGTTTTTAGGACTCCTTTTACATTTCCTTCAGAGAATCCCCCTCCTTTACAAAAACCGCACCGGAAGTTACAATTTTTTCACCAGGCTGAATTCCCGACAGAACTTCAATAAGACGGGAACTGTAAAGCCGCCCTGTTTTCACCGGACGTTTTTCAGCCTCTGAATTTTCGTTAAAAACCCAAACGAATTGACCGGAAGAATCCGAACAAAGCGCGGAAACCGGAATGATTGCAATTGAAGGATGCGTCGGTTTTTCTTTGGTTTTCGTTCGAATCGTCATCATGGCCGTCATTCCCGGAAGAAGCATAATGTCGGGCGGATTGTCCATCAAAAACACGACTTTCCACGCTCGCGTCTGTAAATTCGCCTCCGCCTCCGCCTCTTTCAGACGCACTTCAAATTCCTTTCCCGGAAGATTGTGAAACGTCACAACTCCGTAAAGATCGCTGCGCACACGACTTAAAAGAATTTCACGTTCAGGAATCCAGATCGTTACATTCAATTTGGAAATATCAACGATCGTAATAACGGCGGTTCCCGGCCGCACAATCTCAAAATTATTCACGTTCTGCATCGCGACAATTCCATCGAACGGCGCACGCAAATTCGTATCGTCGAGCGCGGACTGTGCAATTTGCAGACTGACTTCCAACCCTGAAATTTCCGCTTCTTTCACATTAATTTCTTCCTTTCTTTCCCCTAACCGTGCTTTCTCAAGCTCCTGTTTCAACGTCTGAATTTGCGCATCTGCCGTTTCTAAATTACTGTGCATTAATTCGAGTTCACTCGATGTGATTGCTTTTTTCGAAAGCAGCGATTTCGCGCGTTCGTATTCATTTTTTGCGTAAGTTTGCTGAGCCTGTGCAGAACGCAATTTCGAATCAAGAATCAAAATATCTTCCTTTCTCGCTCCCGCTCTCATCAGTACGAGTTCAGCTTTTGCGGCGGACAGTTTGGCCTGTGCGGCGTCCACTTCGTGCTGGAAGTCGCGAGGATCAATACGCATCAATATTTCCCCTTTTTTTACAGAAATACCGGCTTTCGTCCGCACTTCCACGAGGGGACCGCCGACGAGAAACGAGAGCGTCGCCGTTTGAACGGCAGAAAGAACCGCCGGAAATCTTCGCGTTTCGGAAGTCTCTCTCGCAACCGCAATCGAGGTGCCGACCAGCCGTTCGCGCGCCTGCAGAGAGGGATTCATCACCATAAATAATGTGACAAAAAACAACGTTAAAATCAAAAACACATTGTACAATAATCTTACGCTATTTGAGTTTCTTTTTTTCATGAATATTTCTCCTCACTTTATCATACCGAACCAGGAAAGTAAAAGAATCCTTGCGAAAAATGTATATGTTCCGATTTCACACAAGACGTGCGGCGCGAAGCACTCCTGTACAAACAGAAAAAAAAGAGTATAATAGAAAGTATGTTTTGTCTATATTTAAATAGATACGGATAAAACATAAAGAGGGGAGTTTTTTCGAATTCAGTCCTCATACAAGGAGAAATTATGGCTCAAATACAGACTGCACCGCGCGGAATGCGCTTGCACATTGGAATTTTCGGACGTCGAAACGCAGGAAAATCTTCACTTTTGAATATGATTACGGCTCAAAACGTCTCGATCGTCTCGGACGTCGCCGGCACAACCACCGATCCGGTAGAAAAACCGATGGAACTTTTGCCGCTCGGTCCCGTTTTGTTCATCGACACGGCGGGAATGGACGACTCGGGCGCTCTCGGTGAGGAACGAACGCATCGCACCCGGCTCGTGTTTGACCGAACGGAACTCGCAATTCTCGTAGTGGGCGACGACTGCTGGACGCCGTACGAAGAGGAAGTTCGACTCGAATTTTCACGCAGAAATGTACCGCTTTTTGTCGTCTTCAATAAGTGCGATATTCAAAAACCTTCCGAAACACTGCTCGCAAAAATTCGCGACGAATTTCAACTGCCGTTTGTATCCGTTTCTGCGAAAAATCGAACGGGTTTTGCAGAATTGAAGCAGCAGATTCTTGCAAGCGTGCCGGAAGAGCGGCTGGCGTCCCCCGTCATCGTATCGGATCTTGTGCCGGAAGGAAGTGTGGTGGTTCTCGTCATTCCGATCGATAAAGAGGCGCCGAAAGGACGTCTTATAATGCCGCAGGTGCAGGTTTTGCGCGAACTTTTAGACCACGGAATGCGCGCCATGGTGACGCGCGAGACGGAACTGGCCGACACACTGACGCAGCTGAAGAAGAACCCCGCCTTGGTCGTCACGGACTCGCAGGCGTTTCGTCCCGTCAGCGCCGTCGTTCCGCCCGAGATTCCGCTCACGGGTTTTTCGGTCCTTTTTGCACGTTTTAAAGGCGATGTGAAATCATTCATCGAAGGGACTCGAGCCGTTTCGAATCTGAAACCCGGCGATCGGATTCTGGTGGCGGAATCGTGCACGCATCATCCCATCGGCGACGACATCGGACGCGTGAAAATTCCGCACTGGCTCCAAGATTTTGTGGGGGGCGAACTGCATTTCGAACACGTTCAGGGAAACGATTTTCCGGAGGACCTCACGCCGTACAAGCTCGTCATTCAATGCGGCGGCTGTATGACGAACCGACGCGCAATTCTTACACGCATCATGCAGGCGCGCGAGCAGAATGTTCCCATCACTAATTACGGCCTCATCATCGCTTGGTCGATGGGAATTTTTGACCGAGCGACTGAAATCGTGACGAAAAAAGAGACATTGAATTAAAAACAGATTTCTTTTTTCTTCCTTTTTTCAGGTTTCGGACGCCATCGATTGTGAATCCACCAGTATTGGTCGGGATATTTTCGAATCAGAAGCTCAAAAACGTCATTGTACCACTGCGCCATCGCGGGCGGCGAGGTGAGTTCGGTCTGAATTTCGGGTTCTAACACCTCCTGAACCCGAATGACGAAGCGAAAAAGTTCCTCATTTTGCCGAAACGGGGCGGAAAGAGCCACAGGCGCGTTGAACGTGCAGGCTAAAATCGGAACGACTTTGTACGTCGAGACGTCTCGGCCGAACGATTTGACCCAAACGCCCTTGGAACCCGCAAATTGGTCCGTCAGAATGACGACCGGCCGGCCGAGCGACATCGCCTCTTCCAACATGGGCGCAGCGGAACTTTTCGGAATAATGTACTGACCGGTCGAACGACGGAAAGCGCCTAAATAACGATTCAGAAACGGATTATCAAGCGTGCGCGCGACCGTATATGCAGGGATTCCAATGAGTCCCATGATGTAACCCGCAAACTCGAAATTTCCGAGGTGACCGGTTGCGTAAATGAGGGGCCGACGCTCGTACAACGCTTGAAGCGGAACCGCCTCATTTTCGAGTTTCACGTATTTTTTCCAGTTGGAAAGATGAATCTTACGCTCCGCCAGAGCCGCCTCAACCATCATGTAGAAAAGATGGCGCCACATTTTCTGTTCGAGTTTATGAATTTCGTCCGTATTTTTTTCAGGAAACGCGTGTGTTAAATTTTCGTGCAGTAATTTTCCTCGAACGTGAAAAACATCTGCACAGAGCCACGCCATAAAATTTGCAAAACGACGTGCCTGTTCGAGCGAAAACGCCTGAATGATGGAAATCGCCAGACGCACAAGGATGTAAACGGAAAAATCTTTCATAAAACGGTTTGATTCACCACCCGTTCTGTCGGGTTAAAGGCCTTTTTGAATATTGTACTTTTATGTATTCTTTTAATCTTCATGCGCGAGCCGAAGTTTTCGTACCATAAACTTCGAAAAATCATCGTACATGGAATACAAAACAGGAACGAAATACAGCGTCAAAATCGTGGCGCCGGCAGTTCCAACCGACATCGTAAAGGCCATTGGAATAATCATATTCGCCTGAAACGACTTCTCGAAACAGATCGGCATCAACCCCCCGACGGTCGTTACAGTCGTCAGAATTACCGGACGAAAACGACGCATCCCCGATTCAATACACGCATCATGCACACTTAAATCGTGATTTCTAACGTGCGTGTTGATGAAATCGACGAACACAATCGCATCATTCACGACAATGCCTGACAGCGCAATTAAACCAAAAACGGAGAAAAAAGTCAATTGCATTCCGAAAATTGCGTGACCAAGCACCACCATCACCGCCGCAAAAGGAATAATCGACATAATAATCAAAGGCTGTGTGTACGTTTTGAACTGCATCGTAAGCAGCACAAACATACAAAGCATCGCGACGGAAAAACCGGTTTTCATTGATGCAAACGATTCTTCTTCCTGCTCGCGCTGTCCCTCCCAACGAATATGAATGTGCGGAAATTCCTTCATCAGCTCCGGTAAAAATGCCGGAAGCGGATTCCCGTCCGCATCACGCTCCACGAGGGTTCCCTGCAGCGCACCAATCACTTTGTTCGGCTGGACTTTTGTGTAATCGGCGTCGGCGGTAATCGTAATGCACCGCTGCTGGTCGATACGGTTAATCGTCGAGTATCCCCGCTGAATTTCCACATCCGCAAGCTCTCCGATCGGACGCTCCACACCATTAATTCGAACGCGGAGTTCGTCGAAACTCGCGAGGGACCGCCGCGCGGCTTCGGGGTAGCGCACCATCAGTTTCACTTCGTGCCGTCCCCGCTGGAGACGCATCACTTCCGCACCATAATACGCATTTCGCAGAACCGTCGCAATATCCGCCTGACGCACCCCCTGTGCCGACGCAAACTCATTCACTTTCGGCCGAAACTCCCATTTTCCGGGAAGATTATCGTCATGAATATCATAAATTCCGTCATACGTTGCGAGTTTTGCTTTGCATCGTTCGACGGCGGCTTCGAGTTCTCCCGCATAAGCGGCCGGCGCGACGACGTTAAACTCAACCGCACTTCCTCCAGGTCCTCCGAAAGCCGAGTCGAACGTCAGCACAAGCGCGCCGGGAATCGTGCCGGTTTCTTTACGCCACCGATCAATAATATAGTTGCTCTCGATACTTCTTTTTTCCGAATTTACGAGTTCGATTTCGACGCTCGCCATGTGGCTTGAATCTCCGCCGGACATTCCGCCGCCGTGACCTCGGCCGCTCATGTTGGAACCGATCGTTCGGATAGAATGAATGGAAACCTGTTCGCCAGTCTCTTTGAGGATTTGTTCCGAGACGCGCCAGTACGATTCTTCAATGACGTTCGCCCAGTGGGTCGTCAGCGCTTCCGGCGTCCCGTTCGGAAATTGAACGTTGCAGACGATGGAAGTCGAATCCATCTTCGGGAAGAAGACGAATTGAACCACGCCGCCCAAGTACAGACCAAACGACAGAATCAAAAAGCCGAAACAACAGGAAATGAAAATGAGACGATTTTTCAAAACTGCAGTGAGTGTCGGACGATAGACGTTCTGAATGTACCCATCCATTCCACGCGAGGTGTATTTGGCGACCCATCGTAAAAGGATGACGACCCAATAAAAGATGAAAAAGACGTTTCGAGCGAGCCGAAAAATCAAATTGTCCTTGTGCGAAAGGTGCGCCGGCAAAATGGTCGAAGCCTCAAACAGCGAAATAAGAAGCATGGAAATCATGACGGCCGGAAGCACAAACATGATTTTTCCCATAGTTCCCATGATGAACAGCAGCGGTGCGAACGCAATAATCGTCGTAAGAACGGACGCCAAAACGCTCGGAAAGACCTCACTGATTCCATTCACAGCGGCATCGCGAGCTTTTTCACCCATCAAACGGTGCGTGTATACATTTTCCCCAATGACGATTGCATCATCCACCACGATTCCAAGCCCCATAATGAGCGCAAAAGAGGAAATCATGTTGAGCGTCTGATGCATAATCATCAAAAAGAAGCACGTTCCCAGAAGCGCAAACGGAATTCCAAGCGACACCCAGATCGAAAGACGTAAATCGAGGAAAAGTGTGAGGCAGAGAATGACGATCAGCAGCCCCTGCAGCCCGTTTTCCGCAAGCATGTCGATGCGTTCGCGCACTTCCGTCGAACGGTCGCCCCACGTCAAAAGTTCGTACCCCTGCGGAACCGAAGTCGTATTTACGAAATTCAGCACCGCATCGACCATTGCAAAGAGGTCTTCTTCCGGATTTCTCTGAATATTCAGCGCCAAAACGGGTCTGTCGGGCTTGTAATGAAGAATGGGTTTCCCGTTTTCATCCACGGTACCGTCGTCTTCGACCGTCCGAATGGAAATATTGCTCGCAACGTCCACGAACTCATCGCGCACGTTTCCGAGGTCGCCGACGGTTTTGACCGCCCCTTCTTCCACACCGATAAGCGGTAATTTCGCGATTCCTTCGCCCCAATCCTGCTTTGTATCACTGCGCAGCAGCACTTCCTGCGACTTTCCGCGAATCGTTCCGCCCGCCTGCTGATGATTTTCCTTCGCAATAATGTCCGCCACCGACTGAAGCGTCAAACCGTAACTCCGCAGCGTGTTTTCGTCGAATTCCACATCAATTTGGTAGTCTTTGCTTCCCACAATATCCACACGTGAAATCGTCGGCAGACGCAAAATCTCTTCACGCAAATCTTCCGCTACATCCCGCAACTTCAGCTGCGCATCCACGCTCCAGTCCGGAGGCCCCAAAATTCCGACGCGCAGAATCGTCTCTTCAATCTGCAGCAGACGAACGACCGGCCGCTCGCAGAGTTCCGGAAACGTCGAAATGCGTCCCACCGCGCTGTCCACTTCGTTCAGCACTCGGTTTTTGTCGTCCACATTCGACTTGAGTTCAATGCTTACGGTTCCCACATTTTCGGAGGCGCTCGACGTCACTTTCTTAATTCCTACGATGTCGCGCACTTCCTCTTCAATCTTCTGACAAATCGCCTCTTCCACCTCTTCCGGCGTCGCACCCGGATAGGAAATTGAAACAGAAATCATATCAATATCAAAATTCGGAAACGTTTCTCGATTCAGGCTCGAAAGCCCCCAGTATCCCATCAAAAAGAAGCTGATCATCAGGAGATTCATCGCGGGAACATTCGAAACGGCCCACTGAAATACCGATTTCATGGAGTCGCCTCCTTCAGCACGTTCACAAACGTTCCTTCGAGCGGCGTTGCGAGCGGCGAAACAACCACTTCATCCCCCGCATCCAGCACACCTTTTTTTTCATAAACGATGACGCGTCCCGTATTCGTATCGGAATATGCAGTCGTGATTTTTGTTGCACGAATCAGTTTGCACCGTCCATCCGTTTCGCGGTGGATTTTCCAGACGGTTCCTCCTGGAAGAACCGCCATTTCGGAAAGGTTCAGCAGTTCCCGATTCGGCGTCGCGTGCACATGCACCATCACAAACATTCCCGGCATAAGCGCCCGAAACGTCGCCCCATCCATCAGCGTCCCATCCTCATTCAGCGCCTGACCGTTCAACGGATTTTCCACCACCACGCGGCACGGGAGCATTCTTGTGCGAGAATCAAGTCCCGGCCCATCCAAGTACGTCAAAACGCCTTTCCACTGATACATTGTACCGTCTAAAACACATGTCACCCGCACCGGCGTATCGTCGAACTGATAAAACATGCGCAACGTTTCCGGAATCTCCACGTTTTGTGAAACTGCGGTAATTTGCGGTTCTGCGGAATCTTGCACAGTTGCGGAACTTGATGAAGTTGATAAAATTAAAGGAGTTACAAAAGTTGAAGAATCTGCAGAATCTGCGGTATTTTTCACGGAAACAGAATTCTGTACAAGAGTCGAATCTTGTACATTTGAGGCTTCGAGCGGCGGTAAATTTTCATTCTGACACCGAATTTCTCTGTTTTTACTTCCCAGCGTCTTTGCTTCCCGCGCCAAACGCTCGCTCCAGAGCCACTCAACCTGCTTCATGTAGAGGCTGCACTGCACTTCGAGACGCGCCGTGTCGTGAATTGTAACAAGCGTCTCGCCGCGCTGAACGAATTTATCCTGCTCGACGGAAAGAACCACGACCAACCCGCTGAGCGGCGCATGAATGGTGCACCGATCCAGATTCAGCTGTGCTTTTTCCACCGCAATTTTAGCGGATTCCTGACTGGAAACGAGTCTTTCCTGCTGGGAACGCAGCGTTTTTCCGGTATTCATAAGATTTACAAGCGCCTCTTTCTTCGTTAAAAGATTGAGGTCAGCCGTTTCTTTTTCGGTTTCAGAAACTGCACCTTTATCGTAGAGTTTGCAGCATCGGTCCCGTTCGAGTTTCTGCATATCGTACTGCGCACTCGCGATTTTCACCTCTTCTGCATTATTTTCTACGGAAACTTTCCACTCTTCGATCGCTCGGACCGCCTGAATTTGCGTCTGCTGCGCCTCTTCGAGCGCGTGCGTATAATCTTTTTTATCGATTTCAACCAGCACATCGCCCTTTTTGACATACCGTCCTAAACGACATTCCGGCGCCAGAAAACAAAGGTTTCCCGACACTTCCGACGCAATGACGACCTCGCGAAAAGGCACAACCACCCCATCGACCTGAAACGAGATGCCGTTCGTTTCCTCAGAAACATGTTCAGTTTTGACGGTTGGAATCACATCTTCGATATTTTGTACCGCATCTGGACTTTTCGATTGGCTCACCAGAATCGCTGTAACTACCGAAAACGTCAGAATTCCCGTAGAGATAAAAATCCGCAGGAAAAACTTTCGCCAATTCGTTTTCTCCGAAGGCTCAAGGTTCGTCGGCTCGGATTCATTTTCCATTTCTGTTTCCATATTTCATACTCTTTTCGAGACTTTATACCAACACTATTTTGAATTTCAGTTTTCCCGTCCGCCGTTGGAGCTGCACACCACGGCTCCTGCAGGCTTTGTGAAAACTGAATTTCATCGCAGAACCAGCATAATCGATTTTTCCATCGATTTTAACCGGAAATTTCAATTTGTCAATCATAAAAGCTGCATTTCATAAAAATTTATTAAAAAATAGTTATTTTCGTAATAAAAATTATTCATGAGCAACAATTATAAAAAAACAACTTTTATTATCATGTTGCGTTTTCGGAAGAAAAACGCCGTAAGAAATGAAGTTTTTGACGTTTTTTATACTCATCACACAGATTCTTCTTGAAAAATCCGTTTATGCTGGTTCTACAATGAAATTCAGTTTTCACAAAGACTTCGGGAGGCGTGGTGCGCAGCTCCAACGGCGGACAGGAAAACTGAAATTCAAAATAGTGTTCGTATAAATATTAGGAGTTTTCCGGGTGAGGGGGCTGGGAGAGGGGCGGCTTGCAAAAAGCCCATCTCACCACGACCGTAAATTCTTGACGGGCAGCCAGATTCTCCCGTGAGGGTGAATCGCGCGTGAAACCGAGGCCGAAAAACTCCTAATGATTCCCCGAAAAGTGTATCCTACAGATTCTTTTTGACTTTTTCCGCGGGAATCTTTTCAGAAGACCTCATGATTGAACGTTTCAATGAGGAATCCTGCGGGCAAGATGCCCGCGCTCCCAGAATATTAATGCGAAAAACGCTTCTGGAACGAATTCCAAAAGCGCGTCATGAAGAAAACCATTAGGTTTTCAAGAGGGATTTGTCTCGGGAAACCCCGCAGCCGGGGCCTCCCAAATATTGTTTTTCCGCCGCTCTCAATCATTGCAACCCGGTAAAAGACGGAGCGGTTTCCCCGATTTTTCAGCCGTTGTCGCCCGGAACAACGTTTCCTGCGCGGTGCAGATGGTCCATATCGATTTCAATGACTTCCATCTTTTCTTCATTTTTAACCGTATACGGAACCGGCCAGCCGTTGCGAATGATTTCCGTATAATACACTTTGCAAATCCAGTGCGAATGGTGCAGCTGCGCCGGACCCGCCAGCGGAATCACACGTACGGGATCCACGAGATCCTGAACTTTTTCTTTCACGATAATCACATCGTTGTGCTGCACTTCATACAGTGCCGGCCAGTTGCCGCGAACGTTATGAAGTTCGTGGAACTTACGCATAATCTGATCGTCGCTCGGTGCATCTTCTGCCACATGAGGACGTCCATCCGGAATCGGATCAAGAATCTTCATCTGCGAATAGCGTTCCGCCATCGCTTTATCCTCTTCCTTATCCTGAAAGTAAGGAGAGACCGGAATCGGAACGGAAAGAATTCCAAGATTCGGACCCATCGAACAAAATGCACAGCCGCTGGCCGTAACCAATACTGCCGCAAGCGCGGTGAAGAACATTCCTTGTAAACTTGTTTTCAACATGACTCCCTCTCATATTTGAATATAAATCCCTGAACAGAAGGATTACATTCTGTTCTGTGGTTGTTTCTTTAGGATACACAAGTGTTATCGTCCAGAATCTGTATGGAACTTGCGGATTTTTTGGATTATAACGATAAAATCGTGAAAAAATTTTTCACTTGCATAAAATGAGTGAGATGGAGAAAATAGGCAGAATGTTAAAAAGAGGTCATTCTGCCTTTAAAAGAATCGTACAATAATCATTGTTCTTTGGTTTTTTCAGCACGATCGACAAAAAATCGCATGAGTTGAACGAGCACAATCCCCGTAAACATACATCCGAACGTGTACATCGCACAGCATAACGCTACTTCAGGCTTTTGCGCAAAGTAAATCCCCGCAAGCATCACCCCAAGCCCCGCATTCTGCATCCCGACTTCCACCATAAGCGCCCGCGCTTTCCGACTGTCGATACGCAAAATCTTTCCGCCGAGAAATCCCGCAAAATAACCGCCGAAATTCAGAAACAACATCGGTAAAACCATGAACATTGGAAAACTTTTGTCCCGGTTCCCCGCCACCGCACTTGCAATGATGAGAATAATCACGAGATTTGCAGTGATTTCGCCGAAATTTTGTGCGAAATTCTGCCATTTCTGCGACACCCGTGCAAGCGTGAAACCGCACCCGACCGGCAAAACGACCGTCAAAAGCAGCGTTTTTGCCATATCGATGACGACACGCACATTGAAATAGTTCTGATTTGCGTCCGTACAGCCAAAATACGTTCCGAGAATCGCAATGGCCAAATACAGCGTCAGAGGCACAACGAGCGGCGAAAGAAGCGTTGCGGAAGTCGTGAGTCCGACAGAGTAACTGACGTTTCCGCGCGCAATCATCGTCAGCATATTCGACGCCATCGCGCCCGGCACGCACCCCACGAGCATAATTCCGATAAAATACGGTCCCGTTAAATGAAAGAAGACGGCGGCGAGAAACGCGAGGAGCGGCATCGAGAGGTACTGAACGCACGTTCCCCCCACAACCTGCGGCCAATGTTTCGCCACGGAACGCAGTTCATCGATTGGAAGAAGCGATCCGATCATGAGCATCGTCACCGCGATGTAAATTTCAGCGGCGCTGATTTTGAATAAACCGCAATCAATCGGCGGTACAACAAACGGGTCAAAACCCAGCCCGAAACGGGGCCACGCCCAGGCTGCCGCACACGTAAGGGTCAGCCAGAGAAGAAGATACGTCGTTAAAATTTTACGAAACATGGAATGTGTGCCGTCCGCAAAAAAAGGAGGTGGAAATTAAAATGAGGGGGATTTTACTTGTTCAAAAGTTTTCCGGGACAGTCGTCTTCTTTGCTGAAACCGGAATACATGATGTTGTTCCAGTGCACATTTCCGCAGCCCTCGTACACCTGAACGTGCGGGACGGTCTTCACGAAAGACGCTTCGGAAACGTACAAAAGTCCTTTTTCATGATGGATGATTTTAATATTGTCGAGCTTGAAATGCGCATTGTTGAAATACGAACATCCGAGAAGCCGCACGTCGTATCCGTCCACGTAAAACCCAATCGCGCCGCTGTCTGCGTAACAGTCTCGCAGAATAGCCGTCGAACCGACGATTTTGTAGTTGATGGAGTCTTTCAGCATTTCGGGATACTCGCCGGGAGCCGCAGGAGGAATCGGACCGCCCCAGACGTGACAGCGCGTCAGACGGTTGGAGCCGCCGCCCACGTAAAAACCGACGGTATAATCGACGACGACGCAGTCGGTGTAGTGACTGTCGCCCCCCGTCGTATAAAGCGCCGTGTTTCCGGCCAGACCGCTTTTGACGCATTTGAAATACAGATTGTTCGCAATCAGTTCGTAACCGTGTCCGTTTCCGTCCACTCGCAGACCGTACGATGAACCGTTCAGGAATGTGGTTTCACGAAGCGTAAAATGATGGTAATTATCGAGCGACATGCAGGACGCGATACCGTTTCCGTCGATCTGACCGCCCGCGACGAACAGGTTGTAATCCTCCGCACCGCCTGCGTTGATTCGTTCACGATTGTACTGCTGCGCCGTATCGACTTTCAGCACAAAATCCATATTTTTTACAGCCCGCAGAACGGCCGACTTGTGCATCTGGAGCGAGCAGAGATTCTTCACCACAATCGGTTCCGAAATCTCATAAACTCCGGCAGGAATGTACAGTACGCCCGACGGACACGCCTCCACAGCACGTGAAATACGCGGCGAATCGCTTGTCTCGCCTTCAGCCCGCGCAAACTCCGCAACGGATTTGTCGAAAACCTGATACAGCGCCGAATCTTTCTGCGCGGCCGAATCTTCCTGCACAGCCGAATTCTCCTGCGCGGCCGTCATCCCGGCAAACGCCAGAAACGCGAACGCACTCAACAATGAACACAACACTTTCATAAGTAGGACTCCTTTTTTCCTTCTCCAAATCTGTGATACCGCATCGGCAGCATCGTCCCAACACAAGTTGAATTCATCCATTCTAATTGACAGCCGGCCATCTGTCAATGGGGGACAGACCGTTCTGCTTTGAAATTTCACAATCAGACCCGCATGGGTTACTGCCGCGGAAGAATTCGCATTTCGCACGGAGAAAGTTCAAGCGTCTGGACTTCATGTTTTCCGTCACGCACCCGACAGAAAATCGTTCGGGAACAATCAAGATTCAAAACATAAATCTTATCCTCGAAAACGCTCCACGACAGCAGCGCGAGTGCCTCCGGCTCGGCTTCCACCACTGCGTCCAGCGGAAAACGGCGTACAAGCTCCGTCACAATCCGGGAGTAAAGCGGTTCCAATCCCGGTTTTCCGGGGTATTCCCACGCAAGAAGGAGATACACGGCCCCCTTTCCCCGTTTTTCACGCACGAGAACTGGCGTCTCTCCGACTTGCGCCAGAATTTCGGGAGTCTCGCCCTCCCATTGAATTTCAGCCGCACTTTCATTTAAAAGTGAACCTTCCGCAAATCCTGACGTTGAAAAGAGTTCCGAAGTTTCAGGAGAAACATTTCCGGCGGCATTTTCGGTGACATTTCCAGTGACATTTCCGGAAACGTTTTTTCTTCCCGTAATGCGTACATGAAAAAGCGGCGCGAGATTTCCGCCGTTCAGCAGGTCCGAAGCATCGTAATTCTGATACTCCCGATCCGTCCGGGTTGAAAAATGAGGAAGTGACAGAAAGACCGTTCCGCCATTTTCCACGTACTGATTCAAAATCTCTGCGATTCGCGGCGTCATCGTATTCCAGCCGCCGTAGAGAATGAGAGAATATCGTGCAAGATCCTCTGGACGCGTATTTTCATCAATACCCGTCACGTCTGCGCATCCGAAAGGGTTCCCGGCCAGAAAACGGTTTTCGTATGGTGAAAGCGCCGCTGAATCACATGGAAAGAGGAGTTTTTGCAGGACTTCATCCGTCTTTTCCGGTGTGCCGTACCGCCAGCGCGGGTCTTTTTCGGCGGTTTCGTGCTGTCCCCAGACGGGTGCGGAGCTGAGGAACATTCCGACGTAGGAATCTCCGTTTCCGTGCGCCAATGCAATCCGAGTCTGCGGCATTCCGCAGCGGTTCCCTTCTTCACTGCGCGTGAAATCATAAAACCGTTTCATCGTTCGGCGATACTCGGAAGGTGGAAAATCGTCGTAGGAAAAGTTTTTTTTGCCGGAATTCCGCGTATAAAATCCCGCCTGAGTCGTCTGAGACCCCGATTCCAGAACGACGAAAGAACTTCCCAGAAGAAACTGCTGAGAAAGTGCCGCCTCAAGGAGTCTGAATTTAACAGGGGAATCGTACGGAATATCGCACGTCTGCCATTCATGTGCGAGCCATCCTCCCCAGCACCCCTCCGGAGCCGGTCCCCATTTTCGCGCCGCCCCTCGCATTTCGGCACTTGCATACGCCAGATTCTGTGCTCCGACCGCAAAAAGTTCCGAGCAGAGAAAATCCACGCCGCCTTCCATCTCGTCGTTTGCAAGCGTCGAGCCGGAAGTTGAAAAAAGAAACGGATAGGAACGCTTGTAACTGGAAACTCCGCGTCTGATGTACGTTTCCACAAAGAAATCACGGCATCTCAGCACATCATCCATTTCCGGAATTCCGCACGCACGCGCCGCCTCCGGTCCCTGATACAAGTAACTTGCGTATTCCCCGAGATTATTATTGAGAAACCGTCCGTTTCCCGCCCTGGCGAGCCGCTGTGCACGGGTCGGCGGCGCATGCTGGTAAATCGTCATCGAGTAAATTCCCGCACCGGCCAGTTTTTTGACATAAAGTTCCTCCATCTCCTCCGCAGAAACGGTATTTCCCGCCTCTTTTCCCTTTCCGGGTGCAGGCCCCGGTGCATAACTCCAGAAAACCGCCAGATTCCCGAACGGTTCTTTTAGAAATTCGTTTACATATTCAAATGAATATCGGGATTCCGTGAGTTTCGGCGCGTTCCACGACGTCAGGATTTTTCTCACTTCGCGAATGGCGGGGAGATCCGGCGCCGCATCTGGAATGCTCGGATAAAAACAGCAGCCCGCGAGCATTTTCCCGCTCGGAACAGGAAGCGTCAATGGCGGATTTTCAGGTACCGTCACGGTTGTTTGCAGTGTTTTTCCAGTCGATTTTACGGCAGAAACATTCAAAGAAAATGAGTTTTCACCGGGGGCGAGAATGGGAAAACGGCCTTTCAGTTTCGGTTCTGACGTCTTGATGCACTCTCCGGAGGGAAGCCGCCAGACGTAATATTCCGTATTCGGAACCGCAGCCGCCTCCGCACGAAACATGCGGTTCCCCGTATCCGTCTGTACACTCACCCGAAGACGTTCACCCGTGTAAATACGCACGGAAAACTCGCCGACAGGCGTTTCCCAGCTGTAAATTCCGCCGGGAATCACTAGTTTCCATGAGTCGTCCCGCACCGATGAAGATTCCGGAAGAAGAAAACGAAGCGGAAGTGTTTCTGATGAAGAAATGCGTCCAGAATTCGAAAAAACCGGAAAGATTCTGACGGTGCCGTCTGTGATGAAAACGGGATGTGTGCCGGGAAGTGTCCAGCCGCAGGAAGGATTCTGAACGTCCATCTGAAGAATCAGTTCCGGGGGAGCCGCTCCTTTCGCACCTTCGGAAACCGTATTCGAAGGAAAGATTTCCGGAGGAAGAGGAACTTCCAGAGGTTCTGCAAGCGTTTGGTTTTCTGCAAAATACAGCTCTGTATAAGCGTCACGGTCCGACTCCGCATTCAAATCTGTGTCTGCATAAGCAGGTACACCGATTAAAAAAAGCAGAACAGCAAAACACAACAATCGGCACTTCATTCTTGTATACAGACGAAACGTCTGCGTCCCCGGTAACAATTTTTTTATTTCTGCGCGGGCAGGAAGTGCAGACACTCCCGGAATCCCGGCGGCATTCTAAAACCGTTACAGTTCCGACGGCGATTTGACCCCCGTTTCGAACGCTTTGATATTCAAATCGATGAATTTCGGTTTGACGCACTGCCGAATCGCCTGTTCCCAGATTTCGAACGGAATATTCTCAAGTTTCGTCGCCAGCGCGCCCAGCAGAACGACGTTTGCGCACTTCGGATTTCCGAGTTCGATCGCAATTCGGTTCGCGTCGAGGTACACGAGGTGTTTGAACGACTTTTTCAGAATTTCCTTTGCGTCTTCGGGATAGACGGCGGCGCCGGTAGAAACTGTCGTAGGAATGATCGTTTGACTGTTGACGACCGCCAATCCGTCGGGAGCGAGGAAGTCGGCGTAGCGCAGCGCCTCAATGCGTTCGAGCGACATCAAAACGGTCGCTTCCCCGCGCGAGACGAGGGGGCTGAACACTTGTTCACCGTACCGGATTTGACCGATGACGGACCCTCCGCGCTGTGCCATTCCGTGAACTTCATTGGTTTTCACATCAAAGCCGGCAAATCCCGCAGCTTTTGCGAGAATTTCGCTTGCGAGCAGAATCCCCTGCCCGCCGACGCCGGCCAAAACGATACTTGTTGTTTTAGTCATGATTCTTTATTTTTAACAAATTGAATTTTATTGAATTTCAAACTGAAATTTGCGCAAAATCTCACTCGCTGATGGCGCCGAACTTGCAGACCTGGTTGCAAAGGGAGCAGCCGTTGCAGACGATCGGACTGATCGACGGTTTGCCTTTGCCGTCACTCTCAATCGCCGGGCAGCCGGTCTTCACACAGGCTCGACAGTTCTTGCACTTTTCAGCGTCAATTTTACGAATGTTCCCCGCCCGCTCCTTACGAATCAGAACGCACGGACTCTTCGAAATCAGAAGGTACGGCTCGTCAGAATCCGTCGCGGTTTTGATCGCTGCGCTCGTCTCCGCAAAATTCAGCGGATCGAACGTTATAATGTTCTTCATGCCGCACGCACGCGCAATTTCCGCAATGTCCGCAGCATTCGTCTCTTCTCCCATCAGGGTTTTGCCCGTGCCCGGATTGTCCTGATGGCCCGTCATCGCCGTGATGCGATTGTCGAGTACGATTAACGTACAGTTCGCTTTGTTCCAAACCACATTCAGGAGGCCCGTAATTCCAGAATGAAAGAAGGTTGAGTCGCCGAGGACGCCGACGACTTTCCGTTTCTGACCGCTTTGCGCCATTCCGTGCGCCATCGAGAAACCGGCACCCATGCAGACGATTGTGTCCTGAACGCCGAGAGGGGGCTGCATTCCGAGGGAGTAACATCCAATGTCGCCCGTAACGTTTACGTCGAATTTGCTCAGCGCGTAGAATAATCCGCGATGCGGACAGCCGGCGCAGAGCGTCGGGGGTCGGTTCGGAAGCGGTTCGTCCGACTCTTTCACGCAGCAGACCGCCGGAACGTATTCTTTTCCCTCAAGTTTGGCGCGCGCCGCACGAAGAATGTCGGAATTCAGTTCGCCGATATTCGGGACAAAATTCTTTCCGTCGCAGGCGATTCCCGCGGCTTTCATCTGTTTTTCGGTAAAATCTTCGACTTCTTCGACGACCAGAATGCGGTCCACACTTGCGGCAAAGTCGCGAACGATTGCTTCCGGGAACGGAAAAGACGACCCAAGTTTCAGCACAGAGGCTTCAGGAAAGACTTCTTTTACGTACTGATACGCGATTCCTTCCGTCACGATACCGAGTTCTTTCGACCCTTTTTCGATTCGGTTCACGCCCCAGTTTGAGGCGCTGTCGGCCGCCATCTCGTTCAGACGCTCTTCAACCCGCAGCCGCAATCGCCGTGCGAAAGCCGGAATCAGTGCGCAATGCGCCGGATCCTTCTGAAATGCGATTTCTCGTTCGTTCGGCTTGCGCTCTTCCAGCTCGACGAGCGATCGGCTGTGACTCACGCGCGTGGACGTTCGAATAATCACCGGCGTGCGATATTTTTCGGAGATTTCCACCGCTTTTTTCAGAAAATCACGAGCTTCCGCAGAGTCGGCGGGTTCCAGAACGGGAATCTTTGCGAAACGCGCATAGTGCCGCGAATCCTGCTCGTTCTGCGAGGAATGCATTCCGGGATCGTCCGCCACAATGATGACCAGAGCGCCGGCAGTGCCTGTATAAGCAATCGACATAAGCGGGTCGGCCGCGACGTTCAATCCAACGTGTTTCATCGTGACGCAGGCTCTTGCGCCGGTCATCGCGGCGCCGGCAGCCGCTTCGAGAGCGACTTTTTCGTTTGGCGCCCACTCGCAGTGGAATGAATCTTTGTAATGTTTTGCGCAATTTTCCAGAATTTCCGTAGAAGGAGTTCCGGGATAACCGACAGCGATACCAACGCCGGCCTCGAACATACCGCGAGCCAGCGCCTCATTTCCTGAAAGTAATTGTTTCATGGGGGTTCCTGGGTTAAATGAAGAGAGAATCAAGTTTCTCCCTGTAAATGTATAATGGTACTTCCGTATTATAATCTTCTTTTAAATTTCTTACAGGGGGGACCGATAAAAATTTTCCATCAATTGTTTTCCACAAGACAGATTTTCGTCCCATAATTTGACAAAAAGACCGCCGGAAGAGGAAATCTTCATCCCGGCGGCTCGTGTGGCAGGGGGTTGAGGCCCTGTCAAACATCCTTCATTACTGATATAAGAACATATAAAGAAAATTTGACAGGGTTTTTCCCAATTTTTTCAAAAAA
>CAYTLK010000034.1:0-15382 GCA_964438515.1 uncultured Planctomycetaceae bacterium
TTCTTCCTCTTCTGTATGTCGAACTTCTGGCGCGTCCACATTCTGCGCCGCACGGTAGGCCAGCAAACGGTTGTAACGCATCGGCTGGTCGCGTTCCATCACCGCCTCGCTGACGTCCGGAATCGTTTCTTCGAGCGGCGGAAAGAACCCGTTCGGGTCGAGTTTCGGCTGCTCCGCAACCACCTCCAGCGCCGTCTGTACACGTTTCTGAAGTTTCACACAGTCTTGATTCTCAGGACTGGCCTTCACCGCCTCATTCAGAATCCGATCCGCCTGCGGCCAATCTCCAGCGTCGATTGCACTCTCCGCCTGCGCCAGAAGATTCTGCGTCTGCGCCTCACTTTCGGCTTTTTGAGCCTCCGCAGCTTTGCGAGCTTCCTCTGCTTTTCGGGCTTCCTCTGCTTGAGCTTCTGCGGCTTTTTGAGCTTCCTCCGCGATTCTCGCCTCCTCCTCCTTTTGAGCCTCCTCGAACTTCTGTTCTTCTGCTTTCAGCTCCTCCTGAATCATCTCCTCCAGAACCAGAAATTCTTTATTTTGAGGTTCCAGCCGCAATGCGTGTTGGATGAATTTGACCGCCAAGGAGAATTTTTTCTCATAATAGGCGCTCTCTGCCCGGTCGTAAAGCTCCTGCGCCTTGCTGCGGGAATCGTCTGGAACGTTTTCAGAGACAGACTCACTGGAAATTGCAACGTTTTTCTGGGTCGAAGTCGCCCATCCTATGCAAAACCAGAGAATCCCCAACAGCATAAAACCGGCAATTCCGCCCAAAATCCAGTAAATTCGCCAATCCGAACCCGTCTCAGACGGAATATCCGATGCAGGACGAGTGGACGCAAACTCATGCGGTGAAAAATCTTTCGAACTGGAAGATGCGAATTTTTTCGGTTCAGAACTGTCCGTCAGAGGCTGAACCACGTCCGACCAGCGTCCCGAAGCGGGTGGAACACGGCGGGTCAGCGACGGAACCGTCCCGCGCACTCCCGGCTCGTTCCGCTTTTTCGAAGATTCAACCTCTGTTTCCGGCAAAGAAATCGGCAAACGACTGCGAACGGCAGGCTCCTCAGCCGTCAAATGAAGCCCCTTTGCGACTGGCTGCGACACACGAAGCTGCGCGTCGTACGCCGACTTTTCGTCCGGTTTGAGCAAGCAAAGCCGAGCCGTCGATAACTCATTCAGAATTTTCTGCGAAACGTCCGCATTGGGACCGTTCTGAAACGTTCGCACGTGCGCCATCTGTCGGTCTGCCGCCGAGGAAATGACGTCGGGATCCGTCTCAAACGCCGACAATCCAAGAAGTTGATAGTAATTCGGATCCTCCACATCCGCCGGGACGCCGAGCCACTTACGATAGGGGTTGAATTTTTCTTTCATTTTGCTCTTAAATCTAAAGCTGATTGGAACGTATGCCGTTTTCAAGATTCAGGCATTGCGTACATATTCATTGTTTGAACGATAAACAAATTGTACCCAGTTATTCTGAAAAGGTCAAGGGTCCATGATGAAATTTTCTTAAATCTTACAAAATGAATTCAAGTTTTTATTTTATCTAATCTCTCAAATATATTTTCTGTCTTGTGTAAATTGTGTATTTTACAAGAAGTAAAAAAAATATTTCCGTATTTTCCGCAGAAAGCGTCTGAGTTTTTCGCTTTTGCTCTTTACAAAACCGAAAATACTGGTAAAATAACAGATACGATTTGGGAAATCGTTTGAAACAACGTTTAACCGTAAAACTGTATCAGGGACGAAAGGGATTTTCATGAACTTTTTTGATTGGATTCGTCAGGGCGTCAAACGTTCTGTGCTGGAAGGCGTCGCGGACGCTGTGGACCATCTTGGAACTCCGGTCGAACAGGACCAGATTCGCGAACAGCTTCTCGCTTATTCCTCGGCCGACACAAACACCAATATGTTGGAAGGTTCCGCTCAGCCGGCGATGCGAAAACGCTTGGGCCGCGGAATTTCGATGGAAACTACCGAAGAATAAAATTTGAATATTCCATTATGAACGCTGCAGGATGATTTTCTGGCCGCATGCAGAATCATTTCGTTCATTGGACTTCGCCTGAAACTAAAAAATGAGTCCTTTTTTAGCGGAGGTTAAACCATGAATGGATACATTATTCATTAGTATTATATTTATATATTGTATAAAGTATTGAAAAATGAGTGATTCACCTACAGAAAATCGTCGCAAAGAAGCGGAACCGATTTCTTCCGCTTCTCAGAAGGATGGTACGCCCCAAAAAACCGTTTCTCCGCCCGCAGACACTCAAAAAATTGAGAAGAATAAGAGCAATAATAAAAATTCTGATAAACGAACAAAAAACAAACGTCCAAAAAACGTTCAAACTCCTCCCGTTTCACGTGAAACGTACGAAAAGCAGCGCTCCGATCGAAAAAAAGCACAGAAACTGGCTCAAAAACGACGAGAACTGAGTATTCCTTCGATGGTTTTCGATGAGGAACTCCCCGTCTCGGCTCGACGTGAAGAAATCAAAACGGCGATACGTAAAAATCAGGTGGTTGTTCTTTGCGGCGAAACAGGTTCCGGAAAATCGACACAGCTTCCAAAAATCTGTCTCGAACTTGGTTTTGGCGTTCGGCGTCTCATTGGACACACACAGCCGCGGCGAATTGCAGCCACTTCGATTGCAAATCGACTTGCGCAGGAAATTGCGATGGGTCGGCAAAAACCGTACACCACGCTTTCAAACGAGAAGGAAAACGACGTTCTTACACTCATTCCGCCGGAAAAACTGGTGGGGTACAAAATCCGTTTCACCGACCACACGTCGCCTGAAACGTGCATTAAACTGATGACCGACGGAATTCTCCTTGCGGAGACGCAGGGGGACCGTTTTTTGAATCAGTATGAGGTCCTCATCATCGACGAGGCGCACGAACGTTCACTCAATATTGATTTTCTCATCGGTATTTTACGGCGTCTGGTTGATAAACGTCCCGATTTAAAGGTGATTATCACCTCCGCGACCATCGATGCGGCCCGATTCGCGGCGCACTTCGAAACGGAAACGCGAAAAGTCCCCATTCTTCAGATTGAAGGTCGCACGTACCCGGTCGACGTGATTTACCAACCAATTTTGGAAGACGATGAGGACGACGAGGACGACGAAACGGCTTCCTTTATTGCGTCTCAAACAGGCGAAAAACCGAAAAAAAGCGCCTCCGTCAAAATGATTCATGATGGGGATATTCATCAGGCGGTGATTCGGGCGGCTGAAGATCTCGCGCAAAAAGGACCGGGCGACATGCTGGTTTTTATGCCGACCGAACGCGATATTCACGAGTTGGTAAAATTGCTGCACGGAGAGTCCGAACGACGGCGCAGCTCGCTTTTTCGCAATGGAAACGTGGAGGTTCTTCCGCTTTACGCACGTCTTCCGGCCGACCAACAGCAAAAAATCTTCAATCCATCTGGAAATACAAGAAGAATCGTTCTCGCAACGAACGTCGCGGAATCTTCCGTTACAGTTCCGAGGATTCGTTACGTCATCGACACCG
This sequence comes from uncultured Planctomycetaceae bacterium, assembly GCA_964438515.1. GTDB lineage: Bacteria > Planctomycetota > Planctomycetia > Pirellulales > Thermoguttaceae > RGIG3701. The sequence goes on from CAYTLK010000034.1 coordinate 3,526, forward strand.
GAACCGCACGAATCAGCCGTTATTCTGCACGTTCCAAAACGCAGCGTCTTCCGATTGAACCCGTTTCACGAGCCTCTGCCGACCAACGAAAAGGCCGTTGCGGACGAATCGGACCCGGAATTTGCATTCGACTTTATTCCGAAGAAGATTACAACTCTCGCGAGGAATATACGCAGCCGGAAATCCAGCGGACGAACCTCGCATCAGTGATTTTGCAGACAAAAATCCTGAAATTGGGGCGAATTGAATCGTTTCCGTTCCTGGATCCTCCGAAACTTCCGGCGATTCGTGACGGATACAAAACGCTTTTTGAGCTGAAAGCACTGACGCACCCCGCGCCCGATGCCGAACTTACACCGTTGGGGACGCAGCTCGCGCGCATTCCCGTCGACCCTCGAATCGGCCGTATGATTCTTGAAGCAATAAATATTGCACAAGAAGCGGTAAATCCAGACGTTAAAACGCAAAATACACAAAGTACACAGAATGTAAAAATTACACAAAACTCACAAGGTGCGCAGAATACAAAAAACACACAGAATACACAGAATTCTAGAATTAAACGTCCTTCGGAAAGTTCAAAATCAGAAAAAAAGTCGCCGATTTTAGAAAATCCGCTGCTTGAGGTTCTTGTAATCGCTGCGGCGCTGGAAATTCGGGACCCGCGAGAGCGACCGCTCGAAAAACAAGGCGCTGCGGATGCCGCACACGCACAGTTTCTGCACACGCAGTCAGATTTTCTCTCCCTCTTGAAATTGTGGGATTTCTACAACGATTTGAAGGAAAAACTGTCCAGAAATCAACTTTTGAAAGCGTGTCGGCAAAATTTCATCTCGTGGAACCGAATGCGCGAGTGGATCGACGTGTACCATCAGCTGCGCGAACTCGTCCTTCAATTACTGAAAGAGTCGAAACTTCCGGAAAAACTTCTGCACGGCGACACGGTTCGTCTCGCTCAAGATTCGTCACAAGTCGCTTCCGCAGAAGAATTTACACCAAAATACACCGCAATTCACCGCGCGCTCCTCAGCGGACTACTTTCGAATATCGGACAAAAATCATTACTCACACCGGAATATTCGGTCGGCGGAGGCGGAAAATGTTTTTTGTGGCCCGGCAGCGGAATCCTAAAATCCGGAAATGAGACGAATGCAGCGGTAAAATACGCAAAAAACGCAAGATGCGCAAAGATTTCGGACACAAATTCTGATACAAATCCCGACGCAAAGAATTCCGGCACAAATTTCCATGTAAATTCCAACTCAAATTCGAGCACAAATTTCAACGAAACTTCCGACGCAAAAACGTACGGACCCAAATCAGGAAGCAAATTCTGGGGCCGCACGCTGGACGCACAGGGAAACATCATCGACACACACGGAAACGTGAATCCGGATACGAATTCTTCCGGTCCCGGTTTGGTGGAAAATGGGACAGATGGAAAAGATGGGGCAGATGGAAAGAATGCACCTCGAAAAAAAGCCGCGCCGGCGTGGGTTATGGGTGCGGAAATGGTTGAAACTTCCAAACGATTCCTGAGGACGCTCGCCGTCATTGATTCCGCATGGGTCGAACCTCTGGCGGAACACCTCGTCACGCGTACGCACAGCGAGCCGCACTGGTCGAAGCAGAACAACGGAGCAATGATTTACGAAAAAGTCTCACTTTCGGGACTCGTAATCGTTCCGAAACGCCGCGTTCCCTATGCGCAGGTGAACAAGGAACAGGCGCGCGAAATGTTCCTTCAGGCGGGTCTCGTCGAAGGAAACTGGATTTCAAACGTTACATTTTACCGTTGGAACCGAGAATTGTGGTTCGAACTCGAACAAATTCAGGCAAAACTCCGCCGTTTCGATTATTTACCGGGGAACTGGAAACTGTACGAATTTTATGACGCACGAATTCCGCGTGACGTTTACGATGGTCCGTCGCTCGAAAAGTGGCTGCGGGCGGTCGACGCCGAGACGCTGAAGGGACTGGAAATGACGGAAGAAGACCTCGTAAATGAGTCTGCCGACCCGTCACTCGCGCAAAAATTCCCCGACACTTTCAACGGGGAGTTTCAGATGCCGCTGCGTCCCGTTCAAACCATCAAAAAAGGCGTTCAACCCATCTCAGGCGGGATCGAACGCGGCGACAGTTCCGCGTCACAAAAAAAGGAAAAAACAGAAGCAACGCTGGAAAAAGAAGGTTCCGAAAATTCGGATGACGCTCCTGTACGTGAAATTAGGCTGTTTGGGAAAGTTGTTCAGCCGATGAAAACGAAGAAAAAAACCAATTCATCCTCCGGCGATGCAAAGAATACGCAGCTTAAGAATACGCAGTTTAATAAAAATACACAAAATAATCAAAATACACAAGCATCACGAAATATAGAAAATACACAGAGCGAAAAAAATGTAGAAAACGCAAAACCTGCGCGAAAAATTCTGACCGAAAAAACGCTCAAAGAGGCGGCGATTCGAACCGAAGCGGTACGTACGTCGAGCTATCAGTTTCCGCTTGAGTATCGATTCGAGCCGGGGAGCGAGGAAGACGGCGTTACGCTGCACGCAACGCTCGAAACGGTTCATCAGCTTCAGGAGCGCGCGCTCGAATGGGGCGTTCCGGGGCTTTTGGAGGAACGTGTCGCTTATTTAATCAAATCTCTTCCAAAGGAACAGCGGCGAAAACTGATTCCAGCACCCGACACCGCCCATGCGGTTTGCGGACGGATTCCGTTTGGCGTTGGAAATTTCCGAGCGGTTCTTGCTGCTGAATTTACGCGAATTGCGGGCGAGTTGATTCGGGAACGCGACCTCGACTCAAGTAAAATACCCGATGCACTTCAAATCAACATCCGAGTTTGCGACACGCAAGGAAATTTGTTGGTACAAAGTCGCGATCTGCACGAGGTTTTACGTCACGTGGGCGAACAAGCGTCCGAAAAATTCGCGATGGTGGAAGATTCCCGCTGGACCCGCGGAGGTTTCACGTCCTGGAATTTCGGCGAGCTTCCCGTTCAGGTACAAATCGAATCGTCTCTTTTGGACGCAGCATCCCGCGCCGGGAAAATTACCGCCTTTCCGATGCTTGTGGATGAAGGAAAAACGGTCGGAATTCGACTTTCCACCTCCCAGTTTCAGGCAGAAAACAACATCCGCCGCGCTGTAATGCGTCTGTTTCGGCTGGCCGCAAATCGAGAATTAAACCAACACGCGATCTGGATGCCGTTCTACAATGAAATGAAGATGGATGCGGAACATTTCGTAAAAACGACGCGAACGCCTTTCGCAGACACCATTTGCGACTTGGTTGCGCATCTGGCGCTGAATCCTGAAGGCTTTCCGGCTCTTGCGGACATGCAGTCCCTTTTGAATCGTGTACCACGAAATCCACAGGAATACGAACGTCTTGTGAAGCAAGCAAAAGGGCGCATTTCGATTGTTGTACAGGAACTTCCACAGTCTCTGGCACAGCTTTGGAAGGCGTATCATGCGGCAATTAAAGCGTTAAACAGCATTTGTACCACCGGATCGCAGCGTCACGCCACGAACGATCTTGCTTCACGCCTCACGTTCGGAACGCTGCAAATAAAATCGTTCGGAAATCTTTCTTCTTCACAGAAGAAGGGAGTAGATTCAAATCAGAATTCAAAAAACAATTCGGGTTCTAAAAACAGTTTCGATTCGAACAAAAATCTGAATCATACTGAAAACTCGGACGCCGACGGTCTCACACCGTCACGCATCGCAATTTACGACCAATTTCAGCCGATCGTCGATGATATTGATTTACAGATTCAGCGTCTGACGCCGCCAGACTTCCTGCTTCAAACCTCTTGGAAATACGTACAAAACTTTGCGCGTTATTTTCGCGGAATTGAAGCACGAATCGAGACGCTTTCAAACTCAAATTCCGGCACACAAAACGCTTTAACGCGCGGAATGGAACAGATTCGGGAGCTCGACCGATTTCAGAAAGAATACGAACGTTTGCGGCGCGACAACGAGCTGCGCGGCGTCGAAAGTGACGAACTCGAAGAATTTCGCTGGGCGATTGAGGAATATCGAATTTCACTTTTTGCACAGAAATTAGGAACGTCGATTCCCATTTCATCAAAACGTCTCGAAAAAATGCGGGACGGTCTTCAATGAGGCTCGCCTCCTCGATATAAATCAAAAATTATTCATAATTCATTCATAAAAGAATCGAATATTAAACATACCATATCAATAATAATCAATCAGGCACTTTAATTAAACATTGAGCATTAAACACAATCAATCAAACATAATTTCATACGCTTCGCCCAGGTAGTTTCCTCCAACAACGTACTGCATCGTGTATTTTGAAAAAGGTCCGTTCCAGGCGTAGTGTAAATGACCGCAAAAAATGGCTTTCAAAAGCGGCTGCTTGCGGAGCCGCTCGATAAATTCCGTCGTTTGCGCGTCCGGCTGTTGCTGGTTGCGGCGAGCAGGTTCGTAAAATTTTCGACTTTCTTCCGGCACACCCACCAAATACGCACACTTCGCGTTTGGCCGACTCATTGCGGTTTCAAACAGTTCGGGCGTGTAAAGCGGGCAGTGACACAACATCACAATCGGCAGACCCTTTTCGACTTCCGCCTGAAACCGAACGAGCTGTTCGTGCGTAAAATTGTAATAAACATCGTCGATCGCGATGAAATTAATTCCATTAAAGACGCGTGAACAAAACGTTAAATCATTTGGAAACGCTCTTTGAACGCGGTCAAAACTCTGCGCTTTGTAAGCCGCATCTTCTTTCGCCTCGCCGACATACTGACTGAATTCGTGATTTCCAGCAGACACAAAACAGTACGCATCCTGAAATTTTGCCGCGACGGTTTCAAGATTTTTCTCGCTTACAAAGTCGATTAAATCGCCCGTATGAAGAAAAAGTTCCTCATTTTTGCGGGCGTGAGCCATTGCTGCGTCGAAAAATGCTTCTCCCTTCCGAAAATATCGGATTCGGTCGGCCGCCAAAGTTCGTTTGCGTTCATTTTCCCTTTCGTCGGCAAAACAAAGGTGCGTATCCGAAACATGAAGCGCCCGAAACGGCTGCGAGGCTCCGGCAGAAACATGAATCTGCGTAATTTTCAGCTCCGTTCCATCCTTTTTGTCCGTTTCTTCCGCAAAAGAAACTTCCGAGACCTCCGGAAGCTGCGAAAAAACCGATGCAAGCCCCAAACCCGCACTCATCTGCATGAATTTTCTTCGATTCCAATCCATTTTACTCCTATCGTACGTATATAATCACTCTTTAAGATTCAGCGGATCCTTACAAGTTTTTCGGTTTCGGATACACTTACGATTCACCTTTCAGAAAAATCTGACTGTCCGTTAAGAAGTCACAAACGTGAACGAGTACATTTCAAAAAAGCTGAAAATTCAAGTGGAATCGGCAAAATAAAATCCCCAGTTTCCACTTGGTTCCGAAATAAAAGTGTGAGGAACACCTCCGAATCTGGTTGTTCCTCGTTCTGAATCATCAACAACAATGAAAACTGAGGTAAAAATCATTAATAGGCGCTTTTCCCCTTGGGATTTTTGGCGCTTTTCGAATCTTTTGCTGATTTTGACGATTTTGAGGATTTTTCAGAATTTGCGGAAGCGTCCTCCTCGTCGGTTTTCGCGCGAATTACTTTTGGCCGATATTTTTTATCCGGATCCTTCCGAATAACTTTCGCCTCAACGATTTGATCCGGTTCGGCCATCGGATCCGGATTGGCGGCATCCATTCTTTGCAGCTTCGAAAGCACTTCCATTCCTTCGACGATCCGACCAAAAACGACGAATTTTCCGTCCAATTCCTTCATCGGTGAAAAACAGAAAAAGAAACGAGAACCGGCAGTGTTCGGCCCGTTATTCGACATGCTGAGCGTGCCGCGATAGTGACAGCGCGCGTTTTGTTCGTCATATTCGTCACGAATCGTATAACCAGGACCGCCGTCTGTCGAATCCAGGGAGCGTCCCGATTCCGCCCCAAAACCAGGAATTACCGAATCAAAGTACAAACCGTCATAGAACCCTTTTTCCACGAGGTAGATGAAATTCGCAACAGTATTCGGAGCTTCATTTTCGTACAATTCAACGACGATGGTTCCTTTGGTCGTTTCAATACTCACGCGAGGCAGATTCTTTTTTGCCGCCGCACGTTCACGCAAAATGGATTCTTTCCCCCAATTCACGCGAAAATACGGAAGGTCCCGATTGAAATTTGCACATCTTTCGGAAAGAACCTTATTCGAGTCTGCGAGCGCAAAAAACTTCCCGGCTTTTTCAAAATTATTCAACATAAACGCGGTTTCACCCGCCACATCGTACAAATCCGGCAGAATTTCGGGGATGTTCAATTGAAGCAGTCCGTCCAATATTTCCTGTGCTTTTTCGTAATCTTCCGTCACGAGCCGCACTTCAAGCACTTCCACAATAAAACGCAGCATTTCGGGATCTTTTGAAGGTCCTTCAATCCACGCAGCTTCGGCCAAATCGAGGAGTTTTGGGTGCAATTTGGTGATGAATTCTGCGTATTTTTGCAGTTTTGTGCCGATTTCCTCTTTCTGTTCCTCCGTCGTACTGAGCGCAACATACTGTTTTTGGAGGTCACGCACCGCCAAAATCGCTTTTTTGTAAGCGTCTTGAGCCTTATGGAATTTGTCGAGCGCCGGTTTTCCGGTTGCTGGAGTTTCTTCGGATGCTTTTGTGCCGGAATTTGAGGTTCCAGAAGCCGTTTTGGGAGCGTGTTTTGAGGCACTTTGAAGCGTATTTGCAGTTTTTGGAGCTGCGGGAGCCGCAACAGCAGGAGTTCCAGGAGCCGCACCGCCTGAAGTTTCGGCAGAAACAGGCGCCGCAGAAGGAGTTCCAGCCGCAGAAGGAACCGTTGTAGCAGGAGATTCAGCTTTCGCGGACCCTGGGATTGGGAGCGTCGGCACTTTGGGTGCAGCGGTCTGGGAAAAAAGGGTTCCAGCCGTCAAAAAAACGGTCAAAAACGACCATAAGAAGAACGAAAAAAACTTCGGTTTCATAAATCACCTTTCAGGAAAAGCAGTAAAAAATCCATCCTTTACTATTAATATAAAAAACATTGCAAGAAATGCAAGTGGTGGGGGAAAATATTTTGCCTTTTTTCAAATTTTATTCGAAATTTCTTCTTGGTAAATTCCAAAACCTTCCTACGAATAGCAATTCTTACGCAGAGCGCAAGACCTGTTCAACCGTTTTTATACCGACGAGTTGATTATTCTGAATTCTAAAAGAAATTTGCAAAAATTCTGAAAAGAAAACCGATAAAACAAGAAAATACAAAATCGCAGATGAAATTCTGGGAAATCCCGCGCAATGAATTCATTTCGTCTTTGTGCACTCGTCATTACAACTGTCGGTTCAGTAAACGCGAAACGATGAGGAAGTGTATATTTAAATGCACGATATTTTCAGAATATTCCACTCCGGCGAGCGTGGGTCGTAAATCCACTGATTTAGCGGACTTACAGAAGATTTTCAACGAAAAACTCACCTTTCCTGTTCGTAAAACGTTTTCAGCTTACAAAAACATTGACCCGCAGATTGAATCACCGTTGCAGTTCGATTCAATCCGCGCTTTCATTATTCGTTCGTTTTTATCCATTTATCATTCAATTTCATTTGTTTTTCATTCATTTCAAACATGAGAATCCAGTTTTAGAGCTAGGAAGGAACGCAGCTTCATGAAACGAGAAAAAAAGATTGAGGATTTGTTCGAAGAAGAATCCAAACTTCAAAGCGGGATGGATACGTACCTCACCAATATTAATAATATCAGCCTTTTGACCGCAGAACAGGAGCGGGAACTGGCGATTCGTATAAAAGCCGGGGACAGAGACGCTAGAAATCAGCTGGTCGAAGCAAATTTGCGCCTCGTTGTGAATATGGCACGATTATATAACGGAAAAGGCTGGCACATCGACGATCTCATCGAGGAGGGAAATCTCGGTCTCATCAAGGCCGCCGACAATTACAACATCAGTGAAGGAACCCGTTTTTCAACCTATGCAAGCTACTGGATTAATCAGGCGATGCATCGCGCGATGATTAATTCCTCAAAACTGATTCGTCTTCCTGCATATATGGTGGAAATCATCTGTAAATGGCGGCGTGCAATCCCGCTGCTGGAATCTGAGCTGCACCGTCCTCCTTATTCTGAAGAAATCGCCCGGCGTATCGGTCTGCCGCGGAAACGAATGTCGATTACGCTCAAAGCGTTGAACGCGTACAAAATCGCTCCGCCGCCGGACACTCCCGATGGATTGGGGCTTGAAGGAATCATCGCTGACGGAAGAGACCTGACGCCCGACGATGTATGTATGGAGAAAAACAACCTTCAGAAGGTGCATGAGGAACTCGGTCATCTTTCGGAACGAGAATCAACCGTCCTGAAACTTCGTTACGGCCTCATCGATAATAAGGAACACACCCTCCGTGATGTCGGTCTGACACTGAAAATTACTCGCGAGCGCGTTCGGCAAATTTCACTCGACGCGATTGCAAAACTCCGTGTTCGATTCGATTGAAAAAGAGGATCGCACGAATCCGAATTTCAAATATTTTTAATATTTTAGTTTTTAGAATTTTCAGAATATTTTCAAATAATTTCAAAAACATATTTGAACATTTTTCCTAAGTTTTCAATCGTTTTTCGAAAAGTTTGTTACATAAATTCATAGGAGGCTTCATGTCCCGCGACGTTATAATGCAGGCGATTCCCCATCGCGACCCGTTCCTTTTTGTCGACCGGATTGTGGAAATCGACGATAAAAAAATCCTCTGCGAAAAAACTTTTTCGGGAAATGAAGCGTTTTTTCAGGGACACTATCCCGATTATCCGCTCGTCCCCGGCGTCCTTCTTTGTGAGGCGGCGCTGCAAACTGGAGCGGTTTTTCTCTCCCAAAAGATGGAAACTGATGCGAAAAAATGGGACGGAAAAATGCCTGTCGTCGCAAAAATGAGCGACATTCGTTTCCGTCAGGAAGTTCGACCCGGTCAGACCATTCGAATGATGGTTGAACTGGAAGATTTTTACGCGAATGCGTTTCAAATGACCGGAACCGTAACCGTCAGCGAAAAGTTGGCCGTCAAACTCAAATTTACCGTGATGATGGTTGATAAAAACGCATAATTTTACAAAAGAAGTCCTAAAAACTCAATATTAAAAAGTTTTTGAAAAAGGGGTCTGGGGAAAAAACAACATTCAAAATGTTTTTTCCCCACGACCGTTACGACATTACGGGAGCGTTTTGTTTCCTCCCGTCAGGGAGGGAAACACCGCAACGTACGAAAAAGGGTCTTGAACCACGACGTTTATTGTACGATTTTTACACAGCAATGTTTTTACACAATTTTCATATCTGAAGTTTTTAAAACTTCCTACAAAAGAATCCACTTTTTCAGGAAAAAATCGATGAAAAATCCGAAAATTTGTTACCTCGGCGACAATACGGTTGAGGGTGCGGCTGCGTATCTCGCAGGAATTATGACGCATTTCGAAATTCCGTACGAACACATCGACAGTAATGTTTGCCCAGATTCGCTATTTTGCGACACACAGTATGCTGCATACGTTTTGAGCGATTATCCCGCCAAAAATCTGACCGAGGAACAGTACAAACATCTGGCGCAATGCGTTGCGGACGGTTCCGGACTCATCATGTTCGGCGGCTGGGAAAGTTATTTTGGGCGGCTCGGCGAGTATCACACGACGCTTTTAAAAGACGTTTTGCCGGTCGAAATGCTTTCCGAAGACGATCGCCGCAATTACGCGCAGCCCGTTTTGGTCGTTCCGGCGGACGGAAAAGAAAATCACCCGATTCTTGCAGGCCTTCCGTGGCAGACGCCGCCCGGAGTGGGGGGATTTAATGAATTTCGTCCCAAAAAAGACGCAGAGGTGGTTTTGGAGGCGGTTCGTTTCGGCGTGACGCAGGAAAAACAGGATTTCCAGTTCGAAATTCAAGAAAAAACGCCGCTTTTGGTCGTGGGAACGTACGGAAAAGGACGAACGATTGCGCTCGGAACGGATGTTGCGCCACATTGGGTCGGCGGGTTCGTCGATTGGGGACGTCCGCGAGTCACTCAAGACGTTCCAGGCGGCGATTTCGTCGATATTGGCGGCGATTACGCCAAATTTTTCCGAAATATTTTACTTTTTGCGGTCGGTTCCCGCTAAAATCATAGGTCCTCTGGATGAAAAATCAGCACGTACACACGCTCATTATTGGTTCTGGCGCAGCCGGACTTGCAGCTGCGCTGGAACTGAATCGACTCGGAATTTCCGACATTTTAATGGCTACAGAGTCACTGGCGGGCGGCACTTCCATCAATACGGGAAGCGATAAACAGACGTATTACAAACTGTCTCTCTGCGGACAGGATGAGGACAGCGTGCGCGCGATGGCGGAAACTTATTTTGCGGGCGGAAGCATGCACGGAGACCTCGCGCTCGTCGAAGCGGCGAATTCTGTACGTGCATTCATAAATCTCGTACAGCTTGGAATTCCGTTCCCTACGGATGAGTTCGGCCAATTCGTTGGTTACAAAACCGACCACGACCCGCGACAGCGTGCGACGTCCATCGGTCCGTACACCTCCAGGGAAATGTGCCGCGCCATGATTCGTGAAGTTCAGAAACGTGAAATTCCCGTTTGGGAACATCTTTTCGTCAAAGAACTTTGCGTCACTTATGAAAAATCGACGGATCCTTCCGTTCCTCTGGCCGGAACCGTAAGCGGCGCGATTTTTTTCGAGGGTTCAGCGTCAGGAAAACTCCGTAAAATAGAGGCTCAAAACGTTATTTTTGCCGTCGGTGGTCCCGGAGGTTTGTACAAAACAAGCGTCTATCCGAAGGTGCATACAGGGGCGATCGGCGTCGCTCTGGCTGCGGGAGCCGTTGCGCAAAATCTTCCGGAATCCCAATTCGGTTTGGCGTCGATCGGCTTCCGATGGAACGTTTCCGGAACGTACATGCAGTGCGTTCCGCGTTTCGTAAGTACTGATGCAGACGGCACTTACGACGAACGTGAATTTTTGGAAGAATATTCATCCACACCCGGTGAAGTGCTTCCTTTCGTATTTTTGAAGGGCTATCAGTGGCCGTTCGACGCACGAAAAACGCCTGATGGGTCGTCGATGATTGATATTTGGGTGTACGTCGAAACCGTCTTGCGCGGACGGCGCGTCTGGCTCGATTTTACTCGAAATCCAATCGGTTTTTCTGAAAAAACTATCGGTTCGGAAGCCGCGAAATACCTCGAAAAAAGCGGTGCCGCCGCACTTCCAACCCCGATTGAACGTCTGGAAAAAATGAATCCCGCCGCCGTTCGAATGTATGCGGAACACGGAATCGATATTCGTAACGAAAAGCTCGAAATCGCGGTCTGCGCCCAGCACAACAATGGGGGACTCGCCGCTGATTCGAACTGGGAATCGATCAATATTCACGGACTTTTTCCCGTTGGTGAGGTGAACGGCTCGCACGGCGTTTACCGTCCTGGAGGCTCCGCGCTCAATGCCGGTCAGGTCGGCGCCTTGCGCGCAGCAAGAACCATCGCGCAGCGGAAATCTCTCGCGCAAAAGTCCCATTTTTCAAACAGTAAAAACGTTCCAAGTGCTTCAGACGCTCCGATTCCTGCAGACGAAACAACCATTTTTGACGCTTCTGTAAATTCCCCCGCTTCGATTGTTTCGGACGCACCTTCCGAGACCTCATCAAATTCGCGTTCCGAAACCTCCTCGGACTGGCGTTCCGAACGAGAAAAAATTCAGCAGCGAATGACCCGCGCTGGAGGTTTCATTCGGAAAAAATCCCTGGTCGATGAAGCGCTCGC
>CAYTLK010000034.1:15482-35356 GCA_964438515.1 uncultured Planctomycetaceae bacterium
AAAGAATCCGAGTTGAAAACCAAATAGAAAACCAGGCTAAAAATCAAAACACTGAGGAAATACAGACGCACAGAAATTCGTACCTTTTACTTACACAGCGTGTGTATCTTCATGCGATTCGATTTCAACTTTCCTCCGGCGTTGGAAGCCGCGGGTCCGCAATCGTTTTGACGGACGAAAATCAAAATACGGATGAAAGTACGCCCGCCATAGATTTGAACGGCCAAAAAGTACAATCTGTTCCGGAAGACGAAAGTTTTCGGAATTTCATACAGGAAACATGGTGGAATCCTTTCGATGAAACCGTTACGAATCGGTGGGTTCCTCGACGAGAAATTCCCAATCCGGATTCCTGGTTCGAAAACGTTTGGCGCCCGGAATCAAAATCGGCTGAAAATGATTCAAAAACAGAAAATGAGTCGAATTGAAGGCTGAATTTAGAAATAGATTGAGGGTCGGTTTCGAGACGAATTGAAAAACGGATTCATGGTCGGTTTCGAAACAGATTGAGAAACGGATTCAACCCGCGTTTTACTGGAATCCAATTCATTTTTCCTGACATTTAATGGAGTTCAAAATGCATAAATCTTTGTTTCTTTCCGCCTTTTTCGCGCTTTTTTTCCTCATTTCCGGAACGGTTTTCGGCGAATGGTTTGAAGTGCGAGGCGGTCTTTCCAATTCACAGAAAGTTTTTTCAGAGACGAAAAAAGGAACGGTTGCGTTTCTCGGCGGCTCCATCACGGAAATGAACGGATGGCGAAATCTCGTGATTGAAGAGATTCAAAAACGCTTTCCCGACACGGAATTCGAGTTCATTTCAGCCGGTATTTCTTCAACAGGCTCAACACCCGGCGCGTTCCGACTCACAACGGACGTTTTCACTCAGGGGAAAAAAGTGGATCTTTTGTTTGAAGAGGCGGCCGTCAACGACTATACAAATTTCCGTACACAAACCGAAATGGTCCGCGGGATGGAAGGAATCGTTCGTCACGCACGGATTTTGAATCCCAACGTAGATGTGATTGTAATGTATTTCGCGGAACCTGCAAAAAACGCCGACTATGAGGCGGGAAAAACGCCTGATGTGATTTTGCAGCACGAAAAAGTCGCCAATCAGTATAATATACCATCCATAAACCTCGCAAAAGAGGTTTTTGACCGCATTCAGGCGGGTGAATTCACGTGGAAAGAGGATTTTAAGGATCTTCATCCTGCACCTTTCGGCCACCAGCTTTATTGTGCAACAATCTGTCGTCTTTTGGACGCCTGCTGGAACACCGACGCGCCGAAAGCCGTCACGCCAGAACTTCCGGCTCCCGTCGATGCGTTCAGTTACGCGTACGGTCATTATGAATCCATCGAAAAAGCACAGCTCGGCGCGGGTTGGAACTTGGTGGAAAACTGGACGCCCTCCATTTCATGCGGGACCCGCAAAGGTTTTGTAAACGTTCCGATGCTGGAAACGACGACGCCCGGCAGCGAGCTGACGTTCCGTTTTCAGGGGACAGCCGTTGGGATTTTCGCCATTTCAGGTCCCGACACCGGAATTGTGGAGTGGTCGATCGACGGCGGAAGCTGGAAACAAAAAGATTTTTTCACACCGTGGAGCCGCACCCTCTATCTTCCGTGGTCGCAAGTGTTTGAAGCAGAACTTTCCGACTCCCCGCACGTTTTAAAACTGCGTCTTTCTAACGAAAAAAATGCAAACAGCAGCGGAACCGCCATTCGTATCGTTCATTTTCTCGTAAATGGAAAATGAGTTTTTAAAGAAATGAGATTTTGAGAATAAAAATAGAATAAAAATAGAAAAAGGGAGGAAAACTGGCGGCCTGCGAGTTTTTCTCCCCCCTTTTACCGACTCAACCTTACTCTTTCACTTTCCAGCATCGAATGTAATCGATCGAAAATGTGCTCGGTAAATCTGCCGGGTCGGGCAGTCCGAACCACGACGGCATCGTTTCCGAGTCGAAATTGACCGTCAGCGGCTGGTGCCAGAAATCATTTTTCTCCTCCCGAACCACTTCCCCGTCGACGTACCATCGAATCACGTCCGGTAACCATTCCAGACCGTATTTATGGAACCCTTCCACCTCACGAAACGGCGGATTCCACGTTCCTCCGCGTGAAAAATGCTTCGCTTCCTGACCCGGAAGTTTAAAAACGTGCAAATTCATGTGGTAGATTCCGCCGTGAACCGGATGCTTTCCCGACATTTCAAACACATCAATTTCCGTCCACTGATCGTCGATTCCATTCCCAGTCGAATGATAAAACCAAAAGGAACTGGAAGCCGTTGAATTCATAGGACGCGCACAAATTTCAAAATAACCGTACAGAACCGTTTCACGGCTTTTAACCGCCGCGGTCGAAAACGTATTGTACCCCCGCTCTTTGTCGGCTTCCGAGTAAAAATCATCGGCGACGCAATCCGCTTTCAGATTCAAAAAACCATCCGCAACCCAAACGTTTTCCGCCAGGAATTTCGCGGGCTGACGTCCCTCCCACGTTGGATTCGTCGGCCACCATTTTGCGGCGTCGAGCGCGGTTCCGTTGAATTCATCGCTGAATTCCGGACAAAAACTCCAGTCCTCACCCAGCGGACACTGCGGCTCTTCCGCGAACCCAATACCGCCCGAAAGGAACAGGAAAAACAAAAGAAACGACCAAGAAAACAAGCACAAAAACCGTGCCGCACTCAAAGGAATGCTTCGGAACATAGAAAAATCTCCAAATTTAAGGAAGGAAGGATTCGAATTCCCACTGAAATCGTCGTTTTCGGATCGGCTCGCGCACCACATGAAACCACATGAAACCACATGAAACCACATGAAACGATAGAATTCAGATGAAAATATTCATACAAAACCAAAGGGCTATAGTAATTGTTCGATTTTTTTCGTATTTTGTACAGGGTCAAAAAGTTGTAAAACCCGCTGTTGATTCTGGCGGCCGAGTGTTTCGCGCAACTCTTGATCTGAAAAGAGGTTATAAATAACTTTCGACAGGTTTTCCACATCATTCTGAGGAACGAGAAAGCCCGTTTTTCCCTCTTCAATAATTTCGATCGGTCCCTGGGAACGTGTTGCAGCGACCGGAAGCGCGAACATCCCGGCTTCAACCAGCACCAGCCCGAACGATTCTTCCTCCGAAGTGAGAATCAAAGCATCCGAAAGCCGCAGGAGGGGGCGAATATTTTCCTGAAACGGAACAATCCGACACACATTCCCTACCTTTTTGGTCATAATTATTTTTTTCAGTTCGTCCTCTTGAGGCCCCGCACCGACGAAGAGGATTTGTATGCGTTCTCGGACGTTTTCCGGAAGGTTTTCCACAGCCCGAACGAGAAGAAACGGATTCTTTCGCTGCGAAAATCTTCCAATCCACAAAAACGTCACACGATTTTTTTGGAATCCGTAATTTACGAACTGCGACGCAAGTTCCTCCGGATTTTTTTTCTCATAGAACTCGAAATCCTGAAGTGAAAACCGCGAGGAATTTGAAATAACGACGGATTTTCGCAACAAGTTTTCCACATTCTTTTTTACGCCCGGCGTCAGTTGTTTTTCCGCAATTTTTCGCGATGCTTCCGACTCAAAAATAATATTACTACTATTGTGGTAGTAAAACTTAAGGATCTTTGGAAGTGAAAACCAACGCGGCCTCATGAAACGATCTTCCAGCACTTCATGAATGTGCGTGATGTGCGGAATCCCCAAAGAACGGGCGGCGAGCGCACCTTCAAACGTACAAACCGTATTGGTGTAAACCGTCTGAATCGAATTTTTTCGGATAAAATTTTTCAAAAAATTCAAACGAAAAGGGATTCTCAGCCGATTTTTCCACTCCCAAAATGAAGGTTCGTACAACATCCACCAAGAAAGAGGAAGGATTTCCACCGAAATTCCCATATTTCTTGCGGACGCGACCATCGGTCCATCCGTTGGAAAAATGACGAACGGTTCCACGGTTTCCCGATCCAAATGACGCAATGTTGTGTCGAGACAGAACTCCGCCCCGCCATTTTGCGCACTGTGAGCGAGAAAAAGGACCCGTTTTCGCAATTTCATGACTGCGGCGCTTCAGCTTCTTTTTTTGACTGGACTGTAAAACGCTGGGAAAGTACCGCCAAACTCGAAGAAAGCGAGACGTTTTCCACAATGACGTCCGGCGGAGCCGCGAGCTGAACGGGAGCGAAATTCCAAATCGCCTGAATTCCGGCTTCGACCATCATGTCGGTGAGTTCCTGCGCAACGGTTGCGGGAACGGTCAGAATCGCGAATTTGACGTTATTGTCCTGCGCCATATGAAAAAAATCGCTCATGGGATACGTTTTGCGTCCCAAAATGGTGGTTCCAACCTTCTGCGGCGAATTGTCGAAGGACGCAATAATGTCGAGATTTTCCTGTTCGAAACCTTTGTATCCCAGCAGTGCCGTTCCGAGATGACCGACCCCGACCAAAAACGCAGGGCGAAGCTGGTCCCAACCCAGAAAACTCTCGATGTGTCCCACAAGTTCGTTGATCGAGTGACCGATTTTAGGACGTCCAACGATTCCCGTCATCGCGAGATCCTTACGCACCTGAATCCCTGTGAGTCCCAGTTCTTCCGCAATTCGGGTACTGGAAACCACTTCGACATTTTCGTCTCTGAGCTGACGCAAAAAAGACAGGTACAGCGGAAGCCGCCGCACACTTGGGACGGGATACACACGCTCCTTATTTTCATTCATGGGACACCTGCTTGGTTAAATGATTGTATATTTTCTCTTACTTTTATATTATAGCACAAATTTTGAATTTCAAAAGGACAGGATACGTCTTATTTGATATTTTTTTATAAAAAAGCAAAGATTTTTGTATAAAATTGATACAAATTCTCTATTTTTACTCTCCGTATAAAAATATTGGAAAGTTTTTGGGAGATTTTGTGCCACCTCTTTACAGAATGACGAAAATGTTTTATACTATGAATCATGTATTGCTTCAAAAAGCAGGAGTTGACAGTCCTTCGAAACTCTTGCTTTTTACAATTATTATAGAATCAATTCACAAACATCATCACAAACATCATCAGGAAAAACCCATGGAAATCTCGCGAGACGCCATCGCTGAAAAATACCTCGAAAGCATCCCTTACACGCTTTATCCCGTTCAGGAAGAAGCACTTCTGGCGTGGTTTTCCTCCGAACAGGGTGTGATGGTCTGCGCCCCAACCGGAACAGGAAAGACGCTGATTGCGGAAGCCGCCGTTTTTGAGGCGCTGACGACGGGAAAACGAATGTACTACACGACCCCGCTCATCGCGCTCACGGACCAAAAATTCCGAGAATTGCGCGAGTCGGCGGAACGCTGGGGGTTTTCGCCCGACGATGTGGGTCTCGTTACGGGAAATCACAAGGTGAATCCCGGCGCAAAAATCCTCGTTGTGGTTGCGGAAATCCTCTTCAATCGGCTTCTGCATCCCGAAGAATTTGACGATTTTCAAGATGTTCAGTCGGTCGTGATGGATGAATTTCACAATTTTAACGATTGGGAACGCGGAATCGTTTGGGAATTTTCGCTCGCACTCCTTCCAAAGCACGTTCGTCTGCTGCTGCTTTCCGCGACGGTCGGAAATGCGGTTCAATTCGGAAACTGGCTGGAATTTGAACACGGGCACAAACTGGAAGTCGTACAGAGCGACGATCGAAAGGTTCCGCTCGTGTTTCAGTGGGTCGGCGACCAAACGCTCGTGGAACAAATTCAGTGGATGTGCTTGGGAAAAGAAGAAGAGCGCATGACGCCCGCTCTCGTTTTTTGTTTCAATCGCGACGAATGCTGGCGCGTTGCGGAAGAAATTCGCGGAAAAGAACTGGTGACGCCGGAAGTAAAATCCCGTTTGGTCTCGGAAATCGCGCGGTTCGATTGGTCGCAGGGGGCGGGACCGAAACTCAAACAGCTGCTCGTCCGCGGCGTCGGCGTCCATCATGCAGGAATTCTTCCCAAATATCGGCGTGTTGTAGAATATTTGTTTCAGCAAAAACTTCTGGCGGTTTGTACGTGTACGGAAACGCTTTCTGCCGGAATCAATCTTCCCGCGCGTTCGGTCGTACTTCCAAGCATCATGAAGGGGCCGGCCGGAAAACAAACGATGTTGGAAGCGGGAAGCGCCCACCAAATTTTCGGTCGAGCGGGGCGGCCGCAGTATGATACGCAGGGACACGTTTTTGTGCTCGCACACGAAGACGATGTGAGTATTTTGCGCTGGCAGGAAAAATTCAACCGACTTCCAGCCGACTCCAAAGATCCAAAAGTTCTGGCGGAGAAAAAAGCGCTGAAAAAGAAGCAGCCGAAGCGGAATCCCAACCTGCAGTACTGGAACGAAGCGCAATTCATTAAACTCAAAAACGCCCCGGCAGGAAACTTGGAAAGTCGGGGTCTCGTTCCGTGGCGTCTGCTTGCGTACATGCTGAAAGCCTCGCCCCAAGTCGAACGGCTGCGCGACCTGGTAAAAAAACGTCTGATTTTCGGACGAAAAGCTGAGACGGCGCAAAACGATTTGGAACGCATGATTGCAACGCTGTGGAGCGCGGGTTACGTCACACTTCAGCCCGATCCGCCTGCGGAGTGGTTTCCGTCGCTTCCTCGTCCGGACCGGGAACCGGAAGTCGTCGATGCGCCGATTTTACCCGAAGCGGACGCCATTTTGGCGGGAGCCGACACGCTGAATTCCACACACGTTTCCTCCAGCGCAGCGTCCGCTGGTGGAACTTCATCCGGTGAAAATTCATCCTGTGGAACTTCCTCTGATGAAAATTCCGCGAGTAAAATTGCGCAAAATACACAGAATGAAGAAGGTTTAAGCCGCGAAAAAGTGCTGGAAATTCCGCGGGACGCACGAACGCCGAAAGGGACGCCGAGTTTGGAGGTCTGGCGTCGAATGGCTCCGAAAAATGCAGAAACTTTAACGTTAAATGTTCCTCCGGCGGCCAAAAAACACGTTTCCAAACCGAAAATCACAGGGTTTGGGGCGGGACTGTTCGAAGAAGGAGATTTTCCGGGAAAAACCGACGAGACGTCGAAAAACGCCTCGAAAAACGAACCCATTTCACTTTTAGATTTCGGGAAAAAAGCGGCTCAGAAGAAGCACACAGCAGGGGACGCATCTTTTTCGCACAAAAAAATCGGTTCGGGATTCGGGTCGGGCCTTTTTGAGGAATCCGCGACGGTCGGAAGTACAGAAACAGAGGAAAAACTTCCAACCCCCGAAACGAATGGAACAAACGAAAAGAACGAAAAGAACGAAAATTCGGAACAAAATAGGGATTCTGCGAAAAATACAGAGCCTCAAACACCTCCGCAGGTCGAAAAACTGCAAGCGGTTTCGGCTTCCGAACTACTGCAGGGTTTAACGTTTGGAGGAGGTGTGACGTCCTCAAAACCACGCACAGCACAGGCGGTTCCGTCAGCAAAATCAGCCCCGACGACCCAGACGCCGCAACCAACATTGACGAACCAACCAACACCAACGGCGCAGACGGTACAACCAACGCATCCAGAAAACGGAACGGGAATCAAAACTACAGAAACAGATTCCGAAACACTCCCAAAATCGGCGTTAAAAACAGAAAATTCCGAAGCGTCTTCCAAACCGTACACGTTCGTGAATGGAATTGCGGTACTTACATCAAGCATCGTGAAACCGGAAGAGGAAGAAAAACCGTTATATGTTCCGGAACTGGCGATTCCCACCGAAACGATGGAATCGATGGCGAAACTCCGAGGCGTACATCCGATTTACGGCTGTTTTTTGCTGAAATATTTGCCGCACGCGGATCGAAAAGAACGGCTGCAGGCGTTCGAAAGCATTTTGGAACTTCCTTCCTCCCTGGGACCGTCCATTCGGGTTCCGTACCAGGAAGATTTGCCGCGCGGACGTCTGGCGTGCGGTTATTTAGACCCCAAATTGCTGGAACTCGGGCTTGCAACGGAGGGCGAACTCATTTCGCTGACGCCGGAAGAACGTAAAAAAAGGCGCGAAGCAGGGTTGGATCCGATTTATACCCTTACTTTTGCGGATAAATTGTATCGATTATTCCAGCATGAATATCCGTTGGTTTCCGATTTGCGCGTTTGGCCGTGCTGGGCGGCGGGCGAGCTGATTCGATTCAACGGAAAATTCAACACGTACATCGGAGCGAAAGGGCTGCAAAAGCAGGAAGGAATGATTTTCCGACACGCGCTGCGTCTGATTTTGCTGCTGGGAGAGTTCCTCGAACTTGAAATTCCATCGGGAAATCCGGAGGAATGGAAGGCGGATCTGTCGGAAGTCGTCGAAATTCTGACGAAAGCGTGCGAGGCGGCCGACCCGTCTGGAACGCGGCAGATGCTGGAAGAAGGACTCCGTTAAAGAATGTATGATTTATATTCGAAATAATTTGAATATAAAATGCGTAACAATTGAATTTTAAATGTAGAATACGAAAAACTTTTTTCAAAAAGGAAACCAATGAATACTATTTCCTCAATTGTTTTATGTGCAATATTCTCATGGACGCTTCCCTCCCCGGAAATGACGGCCGACGGCTGGGTCGCGCTTTTTGACGGCGAAACGATGTTCGGCTGGACGTCATCCGAACCGGGAATGTGGACCGTCGAGGAAAATCTCCTCACCGGCTGCGGCCCGGCAAAACTTACAAGCACAACGTCTTTCAAAAACGTACAGATTCAGTACGAAGTTCGATGCGCGTTGTGTGACGCATGGGAGACGAAAACCCTTGAAATTACGGACGGTCCCGTCGTTCTGGAAGTTCCGGACGGAGCAGGGTGGAGTTTCCGCAATATTTTGATGAAACCTGAAAAAATGACGTCCCTTTTTAATGGTTCCGACCTCGCCGGCTGGAATACCTACCCGGAAATGCTCGGAAAATTTTCCGCAAACGCTGAAAAACAGCGCATCGAAGCAAAAAACGGGCTGGGAATGCTGGAAACGTGTGATTCTTTCGGAGATTTTGTGTTTCAGAGTGCCGTCTCGCTGCAGCCGAACGTGAATTCGGGATTCTTTTTCCGCTGCATTCCCGGCGAAAATCTCAACGGTTACGAGTGCCAGCTGAATAATACGCTCAAAGACGGCGACCGCACCCAGCCCGCAGATTCAGGTTCCGGCGCCATTTTCAGACGGACCGTCGCCCGTTACGTTCCCGCAACCGACCCGGAACTGTTTTACGTCACGATTATTGCACGCGGTCCGCACATCGCAACGTGGATTAACGGTCTGCAAATCACCGACTGGAACGACGAACGAAAACCCAATCCGAATCCTCGCCGCGGGCTGCGCGTCGAACCGGGAACCATCATGATTCAGGCTCACGATGCAACTACAGACTGCTTCTTCCAGAATCTGAAAATCAGCAGCTGGGATTAACGGGCAAAAACCAAAAATCAAAAAAACAGAAGGAGAATGATGGTTCACAACCCCTTTTCAAACGTCTGGGCGCTTTCCGGAATCCTTTTTTTAGGACTCCTGCTGCGCGTTGGAATTTTGTGCATTTTTCACGGTGAAACGCTGCAGATTGTGGATGAAACGCATTACAACGGCCTCGCAGTGGAACTCGCGCAAACCGGAAATTTTGCCTCATCGGAAGAGGGTTTCGTTTCTCTTCGCCCCCCGCTTTATCCCTGGTTCGTCTCGAAAATTTACGGATTGTGCGGATTGGAGAATTTTACAGCCGTTCGGTGGGCGCAAATTCTGCTTTCCCTTTTAACGACGCTCTGCGTTTACGGTCTGGCTCGTGAATTCGGCGGTCTGCTTTCGGAACGCGGAGCGCTTCTTGCGGCGGCGATATTCTGTTTCTATCCGTCGCTCGTGATGCAGAATTTTTTCCTCCTCACCGAAACGTTTTTCACATTCTGGTTCGTTTTGGTTCTTTGGACGGCCTCGCACTTTTTCCGAACGGGTTCCCTCTACGCCCTCTGTTTTTGCGGCGCATTTTTGGCTCTCGGCGCACTGACGCGCAGCATTTTGTGGCTTTCGCCCCTTCCGTTTGCGCTTTTCGTTCTGATTTTCCCAACGCAAATTTCGTGGAAACGCCGCGTTGCGGGGGCGCTGCTGCTTTTTCTTTTTTCCGGTGCGGGAATGGCGCCGTGGATCCTTCGAAATACGAAGATTCAAGGTGTTTTTACCCCCGTCGACTGCATGAGCGGACGAAATTTAATGATGGGAAATTACGAATATACGCCCCTTTACAGAGCGTGGGACGCCATTTCGATGGAACCGCCGCAGGACTGGTACACCGTTTTGCATGAGGAAGTGCTGAAACGAAAAAACATTTCAACGCATTCACTCACTCAAGGTCAAAAGGACCGCTGGGCCGGCTGGTACGCCAAACAGTTTATTCGTGAAAATCCGGGACTTACGCTGCGCCGCGACGCGGTAAAAGCGCTGTGTTTCTGGCAGCTCGAGCGTTCCATTCCGTCCGGAATTCAAAACGGTTACTGGGGGTCCAACGAAATTGCGTCTCAAACAACCCGAAAGGTCCTTTTTCTCGGCGTTTCGTGCGTCGTTTTGGGCGCGTACACGCTCGTATTTCTTCTGGCGGCAGCGGGTGTTTGTTCCGCAAAATACGCACCGGAAATACGTACGCGCCTTCTGTTCCTTCTGGCGGTCGTCGTTTATTTTTGGATTTTGCACTCCCTTGCGTTCGCACACGAGCGCTACCATTTACCCTTAATACCCATTTTAACGTTGTTTGCCGCCGCATTTATCGATCGTTTTCGCGTTTCTCTCGTTCGGCTTCGGGCGGCGCGCACACGCTGGATTTTTTTGGGGATTTTTATGATTGTATTTCCAATATTCTGGGGATGCGAAATTTACTGGTTTTTAGGTGCATAAAGGAACGTTTTTGTTTCAGAAACCGTTTTTCAAAACAGAATCCTCAACCCTCCAATATTCCTTATGAAAACCACTTTTTCCCCCGGTTCTATCGTATTTTTGGTACTCATTTTGATGTGTGCCTCCGCAAACACCATTCATTCCAACATGCTTCTGCTGCTGGCGGGGATATTTTTTGCACCGGTATTGTGGAATTTCGTTGCGCCTCAATGTATTTTAAGACGTATTTTGACGGTCAAACACATTCCGGAAACCGGGTTTGCAGGAGAGGAAATTCCGAGCGAGATTGAACTCGTTTCCGCCTCAAATGCACGTTTTTCATGCGTCGCGGTCCATCCGTTTCCGGGAATTCCCGCCGCATTCCATCTCGAAAAAGTTCAAGAATTTACACCTCAAAAAGGAGAGACGCACCGTATTTTAAGTTACTCGCTGGAATTTTCTCATCGCGGTATTTACGATCTTTCAGAGATTCAATTTTCGTGCAATTATCCGTTCGGGCTTTTTAATTTTGCGAGAACAAGAAAGTCGGCGGGAGAAACAACCCTCACGATTTTTCCAGCACTCTCCGACACGACGGCTTTCTGGGAACAGCTCGAGTTTCCGCCTCAAAAAGAAGGTTTACGCACTTCGGTTGGTGATTTTGCGGGTCTGCGCGTTTGGACGGAGGGCGACTCGCTGCGAAAAATTCACTGGCGCGCTTCGGCCCGGCACGGTCAGATGATGGTTCAGAAAATGGACGCGCCGCAGCCGCTTTCGGTGTTCCTCATTGCGGATTTTACCGACACGGATACGCGAAACTTCGAACGAAACGTTTCACTCACGGCCTCATTAATTCACGATTTATGCGAGAATCTCGCTCCTTTCGCGCTGGGGGCGGCGGTTTCCATCCGGCTCAAAATTGCGGCGCAGGATTTGGAAAAAACCTTTTCGACTGATGAAACGGACGATTTTTATCGAACGGCGCTCACGACGCTTTCAACCGTTCAAATGCGCGATGCGACGCTTCCCGACTTGGATTTTTCTTCGGAGATTGAAGCATTTCGTCAGGAATTTCCGGCTCCGAATGTTTTGTGGATTCGAAAATCATGAAGGAAACTCCAAAAACTAAATATCAAGAAGTTTTTGACCCGGTGCGACCGGGAGCGAGTAACTGGGGAAAAAACAACATTCAAAATGTTTTTTCCCCACGACTGTTACAACAGTACGGGAGCGTATGTTTCCTCCCGTCAGGGTGGAAACACCGCCACGGTGCGAAAAAACCCCTCAAGACGTAACACTCCTTATACGATTTTCGTGCAGTAATATTTTTTTGAACTTTCTTATACTTTTTTAATCGTACATTTTCGATTTTCAACTTAATTCGTCGGGTGTCCTTGCAGAAAGTTTATTTTGCGTTATAATGGATCTACATGAACTAGCAAGAAATTTTTCAGATTTTAAGGATTTTCCGTTTTATGCTTCATGCAGTAATTATGGCCGGCGGGTCTGGCACACGTTTGTGGCCCGAAAGCCGTAAAAATTTTCCGAAACAATTAATGACGCTCGTCGGAAATCGATCGTTCCTTCAGGCGGCCGTCGATCGTCTTGTGCCGGCTGTGAAGTACGAAAACATCCGAATCGTAACGGGAAAAAATCTGAAAGCTGCGGTGGAGACGCAGGTTCCGGAACTTTCGTCGGACGCGATTCTTGCAGAGCCGTGCGCACGAAACACCGCCGCCTGCATTGCGTTTGCCGCCGTGATGTGTCTCGCACACGACCCGGAAGCCGTCATGGCGATTTTACCTTCCGACCACATCATTCAGCCGACCCAAGCGTTCCAGCACGCCCTGCTTCAAGCGGCTGAAATCGTCCAAAAGGATGCGGAAAAACTCGTGACGCTTGGAATTCCTCCTGCGTATCCGGCCGAATCGTTCGGGTACATTGAACGAGGAAAGAAATATGAACAGCAAAAATCGAATTGTGTGTCAAAATCGAAATCGAACGCTCCGACGAACGCTCCACCGAATGCAGCTGTTTCGGAGACTCCGGTTTTTACGGTTCGTCAGTTTCACGAGAAACCCGACAGAAAGACGGCGGAAACGTACATTCAGACGGGAAATTACGACTGGAACGCAGGAATTTTTATCTGGAAAGCCTCCGCAATCCTCGAAAATCTGAAACGTTACACGCCGGGAGTTTTCGGTCCAATCGAAACGATTCAGAAAGCAGTGGGAAAGCCGGAGTTTTCCTCGGTTTTAGAGTCGGAATTTCCCAAAATCGAGAATATTTCCATCGATTATGCGGTGATTGAGAAAGTGGCAAAAGAAGGGCGCGTTTTGGTGCTTCCTGCGCCGTTTTCGTGGGATGATGCAGGTTCGTGGCGCGCCTTGGAACGGTATTTTCCCGAAGATTCCGCCCAAAACACCGTTTCCGCGTCCGCAAAGGCTCCCGTTCCGCTGCCGATGGAGACGCACGATTGTACACTGCGAAATACCGACCCGTCCAAGACGCTCGTGTGTTACGGAGTTCATGATTTAACGGTAATTGTAACTCCTGACGTGGTGCTGGTTTGCGATCGGAACTGCGAAGAATCAATACGAAATGTTACGAAAAAACTTCAAGAAATGAATTGTGAGGATCTATTATGACCCAAACGGAATGGAACCCGAAATCGTGGAAAAATTATCCGATTAAACAGTGGGTGGAATATCCGGATCCGGAGGCCGCTGAAAAGGTGGTTGAATCCATTTCCCATCTTCCGCCTCTTGTGACGAGCGGTGAAGTGGAGCGTCTGCGGCAGGAACTTGCGGCTGCGGAAGACGGCGAATATTTCGTACTTCAGGGGGGCGACTGTTCCGAAACGTTTGACGCTTGCGCCTCGAACCGCATTACGAGTAAACTCAAAATTTTACTCCTGATGAGTTACATCCTGATTTACGGAAGCCGAAAACGAATAATTCGAATCGGACGGATTGCAGGTCAGTACGCGAAACCGCGCAGTAAAGATACGGAAACGCGCGGCGGCGTGACGCTTCCGAGCTACCGCGGCCCGCTCATCAATCGTCCGGAATTTACGGAAGAAGCGCGAATGCCCGACCCTGCAAACATGTGGCAGGGGTACGCGCACGCGGCGATGACGCTGAATTTCATGCGCAGTTTTGTCGCCGGCGGTTTTGCCGACATGCATCATCCGGAGTATTGGGAACTCGGGTTCGTAAATTTGAGTGAACATTCCCGCGAGTACCGACAAATTTTTCAATCCATCAGTAATTCCATCAATTTTATGGAAATTGTGGCGGGAAAAATCGACACACTTGCGGAATCGACGTTTTATTGCAGTCACGAGGGGCTGCATTTACCGTACGAAATGTCTCAAACGCGTAAAGTACCGCGCCGCGGCGACATCTGGTACGATTTAACGACCCATTTTCCCTGGATCGGCGAACGTACGCGTCAGCTGGGCGGGGCGCACGTCGAGTTTTTCCGCGGAATCGCGAACCCGATCGGCGTCAAAGTCGGTCCTACGATGGTTCCCGAAGAACTTTTGGAACTCACGAAAGTGCTCAATCCGAACAACGAAAAAGGACGTTTGTGCCTCATTTGCCGTTTCGGAGCGGGAAAAGTCGAGGAAGTTCTGCCGCCGCTCGTCGATATTATTCAGAAGGAGAAACGAAACGTCCTCTGGATCAGCGACCCCATGCACGGAAACACGCATTCCACCCCAAGCGGCCTGAAAACCCGAAGTTTCGACGATATTTTGCACGAGTTGCTGAATGCGTTTCGAATTTTGGACCTTCAAGGGACGCACCTCGGCGGAATTCATTTTGAACTTACGGGAGAAAACGTCACGGAATGTACGGGAGGCGCGCGCGGTCTCACGGAAGACGACATCGTGAAGGACTATCAGACCGAAGTCGATCCGCGTTTGAATTACGAACAGGCGATGGAAATGGCGCTGCGAATTGCGGAACGTCAGGCGTCGAAACGACGTTAAACCTCTGCGTTCGTCACTCCTCCGGATGATTCACACCCACAAATCAGAAAAATCAAAAAAATCAGACCAAAAGCTGAAAACGATTCTTATTCCTTTCAGTTTTTGGTCTTTTTTTCATTTAAATTTACGTTTCCGTTCCGCGCCCCCCTTGCGGTCTGAAAACGACTCTGTTAAAATAAAATTAGGGTCGTTCCATTTGGATTTTCACCTCGAACGGCTCATCAGCCTCTTTTTACACCAAATTTCACCGTTTTTCTCGCTCATTTTATGGAAGAAAGGGAAACCAATGAAGAATTCAGGAAGATTCATCTCCGCAGCCGCCGCAGCACTCGCGGCTCTGTCCGTCGGTTTGAGTGACGTTTCGGCGCAAAATACGGTGCCAAATGCAGCTCAAACAACACAAAACGCAGCTCAAAACGAGGCGCAGACGAAAGAAACCCTTGTTGCAAGTCAAATAAAGTCGCTGGGACTGTTCAAAAACGGCGTGGTCGTCGTGCAGGAAGAAATTCAGGTCCCCGAATCCGGAACGTACGTCCTTCCGAAGGTCCCCATGGCGCTGCACGGAACGTTCTTTCTTGAGAGTGAGGCGGCGGTGGAAACGACAGTCACGGACCGGCCGATTGCGGAGCCGCTTCGACTGGGGGAAACGCTCGACTATCAGAAAGATTTTGCGGGAAAAGAAGTCGTCGTCTATCTGAATACGCCTGAATCCGGTACAATTTCGGGAACCGTTGCAGCGCTGGACGATGCAAAAACCTCTCCAACGGCCGCAGCCGCCAGTCCGGCTTACGGTTACGACCCTTACGGAAACTATCGCTACGGATATGCGCCCGGAAACCCGCAGCCGAACGGAAATCTGGCGTCGAAGTTGATTCTTGAGACGGAAAATGGTCAGGTGATTCTGGAACGTTCCGCCATTCTGCGATTGGACGTAAAAGAGAAAATTGCATCGGTAGAACGTTCTCAAAAAGTGATGGTTTTTGACGTAAAAACCGACAAACCGACCGCGATTCGTCTTTTTTATCTCACTCGCGGTATTTCCTGGGCGCCGTCCTACCGAATCGACACGACCGACCCCAAACGCCTGAGCGTCGAACAGACTTCCGTTCTGATTAACGAACTCGAATCTTTTGAAAATGCGGAAGTCTCGCTCATCAGCGGCTTTCCGAAAATCGAATGTGAAAACGTTTACGCACCCTTTGTGCCGGGAAGCACCCTCAACGCCTTCTTTCAACAGCTCTCAAACCGCAGCAACCCGCGCCAAAGCAGCATGATGACGCAGCAGGCGGTTTACACGTCGAACGCGGTGATGCCGTCGATGCCGGGCGGCGACGTCGACTCTTCAGCGGCGGTTTCCGGTGAAGGTTTGGACCTGCATTTTCAGAATATCGGTCTGCGCAGCATGCGCCTCGGCGATCGGCTTTCGCTCTCGAACGGAACGGCTTTTGCAGACTATGAACGGATCGTCGAGTGGACGATTCCCGACACGCGCGACGGTGATGGACGTTACACGGAGAATCAGAACGATCCGATGAATTCTATCGATCCGTGGGACACACTGCGTTTCCGCAATCCTCTTTCGTTCCCCATGACGACCGCTCCTGCGACCATCACGGCAAACGGTCATTTTTACGGTCAAAACAGCAGTTTCTGGGCGTCTCCCGACGAAATGACGAAAATTCCCGTCACGAAATCCATGAGTGTGCGTGTGAAAGCCGCCGAGTTTGAGAAAGCCCCCCAAACGGGTGATTCATCCGCCTCGGTGCAGCGTGTGACGATTTACGGAACGACGTATCGACGAGCGGAGATTGCAGTTCAGCTGACGATCGTCAATCGGCGAGCCGAGCCGGTTCGGATGCTCGTCACGCGTCGTTTTTCGGGCGAATTGACCCAGCAAATCCCCGATGCGAAAGTGACGGCGCTGAGCGACAAACTCAATTACGTGAACCGCTCGCGTGAAATTCAGTGGGAATTCGAGCTTGGAAGCGGCGAAACGAAGACGATTGAATTCACCTACACGACGCTCATCAGGTAGCGCGTTTGTCGTTCGTTTGTCGTTCGTTTGTACATTCGTCAGTTCGAGCCGCATCGGTTCGAATTAACGGAATATTGTTTGATTTTTCGAAAGGTTTTGATTATGAAAAAGACGGTTTTGATTTCCGTTTTAACCTTTTTTTTGTGTGCCGCACTCGCGCAGGCGCAGGAGGTTTTCAACTTGTGGCCGGGTCTGGCGCCGGGTGAAACGGTGAAAGCAGAAGACAAAGAAACGCCTCAAAAAGACGGAATTCCGCGCATTCAAGAGGTCACGAATCCGACCATCACGATCTACACGCCCGAAAAAAAGACGAGCGACTGCATCATGCTGATTTTCCCCGGCGGCGGTTACAATATTCTTGCGTACGGTCACGAAGGAATCGACGTTGCGAAATATTTCAACTCAAAAGGCGTCACCGCAGCCGTCGTAAAATACAGGGTTCCGCGCCGTCAAAACCTTGAAAAACATCGTGCTGCATGGCAGGATGCGCAGCGGGCCGTGCGTTTCGTTCGCGCCAATGCGGAGAAATTCGGAATCAATCCGGAAAAAATCGGCTGCATGGGATTCTCGGCCGGCGGACACCTCACGCTTATGACCGCCGCGGCCAGCCAGACGCCCGCATACGAACCCGTCGATGAACTCGACAAAACGCCGTGTCACGTCAATTTTGCCGTCCCAGTTTACCCAGCTTACGTCCTTGAAGATGGAAAAGACGGTTCCAATGCGGAAAAAGGGAACAACTCGCCCCTCGTTTCCGACTTTGCGTTTGATGCGAAAACGCCTCCGATGTGCTTGATACACGGCGACGCGGACGGGATTTCTGCGATGGGTTCCGCGGCGGTGTACCGCAAACTCCGAACGATGAACATTCCGGCAGAACTCCACATTTACGCCGAAGTGGGTCACGGTTTCGGGATGCGTCCCGCGGACGCCCATCTCGGCACCTGGCCCGACCGGGTTTACGCATGGATGCAGGTCGTGGCGCGCGAGTGACGCCCGTTGGAGCGAGAAAACAGGAATCCGTGACGAGAACGCTGACTTACAGTTTCATCGTCACGGATTCATTAAAATAGTGAAAAGAAGTCCTAAAAACACAATATTAAAAAGTTTTTGACCCGGTGCGACCGGGAGCGAGTAACTGGGGAAAAAACAACATTCAAAATGTTTTTTCCCCACGACCGTCACGACATTATGGAAACACCGCCACGTTGCAAAAAAGCCCCTTGAAACACAACGTCCATTGTACGATTTTTGTACCATAATATTTTTTTGTAAAAATTTCAAATCTGAGGTTTTTAGAACTTCCTTGGAAAAATATTTAGGGACGCCCTCTTGAAATATTCTGAAGTCCGGGTACAATAGTATTGTTGCAGTTTCTTTTTTATTTTTGGACGCTTTATTCAGTGCAGGGGAAATTATAAAATGGAATCACCGAAAATTAAACGGGCGATTATCAGTGTAAGCGATAAATCCAATTTGGACGTTTTCGCAAAAGGTCTTGTGGATTTCGGAGTCGAAATTTACAGTACCGGCGGAACCCGAGCGTTTCTGGAAGCCAATCAAATTCCCTGCAAGGACATTTCTGCGTACACCGGTTTTCCTGAAATGATGGATGGACGTCTGAAAACCCTGCATCCCTTCGTTTTCGGCGGAATTCTTTGCCGTCACGACCGCGAAGACGATATGGCGGGACTCAAAGAACATGGGATTTTGACGTTTGAACTCGTTTGCGTCAATCTCTATCCTTTCCAGGCGACTATCGCGAAACCCGACGTCACACCCGAGCAGGCCATTGAAAAAATCGATATCGGCGGTCCGTCCCTCGTTCGAGCGGCAGCTAAAAACCACAAATTCACGACGATCGTCACGAATCCTGCACAGTTCCAGACCGTTCTCGACTCGATGAAGGAAAACGACGGCGCAACGACGTTCGAAGTGCGTCGCCAACTGGCGGCCGAGGCGTTCAACCATACGGCAAAATATGACCGCGCGATTGCGGATTGGTTTTTCAAAGAGGTCGGCGAAGGCGATTTCCCGCAGACGCTCGGAACCACGTTCGAACGTTTTGCGGAACTGCGTTACGGGGAAAATCCTCACCAAAAAGCGGCGGTTTATGCGGGGCCGAATGTGGATTCCACACCGAATATCGTTCATGCACGCAAACTAAATGGAAAAGAACTTTCATACAATAATCTAATGGACCTTGATGCCGCTCTCGCGATGGTTCTGCGCAGCAAAATGCCGGCCTGCGCCGTCATTAAGCACAACAATCCCTGCGGCGCTGCGGAAGCTGAATCCCTCGCAGTTGCGTGTGAGCGTGCAATGGCGGGCGACCCGCTCTCTGCGTTCGGCTCCATCCTCGGAATGAACCGAATTTGTGACGAAGCAACCGCAAAAATCCTCTGCGAACCGGGTCTGTTCGTCGAAGCAATCGTCGCCGAAGATTTCGAACCCAAGGCGCTGGAACTTTTAACCACCATTCCGAAATGGCGGAATAACGTACGTTTAATGGCCGCCGGCGATTTGAACCGTCCGCAGTCGAATTGGACGTGGCGCTGCATTGAAGGCGGAATGTTGGTTCAAAACTCGGATATTCACGACGATCCGGAAGAGGAATGGAAGGTCGTCACGGATGCGGCTCCGACGGAAAAACAGATCGACGACATGCGTTTTGCATGGAATTTGTGCCGATTCGTCAAATCGAACGCAATTGTTCTTTGCAAAGATCGGATGCTTCTGGGAGCCGGCGCCGGACAGATGAGCCGCGTGGATTCCGTGAAAATCGCCATTGAAAAAGCGGGCGACCGCATTGAAGGCGCGGTACTTGCGAGCGACGCGTTTTTCCCGTTTGCGGACAGCATCGAACTGGCGCACGAAAACGGAATCACGGCTCTGATTCAGCCTGGAGGTTCCAAACGCGACCCGGAAGTGATTGAAGCGTGCAACAAGTACGGCATCTCGATGATTTTCACGGGCTACCGTCATTTCCGTCACTAA
>CAYTLK010000035.1:0-35149 GCA_964438515.1 uncultured Planctomycetaceae bacterium
AAACGACTGCCGCCGTAGCCGCCCAATGCGAAATTTTCAAGTGGAACGAGTATAGACGTTTTTTCTATTATTTACTGATGAATTCGATTCCGATTCCTTTATGTTCGACGAAACACGTTTTCATCCACGGACGCGGCTGACTCACTGGAACCAACAGCTTGAATTTCTTAATAACTTCATCAAAATTCGCGATTTTGAACGCCACATGAGGACGTTTCCGAATGCACTCCGGGAACGGCGCGTCTTCTTCAAACTTCATCCATTCGATTCCGAACGGATCGTTTTCGTACTCCATAATATGAACTTTGATCGCTTCCAAGTACGTATCCCACTCGAGGTCCTGTTCCGTCGGAATTCCCACATGATTGAATTCCATCTGACAATCATTCACCAGCCATTTTTTCAATTCCGGATTTTCACCCGACAGTGCGTCTGCCGCTTTTGTAGCGTCACACAGTGCGATTCCTGCACCCATTGCAGCTGTTGCAGCCAGCATTTCTCGACGATTCATTCTTTTTCTCCTGTAAAATCAGTAATTTTATTTAAATTTTAATGAAATAATACAAATATTCGGGGGCGTTATTTTAGAAACCCGGCACGTACAAAATCGACGTGGTCGCAGGCGATTCCGTCTCCCGCATCGTCAATTTCGATGTATAATTCTTTCTCCCGGTCGCTGAGTGGGACATCGAAGTGCCAAACCGCCAGCGTGTCGCAACAAAGAACAGGAGATTCTGCCGCAAGAACTCGAGGCTCGCCCATTTCTTTGACGTCAGTATAAATCCGCAAAATGACGCTCCTTCGGTCGTCTGTTTTGTGAAAATCATCCAGTCCGCAAACCGCCACAAAACGTTTCGAACCCTCAGGGATTGCGAAAGCTGCGTGACCGGCCGCATGAAGTCCAAAACCTTTGTCGTACGTTTTCCCATTGAGAGTGAGAGGATTTCCAGAAACCGCACGATTTCGGGAAAAACCGCCCCAGCCGCTGCTCGTCGAAACGGGGGTCAAATCGGCTAAATTGCTCTCCGGTTCTGGAGGAAGCGGGCCGAGAATTGGCGTTTTCGGAGTTTTAACGACAATTTGTCGCGCGTCTTTTCCCGGT
Organism: uncultured Planctomycetaceae bacterium; assembly: GCA_964438515.1. Lineage (GTDB taxonomy): Bacteria > Planctomycetota > Planctomycetia > Pirellulales > Thermoguttaceae > RGIG3701. Next base: position 1,103 of record CAYTLK010000035.1, read on the forward strand.
TTTCCATCGAACTGAATGCTTTGAATTGTATATTCATACGATTTTCCACCCTTAATCTGGAAATCTTCAAAAGACGTTCCGGAGATTTTTCGTACAACATTCTGCTCGTTGGAGTCGCTTAAATCACGGCGCACAAGCACCATTCCGAAACCGTCGAAAGCGTCCCACTTGAGTAAAACGGATTTGCGTCGAAGTTCGGAAGAAAGCTGGAATTTCGGAGGAAATGCAGCGTCCGAAACGCCCGCAGCCTCTTCATTCGCGGCTTCAAAATGAATGGTCCATCGAATGTCACGCGTAAATTTATGCAAATTTGTACGTTCCTCGCCGAGATGCTGAATGGCGGAAACCGTGGGTGCAGCACCTTCCACCGTGAAACGCACACGGACGCGTGCCCCGTTCAGCTGTGCGTCCCATTGGGTGATTTTCACATCGGAATCTTTGCGCAAATTCTCCAGATTCACATCCGTAACCTTCAAAACTTTTCCTTCGGACTGAAGTTTTTCCGATTCCGGTACAAAAATATCGAGTTCGTACGGATCGTTCAATACGACGGTACTTGTGCCGGTGAGAGTCTGCGTTTTTTCGGACCAAGACTCATCGGACACTTCAAAAATCGGACTGGAAATGTGGCGGTTCGTCGAAACGAGCAGCGGATGCGGTTCGATTGCACGCAGCGAAAGAATTTTGCACTCGCCAGGCGGCAGTTCTACTTTCAGACGTCCCTCAATGACCGGCAAAAATACTTTGTTCCAAAAATCGTACGCCACGTAACGTTTTGAAGGATCGAGTCCAACAAATTCCAGTGGATAATTGATTTCTGTAACATCTTTTTCGTTCCAATTAAACAGCCCAACAACATCGCGGCGCGGAGAAACAACGGTTCCATTTTCAGATGTTTTTTCATTTTCCGTCAAAATCCAAACATTTGCAAGTTCGGAGTTGAATAAATCGACGGGTCGAACGTTGAGACGGCGGTGATTCTGCATCGTGCGGCGCAGTACGTCGATGCGTTCCTCGGAAAGTTCCGGAAGCCAGTCGCTGAATGCGTAAAGCTGGCCCGCCAAAGAACACCAACTCGTACTTAGCTGCGCACGTGTGAGGGGAATCGAATCTCGTACGTAAACAGGATCCGGGTCGTTCCACCAGATGCGTCCATTGAGGAAGTATCGAGCGGTACCGCGGATAGGACCTGCGCAAATTCCCCGCCAGCTCGACCCATTATCGGGGCCGATTCGCATCGCGTCGACGAGACCGTACGACGAACCGAGCGTCCGCATATTCTGGGAAAGATTGCACGACATAATAAAAACATCGTCGCCGGCAGAATCACGTACAAGTTTCCATGCGTCTCGATAAACCTGAATATTGGTGAGTGTCGGATCGACGAAAACCTGTTCACCGAGGTCGTCGGGGGCGTATTCGTCGTTCACGTAAAGCTGCTCGCACGCCATTGCGGTCCAGGTTCCATCAATTTTGAAGTATTTATATCCCCAATCTTTCGCAATTTGCCCAACTTCTTTTTGGACGTATGCACGAACGACGGGATTCGTAAAGTCGAGACTGGTTCCACCCCAGAACGTTTCGTAGGGATCGCCGGCTATTTGATTTACGGACGAATAATGGCGTGTGTTTTTTTCGCCGGGAGCGGGATACGTTATGGCGCTTTTTACGAACCACGACTGTTTATCTGCATAGTACGGGTCGTTGTAGTTCCCGGAAAACGGCATAAACCACAGGCCGGAAGTGAGACCGGAAGCGTTGAGTGTGGAAGTCGTCGGCTTCATTCCAGACGGGTAGGGCCCATCGGGATTGTGAGACATGAAATTTTTGTTCGGACCGTTTCGCGACGCGCCGAGCTGCCATTTGTCGTCAATCTGAAAAAGATTCATCCCAAATGGAATCAGTTTTTCTGCCGCAAACTGTGCAAATTCCGCAGTACTCGCCTCGTTTCCCGCTCCGCCGTTTTTGTTCGAATACCACGTGCAATACCCGCTGGGAGCCGGTTTCATATGAATATTGCAATGATTTGAGACCGCATTTGCATACGCCTCCAAACCCAAACGCACATCCTGAAAGTGTCCGACGAGGAATTCATCGGAAGCATATTTCTGTCCGGCTTTCATTCGGAGTTTTCCGAACTCTTCAAACGCATGAAACGTGAGGGTTCCATCCGAAACAGAATTTTGTACGATTCCGCTCCCAATCTCTGCCGTGAGCCAGCCGCACACGAGACCGTTGCGAGTTTCCGGGTCTGCGGCCGCGAGGAACATGTAACTCCCCGCATCCTCACCGGGATTCCGAAGGCCGGCAGTTCCGAGGATTTTCAATGCGGAAGGTTCAAAGGACGGAGCGATCTGAATCGACGGAAACGCCTTTTTCTGAAGGACGCAATCGGTCTTCGAAACAAGGACGCATTTCAGACGGACCCACGGTTCTGATTTTCGCACGTTTACCGTCCAAACGACTTGAACATCGGAAGTTTCTTCCGACGGAATTTCAGAAAAAACAAGTGTTTTTCCGGACTCCGCGTCCTCCTGAACCGTTACGTTTTTTGCGGGAATGGAAAGCGTTCCGATTCCTGGAAGCGTCAAAACGCCGTCTTTCCACGAAACGGACGCTGCATCAGACGCGGTTTCCGCCGCCGATGTTCCAGCAGATTCTTGCGCAAAAACAGAGGAATCTGTTGCGAAATCGCAGGGAAGGACGCTCGTTAGAAGAAGAAAAAGGATTGAAATAATGAGAATACGCAATATAGGAAAGATTTTGAATATTGTACGCATTATACTCCCTTGAGTTTTAAGTGGGGGTGAAAACAAACAGAAAAAGGAAGCTTTTCGGAAACCTCCTTTTCTGCATCCGAAGGATAAAAAATTAGAAATTCATGACCTGCATCCAAGCGTAAACGCGGTCGAGCCACGCACCGACGTGTTCGCCGCTGCGGATTCCGCCGAAACCATGTGCGACGCCCGCATAAATATGCAGTTCCGCAGGAATATTCATGGTTCGAAGTTTGTGGTAAACCGTCACGGAACCCATCGGAGAATAAACGTCGTTGTCGCCGTGAATCAAACACATCGGCGGCGTTTTTTCATCAAACACGAAATCCGGAACCATCGTCGAATCATTTCCTTTTCCCGTATTTCCTCCATCTTTCCCATCTTCAAGAACATAGGCGGGATACACCGGAATGGCAAAATTTACGTTGCACGGAACTTCATCGATCGCGTCGATGGGTTCGTAAGAACGCGTCTGACTCGACGTAGCGGCCATGAGGGTCAGATGTCCGCCCGCGGAAAAACCCGTACAACCGATTTTATCATGATTGATTCCCAGTTCGGAGGCGCGAGAACGAACGATTCGAACCGCACGCTGCGCATCCTGCCAGGCGGTAACGTGTTTTGCAGTCAGTTTCGGACGCGGAACCCGATAGCGCACAATCACAGCCGTGACTCCTTTCGAATTGTAGAAACTGGAAATCGCGACTCCCTCGTGCTGGTCGCAGCAGCCCTGATATCCGCCGCCGGGGAAAATGATGACGCATGCGTCACTTGTTTTTTTATCCGGGACGCAGACCTCATAGGTCGGAATGCTTTGGTGCGCCTCAAAATTGGGGATTTTTCCCTCCGGCCAGATGTTCACGCGGTCCCCCGCATGCACCAGACTCGCCAAAAGAAAAAGGAACAAAAATGTCAGGAAGGATTTTTTCATATTTTTTCTCCGATATAAATAAATGAACTTGATTCATAAAAGAACAAATCGTACATCTTTCTTAATTCAGCACATTCGGTGAGCCTGTTCCATGGAAAACGCCGGCAGACAGATGGATACATAGTCGGCACCGGGTTCTTCAGGCGTCGAATACGCAACCAACTCTCCGCGCGGAACCAAAACAGCCTCGTTTTTACGCACGATCGTCACAGAACCATCCTCTGCCGTCAGGTAAAGTGCGCCGTCTAAAACGAGTGTGTATTCGTCAAATTCCGGACGCTGCGGTGCTTCACTCCAGCCCGCCCGACTCGTAAGACGTCCAATACTCACCCCAGTTTCGCGAGAACTGATGCGCCCAAAAAATTCTGTAATACGCATCGAATCGTCGGGAAAACGGACGGGTGACGTTACATGATGGAACATTGGAAACTCCATAAAAATACGTAAAATTTCATGTTTTACAAGTTGTTTTTGATTTTACAAGGTTTTTTAAAATATGTTCGTTTTCGTTCGATTTATATAATCATTCGGTGCGCATCAGGCAGAATGACGCAAGTGCCGTTGTTTGCGATGAGGCGTTCGAGGTCCGATGCACTTTCAAGCGGAAAAACGTTGATTTCTTCAAGCACCTCCGCATCCATCTGCGAAAGGAAAAAAACACGATACTGCGTTAAAACACGAAGCATTTTTTCTGCAAGCGTAACGTTTGGAAGCTCTTCACGCCGGATGAATTTCATGGCGGTATCGTAATTCTGAACCTGCGCAAAAATCTGCAGGAACCGTGGAAGCTCCCCCGAAAGTGCTGAACAAAGGACGATTGCGCCTTCTTCCTGCTTTGCGATTGAGGCTGCATGTTCCAGCGCGCGGGCGGCACACGTCCAAGAAGAGGCGTCAGAACCGTTCAGAGTTGCGACCACAACATCTGCACGTTTTTCATTTTCATTCGTCCAAATTTCACAATAACGCGACCAGCCGTCGGATTCCACCTCGCGATAGTCCCCGGCCAGAACACGCGCGATTCCTGACGTTCCTTCTTCCGGAATTCCCGGCACAATCTGAAGCATGCAGGAAACTCCGAGCTGACGCGTTGCTTCCGTAATTTCATGTTCCAACTGGTGCATGAGTTCGTGGTTCGACTCGTGCATCTGCGGGCCAAATTCTTTGTAACGTTTATGCGTAATTTCATCGGAAAACATCGGATAAATCGGCGTATGCACCCCCACGTGTCCCGGCGTTCCTTTCGGCTCGAAAAATCCAATCGGAAGAACGACTTCCGCATCGAACATTTTTCGATGAATTACGAGTGTTTCATTCGTTTCATCCACGCCCAAAAACGCCATTTCGTCTCGATTTTCCGGATGATGCGTCTGAATTTCAATTCGTTTTTTCATTTCTTCCGGCGAGACGCCCGCATTGGAAGGAAGCGACGGAAGAATATTTTCGATTTTTGGAATTCCTGCCGTCTCGTCGTCGTGCGTACGTAAAATCGTGATTTTTGCCGGAATATGAACCGTCGGCGCCGTGAAAATATATTCAAGTACGGTTTTCAAAATAAGTTCGATTTGCGGAATTCCAGGCGAGACGGGAATCACCAGATGGTCCTCGTCCAGCAAACTCTCCCGCAAGGGCGCGTATTCCAGCGGTTCCTCAAGTGCGGCCAAAATTTCCTGTGAAAGCTCCTGAAACGACAGATTTTTCTGCGCGTCCCGACCGTGAATGTACAAAAGCGCCTCGTCTGAAACTTCGAATTCCAGAGGCGTATGATTTCCAAAATGAAGTAAAACTTGCATTAAAACCTGATTCAACCTATAAAATAAAACCTTGATTCCAACGATATTTGTTAATCGTGCACATATTAAAGATATTTGAATGTTTTTTATTGAATATCGTGCAACCCTCCGCCCCATTCCAGTTTGTTCTGGAGTCTCGAATAATAGGAATAACCGGGGACGTTCAGCATGTGAAAAAAAATGTCCGAGGGGCGCACCACGACGCAGTCTTTTTCCGTAACGAACCCTATTTTACGGCCATCCACCACCACGGCGGTTTTTCCGGTTGAGGAAACGAGACGAAAACGATACGTGCGCTGCGAGGAATCCACAACGGGTCGGAACGTCATCGAATGCGGAGCGATCGGCGAAAGGACGACCGCGTCGAGTCCGTGACGCAAAATGGGACCGCCGACCGAAAGGTTGTGAGCGGTAGAACCAATCGGAGTGCTTAAAAGCATTCCATCGCACCGACAGGTTGTGATGCACTCGTCATCCGCCCAAAGACGCAGTTCCAGCATATGAAAATCGGCACTTTGGATTGCAACTTCGTTCATCACGAGCGCGGAAGCAACTTTTTTGTGCGGCTCCGTTTTTGTGCCGCGAATGAGCGAGCACTTCAAAAGACGATGTTCCGAAAGCGTGAACCCGTCGGGCAGTGCGATTTCTCGCTTTCGATGCGGCGCTCGGACCGTCTGCGATGTTTCGGAAAGCTGTTTCAGGACGGAAAGGAGATCGTCATTGCGTGCAAGCCCCGCGAGGAAACCGAGCCGTCCCAGATTGATGGAAAGGAGCGGGAGCTGGTGCTTTCCCATTTGCTGAACTGCCCGCAAAATGGAACCGTCACCGCCGAAAACCAGAGCAACGTCCGCCGCGACTCGCGATAAATCTGCAGTTCCGCTGAGGTCTTCCAGAACGACTTCCGCAAACTTTTTAATGGACGGACGCAGAGACGCAATCGTCTCAGGAACGCCCGTCCGATTTTTGTAACCGAGGATTATGACGCGCATGACGCTCAAAGGGAGTGTAGGATTGTGACGATGAAAAACGACACAATATATATAAATGTATATATTGCGATCTGCAACAGAGATTCATTATAGGAAAAAACTTTCCTATTCTGCCTGTTTTGCCCAAATTCATTCGAAACTTTATACGAGTTTTTTATCAGATTTCCACCTGTTTTCATTCTTGTACGGTTTTACCTGATTTCCACCCGTGTTTTATTAAAGTTTTATGCGAGTTTTACCTGCTGAACGTTCAACGAACGCAGATCCATGGTTCCGATTCCCAGTTCCTGTCCCATCGCGAGATACGAAACGTGTTCAAGCGGCATTTCGACGATCTGATTGAAGAAACGAGTTGCAGCTGTATCGACCGCCACGGGGTCCGGCGACATGAATAACGCACGCGTCAGAACCACGTCGGCCTCGGAACGACCTTTGGGACCGTTGGACTTCAGCGTTCGGTACGCGTCCACGATGTTCAAAACGGGTTTCCGGAACAAATTGACGTCGGCGATGCACTGATGCAGGTCGTTGCTGTGGAAGAAACGTCGGTCCCAAACGATCCCCATGAGATTTTTCATCGAAATCGTCATTCGTGCGCCGCTGTGATTTTTCAGCACAGGAACGTTAATCCATGCGTCACAATCAATAATTGCTTCGTGAATTTTCGCGGTTTTCAGATTCTTCGCACCGGGAATTTGCACCTCACGGTAAGAAGATTCCTCGTTTGCCGGCAGCATTTTCGCACCTGCAGCAATGACGGCGGCTTCGATCTGGCTCGTCTGGTAGGAGCGGCGCCATTCATCACACGTATGTTCAAAAACCACGACTTCGGCTGCGCCCGCTGCAAAACACGCTTTAATAACGGCCGAAAGAAGAATCGGGTTTGTATTTGCGGCCATTTCAGGCGTTCTGTCCCACGCGGCATTGGGTTTGATGCAAATTTTCTGACCTTTTTTTACAAATTTTTCGATTCCGCCGAATTTTGCAATCGCGGCGTCGAACATTTCGGCAGGCTCACCGCCCATTGCGATGACGAGATCAACATCTTTCCCTTTTTTCGCAGGTTTTGAGGACGTTTTGGCCAGAACTGAGGTGGTTCCGCTCGTAGAAATGGCGGCGGCAGCTCCTGCAGCAGCGACGGTTTTCAAAAAATCATGACGATTCAACATAGATTTATACCTTTCGCGGATCATAAAAAAATCGTAAAAACAATTTAAAAATCAATAATAAAGGAATCAAAAAACAAACTTTTAAAAAACACTTTTCAAAGTGCAGAATTTTTTAAAGTTTTCAGAAATTCCTCCATAATATGTTCCCAACAGTTTCTCATTTTACACGAAGCGGTCGTTTTTTGCAAGGGTGTAACCTGAAAATCTTCTCAAAAATACAAATTTTTATGTTTTTTCCCAAAAATTTTTGGAAAACTTTGAAAAAAACACTTAAAAAATCAATACAATGCAGTGACCCCCCTTTTCAATCTTTGAATTTTTGCTATATTAAATAAAAGTCGATGTGTTAAAGTGAGTTCATAAGGTATGCAGAGTCTTCTGTTTACCTGGAAGCTCAAATTTTTGTCATTTCAAACCAATTTGCTCCTCCATAATTTGACTCGTTCGGATTGAAATTTGATGAAAAAATGGAACGCATTGATATAATAGTGTTGTTTCAAACAATTTATATATTTTTGTATTTCACGTTCAAATTTTTTTGAACAATGAATCAATCGGATACGTACAAGTATTGTTTTGGTTTTTGTTCCAGAAAATCAATGTGTGGGTAAATTCTTTCACAGATAGAAAAGGGGAAAAAAATGCCACGAGGTGGAAAACGTAAAGGTGCCGGTCGTCCAAAAGGAACAGGGAAGTTCGGAGTGCCGACGAAAGCGATTCGTGTTCCGGAATCGATGAGCGATCAAATCGTCAATTTCATTCATCGGAAAGGTGATGTATATCCGCTCTTTCCTAATGAATGTCAGGCGGGTTTCCCGGCGGCGCTGGAAGATGTTCCGGCTGAACCGTTGGATTTGTCGTCATTCCTCATCAAAAATCCTGCCGCGACTTTTTTTGTTCGCGCAACGGGTGAATCCATGATCGGTGCTGGTATTTTCGCCGGCGACGTTCTGGTTGTGGATAAAAGTGCGGATGCCGTCAATAACGACATTGTGATTGCGGTCATCAATAATGAATTCACCGTGAAACGACTGGTGAAAACCGCCAAAACGACGGAACTGCGTAGCGAGAATCCTGATTTCCCGGCCATCGCGATTCCGGAAGGAACGGAACTGCAGATTTGGGGTGTTGTGAAATTCGCACTTCATTCTGTCTGAAACATATTGAAGTAATACAGAAGCAATTCTGTAAAAATGTCGAACCGTGTGTGTTCGATGTGAAAAATAATATACTCGTTCCACTTGAAAATTTCGCTTTGGGCGGCTGCGGCGGCAGTCGTTTCTCGATAGAGTCACGACGGAGAAGCGAAAATTCAAAATGCTCGAGGTCTAAAAAATCCGAAAGGAATGCTTTTCTTTCGGATTTTTTTGTTTTCACTGTGCAAAATGGGGAATCGCATCTTACTTTTGTTGCGGAGTCCTCCCATTTTTCAGGATTTCTTGGGAATAAACCAAAAATTTTCAAAAAAAGGCTTTACCTCCCCCTTCCATCGTGCCGATTTTTTGTTACAATCGAATCTAATGCAATTCTATAAGAATGTATTTTGTTGCAATTTTTTCATGAACCATTTTGGAAGGGACAAATTTCATGGCGAAGTATCAAGTCGAGAATATCCGAAACATCGCACTTTGTGGGCATTGTAGTGCTGGAAAAACCACGATGGCAGATAAGATACTCCACCGGACCAAGGCCATCACCCACACGGGGACCGTGGATGCTGGCACCAGTTTCTGTGATGCTGAAGACGAAGAAAAGTCTCACAAATATACAATTGAATCCAAACTCACCCATTTTGATTATAAAGGCACTCTCTTTAATTTGCTCGACACGCCTGGTTATCCGGATTTTATCGGTCAGACGATTGGCGCTTTGAACGGTGTCGATAATGCGGCTGTGGTCATCAATGCGCAAAGCGGCATTGAAGTGAATACGCGCCGTGTGTTCCATGAAGCTCAAAAACTCGGATTGGGACGCTTTATCATCATCAACAAAATGGATGGCGATAATATTGAATTTGATTCGCTTGTGGACCAGATTAAGGACGTTTTCGGTGCTGAATGTATGCTGATGAATGTGCCGGTTGGTGTCGGTCCGGATTTTAAGGGCGTTGCAAGTATTTTTGGCGGAAATGTCGATGGAACGCTCCTTGAGATTTCTGCGTGTCACGATGAATTCGTGGAACAGCTCGTCACGGTTGATGACGAATGGATGATGCGGTTTCTCGATGGGGAATTGCCGACCGAAGCCGATTTGGCCAATCTTTTGCCGAAAGCGATTCTTACGGGGACAATCATCCCGGTGATTTGTTGCAGTTCCAAGAATGAAATCGGGTTGGACGAGTTGCTGGATGTGTTCGTAATGGCGGGACTCAAGCCAGACGCGATTCAGAAAACTGCGGTGAATGCAGACGGAAACGATGTCGTACTGAAGTGCAGCCCGACGGAACCGCTGGTCGCGCAGGTTTTCAAAACGCGTTCTGACCCGTTCGTTCAGAAATTGAGTTATTTCCGTATTTATCAAGGTTCTGTGAAAACGGGCGACACCATCCCTGTGACTGGAAGCCGAAAAGGTTTGAAAATCGCACAGCTCTTCCAGATGCAGGGAAATCAGACCGACCTGCTTGATGAAGCCGGTCCGGGTTACATCTGCGCCGTGACGAAAGCGGAAGATTTGCAGACGAGTACGACGATTGGAAACGTTTCGATGCCGGAAATTCTGTTCCCGACGCCGATGGTTTCTCTGGCTGCAACGCCTAAATCTCGTGGTGATGAAGGAAAACTTTCCGGCGCACTTGCGAAACTGTGTGAAGAAGATTCCACGTTCAAGCGTGAACAGGACCCGCAGACGAAGGAACTCGTGATTACGGGAATGAGCGAATTGCACCTCCAGATTCTTCAGGAACGTCTGAAACGGCGTGATAAAGTCGAAGTGGATACGAAAGAGCCGAAAATTCCGTATCGCGAAACGATTCAGAAAAACGGCGAAGGTTCTTATCGTCACAAAAAGCAATCTGGCGGTTCCGGACAATTCGGCGAAGTCCACATTCGTATGTATCCGTTCCCCGGCGGCACCGTTCCAGAAGAATATTGTACGAAAGACCGCTTCCCCACTTTGAAGGAATTCCATTACGATCCGGAATTCAATTTCCTCTGGGTCGACACGGTCGTCGGCGGTACGATTCCTGGAAACTTTATGCCTGCGATTGAAAAAGGTTTCAAAGAACGTATGGCTCGCGGCGTCATTGCGGGTTACAAAGTTCAGGACGTATGCTGTGAGGTTTATTTCGGTAAATACCATCCGGTGGATTCGAACGAAACGGCTTTCAAAACTGCAGGTTCGATGTGTTTCCGAAATGTGTTTCAGGAAAGCAAACCGACGCTTCTTGAGCCTATTGTGAAAATCGAAATTACGGTTCCGACCGATAAAGTCGGTGACATCTCCGGCGACCTTTCGACACGGCGCGGACGTCCGCTCGGTATGGAAAGCGCAGGCGGAGGAATGCAGACGATCATTGCGGAAATTCCTCTTGCAGAAGTTACAACTTACGCTCGTATTCTCGCCAGCATGACGGGCGGTCAGGGCAGTTATAGCATCGAATTTGCTCGTTACGATGCGGTTCCTGGGAATGTCATTCAGGATATCATCGCGAAAGCAAAAGTTGAAGAAGAGGAAGAGTAAATTCATGTTCCAACGACTTGTGCGAAGTACGGTTGTGGTATTTTGCACAAGTTATACATGTTGTGCACTTTACGCAGATTGTGCATATTGTGTATATTAAACTACTAAAGAAGGGGAGATAGAAAAGTTTTACTCCTCTTCTTTTTTTATGTAATTGATTGAGACGATGTGAAAATCGAGTTGAAACGCCCAAAAGTAGGAATTTCCTTAACAAAGGATTTCGTTTTTATTACAAAAATGCCGATAAACTTTAAATATTGTATTTTATATCCAAAACTTTTGAATTATTTCATTCCATTAATTCTGGTCACGAAGCAAAAACCGTGTGCACATGAGAAATAGAAAATCAATAGAGACGGATATAGGAATCTTTAAGGATTGAATTTATGTTTTATAATACGCGAATTGTGAAAACGGTTGGTCTTTTGGTGAGAGGAAGCATGGTTCTCGCGCTGCTCTTATCGGCGGCGTCAGCACAGGCACAGTGGTGGGGACGTCAGCAGCAGCAACAGCAAAATCAGCGAATTCTGCCTCCTGAAAATACGTACGCAAGCGCTCGCAGCAGCGAGGTGGAGCCGACTCCAGAGATCTCTGGGGCCGATCAGAACACGTTTTTCGACACTTTTTCTGATTATGATGTTTTTGAGCCTCTGCGTGGAAAAAGTAATCCTTATGCGGGGCTTGCGGGTGCTTCGGGTATCGTCAATCTTTCCATAAAAGATATTGTTGCTGGAATTACCGATCGGGATTTATCGTCGCGTTACAATCAGTGGCGCACCTACCTCGCCGGCGCGCTCAAAAATACGGAAGGGGTCCGAACAGCGTCCGAACTCAACGGATTGGGACGCCTCACTTGGTATGAAGAAATTATGGCGGATCCGCTCAAAGGGGCTGGTGAAGCGGAGGAGTTTACGCGTTCTTTGCACATGAATCTCTGCAGCGGCCGCGAAGGATTTCAGAAGGGGCTGAAACGAATCGCGTCCCGAATGGATGTGGACGGAAGCAAAATCCAGGTTTCCTCTCCTTTTGCGGAAAACGAAACGGCAGTTAAGGCGCTCGCGGTGTTCGAAAAAGCGCTGGTTCAGGCCCATTTGTGCCACGGTCGTGCGATTGCCGGTCTGAGTCAGGACGATCTGAAACTTATTTCGACGTATGCGAATCGAATTTTGACTGTCGAAGCCTCGGTTGGACACACGGTTGCGATGCGCGGCTCTGCAAAACAGCAAATTATGGCGATGCAGAAAATCGATCAAGGCGCCATGTATGAAGGACTTGCGGAACTTTCCATCCTGATGGACTGCAATTTTATTCGTGCTTTGGACAAAATGGAGGATTCCGGAAATCCCGACCTCACTTTTGACGGGGTTACGGGTTCCATCGCGAAAATCATCGAAACTCAGGCGGGAATGATTATCGTCGGAGGACGCAGTGAAAATGTGTACGATATTGAAAAAATGTCGAACGTCTGCGCAATCATTGATTTGGGCGGCGACGATACGTACATTGAAGGGGTCGTGAATCTGAATCGGCCGGTCCTTGCGATTCTCGACGTTCATGGAAATGACACCTATCGCGGCCAGTTGCCGGGCATTCAGGGAAGCTGTCTCCTCGGAATTTCTCTCTTGGTCGACGCTCAGGGCGACGACACGTACACCGCCAGAAATCACGCACAAGGTTCCGCGATGGCGGGCGCTTGCGCACTCGTCGATTTTGACGGGGACGATCGATACAACGGCGTGCGGCGCGTTCAGGGAACTGCCGTTTGCGGCGTAGGAGTTCTGATTGACCGTCACGGAAACGACAGCTATCATGCGGCCATGTGGTCGCAGGGGACCGGACAGACGCTGGGATGCGGCGTTTTGGAAGATTGTACCGGTGATGATGTTTATTATACGGGCGGAATGTATTACGATTCCTACCCCGAAACTCCCGGATATGAAGGCTGGGGCCAGGGCCTCGGAACGGGTATTCGCGGCGTGGCGGCCGGCGGAATTGGCGTTCTGCTTGAAGGTGCCGGCGACGACAAATACGAATTCGATTACATCGCTCACGGCGGCGGGTACTGGATGGGACTGGGATTCTTCCGCGATTTTGACGGAAACGACATCCATCAGGGAAGCACGAGCGTTATGTGGGACGGCTCGCCGCGGCGCGAAAGTAAATTTCAGCGTTTCAGCTCCGGTTTCGGCTGTCACTATGCGGCGGGATTCTTCTTTGAAGACACTGGCAACGACACGTATTGGGCCTCCATTATGTCGCAGGGTTTCGCGTGGGACTGCGGAGTTTCATTTTTGTACGATTTCCTCGGCGACGATGTAATTACGGGAAACGGCGGCGGAAACCAGGGGCAGGGCGCTCAAGCGAGCATCGGTGTGCTGGTAAATTTCAGCGGTGATGATAATTACAAGGGGAGCACCCAAGGGTACGCCTCGGGAAACATTACGTATCACGACCTTCCGAACTGCGGCGGAAACTTCAGCTTCTTTTTGGATTATGCCGGAACGGACGTTTATGGTTGTCGTGCAAAAAACAACTCCAGTATGCGCCGCGGAACGAACGGCGGCTTTTTGGTGGACCGTCCGTCACAAAAGGAATATGAGGAACTGAAAAACGCAAGCGCAGCGACAAATGGAACTGCAATCGGCACAACGAGCGGAGCTGGTGAGACGAAGTAAATTTTGAATTCCTTCGGAATCTCGAATGAGGGTGTGAGCATCTTTTTTGTGCTTTTCACCCTCTTTTGATTTAAAAACAATTATATCCTTGTAAATTTTTCCTATTATTCCAAAAAAAATCTTTGCTTTTTTAAAAAAAGCGAATTTCTGCCCTAGATTTAAAACAAAATACCGATACAATAGAATAGATATGGGGGATTTTATGTTTGAAACGGTTTTTGAACAATGTGCGATTGTAAGCGGGTTGGTGGATGAAGCGCAGATGATTTCTGCTTGGAAAGAAATGCAGCGTGATGCGGTGTCGCCGCAGCCGGAGGAGGTTCCAGGTCGGCTTGCGGAAATCCTTGTGAATCGAAGAATCATCAACCGCTGGCAGTCTCAGCAGCTGCTTGCGGGGCGGGCGCGTTTTACATTGGGAAGCTACAAAATTTTCGATTCCATCGGGCACGGCGGAATGGGACAGGTTTTTAAAGCACGTCACGAAATCATGGATACAATCGTTGCGATCAAGGTCCTGCCGCGTGAAAAAGCAACTCAAGCCGCAATTGAAAATTTCCAAAACGAAATTCAATCATTAGCAAGTTTAAATCATCCGAATCTGGTGCGCGCCATTGATGCGGGAATGGATGGAAATGTTTACTATTTAGTAACCGAATATGTGCCCGGCCCGGACCTCAGAAAGCTCGTACGCAGCCGAGGACCGTTGCGTCAAGAGTCGGCTGCAAGCATCATTATTCAGGCGTCACGAGGTTTGCACCATGCACACATGGCGGGTCTCGTGCATCGAGATGTGAAACCGGGGAATATTCTCGTCACAATGAACGGTTTCGCGAAACTTTCCGACCTAGGTTTAGCCAGTCCGAGAGACCAAGGGAAACGTTCAAAAATTGTAGGAACGGCAGACTACATCTGTCCCGATCAGGTGCGGAATCCGACCGAACCGAAACCAATTTGGGATATTTATTCGTTGGGCTGCACCTTATATTATGTCGTCACAGGTCAGGTGCCGTACCCGAATGGAAGTTCTTCGGAAAAAGTGAAGCAGCATTTAGACGAATCCGTGCATCCCGTGAATCCCAGTCTGTTAAACCCTTTCGTTTCCGAAGAGTTTGCGGACGTCATTGCATTTATGATGGCCAAAAATCCGCTCGAACGGGTTCAAAGTGCGTTGGAGGTCATTCAGTTTTTGTCCCCATGGTCGGACGGGACACCGCGTCGGATTGAACTGGCGGATTCGGAAAACTCTGCGTCTGGAAGTTTCCAGCGTTCGGAAAATGAGGAGTTTTTGCCGGTGATGATGGGTGGAGAGAGCGACATTCCTGCGGATGCAGCTTCTGCGGCGACTCCTTCCATTGCGCGGCCTCCGCTTCCTTCCGAAGACGACAAAAAGGCGCCTCGAGTTCTGCAGGAAAGCGATTTCGACGAGGATTCCAGTGGTGAGCTGACGTTTCCGCCTCAAGCAGGAACACAGAACGCGGGTTTTTCGCAAAAAATTGCGCCTCCGCCGCCCCCAAGCAGCTTGAATTTTTCTCCGACATTTGCGGCGACCTCGGCAGAAAAAAAAATAAATGAGGCCGAAAGTAATTCCGAAAATGAAAATGTGAATCAAAATCAAAGTGTTTTGATGCGCATAAAGAATAGTACGTTAGGATTTTTCCGGCGTCGCGGGTCTTCGGGAGAAAATGTTTAAGAATTGATTTTCGCACACAGCGAATGTATGTTCAGATTTTCGTTTCGTGTTTCATTCCTCTTGCGGAGTGTCGCGAGCGGGAGCCTAATTGAGTGAAATTGGGCGGTAAACACCTATAAAAAGTCGGGCTTTTTGAAAGAGTTCGGCTTTTTTTCTGTTTTTTCTTAAAATTTCCGAAAAATACGGGTGAAATACCGTTTTACCTGTTGAATATTTCTCAATTAAGATTACAATAGTAGTAAAGATGTGAATATTTCCACATTATTATTTTGTATATTTTACCTTATCCGAAAATCCCATGGGGGTGGAGCTTAATATGTCTGAGTACAAAAATCAATCGTCATCAATCGATCGAATTGCGGCCAATTTAAACATTTTGTGCGCTCGAAATCCTGATTTAAACCGACTCCTGGTGAGTGCGGACGTCTGGCTCGATGGTTTCGTCCAGCAAATAATTCAGGCCGTCGCGACGGGGTCCGTTTCGCGCGACGAATTTGCAGCAACGGCTGGCGATTTCCTCAAGTTCAAAAAATCCAAAGGGCCGGACCTTACAAACGCCTCTTTATCGGGTGTTTCTTCTTCGTCGGGGGCTGCGTCTTCGTCGAATTTTGCGGCTCGCGCGGAAGCCGCTCAGAATACGATACTGAACGTTTCACAAAATGCGACTCTAAATACGGTTCAAAATACGGTTCAGAGTGCTGCTCAAAATGCGGCACCGAACGCGTTGCAGAGTGTTTCGCCGAACACGTCCCAATTCGCTTTGCAGAATGCTGTACAAAACGCGCCGCAGAACATTTCGCCGAACACGTCCCAAAACGTTTCGTATCGTCCAGTGGCGGAATCTCTCACTTCGGACATTTCGCCGAATGAAGTGGAGACGACCACGCAGGCTTCCGCCGTCGGCTCTCTCGGAAATGGAATTTCTTTTAAACCTGAAGATATTGACCAGCTTGAAAAACGGCTTTTGCTCAAAATTGAAGCGTCTCGCTGGGCGCTCGAACGGGATCGGCTGCTGAAAACCACCGCAGATTTCCAAAAAGATATTGAGCCGCACGATCACGCACTTCTCGCGCGGGCACGAGAACTGACGAATTGTTATTTGTGGATGAACAATCCAGAAACGGCGCCGGTGATTGCAACCGACACGTACGAACTTCTTGCGGACGCGTATGCTGCCGCCGCCATGTGCGTCGGGTTCCTTCGAATGCTGGTCGATCTGGTGGATCGGACGCCGAAATCCGATATTTTGTGTCGGGTTCTTCGCGACGCGCTCTATATTACTGCAACGGCGCAGTCGGCACTCCGGCGGGTCACGTACGAGGTCAGCGGGCGGGAAGATCAAGATCAGATTCGGATTCATCGCTGGCTCACTCTTTTGACGAAACGCTACAGCATTTACGTGAATCGGCACATGAAAAAAGATTCACTCGCGCCCGTCGAGAGAATTTATGTGATTCCCGAATATATTGAACGTTTGAAGCTCGAAGTCGCCAAACTTGGGCAAAAACAGAAAATTTTAATGGAAGGTTTCCGAAGAATTCAGTATCATGCGTCCCGAATCCTTTCGAATCCCGAATCGACAAACGACTGGCAGAGAGTTATTGAAACGGTCGATGAGTTGGTGGATGCGGGAACGAGCGCAAACGATCCGCGATTTTCCGAGACGCTCCCTCCAATTCTGAGCTTGCTGAAGGAAGTACCGTCGTATAAAGAACATCCATTTTTCATTAACGTACTGATGGAACTTGAATTTTGGCACAAAAACACTCCCGAACGGGAATTGATCGAGCGGGAACTGAACGAGATGCCGCCCAAACCTTCCATTTCGCCGGACTCGGATGTAGTTTCCGAATATTCCAGCATCTGGGACGAAATGGAACGCGGCGATGCGTCTTCCGAAAGCGCTAAAACCAGCACCCTCCGCGCGCCTCTTCCTTCCGCAGCCGTAAACGTGCGTTCCGCAAAAGAAGACGCCGTCTATACAACAGAAGGAACCGTTTTGGATCCACAGGGGGCGGATTACGCTCAAATTATACCGACCGGCACCCCTTCCGGCGGAATTTCGTGGAAAGGTTCGATGCTCAAAAAGGACGCATCCGGATTTGGAGCCGGGATTCTTTTCCATAGTAATAGTAGTAATAATAACGATTCGGACTCTCGGACGAATGATGACTCGCGGCGTGTTTCGTCTCCGGCGGCAAATTCCGGAAAAGAACACACGTTCTTTTCACCGATAGATTCCCGTGGCGGTATTCCTTCATATGCGAGTGTGGTTTCACAGGCACACGCAAATTCGCGTCATTTTTCGATCTCTGACATTACGATAGAAAACACAGTCGGCGTCGCTGAGGAGACTCCGGAAGGAACCAGCACGCAAAGTGCTGAAGGTGACGAGAAAATGATGCTTCAGGCGCAGAACGCAGTGAAAGGGAAAACCGTTGTTTTGATTGATGACGAAAGCAGCTCGGATATAAAAAACCAGCTGGCCGCCGCTCTGAAAACGAATGTGGTCGCCGCGAACGAACCGCAGGTTTCGTCGATGCTCCGTCTGACGCAGGTCGCGCACCCCGAAAATGTCGTTCTTGTAATATTGGTCGAAGGAACGATTCCTGCAACCAATCGAAATTTGGAAACTTACTGCCGCAATTTCGACAAACCCCTTTTGCGGGTACGTCCGGACGTGAAACTCATTTCCATTGTACGTCAAATTGTGGCGGCGCTCACGCTGTGGCACTAGGATTTGACGATTTATTTATTGAACTATTTCATTGTACGAATCGAATTTTGATTGAATTAATTAATTATATTTGATTTGTGTCGATTATAGTTTAATATTGTTTGATTTTTATTTTTTATTTTAGTTTAGTTTTTTTTATTCCAATTCATGTCGAAAACTGCTTTTATTACGGGAATAACGGGGCAGGATGGTGCGTACCTTTCACACCTCCTGCTTTCCAAAGGATATATTGTTCATGGTCTGATGCGCCGCACATCTCAATTTAACACAGCTCGGCTGCATGAGTTGTGCGGTGACACAAAATGGGAGGACCGACTCGTTCTCCACTACGGAGATTCAACCGATTCATTGAATATAACGTCATTAATCGAAGAAACACAGCCCGACGAAATTTACAATCTTGCAGCACAGAGTCACGTGCAAGTTTCGTTCGAAATGCCCGTTTATACGAGCGATGTGAACGCGTTGGGGACTCTGCGCATCCTTGAGGCGGTTCGTCAAGCAAAACTCACTGAAAAAACGCGCATTTATCAAGCTTCTACTTCCGAGCTGTTTGGAAAAGTGTGCGAAATTCCACAATCCGAAACGACGCCCTTTCATCCTCGCTCACCGTACGGCGTGGCGAAACTGTTTGCGTACTGGATGACGATCAACTACCGTGAATCGTACAATATGTTTGCGAGCAACGGTATTTTGTTCAACCACGAGTCGCCATTTCGCGGCGAGACGTTCGTTACGCGGAAAATTACGCTGGCGGCGGCTCGGATTTTGTCCGGACTTCAGGACTGTTTGCACCTCGGAAATCTCGATTCGAAGCGGGATTGGGGGCACGCGCGCGACTATGTGGAGGCGATGTGGCGGATTTTGCAGTTCGAAAGACCCGAAGATTTCATTATTGCGACAGGCGAGCAGCATTCCGTACGTGAATTTGTGACCCATGCATTCGATTACGCCGGCATTTCCATCGAGTGGCGCGGAAAAGGAATGGATGAGGTCGGAATCGCGAGAGTGCCGGTCGTAAAATCCGAGTCGGAACCTCACAATGCGACTTTGCCGACGGAAGAACGAGTGGTGGTTGCGGTCAATCCAGAATTTTTCCGGCCGGCGGAGGTGGAAACACTCCTTGGAACGCCTCAAAAAGCGCAGAATCTGTTGGGATGGAAGGCGAAAACCTCGTTCAAGCAGCTGGTGCATGAAATGGTGGATTACGATTTGAAAAAACTGGCTTCGAATTCATAGTTGGAATAAACACAGGCTTTCAATATGGAAGAGGAATCGACACACGATCCTTCCTTTTACATTCGGGATGAAGACGCCAGAACGATTGTTCTGCTTCTGATACTCGGATTTTCTATCGTTTTGGGTCGTTATTACTTTGTGTTTATTCCTTCATGGACCTCGGTTCACACCGAAACCGCCGTTGAAACCACCATCAAAAACGATGAAGAAGAAAATAAAAATGGTTCCGGGAGTGGAAATTCGTTATTAATCGATATTAATACAGCGAAAATCTCCGATTTTCTCCTTTTGCCGGGAATTGGAGAAACGCTGGCGGAAAGAATCGTTTCGGAACGCGAAAAGAACGGAAAATTTTCGTCCATCGACGACCTTCGGCGCGTCACAGGAATCGGTACGAAAAAGATTGATTCCATTCGAATTCATCTCGAACCCGTTTCAGAGGAAGAGAGAATGAATGCAGAAAACAAACAAAATGGAGAATCTAATGAACCACCAATCGAAGACGCGCCGTGAGTTTTTGACGGCAGGCACTGGAGTTGCTGTGACGGTCCTGAGCGGGAAAAATCTTGCGTTTTCGCAGAATGCACCCTCCGAAAACGTGGAATCCCCGACAAACAGGGTAAAATTTTCCGTTTTTGCCGACATTCATCACAATCCGGAACAATTTTACAGTCGTGCGCCAGAGCGTCTGGCACAAATTCAGGACCGAGCCGTCCGCGAAAAATGCGATTTTATGATTCATTGCGGCGATTTCTGCCACCGACCGACGAAAGAATCGGATTTTATTGCGCAGTTTAACCATTTTTCACTCCCATCCTACCACGTACTTGGAAATCACGACCAAGACGGCTGCGCTTGGGAGGAAACGCTGCGCGCCTACCAACTCGAAAGCGGCTATTATTTCTTCGAAAAGAACGGATTTCGTTTCGTGGTGCTGGATGCAAACTATTTCAAGAATGAAGATGGGGCGTTTACGCATTATACACAAGGAAATTATTTCAAATATAAAGGACGTGCCGTTTCAAACATTCCGCCGGAAGAGACGCAATGGCTGGCGGAGACACTCGAAAACTCGCCGTTTCCGTGCGTTTTGTTCAGTCATCAAAGCGTCGAGCGCGAGGTGTGCAGCATCGCAAATTGGGAAGAAATCCGAAATCTGATTGACTCCGTAAACGCCCGACACCCGGGCCGCGTCCGAATGTACATCAACGGTCATCATCACCGCGATTTTCTGCGTGTTTTGAATAACGTCGTTTATTTCGATCTGAATTCCGCCTCCTTCGACTGGGTGGAGCGTACGCACGATTTTTATCCGGAAGAAATCTGCAAGCAGTACAGTCTCGCGAACCACACCGTTATATATAACGATCCTGTTCATGCGGTCATCACGATGGATTCGGACGGACTTTTGAAAATTGACGGAATGGAAAGTTCCATGTTTTTGGGTGTCACGCGCACCAAAGCCGGCCTTCCATTTGCGGATTCCTCGGGTCGTCCCGTTTTTCCGAAAGTCCAATCGGCTCAATTTCGTTTTATGTACGAATAATACTGTTTATGGTTGTTTAATAATCAAAATAGAAAGAGGAAACGCTTCGAAAAACATTTCCTCTTTCCATGTTATTCATTCTGAATCAAAATCTGTACGATTATTTCATCGCTTCTTCAACCGCAACGGCGCAGGCGACGGTGGCTCCAACCATCGGGTTGTTTCCCATTCCGATGAGTCCCATCATTTCGACGTGCGCAGGAACCGAGGAGGAACCGGCAAACTGGGCGTCCGAATGCATACGTCCCATCGTGTCCGTCATTCCATAGGAAGCCGGGCCGGCAGCCATATTGTCGGGGTGCAGCGTACGTCCCGTTCCGCCTCCAGAGGCGACCGAGAAGTATTTTTTGCCATTTTCGATGGCCCATTTTTTGTACGTTCCCGCCACGGGGTGCTGGAAACGTGTGGGGTTCGTAGAGTTTCCCGTGATGGAAACGTCGACTTTTTCGTGACGCATAATCGCAACACCTTCGTTTACATCGTCGCAGCCAAAGCATCGGACTTCCGCGCGCGGACCATTCGAATAAGCTTTTTCAAGCGTAATCGCAAGCTCGCCCGTTTTGTAATCGTACTGCGTACGCACATACGTGAAACCATTAATACGGCTAATTACCTGTGCGGCGTCTTTTCCGAGACCGTTTAGAATGACGTGAAGCGGGCTTTTGCGGACTTTATTTGCTTTCATCGCGATTCCGATTGCACCTTCTGCGGCGGCAAAAGATTCGTGACCTGCGAGGAAGCAGAAGCACTTCGTTTCTTCACGAAGAAGCATCGCGCCCAAATTTCCATGACCCAAACCAACTTGACGCTGGTCCGCAACGGAACCGGGGATGCAGAACGCCTGAAGACCTTCACCGATTTTTTCGGAGGCGTCGGCAGCTTTCGTACAATTTTCTTTCATCGCAATTGCGCACCCGAGTGTGTACGCCCAAACCGCATTTTCAAACGCGATCGGCTGAATTCCCTGAACGATGGAGCGGACGTCCACGCCCTTCGACAGGCAGAATTCATTGGCGGCTTCCACATTCGCGAAGCCATATTTGTCGAGAACCGGCTGAATCTGCGCGATTCGACGTTCGTAACTTTCGAACAACGGCATTATTATATCCTTTCAAAAAACTAGGAATCCGAACGAAAACGAAAATTACACTTCATGAAACTTTCCCAAACGTCCTATTTTCCTTATTTTATCTTGTTTTTTCATTGAATGTGAGAAGGAACGATTCTTACTCTTTGCGAGGGTCAATCACTTTGACGGCTTCGGCAAAACGACCGTAGGTACCGACGTTCTTTTCGAAAGCTTCTTTCGGATCGACACCCTTTTTGATCGCATCCATCATTTTTCCGAGCTGAACGAACTTGTATCCGATGACCTCATCGTCTGCGTCCAATGCGATTCCGATGACGTAACCTTCGGCCATTTCGAGGTAGCGCGTCCCTTTTGCTTTAGTTCCGTACATGGTTCCGACCTGAGAACGGAGGCCTTTTCCAAGGTCTTCAAGTCCGGCACCGACGGGCAAACCGTCGTCGGAGAAAGCCGACTGGCTGCGTCCGTAGACGATCTGAAGGAAAAGTTCGCGCATTGCGGTGTTGATCGCATCGCAAACTAAGTCGGTATTCAACGCTTCAAGAATGGTTTTTCCGGGAAGAATTTCGGAAGCCATGGCGGCAGAATGCGTCATTCCGGAACATCCGATGGTTTCGACGAGGGCTTCTTCGATGATCCCTTCTTTAATATTGAGGGACAATTTGCATGCACCCTGCTGCGGTGCGCACCAGCCGATGCCGTGCGTAAAACCAGAAATGTCCTTGATTTCTTTTGCTTTTACCCATTTTCCTTCTTCTGGAATCGGGGCCGGTCCGTGATTTACGCCTTTAGCGACACAAACCATGTTTTCCACTTCGTGCGAATACTGCATCGTAGATTTTCTCCTTGTGCAAACGCTGACTGTACGTCTGTTTAACCTGTTTACAGACATAAATACAGTTCTTATTTTAACACATTTTCCAGATATTAAAAGGGGGAGAGACGCGAAAATTTGAAAGACGATGCGTTTTTTCCGTTTTTTTAAACCTAAAACCATTGGTCTGAAAAAATTCTGATTTTTGGTGAAATTTTTAATTTCATCCTGGTTTCTGGAGGTAGTATATTCATTCAGTTAAACAACTACAATTTCGAAAATATTGACGCATCCCGTTTGAGAGTGTGGGAACATGTTCCATTGTTTTCAATGAAAGTCTATATATTTTATAAAAGTTGATTTAATTGACGTTTATACTTCAAGTACAATTCGATAAAATGTGACACCATGAAAAAAGGCCTCGGACGTTTCCGCCTGAAGCCTCTGTCGTTCGGATTCAATCCGTTATTTGTTCGCAATTCGAAGCATGGCGCGCGCCTCAATTAAAGCATCGTTCCGAAGCTCCGCTTCTGCAAGTGTGGAAGCCGGTTTGGCGGAAGCATCTGCAAAGGCCTTTTCAGCAACGTCCTTCGTAATTTGAGCAACTGGAACCGCTCGACTCGTCATTAATGTGACCGTATTGTTCAAAACTTCAACAAAACCGCCTGATACATAGTACGAATCCGTGTTTCCCGTATTCTTAATACGAAGTTCACCAGCTCCCAAACGACCGACGACCGGAGTGTGATTGAATGCAATCCCATAATCCCCATCGTAAAGCGGAAGGGAAACGAACTCAGCATCCTTTTCCAAAACCACTTTCTCAGGCGTAACGACGACGCATTTGATTTCCATTGTAAACTCCAATTCCCGTCCCGGGAGTGCTTGGGTTGAGAGTGAAAGTGCCGTCCGTCAAAAACAACCCTTTCACCCAATTCTTTCGTCAGCAGCTTATTTCTTTTTTGCTGCAGCTTCCATACGTTCGGCCTGTTCTGCCGCCTGTTCGATTCCGCCCACATACATGAACGCGGATTCGGGGAGGTGGTCCCATTTGCCTTCGTAAATTTCGTTGAAACTGCGAATCGTCTCTTTCAGAGGGGTGATTTCGCCCTTCTTACCAGTAAACGCTTCCGCAACGAGGAACGGCTGCGAGAGGAATCGTTCCATACGACGCGCACGATGAACCACCAGTTTGTCGGCTTCCGCCAGTTCATCAACACCCAAAATGGCGATGATGTCCTGCAGTTCACGATATCGCTGCAATGTGGACTGAACGCGGCGCGCGCACTGATAGTGTTCTTCGCCGACATACTGCGGGTCCAAAACTCGGCTGGAAGACGCCAGCGGGTCGACTGCCGGATAAATACCTTTTTCGGAAATGGCGCGTTCGAGGTAAACGAAAGCATCCAACTGTCCGAAAGCGGTGGCCGGTGCCGGGTCAGTGGGGTCGTCAGCAGGAACGTAGACGGCCTGAACGGAGGTGATTGCACCTTTATCCGTCGAGGTGATTCGTTCCTGAAGTGCGCCCATTTCGCTCGCCAAAGTCGGCTGATAACCTACGGCAGACGGCATACGTCCCAGAAGTGCGGACACTTCGGAACCTGCCTGGGTGAAACGGAAAATGTTGTCGACGAACAAAAGAACGTCCATTCCCGATTTGTCGCGGAAATACTCCGCCATCGTGAGCGCAGAAAGCGCAACACGAAGACGTGCTCCCGGCGGCTCGTTCATCTGACCGAAAACCATGCAGGTTTGATCGATAACGTGTTTTCCGGTTTGACCGATGGCCGCTTCCTGAAGTTCGAGCCACAAGTCGTTTCCTTCACGCGTACGTTCACCAACGCCCGCGAAGACGGAATAACCGCCGTGGGCCGATGCAATACGTGCGATGAGTTCCTGAATAATAACGGTTTTTCCCAAACCGGCGCCGCCGAACAAACCCGCTTTACCGCCGCGAACGAACGGGGTGAGGAGGTCGATGACTTTAATACCAGTTTCGAAAACTTCCGTTTTCGTGGAGAGGTCCGCAAGCGGCGGGGCGTCACGATGAATGGGTGCGAACGCTTTGGCCTTAATCGGACCACGACCGTCAATCGGCTGACCGAGAAGGTTAAACACGCGGCCGACTGTTTCCGGACCTACCGGAACCGTCACAGGGGCACCCGTATCGACGCAATCCAAACCGCGAATCAAACCATCCGTAGAACCCAAAGCGACGCACCGAACGCGGCCGCTTCCAAGGTGCTGCTGAACTTCACCGGTAAGATTCAGCGTTACACCGTTTTTGTTCGATTCCACTTTCACCGCATTGTAAATTGCGGGAAGCGAATCTTCGGCAAATTCCACGTCGAACGTGGAGCCGATGATCTGTGTAATATGACCGATGTTACTTGACATAATATGTTCTTTCTATGATGCAGCGGAGAAGTTCCGTGCGGATATGTTTAAGGACAAATGTATTATGTTTATCAAACGAAATCCAAAATCATCTTTTGAATCACAACTCCAGAATCAAGCACTGGAGTTGTGAGACGAAAATCATTTCAGAGCTTCAACACCACCAATAAGCTCGGTGAGTTCGCCGGTGATCTGGCTCTGACGGGAGCGGTTGACCGCCATCGTAAGAGTCTGAATCATCGCATCCGCATTTTCAGTTGCCGCCTTCATCGCAACCATACGAGCGATTTGCTCGCAGACAGCTGCGTCGAGGAAACATTTGAACAACTTCGTTTTGAAACTCGCAGGTACGATTTCCTTCAGAATGCTGTCAGCAGAAGGAAGAAAGTCGTAATCCGCGTTTATATTATTGTCTGCATCGTTCTTTTTCTCGTCGTCACTCCCGATTTCGGTGAGCGGCAGAAGAGTTTCGTGAACGACAGCCTGTTTCGACATGGAATAGAATTTCGTATAAACGATTTCGAGACGGTCGATTTTGCCGGTCAAGTACTGTTCAAGGTACTTGTTTGCAATTACTTCCACCTCATCCCAAGCCGGTTTGTCTTCAAACTGCGTATAAGTTTCCGAGGGCTTTACCTTTCGAAAATTGAAATAGGAAATACCACGTTTACCGGCAACTTCCAGAATCGCATTTTCAATTTTCTGGTCAGCAACCGATTTCTCGCCCGACAGCTCGCCCCATCGTCGGACAGCAGACCGCAAAACGCCGCCGTTGTATCCGCCGCAGAGACCGCGGTTGGACGTCAAAACAAGCAGTTTTACAGTTTTCGTCTCGGGATGTTCGACGAGCAGGGGGTGTGAAACTTCCGCTCCGGAACCTGCCAAATTACGCACCATGTTGGTTAAACGATCGGTGTACGCATTCGCCGACATCGCTCTTTCCATTGCGCCGCGGTAGCAGGCAGTGGAAATCAGCTCCATCGTACGCGTAATCTTACGAATACTGCGAATGGACTGGCGTCGTTTATTAAGCGTTTTCGTTTTAGCCATGATTGCGAATTCTTTTTATAAAAGTGTGATCACGCAAGGAAATCTTCAGTGAATTTTCCAATAACGCGCTTCATTTCCGATTCAACTTCGTCAGTGAGTTTCGCGGTTTCCGCGATTTTATCCCACGCAGCTTGTTCACTGCTGTGGAAATACTCAAGAAGCTTTTTCTCGTATTCCTGAACCCGAGTGACCGGAACGTTGTCGAGGTAACCGCGGGTCGCAGCATAAATACTAACCACCTGGTCAAACACGTTCATCGGTTTGCAGATTCCCTGTTTGAGGAGTTCGTTCAGACGATAACCGCGGTCCAGACGCTGCTGAGTGGCGGCATCCAGTTCGGTTCCCATCTGTGCGAAAGCCTGCAATTCACGGAACGCGGCGAGGTCCAGACGCATACCGCCGGCGACTTTCTTCATAATCGGAACCTGCGCAGAACCACCAACGCGGCTCACGGAGATACCGACGTTCATTGCGGGACGCTGTCCGGCAAAGAAGAGGTCAGGCTGGAGGTAAATCTGTCCGTCCGTAATCGAAATCACGTTCGTAGGAATGTAGGCCGACACTTCACCTTCGAGGGTTTCAATAATCGGCAGTGCCGTCAGTGAACCGCCGCCAAGTTCTTTGCTCAGTTTGCAGGAACGTTCGAGCAAACGAGAGTGGCAGTAGAACACGTCGCCAGGGTACGCTTCACGTCCCGGCGGACGACGCATGAGGAGGGACAGCTGACGATACGCGACCGCTTGTTTGCTCAAGTCGTCGTACACGCACAGCGTATGCCCGCCGTTGTAAGTAAAATATTCGGCCATTGCGGTACCTGCATAAGGTGCAATGTACTGCAGCGGAGCGGGGGAAGAAGCGCCTGCCACTACGACAGTCGTGTATTCCATCGCACCATGCTGGCGCAGTGTTTCGATCAAACCAGCAACTGTGGACTCTTTCTGACCCACAGCGACGTAGAAGCACTGGACTCCTTTGCCTTTCTGGTTAATAATGGTATCAATCGCGATAGCAGTTTTACCTGTTTTACGGTCACCAATAATCAACTCACGCTGACCGCGTCCGATTGGCGTCATGGCGTCGATGGCCTTGATACCAGTCTGAAGTGCTTCACGCACGGGCTGACGCTGAGAGATACTGGGCGCAATGGATTCCACAGGACGGGTTTCGGACGTCTGAATCGGTCCTTTTCCATCGAGCGGATTTCCAAGCGGGTCGATAACACGGCCAAGGACGGCGTTTCCGACCGGAACGCTTAACAAACGCCCGGTACTGCGAACTTCGTCGCCTTCCTGAATTTTCAGATAATCACCGAGAATGATGATACCAACGGAATTTTCTTCGAGGTTGAAAGCCAACCCGTTAACTCCATTGGAAAACTCCACCATTTCGCCGGCCATGACATCTGAAAGACCATAAACCTGAGCAATACCGTCACCGACTTCAAGGACACGGCCAACTTGGCGCACGTCGATACGGGACTCGTACTGCTTTATCTCCTGCTGTATAACTGAAGCGATTTCATCGGCTTTGAATTTCATGGGCGCTCCCTAATTCAATTCTGTTTAGGCGCATAATTTTTAACGATATTACGACGCATATTTTCGAGCTGAGTCGCGATAGACCCGTCGTAAATCGTATCGCCAACCCGGACGACCAAACCGCCTATCTGATTTGGGTCCACTTTCTGGGTCACAACCAATTCCCCTGGGAATTTAGTCGTTAACCCTGCTTTAATTTTCTCGACAGTGTTCTGATCAATCGGTGCCGCTGTCGTAATAACAACCTTCACTCGATTTGCCAGTTTGTCGTAGTTTTTCAGTGCTTCACTGTAAATCGCACGAATGCAATCCAATCTTTCATGTTTTGCAACCACACGGAAAAAGTCGAATAAAACAGGACTCAGCACGTTTTTCATCGTTCGTTCAATGATGCTGATTTTATCTTCAGCTGAAACGAGACGACTGCTTAAAATGCTTTCGAATTTTGGATTTGCATCCAGAATTTCCGAAATGAATTCTGCGTATTCTCCGAGAATTTCCCTGACTTTTTGCAAATCATTATCGACGACTCCAAAAAGTGCGTCCGCATAAACACTCCCGATTTTTTCGACATTGATGTCCGGAGAGAATTCTGCGGCGAACTGTGAATCTAACGCATTAACGTCGGTTGACATGGAAACCTCGATTTGTGATATTTTTTAAAAATTTCAAAACACGCGAAGTGTTTGATGTTTTTCTTTTTAAGGAATGCAGAGGATGCAGTCACACCCTCCGCGCTCAATCATTTCCCGAAGCTTGCAACAGCCTTGTTAATCAGCTGCTGATGTGCTTTCGGATCAAGTTTTTGCTGCAGGATTGCACCCGCAAGTTCTACCGCAAGAGCTGCGCTTGTTGCTGCGAGTTCTTTCTGCGCCTGAACCTTCGCGCTGGCAATTTCCTGGGTTGCAGCCTTCTTTTCAGCTTCGATATCCGACTTTGCTTTATTGAATAACAAAGTGGAAGCTCTTTCGGCAGCTACCTGTGCGTCCGCACGCATTTGCTGGATTTCAGCTTTGGCCGCGGCCAGCTGCTTTTTATATTCGTCCAACAGTGCTTTTGCGTCCGCATTCGCCTTTTCGGCATCACTGCGCTGATCGAGGACGTATTTCTCTCGTTTATCAAGGCCCGCTGCAATCGGGGCCCAGGCAAACTTCCAGAGAAGTGCGAGAACAATCAGAAACGTGATCGCTGTCCAAAGCGCCAGATCACTACAAAACGGGGGGAGGATTCCTCCCTCTTCGCTTCCTTCGGCGAAAACACACGACGTCATATTCATGACACCGAGAACGGCAGCTGAAAAGGTAAACAATTTGTTGTTCATAGCAACTTTCCTGTGTTTTCTGTCCTAATTTTTTGATCTATCTGAATCATGAACGCAATTACATGATGAGGCAGATAACGAGCGCGAACAGCGTAGCACCTTCGATCAGTGCGGCAGCCAGAATCATAGCGGTCTGAATCGCAGACGCAGCTTCGGGCTGACGAGCCATGCTTTCAACAGCACCACAACCAATTTTGCCGATGCCGAGTCCGGCACCAATGATGATGATACCGCAACCGAAAGGTGCAAACCACTTATAGTTTTTGTCGTCAACCGATCCAACCTGAGTTTCCGCAACTGGTGCGGCTTCTGTGGCGACAGCTGCATCCGTCGTTGCGGCGGCGGCCGGTGCGACTGCATTATCAGCGGCAGCCGGAGCGGCTTCCTGGGCCATTGCGAAAGAAATGACGGACATGGTCATCACGAACAGCATGGTAACAATTGCTTTTTTCACGTTTAAGTCTCCCTATTTATTTGAGGAAAAATGGAAAATATCAATATATAATTTTGAATTCACGAATCATCATCCGAAGGTTAGTGCGGATGGCGACCCATGCCGATAAACAGCGACATAAGGAAGGTAAAAATGTATGCCTGGAGGAATGCTACGAACAGTTCAAGGAGACTGATCGCAACTGCGAGCGCAAGGGACGGCACCGTCACAAGCGTCCAAAGGAACCAGCCGGTAGAAATGGCGGTGATGAACGATGTGAACACCGCAAGAACCAGGTGGCCGGCAAACATATTTGCGAAAAGACGAATGCACAACACAAAGTGTTTAACGCAAAGTCCGAATACTTCAATTACGAAAAGAAGCGGTTTGAGGATGTATCCCATTCCAAACGGAAGGTCCATGTGAGGAACTTGCGAGAGCCAGAATTTTACGGGACCAAGTTTGAACGAGCCGCTGAGGATGACCGCTAAAAATGCGATTACCGCCATCACCGCCGTCACAGAGATGCTGGCCGTCGGAGAACCGAAACCAGGAATCATTCCGAAAAGGTTCATTCCGAGAATGAAGAAGAAAACCGTCCAAAGGAAAGGAACGAATTTGTCGGCACCGTGACCGATGCTGGGACGTGCGACTTGGTCGCGGATAAAAAGAAGGAACACTTCAAGAAGGTTGCTGAAACGTCCTTTTACAGGCTCGCCCGTTTTGATTTTACGTGCAAGCGGGACGAAAAGGAGGAGCAGAATCAATCCGACAAGGACTTCAATCACCATGAATTTCGTGATCTGCAACCCACAGATCGTGGGAAGTTCCACTTCCAGATGGAATGGAAACTCGAATGCGTGACCATCGTTTACGTGTTCTGCAATTTTTGTAGTATCCATACGATTTCCTTTTTTGTGGTTCTCAAAAACGCGTTCCGTTTTCGTGTTTATTTTCGTCTGTGCCGGCTGGAAGGTTCGTTTGACGAACTGCTTCAATGGAATTGTAAGCACTAATCGCCAGTACAAGTGGATAATATACGAAATATGACCCAATTATAGCAAATTGTGTAATTTTGTCTATGGGGTTATGATAAAATTTTAACGAAATTATTAAAAAAATTACCGGAATGCCCATTCTAGGGAGTGCGCCGGACAGAAATGTAAGTCCTGCGAATTCCGTACGATTCTTGATGAATTTCTTTTGCATAAACTCTGCAACAAACACTCCCGCCGCACAGGAGGCACACGCCAGTGATTGTGCGCAACAGACCCGTTCTCCCCAAAAAAGGAGCGCTGCTGCCGACGTTACCGCCCAAAATGGAACCAGCCATTTTAGGAGTCGAAGATAGTTCATGGAAATCTTCCGCATGTAAATGGAAGCTAAAATTAGTTCACAGTTCGTAATTATACACTTTTTTAAATATCTTGCAAGCGGGGGGGAGAAAAAATTCTGCGTCATTGCGTGAATTGCATGAGAAATCAGTCCTTTTTTACGTAATATTTTGTAATATCGAGTCCGCCGTGGAGTTCTTCTTCCAGAATATTCACGCGCGACTGAAGATGATCCACCATCCGCTGAAGTTTCAGAACGAGCGCTTCGTCCGATTCTTCCCGAACGGGACGCGGAACCGTCGGATAGCTTAAATGCCGCTGAAAGGCGGCGAACAAATACGTCGGGTCCTTTCTGCGATTCGCCAGCGCGATGCGTCCCTCTTTTTCACCGAAAAGCGGCGGTTTTTCAGGCGCTTCACCCCGCAGAACCGAAAAATATTCACTTCGTACAAAAATCATTTCCGCAAAATCGAGGAGTCCGAGCTGACGTTGAAGAAGCAGAATCCATTCCTTCCAATCGTCGTTAAACACGGGGTCCCGCGCAATCGCTTCGAGTCCCTGTTCGTAACGCAGACGATTCCGGCTCAGCGCCTCAAACTGGTACAAAAACATTCCTTGCGGCACCATTCCTTCCGCGCGGCAGTGTGCTTCCCGTTCGAGAATCTGAAGGGCGATTTGATAGTCAAATTTTCCTTCTTCCCGTTCCGCCTCGGCCATAATAAACGTCTGAAACGGCGTAAAATAGTGACTCATCGTCTGCATCGCCTGCGCCATACTTCCGGTATTCTTCAGAGACGATTCCATAAATTCCATCGCGATAGGAAGCCGAGTGGTGGCGAGAATTTCGAAACGGATGGAACGCAGCAGTTCCTGTGTCGCGGACGCATTCATCCTCTCGCGCAGCACTTTAAACATATATTCCTGTTCGACGTATTCCTCGTGTACAAGAATCGAAGACGCGTACGGCTTGCTTCCTTCACTCATTTTTCACTCTTTATCTTCTGTACAATTTTCATCAAACTGAACGGCACACACGGCGATTCGGTGTGCGTCGGCAAACGCGATGACGTCTTTTTCATCCACGAGAATCGAGCGTTTTGCTTCGATTGCCAGAACTTTTCCGCCCGCCTTTTGGAAGATTTCGAGCGTCTGCATTCCGACCGTTGGAACGTCGAAACGCATATCCTGCTGGGGTTTTGCCGTTTTAATCATCACGAGATTCCGCCGGGTGCAAAGCGTTCCTGCGCGTTCGATGCATCGGTCCGTTCCTTCGATCGCCTCAAGAGCGATGACGGCTCCGTCTGACATAATGACGGTTTGACCGACGTCGAAGCGTCCGAGTTCGCGGGCCGCACGCATCCCGTAACGGATGTCGCGCCATTCACTTTCGGCGGGCTGCGTTTTTGTGAGGACGCCTTCGTCCGCGAGCAATTCCGGTACATAATCTGTGGGTGCGCCGAGTTTGAGGCCGTATTTTGCGAAAAGTCGAGCGAGAGTAAGCATTAACGTATCGTCCTTGCAATCCTGTTCATGAGTGAAAAAATGCGATGCAAACGCGCCGAGCGTCGTCCAGTCGGGCAGATTGACGAAAAACGAGGTTGGGCGAAAGAGTCTCCATTTGAAGTACTTTCCGAGTGTGATGAAGTCGGTGATTTCGTTTCGTTTCATGTACCGGATGATTTTGCCGAGCCGGCACATACCGACCCAGTGGAACGAGGTGCAGATTTTCGCAAGCGTCTTTTTATCTGCGTGACCGACGATGCCGAAGCAGTGCACTTCGAACCCTTGTTTTACGAGTGAGTCCGCAACATAAACGGGGTAGCGTCCCCAACCTGCGACCATACAAATTTTCTTTTTCATCTTGAAAACACCCGAATTTTTTTGAAAGGGATTGACGCCCTCGTGGGGACGAGAACGTCAAAATGTCAAAAATTTTTCCCCCGCAAGCGGGGAGGAGTTGGGACGGAGCGTTGCTCCGTAAAACGTTTCGTCGCATTCACGTCTTGCTTCGGGGCGGCGTCCCGCCTCGCCCCGCCGCTGACGCTCACGCTCCTTCACGATTTCTTTTAGCTTAGGGGAACTGGGGAAGAAAAACGGGGCGGAAGCCTATGTTGAGGTCCCGATACGACGGCGTATTGTTGTCCCGATTTGCCGACCGGCAGTAAAGTGCATCGCCGCGCCAACTGCCGCCGCGACGCACCCGGCGCGTACCAGTGTCTGGGCCTGTCGGGTCGCTCGCTGGCGACGCAGAGTAATAACCACTGTCGTACCAGTCCGAACACCATTCACAAACGTTACCGATCATGTCGTACAAACCCCACGCATTCGCATCTTTTTTCCCAACTTCATGCGCCCCGCACGGACCGCCGGGATACTGCGTTTCAGACCTGCTGCTCGAATTCCATCGGGATTTCTGTCCAAACCCCTGACTGCTGTTGCCGCCGTACCACGCTATCGGGTCCAAACACGGTGCGTTACTCTGACCAAGAATCTCCATCGCTCCGTTAGGAAGCGCGGTCTTCGTGCCCGCCCGACACGCATACTCCCACTGCGCCTCCGTCGGAAGGGTGACCGTTACGCCCAGCTTGCTCGAAAGTTTGCGGCAAAACTCAACACTCTCTGCCCAGTTCACATAATACATCGGATAATTCGGCCCCACTCCTGACATGATATCACGAGGATTTTCATCCCGCTTGAATCCAAACATATCACGAAGCGTTTTCTTACCAAAGTTACCGCCAATATCATATTCCGTATCATCCAAAAGCATTTTCTTGGCCTGTTCTTCCGGGCTTGTGCCCATCACCGCTTGCCACTGCGCCTGCGTCACTTCCGTTTCAAGAAGCCAGAAT
>CAYTLK010000036.1:0-13893 GCA_964438515.1 uncultured Planctomycetaceae bacterium
GAATTCATAGAAATCGAACAAATATCATGACTTTTTTCCTCGAACGCCCATACTGGCTGATACTGATTTTTGTTTTGATTCCGCTGTGGCTCCACTGGCGGAAGGGACTCACGCGGCAATCGCGGCTTCGGGCGTATACATTGCTGTTTCTGCGCGTGTCGGTCGTTTTGCTGCTTACTGCGGCGCTCGTCGGACCGGTCGTTACGTGGAAAAACTACGCAAAATACGTCGTCTGTGCGGTTGACGTCAGCGGAAGCGTCCCCGAAAACGCCTGGAAAAACACCGCGTTTCCCGATGCATCTTCCGCACAGCGTGGAAATCAGTGCGTTTTTCTACCGTTTGCAAGAACGCCTGGAATCATGCAAAATTCGACGGATTTTCTGTCCTTTTCGACCGATTCCCGTTCGTCCGCCGGCTGCGACCCGAACGCGACCAACCTCGCGGCGGCTTTAGGCGCTGCGGCCGCCCTGGCGCCGGAAGATTTCGTTCCCGAAGTGGTACTTTATACCGATAGAACCTCCAACCTCGGTCCGGTTCCGACCTGTGCGAGCCGTTCCGTTCCGGTTCACGTCGTTCAGTGTCCGACCGTCGGCGGTTCTGTTGAAAATTCAACCGAAAATTCAACCGAAAATCAAGCGGCGAATCAAACAGGGAATCAAGTTGAAAATCAGACAGAGAATCAGGCGGAAACGTGGATTGAACGATTTTCAACCCCTGTTTCTGCGTATTCCGGCGAGGTGGTGGGGATGGATCTTTTCGTTCACACAACCTGCACGGTCGGCGAGCTGAAAATCGACCTTGAACGGAACGGCGAGCTGGTCGAAACGCAGACGCTTGTGTTCGAAAAACCCGGCGTTCGGGGGGTGCGTTTTCAGGTGCCGGTCGTGGAAAAAGCAGGGGCGAAGCAGCCGCTTGTGGAATGGCGCGCCGTGATTCATCCGCCGAAAGAGTTCGATCTTTTGCCGCAAAATGACGCCGTTTCCGCTGTGACGCGAATTGTGCCGCACGAACGGATTCTGCTCGTCGAGCGTTCCGAAAATCTCGGCGACATGCTGCGAAATGTGCTGAAAAAAGAGTTCATCGAAGTCGAAACCTGCGTGCCGGAAAATATGCCGACCGAGATTGAACCGATGAAGGAATACGGACTCATCATTCTTTCAAACATTCCCGTTTCGCGCATTCCGGCGGGGACGCTCGACGTGCTGAAAACGTACGTTTCCGAGACGGGCGGCGGTCTCCTTGTGATTGGCGGCGACCAGGCGTTCACCTCCGGCGGGTACCGCTCGACTCCGATTGAGGAACTGCTTCCGGTACTTTGTATCGAAGATGAGAATCGACCTCGTGAGGGACTCGCGCTGGCGCTCGTTGTGGATCGTTCGGGTTCGATGGAAGGAGCGGCGATTTCGCTTGCGCGCGATGCGGTAAAAGGCGCGATTAACGTTCTGGGACCTCAAGACCAAGTGGGAGTGCATATTTATGCCGACACGAGTCAGTGGATCGCGCCGCTTCGTCCTCTGACGGAAAAAAACAAGGCGCAGGCGTTCGAATACATCGATAAAATAACGGCAAAAAGCGGTACAAACATGAATCTTGCGCTTGAGAAAGCGTCGCGGGCGCTCGCCGAGGTTTCCGCACCGCGAAAGCACATTATTGTAATGACCGACGGAATCTCAATCCCGGCCGACTTTATGGCGACCGCCCGAAAAATCCACGAGGCAGGAATTACGATTTCGACGATTGCGCTCGGAAAAGACGCGGAGCCGAATTTGCTCGCCGACATCGCGAAAATGGGAGAGGGAAACGCCTACGTATGCATCAATCCGGAGACTTTACCGCAGATTTTCACGGTCGAAACGGCTTCTGCCGCGAAAATCGGAATCGTGGAAGGACGAACGCCCGTAAAGCAGATTTCTTCGATTCCCGGGTTTTTGAACTTCAACTTTACGCGTGTTCCGCCGCTTCTGGGGTACGTACAGACGCTTGCAAAACCCGAGTCGCGCGTCATTTTTGCGAGCGAGTCCGACGATCCGATTCTCGCGTGGCGGAAGGTCGGACGCGGAAAAGTCGTGGCGTTCACGTCCGACATGGAGTCGCCGCAGTGGCTCCAAACGTGGCGCGGCGGCTGGAACGATTTCGACCGATTCTGGGGCCGTCTCATTGCGCACGCCATTCGAAAGGACGCGCTTCGTGATTTTCGCATCGAAACGGCTTTCCAAGGCGACTGGCTCCAAGTGACGCTCACCGTTCCGAACGGCGCCGTCCTCGATTCCGTCCCGCAGCTCGCACTCACGGAAAGCTCCACGGAAAGATCCACGGAAAATCCGGACGAAAATCCCGCAAACGTTTCAAATACCGAAAGTGTTCCGAGTTCCGGAAACGTTTCAAGTACTGTAAACGCTTCAAATACCGAAACATTCGAACTTTTACCGGTGGCGCCTGGTGTGTTTGGAACCCGTACGAAAGTCGAACCGATGCGGACGTACGATTTGCGGCTCACGGCGACGGTGGAGGGTGCGGAACGAACGTGGAACGCGACGACGCTGCGTTCATTTGCGGACGAATATCTTCCGAATCGTCAAACGGATGCGGGAGCGGCGCTTGAAAACATTGTTTCGGAGACGCACGGGAGTTTTTCGCCGGACGTTGCGTCGCTTTTCCCGACGTCCAAACCGACTGAAGAGACGCAATTTGTACTTCAGACGCTTCAATTTTGGCGTTTCTTCCTTCTTCTCGCTGTGGCTGTGTGGCTCGTCGAGATGGGATTGCGGCGCGCGAAAAGCTGAAAAAGTGGGAAATTATTTCCAAACTCCCCCACCCCCGTCCTTGTAAAACCTTCCAAATGAGGTAAAATCAATACATATTCTGTTCAGATTGGATTGTTTTCCCTTTTTAGGAAGGTTTTTAGGAAAGTTTTTTAGGAAGGATTTTTTATGAGCCTGAAAATTGCATTGCACGGTGCTGCGGGTCGTATGGGACAGCGTCTCGTTTTTTTCGGAAAAGCGGACCCGGACGTTCAAATCGTCGCTGCGATGGATATCGCGACGCACCCTAAAATGGGAATCGATGCAGGAACGAATGCAGGAATGGACCCCATTGGAGTTCCGCTCACGCCCGAACTTTCCAGCGACATTGTGCCCGACGCCGTCATTGATTTTTCCCAGCCTGCGGGAGCCGTCGAGATGCTGAGGCTGTGCAAAGAACGAAGAATCCCGCTCGTCATTGCGACAACCGGACTTTCAGCCGAGCAAATCGCGCTCGTGGATGAGGCGGCCAAAGTGATTCCGATCGTTTTTGCGCCCAACATGGGAATGGGAGTGAACGTTTTTATGAAACTCGCTCAAATCGGTGCGAAAGCGTTGAAGGATGCGGATGCAGACGTCGAGATTCTCGAACGTCACCATCGTTTCAAAAAAGACGCGCCGAGCGGAACCGCCCTGAAAACCGGCGAGTTGATCGCGAAAGAAATGGGAATTACGCACTTCCGAAACGGTCGTGAAGGAATCGTCGGCGAACGTCCGCACGATGAAATCGCCTATCACGCCATCCGAACCGGCGATAATGCGGGCGAACACACCGTCATTTTCGGTATGATGGGCGAAACGATTGAGGTCACCGTACGCTGTTCCTCCCGCGATGGTTACGCAAAAGGTGCGTACGCCGCCGCAAAGTTCCTTCAGGGAAAAGAGCCGGGACGGTACGACATGTTCGACGTTTTGGGACTGAAATAACGCTTTTTTACTTAAAGGTCCTTTTTCATGGCTGGAATCCTCGGCAGAGTTGCGTCCAACACATCGTCCGAACTTTTTGCGGAGATGCTGCGTTGCGCAAGCTTGTTTTCGTGGTACGAAA
This sequence comes from uncultured Planctomycetaceae bacterium, assembly GCA_964438515.1. Taxonomy (GTDB): domain Bacteria; phylum Planctomycetota; class Planctomycetia; order Pirellulales; family Thermoguttaceae; genus RGIG3701. The sequence continues at coordinate 3,850 of CAYTLK010000036.1, forward strand.
CGCACGTTTGCACAACGCTGGTTTCAGAGACGCATGATTTCGCGGCGCATGATTTCGAAACGCACGTTTCTGAAACCCGTCTGGCGTCGAGCGGTCTGCACGGTTTGGGAGCCTGCGTCACGCATGGAGATCGAACGCTCGTCTTTTACGGCGAACTCTTCGATTCCCGTACATCAAACGCTGAGTCTGCCGCTGATTTTCTGCTGAACGGACTGGAACAGCAGGGAAAGGCGTTTTTGAGGGACGTGGAAGGTCGATTTCAGGCGGCCCTCTGGAACGAAAAAGAACAAAAAATCACCCTTTTTTGCGACATTTTTGCGACTCGCCCTCTGTATTGGACCCAAACTCCCGATGGTTTCTGTTTTGCGGCCCAAATGAAGACGCTTTTGCTGAATCCCGAGACGAAGTTTGCGCTCGACCGAGAGGCGCTCATTGATTTCTTCACGTGGGGACACTATTTCCACACGCACACAAGCGTCAAAAATATCGAAGTTTTGCCGCCTGCCGGATTTTATACGTACGATTTTCGAAACAAGTCGCTCTCACAGGAACGCTACTTCGAATTTCCCGTGGAAGATTCCGCACGAGCGTTCACGCAAAGCGAGACGGAAGAGGCACTTACGGAAGTTGAGGAGGCGTTTCACGACTCGGTTTTACAGCATACAAAAGACTTTGACGCGTCTTCCGGACTCGGAATTTCACTCTCCGGCGGGTTGGACGCTCGTTCCATTTTGGGAATGATTCCCAAAAAAATCCTCAAAAATACGACCTCCGTGGCGCTCGGCGTGCCGGGAAGTGCCGACCATTTTTTGGCGTCACAGCTTGCGCAATTTGCGGGAACAACCCACTTTAACTACGAGTTGAACACGGATTTTCTCGAAAATTACGATTCGTTTCTGTCGGAAATGGTGCGCCTGACGGACGGTCAGTACCTCTCGGCGAGTATCGTCATTCCGACGCTTGCGTTTTATCGTGAAAAAGGGATCGAAACCCTTCTTCGCGGTCATGCGGGCGAGCTGTTTCACATGGAAAAGGCTTACGCTTTTTCGCTTCGGGAAGCCGATCGGCAACAAATCGCAGACGGGACCCGATCGGTCGAAGATTGGGCGTGGTCGCATCTTCAAGCATACATGCTGGACGGCGTCGAGACGGAACTTTTGAAAGGCATTTCTGTTTCAGAATTCAAAGAAACCGCACGAAACTCGCTGCGCAGCGCACTTTCACAGACGAACGACGAGCGTGAAGGCGCGATCTGGCGGATGTACATTGCACAGCGTGTTTTTCGGGAGATTCCGCTTTCGATGCGGAAATTCGACTCGCACGTGAACGTCCGTCTTCCGATTCTCAACCGACGTTTGGTCGAGGCGGTTTTTCGTCTTCCGACGCCGCTGCGGATGGGCGAAACGATTCAGCGCCGCATTTTGAAGCGCTGGCGTCCCGACTTTCTGCGCGTCCGGAACGTCAATACGGGAACGTACATCGGTGCGTCTCTTTTTCGGCAAAAAATTGCGGGACTGAAGCAGAAAATTCTTGCAAAACTCAACTTTCCCGGCTGCCAGCCTTACGAAAAAATGGGACTCTGGCTGCGGCGGGAGCTGCGTCCGCTTGTGAACGAACTCGTGCTGCAAAACGGACTTGTGTCGCGCGGAATTTTTAATTCGGACACACTTTTGAATATCGTTCGAACGCACAATGAGGGTCAAAATCATACGTATTTGATTCTGGCCCTCATGATTCTTGAAAAACAGATTCGTACACTTTCCTAAAACATACGTTTGCGCTATTTTTTCCAGTTCATTCGTCTTCGTTTTTCTAAAATTATGGACGTTTTGTCTGTAAAATTATGGACGTTTTGTCTGCATGATTCGAAGCGTCCAGACGGTCAAAATTGCTGGAATCAGCGCGAACATTGCAAAAATACGAATCTCAGCAAGTCCTGCAAGCGACAAATTCGGCGCTTTTATGTGCGGTCCCGGTTTCTGACCTGCGGCCTCCGGACGTCCCTGGGAATCATGCGCTCTCGCTCCCGAAAACTTTTTTCCAGCTTCCGACGGTTTACAAGTTTCAGACGTTTTTCCAGCTTCAGACGGTTCCGCCGCTTCGCGGGTCCCCGCCTTCATTCCTTCACGCGTCGATTCTGTGCGATTTTCATTCGGATTGACCGTTTGTTCCCGCATTTTCATCATTCTTTTCGCCCGCGCTTCCCGAACCATTACACGGACGCCGTCGGCCCAAGAGGTTCGGCTCACCGGGTACGTAATTCCCGTCAGAACGCACCACGCAAACAGTAAAATCAGGATTTTCCCTAAAGTTTTCATCCTTCCGCCTCCTTTTTCGTTCGAAATTGCGCTTTGAACCAATCCCAATGCATTCCGAAATGGACGCCCAGCATCATGTAAAGAATGAATATCGAACGTTTATGAATATAACTCATAAACGGATCGTTTTCGATTCCGATTCCCAGCGTCGGCAAAACGCTTCTGGAAATCAGCAGCCCGGAAAGCATCACGATTCCCATCGTGGTGTAAAGCAGAATATTCCACACGAAATTGAATTTTGCACGTCCGGAAACCATCGCAGAAAAGAATCTGCGTCCGACGCCGAAAATCAAATTCCAGTTGAGCAATAAGTGCCAGAGAATTAAAACCGCAAGCAGCACGGACAGCCATTCGTGAATCCGATCTCCCGAAAGTTTGTGGAGCGCGGTTCCAAGCATCAGAAAAAACAAAAGAACATCCAACGAAAATCTTTTCATGAGGAAATTTCCTCTCAAAGTTGGGGGAAGCCGGTCCTCCGGCCATACTATCCAACATCGCCCAGTTCGAGAACGGAACCGTAACGACGCAGCATCTGCTGTCGAATCAAACGGAACGCCGACGCTGAAAGGCCGGGGTCCGCAAGAAGAGTTTCACGCGCAACAGCACGCGTTTCTTCGAGAATCGCCGAGTCTCGAAGGAGGTCTGCGACGAGGAGCGGCGGAAGTCCGTGCTGCTGCGTCCCAAAAAGATTTCCGGGACCGCGGAGTTTGAAATCGACTTCCGAAAGTTCGAAACCGTCCGTCGTTTGTGTAAAAATCTTGAGGCGTTCAAGCGTTTCTTCTTTGTCGTTTGACGCAAAAACGCAGCAATAACCCGGTTTTGTACCGCGTGCGATGCGTCCGCGAAGCTGATGAAGCTGTGCGAGACCGAAACGTTCGGCCGAATCGATCGTCATAAGCGTCGCATTCGGAATATCGACCCCAACTTCAATCACGAGCGTCGAAATCAGGACCCGCGTCTCGCCTGTACGAAATTTGTATATCGCCATTTCTTTTTCTTCCGACGTCATCCGCCCATGAAGAATCCCGATCGAAAACTCCGCCAGAGGTCCGGTGGAGAGTTCGCGGTACAGCTTCTGTAGATTCGCAACATCCGACTCTTTTTCGACCTCCGACTCGTTTTCATCCTCAAAAGCATTAAAATATTCGTTTCCGCTCGGTGAAACGCCCGCTGAAACGCTCGGTGAAACGCCCGGTGAAACGCCCTGCGCGTCGTTCGATGAAGCACCCTGCGTCACACCCGACGAAGCACTATTCGAATTTCGTTCAAGAATCTTTTCTGTTGTTCGGAAAAGCGGCGCGTCCGCTGCATCACGCCCGGTTTCGTGTGCAGAAATCTCCCCAATTCGCGGAACCACCACGAATCCCTGCGCGCCAGACCGAAGTTTGTCGCAAAAAAAGGTCCACCATCCTGTACGATTTTCTTTCGTCGCGAGATACGTTTTGATTTTTTGTCGTCCCGGCGGAAGTTCGCGGATAGATGTGACGTCGAGATCGCCAAAAAGCGTCATCGTGACGGTACGCGGAATGGGTGTGGCGGTCATCACGAGATAGTGCGGCGACTCGCCCGACTTTCGCAAAGCCGCACGCTGATTCACACCGAATTTGTGCTGTTCATCAATCACCACCATTCCCAGTTTCGAAAAAACGACGTCTTCTTGAAGCAGCGCGTGTGTTCCGACGATGATTTGCGCGCCGCCCGACCGAATTTTTTCGAGAGTTTCACGTCTTTCTTGAGGTTTCAATCCTCCTGTAAGTTCCGCGATTTCAAGCGGTCGGTTTGCAAGCAGCTTTCGAAGTGTGCGGACGTGCTGATTCGCCAGAACCTCTGTCGGCGCCATAATTGCAGCCTGAAATCCGTGCGCGACGGCCAAAAGAATCGCATAAATCGCAACGGTCGTTTTTCCGCACCCAACGTCCCCCTGCAAAAGACGATTCATCGGACGGCCCGAAACCGTATCGTGAGTGACGTCCGCAATCGCGCGCAACTGTCCCTGCGTCAAATCGTACGGAAATAACTGTCGAATGCGGCGGTCAATCGTCGGCGTCACTTCCAGTATCGGCGCTTTAAAATCCACCTGCTGCTGTTTTCGACGGACCTCAAGCGCCAGCTGAAGCAGAAAAAGTTCCTGAAATACGAATCGACGACGTGCAAGTTCGAGCGCCTCCTGCGTTTGTGGAAAATGAATCCCGCGCAGCGCATCGGAGATGGAAAGAAGATTATTTTTCGTTCGAAATTCTTCCGAAAAAGCGTCTTCCACGAGGTCGGCACACCGCGCGAGAATTCCACGAGACAGACGGCGCAAGTCCCACTGATGAACGCCTTCCGTCAGACGATAAATCGGCTGAAGCCCCAAAAAGGAAGCTGCGGTGGGAATTTCGTCGGGACGCATTGTGTTTTTCGCAGTGAGATTTACATTAATCAGCTCGATTTCCTCAGGCGGAAGCAGACGCATTACGGGATGCACGAACTGCCAGTGACGCTTGACGCTCTTCGGCTTCCCGCTGATGAGGTAGATTTGCTCCGCCTGCAACTGTTCCGCCCGAAATCGTTGATTGAAGAACAATAATTCGCCTAAACCGTGCGCCCCATCCTCAATATCGACGGTCGTCATGATTCCGCGACGAGTTATGCGATTCCTCACGGACAAAATCCGAGCGCAAATCGTCTGCTGCGCATCCTCCTGAAGATGGGGAATGTCGGTAAAATTGGAAAAATCCTCATAATTGCGCGGGAAATAAAACAGCATCTCCGCAGGAGTCCGAATCGGCAGTCTGGCAAGCAGTTCTGCACGTCTCGACCCCACAAAAGGTTCATTCGCAATCGGAGTAAAAAGAGGATTCATTATTTGTACGAGTTTCACATAAAATTCAATTAAAATCCGAGTCGGCACCGCTTAACGTATATTTTGTACGAAAAGTTCCGTTTGTTCCATCGCTGAAAAACCAAACGATTCGCAACTCGTAATCGGTTTTTTCCCACTCCGTAATTTCGAACTGGAACGATCCGTCTTCCGCAACGGGTGCGACCCAGGTTTTCGCGTCGTAATCGGAGGCCGGCGACACTTTATCGTGATACAAAACCGCAAATTCAATCTTCGAATCGGTCTCAATCTTTCCGGAAACGCGGATTTTTCCGTCCTCATACTTCATTTCCAGCCCTTTCAGCGCAGCGGAATGCGGCTGTGGGGATTCAAATTTTTGGGATGCAAACGCATGATTCTGCGTCAGTCGTTTCGCACTCGAAAAACAGAGGAACGTTCCTTTTCCTTCGCCGCGCAGTTCCTGACCGAACGTATGATTTCCGCCCCCCATGAGTGCGTGACCGAGTTCTTCATACTCGCAATCCAGCTGGCAGGCGTGCGGCAAACCGAACATGTGCCCCATTTCGTGCGCGACCCCGCCGATGTAATGCGAGTTGAAACTTCCAATCGAACACGCTCCGTAGTAATAACCGCCGGGAGCCTGCGACGAAAACAGGTCCGAATCGAGAAGCGGATCGTCAAAAACCCATGCATTTCCGCCGAAATTCCAACCGCCGCCGACATACGGCCCCAGTTCCGTCGCTTTTGATCCATCCCAATGCAATAATTGTTCAAAAATCACAAAAAACTCACGATTCGGGTCGATTCCCTGCTGACGCATGGCGGCGTACACCTCTTCGCGAACAACACCCGCATCGTTTCGACCGTATTCTGCTTGAGTTTTTGCGCCTCGCACTTCATACAGTTTCAATTCCGTCGGCGAGTTCCATTCGAGAGAAAACGTAAGCGGTCCGAAACCGTTCCGTTCCATTTCGCTGCGATAGAAATCCTGCACATATTTCATAACGCGTCCGAGACGTTCATTTCGGTCCGCAAAGGGCGTGCAGTCGGACGGACTGAAATAAACGATGCGCACGGGGCGAGGTTCGGCAGGCGCAGAGGTTTCCTCCTCCGCAAAACACCTATTTTGCAAACCTAAAATCACTGCAAAAACAAACAGAAAACAAAAAATCAAACATACATTTTTCATAATTACGATTTCCTTTTCCTTTTTTAAAACCTTAATGGCGGGACCTTTTTAGTTTTCTGTACGCCTCGACCGCCATTTCGTCGCAGCGTTCGTTTTCCGGGTGCCCGGTGTGTCCCGGAACGTACTGAAACGTGAGGGTGTGGAGGCTTTTCAGCTCGTCCAATTCCTTCCATAAGTCTTGATTTTTGACCGGTTTTCCGTCCGCGAGCTTCCACCCTTTGCGTTTCCAGCCGGCCATCCATTTTTGCAGACCGTTCAGCACGTACTGACTGTCGGAAATCACCTCCACACACACAGAACGATTCAGCACACGCAGTCCCTGAATGACGGCCATAAGTTCCATGCGATTGTTCGTCGTTTGCGCCTCAGCACCCGACATTTCTTTCTCTTTCCCAGTAGGGAGGTGCCGCAAAATGTACCCCCAGCCTCCAGGACCCGGATTCCCGCTGCACGCGCCGTCCGTAAACAACTGTACAGTAATCGTACGTGTTTGTTTTTCTGTAGTCAAAATTCTTCCTATATTCAAAATTTAAAATCAACAAATCAAACGAAAATCATTCCCGATTCCTAACGAGAGCGTCAAAAACTTTTATACCCGATGCATTTTGAATTTTCACTTCTCCGTCGTTACTCTATCGAGAAACGACTGCCGCAGTCGCCGCCCAATGCGAAATTTTCAAGTGGAACGAGTATATATTGTGTTTTTGGAGTTCCTTAAATATTGAATCAGAAGAGCGTCGCCAAGTGCTTCCGCCTCCTGAATCGGTGTGCGTCCCTCTGCGTCCGGCTCGTTCGGATCCAATCCCGCAACTTCTACCAAATATTGAATGAATGTCGGCAAATATTCGTCAAGAATGGCCGCATGAAGGAGCGATTTTCCAGTTTTATCGTGAATTTTCGGGTCCAAACCCTGCGTTTTTTCAAGCCAGTAAAAAACTTCAAAATTTAGGCTGAAATGACCATAATTCATGGCGGCTGGAAACAGGAGCGAGCGTCCGTGCGCGTCGATTGCGTGCAGATCGAAGTCCGCAAGCGGTAAAATCCTCTGCAGTGAATCCAGCGGAAACGCCTCTACAAGGTGAAACAACACCGACTCCCCCGCCGCATTCGCCGCATGAGGATCGAGTTTCGCCTCGTAAAGCAAAATCGGAAACGTCGTTTCGTCCGCGTAAAACAGGACGTTTTCTCCCTGTTTATTCTGAATTGCGGGGTCGGCTCCGTTTGCAAGCAGGAATCGAACCGCCTCGGAATCTCCGATTTGCGCCGCAAGCATCAACGGCGTTTCTCCGCCAGAATTTTGCACATTAATCTTTGCCCCAACTTCCATCAGCGTTCGAAAGAAAGAAAACCTTTCGGACAAATCGGATTGAACCAATTGGGTCTCGATTGCTGGAAAGAGGAGTTCGTGCGTGTCGATTCCGGCGGCGGCGCCTCGTTCCAGCAGGTACTCTGCGATTTCAAAATTCTTACGTTTCACCGCATGGTACAACGGCGTGTGTCCTGCTGCGTCCAACGTGAAAATATCGAGTCCCGCCTCCTCAACGAGAAACTGAATCATCTCAAAATTTCCGCGGTGCAGCAGCGTCTCCCCCTTTTTAAAGTGGGAATGTTCGTTGAGATCCGCCCCATTTTGGTACAAAAGTTGCAAAATTTCGATATCCGTATAAGGTCCAACGCGTTCGACTCCCGCCTGTGGGTCGGCTCCTTGCGTCACGAAGTACTCGACGAGCGCAAAATCATTCTGTTCCACCGCCTGCGCGAGTGCCGCATTGAAATGCATTTGATTTGGATGTTGTTTTTGTACAAGTTCCTGAATAAATTCCATCGAAAATTTCCACGAGACGGCACTCTCAAGAACCGTGTAACTCGAATAACTTTCCGCATACCAAACGTTGAAATCCACCCCCAGCTCGTCGAGCAGAAAGTCGAACAATTCCAATTTTCGGTTTTGCAGCAACATCATAATAACGAACGACCAGCCCGAATCGTGCGGCAAAACGTGCGCTCCGTGTGCGATGAGGAAGCGCATCATCTCTTTCGCTTCCTCCGTCGGTACACGTGTCGGAATCAATTGGAGGAGCGTCATTAGACCGCTCGGACGCGCATTCACGTCGAAATGGTACGTCTCGATGAGTTCGTGCGCAAGTTTCGTGTTGCTAAAAGTGCAAAGTACGTGATACAAAAGCGTTCTTTCGTTTTTCGTAACGCAAAAAACATCGGCTCCCTGTTCCACGAGATAGTGAAAAATCTCCGAATCGACATGGGAACCCGTAAAAAAAACAGGTGGAAACCCGTCAAAATCAGGTGTGTAAAAATCTCCTTCCAATTCTTCGACAATAAAACGTAAAGTATTCAATTCGCATCTCGACTGAACGACTCTGCAAACGAGCGTCTGTCCGAAATAGTTTCGAACGTTCGGATCCGCGCCGTACTTCAAAAGAAGCGAAAACGCTTTCTCATACAACTCCGGCTCGAAATTTTCGCAAATCGACAAAATGGGGGTGCTTCCGTAAAAATTCCTCCGATTCGGATCCGCACCATTTTCGAGCAAGAACGTCAGCGCCTCCAGCGTCTGTGCATGCATAAGCGGCGGTCCATCTGCCGCACGATTCACGTCTGCACCTGCCGAAATCAAGCACGCCGCCAGCTTTAAATTATTCGAAATAATTGCATAAATCAATGGCGTGCAGACGTCGGTATCGTATGCATTGGGATCGACCCCCTTTTTCAGCAGCAGGTCGGCCGTCAGCGCCGCTTGAAGCGCGTCGTCTTCGTTATTGTTTTGCGCCAGCACAAAAAGGAGTTCTTCTCCTTCGCCGCATGGTGCGTTCAGGTCATTCCGCTGCAAAATCTTGCGCCGCAACGACTTAAAATCGCCTTGTTCGTACAAGTCGAAAAGCGTCGGCTCGTTTTCGTCGACGTTTCGATTGTCGTTCCATTTATTTTCGGGAAGAAAGGCGGTATTCATTTTCGTGTGTCGCTAAAATTTGAACTCTTGACGGACAGAACGGCCCATAATGTCGTATCGCTCGCGGGGAAACAACCCTTCCATCATTCAATCCAGCGGCGCTGATACAAGTACCACTCCACCACGAGCGTTCCGGAAACGATGAGGATTAATAACGTCCACATCGGAACCAAATCCTCGCCGGGAAACTGAAACACGTGTTCCGGAACCGGCGGAATGTTCAAATTACTGTCCGAAAATCCGTCGCCGGGATTCCAGCCGGACGCAAGACCGCGCGCCAGCCGAGCGTCCGAGGCGGATGTGTGAATCATCCAGTCGAACGCGTACTGCAAAAATCGAGGAAAATCGTCCGCCAGAATCCAGTCGCTCTGCGTCAAATCGCACGCAACGAGGACGCGGCGCTGCGCTTTTTCAGGCTCCAAGCCCCACGCAAGTTCCGTCATTTCCACCGTTCGCGCCTGTTTCGCAAAGTTTTCGTCCTCTTCCGACACATTTTGATTTTCGTTCGTTTCCAAAGCACTCTGCGAAAAGAGCCACGGTTCGGCAGAAACCTTGGGCGTCAAAGCGTGTGCTTCGGTAAAACCGACGCCGGCCGTCGAAATTCCCGACTTCAAACCATCCATCCACGGCATCAAAACGTAATCGCGGACCGTCTCGCCGCGCGCCCACGCCTCCGAACTCGCCGGCGGCGCAAAATACAACGCATACGGAACCTGCGTTGTTGATTCCGTTGCAGATTCCGTTG
>CAYTLK010000036.1:13993-23340 GCA_964438515.1 uncultured Planctomycetaceae bacterium
GATTCCGTTGCAGATTCCGTTGATTCAGCCGCAACTTCGGCCGTTGATTCCGTTGCGGATTCCGTCTGCGGCTGCGAATCGGGAAGCGTTCGGTCATAAATCACGATGCGGAACTGCTTTACACCTTTTTCAGAGACCGTAAAAGGCTCCGTCGGAAGCGCCGCCGCGATTTTTACGGAAGGAAGCGTCTTCAAAGCCTCTTCCAAAAGCGTGTTTTTCTCGTTTTCCGGCGTCACAACCGTTACAATGTACGAAAACGCCTCCGGAAGCTGCGCCTGCGCCGAATTGTCGCCCGCCAGCGCATCCTCTTCTTTGTTTTTCGGACAGAATTCCGCTTGAATCGTTTTCGCGTTGGGTTCCACAATCGGAAGCGTGTACGTCAGAAGTCCGCCCTCCTTCAGCCCCGGTACTTCGACGGGAATTTCATGCGGCTGCGACAGTCCGTCCCACGAAATGCGGAGCGTTCCTGAAGCTGCTTTCTGCGCAAAATTCCGTAACGAAACAAACACCTCGGCGTTTTCGGGAGTTTCGGGCGTTCGACGCTCGGCACAAAGCGTTTCGAGCTGAACGTTTCCAACCGATTCGCCGACGGGAATCCATCGGACCGTTTCGTCCTTCAAAACGCGGTCGGAAAGCGGAAAACAACCGTCGCTGATGAGGACGACGTGATTGATTTTCGAGTCGAAATTTCCACCCGTCCCGGCCGTAATGAGGGATCGACCCATCGCGACCGCCTCATCCACCGGGGCGTTTCCTTCCGGATTCGGCAAAGAATCGAACGATGCGAGAATCTGGTCGCGATTGTGCGACATCCTGGAAAGAATCTGTATTTCTTTCCCCGCCGCAATGACGGCGAGCGAGTCGTTGTACCCCATATTTTGCACGAGTTCACGCGCTTTTTGCTTCGCAATTTCAAAACGAGTCGAAGCGTCTGAATTCCGTACACTCATACTTTCGGTTGCGTCGAGCACGAGGACGACACGCTGCGGACGCCTCCAGCACGGTTCCGCCAAAGCGGTCACAATCAGCAGAAGAAGTGCGAGCTGCACAAGGAATGAAACGATCCAGCGCTGTTTTTGCCACGCACGGCGAGGATGAAGGAGCGGAATTGCACGCCGCCAAAGCGCCCCCGTCACGACCTGCATCTGAGGTCTTCGCGCCCTCCAAAGGTAAAAAAGGAGGAGCGGGACCGCCAGAAAAAGCCATACAAACGCATAAGGATGAATAAATGTAATCATATTTTTGTAAAAAATGTAAGACTTTTATGGGGTGATGTATTCCCGCCACGGATTCACTCGCGCGGACGCTTCCGGAAGCCCAAGTGCCGTAAAACACAGCACATCCAGAGGCGAACCGCTCGAAATACGAGTGTATGGGATTTTTCGCTGCGAACAAAACGCCTCAACCTCTGTAATGTATGCGTCGTAAAGACGCTGGTATGCGGCGAGATCGCGTTCCGTCAGGGTGATGATTTGCCGATAGTCGCGCGACGGGTCGAAAATATCCACGTCGCCGACGAGATTTTCTGCCCGATCCGATGGAGCCGTGAGGTGAATCACACGAGGCGGAAACCCCGCCTGACGCAAAAGATCGAATCCCGCAGCAAAATCCTTCCGGAAAGAATCCGATTCTCCGAAAAAATCACTCAAAATGTACACGTCGCCCGGCCGACGGTTCAGCGAGAGAAACGACTCCGCCAAAAAATCGAAATTCACAATATTCGGCGCGTCCGAAAAATCGGATTCTTCCAGGAAACGCAAGAATTTCCCGATTTTCTGCGTGTGCGACAGAACGGGGAAAAGCGTCAAATCCGGCGTAAACGTCCCGAATTCAAGGAGTGCGCCCGACGCGAGGAGTCCGTACGCAGCTGCGGCCGCTGCACATTTGGCGGCCTTAAGTTTTTGAGGGGAAAAACTCATACCGTACGAAGAATCAAGTAAAACGTACGTATTTCGTTGAGCCGTTCCGCCGTAAATTCGGACCCAAAGTTCGTCGTGACGCGCACAAATTCCCCAATCGATTCGTCTGGGATCGTCCCCGGTAGAGTAATCGCGCAGCGCCGTCACTTCCGTCCCCCCCGCTGGAAGAGCGTCCGAGGCCGAGGCGTCCGACGGAGCGAGGATTCCGCCGCCCACACGCAGCGCCGTTCGAGCACTGATTTTCAGCAGACGTTCCAATTCAGGGGTAAAAATCGTCGTCATCATTCGTCTCGCACCTTATTTCAGGATGTTTTTCAAGATTTCATCTTTCGAAATTCCTTCCGCTTCGCCCCGGAAGTTGAGGAAAATTCGATGCCGCAACACCGGAAGCGCCATTTTCAGCAAATCTTCTTTCGTCACGTCGAGACGCGCCTCAATCGCCGCCGAGAATTTCGCAGCCAAAACCAACGCCTGCACTCCGCGCGGTCCAATTCCGTAACGCACAGAATCCTTTACAATCTGAGGAGCGTTTGCGCCAGTCGGCTGCGACGCGTCCAAAAGTCCCACGCACCACGCGCACAAAGCGTCCGAAATCGTCACATTTCGAATAATTTCGCGCATTTTCAGAATTCGATTTCCGTCCGCAACGCTGCGCAGAACCGGAAGCTGCGAGCCCGTCGAACGCTGCAAAATCACCGCCATGTCGCCCGCAGACGGCATCGTCATTTTCGTCTGAAACAAAAATCGATCCACCTGCGCCTCAGGAAGCGGGTACGTCCCCTCCTGTTCGAGCGGATTCTGCGTCGCAATGAGCGTAAAAGGGGTCGGAAGATTGAACTGCTCGGTCGAAACCGTAATGGAATCCTGTTCCATCGCCTCCAGCATTGCAGCTTGCGTACGCGGCGTCGTGCGATTAATTTGATCCACCAGCACGATACTCGCAAAAAGCGGCCCCTTTTGGAACTCAAACGCACGGCGGCCCTGTGCCGTTTCCATAATGACATACGTTCCGATGATGTCGGTCGGCATCAAGTCCGGCGTGCACTGAACCCGACTCGACGCAAGCGTCACAATCTCCGCGAGCGACTTTCCTAAAAACGTTTTTCCCGTTCCTGGAAGTCCTTCAATCAGCACGTGTCCGCCAAGAATTAAGGCCGCAAGCGTCGTTCTGACTGCCTCATTTTGACCGATGACGGCTTTCTGCAGTTCATGTTCCAGTTTTTCGTAATCTGCCGCCACTCCCTGCAGCAGCTGCGCCATTTCTTCACGTGTATAAGCCATATAATCCGACTCCTTTTTGAAGCGTAAAAAGTGAAAAATTAATCGTCATTCTATAGTATAACCCGAAAATCTCAAAATTTCCACCCCTTCACCCTGAAATTTTGCCAAAATTTTCGAACTTTTTTGAATTTTCTGACGCATTGAGACGCTTTGAGACGATTCCGTTTGCCGTAAAGCGTTAGAAATATTTAAAATACGTCAAATTTCATCTTGAGAAATCTTATTCCGTTACAGGGGACGTCTCGTCTGAATGAATATTGTTCCATGAAATGTTGAATTTCAGCAAGTATTTTCGAAGCCGATCGGTGTCATTCGACGTACGTTTTTCAAGACGGGAATTCGAAAACAGAATGCGTCCCGCCTCAGAAAGACTTTGAGCCGCCCGACAGACGGACAGAACGTCCGCCAGCTGCGCCCGGTCGAAACGGTCCAGCACGTCCCAGCGTTCCGCCCCCAGAATTTCACGTCCCAAATCATCCGCAAGCGCCGCAATTTCCCCTATAACCCGCACAATCGGAAGGCCGCCGGCCCATTGCGACTTCAAACGGGCGATTTCATCGGTCACGATTGCGGTCGAAATGGTCCCATCTTCAGCACGCGCAAAAGCCGTCATTCGAAGGATCGACGCATTTAAGTCCCGAAAATTCCCCGACCAAAGCGCGTCGGAAGACGTTGCAAAACGCAAAAATTTTTGCTTCGCATCCTTCGAAAACGTCACAGCACTTCCAGACGTTTCCGGCACTCCAGTCTTTTCAAACTCTCCATACTTCCCAATTTCCGCGTCCAAAATCGGCAAAATATCCTCCGGACGCTGCGCCAGAGGGGGGAGCGTGAACGTCCAAACCTGAATTTTCGCGTACAAATCCGCCCGAAAAGTCCCATTTTCGACGCACTCCCGCAAATTCCGCACAGACGACGCAATGAAACGAACTCCAAAACCCAAATTCGGAACAGATTTTTGCACACTTGAAAGATCGTCCAAAAATTGCAGCAGTTTCGTCTGATGAACCGCAGAAAGCGCCTCAATTTCCCGAACGTACAGAATTCCGTGAAACGCCGAGCGTCCCAGCGTCTTCCACTCAAAATCGTCCGGAACCGCCGCCGCATAAATCTCCAGAAAATCGTCCGACATTCGACCCTGTTTCTGACACAATTCCGCAATTTTACTCGCAAGAAACGACTTTCCAACGCCGTTTGGCCCCAAAAACAGTATCGGCGCGTCGGAAAATGAAGCCGCTCGCTCCACTTGTTCAATAAGTGTGTTGAACGCCGCGCTGCGCGTCGAAATTCCTCCTTTTAAAAGCAGCACTCCGTCTGATGTGGAAACCGTACTTGATTCATTTCCGCCCATACATGATTTCTGTACATATCCATCACGGTTCAGTACGTCTCCATCATGGTTCAGCACGTCTCCATCACGGTTCAGCACGTCTCCATCACGGTTCAGCACGTCTCCACCACGGTTCTGTACGTTTTTATCACATTTCTGTACACTTTCTTTTGATTTATACATGTTTACTTCGATTCTCGTTTCATTTCTTTTCGTTTTTCATCGGGGTGGATTCTTTGCATTTTTGAATATAGTACAGCGCGTGGGGCGTCTGACGATACGTCTGCGAGAACTGTTTTCCAGCACTGGGACCGGAACCGGAAACTTTACAAAGCTCCGGCGGAAGCGTACGATTGAGAAATTCCAAATAACGCGGATTTCCCGTCAGCTCGCCGGCATACGCAATTCCTTCGATCGTCAGAATACTGTACGAACCCGAATCCGCATATTTCGGACAGCCGGTTTTGTATCGAAAACCTTTCTTTTCCTCATTCCACGAAGAATCCAGGAGCCAGTCGGCCGCTCGCACAATGACGGTTTCCGCCTGCTTCCGTTCGGGATCGTCTGCAGGACACGCTTCGTCAAAACGAATGAGCGAGTGCAAAAGTATGCCGACCGCAAAAGCTTTACCGCCTCGATGTTCTTTTTTGTCGGGACAGTCGCACTCACTTTGGTCCTGCGGAAGGTCGAAACAGCCGGTCTGCGGGTTCTGCTGCTGCACCACGTTCTCCACGTACAGTCGGGCGGCATTCAAAAAATAAGGATTGTTTGTAAAATTGTACGAATAAACGGCGTTATTAATCGGCCAGCCGGCGGCGCGTTCGATCGAAAACTTGAAAGCGGGGGTATAAAAAGTCGCCTGACGAATCGAAGAGGAATACGCCGCGTCCCACAAATAACGGTCCGCCGTGAGACACGCAATGTAGTAGGAACCTGGATGAAACGCGTGTCCGCCGCTCGAATCGGATTCCCAATTAAAAGCACTGTATTTCAGAGAGCCGACGAGTTCCTGAACGCGCGGATCGTCGTCCTTAAAGAAGTGATTCACGTGACCGTAACAGTGTGTATATTGCGCCTCGCGTTCATGAAAGTTCCAGGGAAACGCCTTCCGATCAACGGTCGTATAATGACGCGCCGACTCGACGCCGCGAGCGAGAATCGCCGGGTCGCCAGTTCGTACAAAAAACAATGCATAGATGTACGATAAATCGTACTCGTTGTTTCCCCAATTATTCTGACGCTCTCCGAACCAGTCGCCGAAATTCATCCAGCCAAATTCTTTCCGATCGCTGCGTCCTTTTTCGAGATTCGCGAAACTCTGACGAAACGCGTTTTCATATTCGTCGAACTCCCCTGCTCGCACCGGATTTACGGGCGGAAAAACCCCGGTTCTGCAATAATATTCCGGCTCGGCACACGCAAAAAGCGGATTCTGAAGCCACTCGGCGCGCACTTCCACGCCCGGACGCACGACCCAAAAATCGTTACGAATTTCCATTCCTCGTTTGAATTGGTACGCACCGTCTTTGAGCCAGTAATAATGAAGCACCAGCTCCTTCAGGCTGTCGCACCCTTCCGGTTTGTACCCCTCCGGAAGACGCGGGAGGATTTCAAACGTTATTCTTCCATTTTTTGCGCCGATTCCTTTCGGCCACGTCTGCCAAAAGTCGCGCAGCCAGTACGTCCCAGACGGCGTTTGAATCAGTCCGTCCGCGTGTTCCGACTCGCTTTTTACGCCTTCCGACTCCCGAACCGCATGCGGCTCTGTTTCTTGTACGACTCGAATTGACGCTGATTTCGACGCTGATTTCGACGCTGATTTCAGCGTTTCCTCTGGATTTTCTCCTCCTTTTTCGGGAAACGAAATTTCCGCACTTCGTACGAGCGTCATCACATCCGCAAGCTCGTGATTTGCGAGCGTTGCGCGGACCCGAACAAAATCCGACCCGAAAAATGTAAACTCAAGACCCGTACGGAAATCTTTTTCTGTTTTTTGTACATCTGCTTTTGAATCATCATCTGAATCTTTTTCCAGAAAATCAAACGACGATGGGGTTTGGAGCGTCACAGACTGATTTCCGTACAATACAATCTGAAATTCGTCTCGCATCGGTTTCCATTGCGTCTCGGAACCGTCAGAAAATGAGGTTTTCGACTCAAACGAAGCGGCAAAATCGCGCATTTCCTCTTCGGAAAGGGATGATTTCGCAGGCTGCGCGTGAAATTCCGAGGAAGTTTCGAGGCGAAAAAGCGTCGGAGAGTCCGTTTTTGTGGAGGCGTGAAACGTGCAGGAAAGCCATTTGACGCTTCCATCGTTCCAGCGGCTGAACGTCTCGAACTGAGCGGGAACTTCCGCACCATTTTCGTCGTAAATCCGCACATTTTCAGAACTTGCAAGAACTCCTTTGGGAAATGGAACCCCGGAAACGACCGGCCAGTTTTGACGCGGATGGTCCGTCGGCTCCGTAATTTTCAGCGCCACCGATGTTTTTTGCGTTTCACTCAGAACGGGGACCGTTCCTGCACAAAATTCGAAGGGAGTTTCCATGCAATCTCCCTTTTTGTTTTGCGGAGTTGCAAGAACCGCACTGTACGTTTTTCCTTTTTCGAGGCCGGAGATTAAAATCCGATGGTTTCGCATTCCGCTGAACGCTTCTTCTGCGACTTTTACTGGTTCTGTCGATTCCTTCAGTTCTGCCGGTTCCTTTGATTCTGTCAGTTCTGTCGGTTCTGTCAGTTCTGTTGGTTCCTTCGGTTCTATTTGATTTTCGACCGATTTTTTATTGATTTCCCCATTGATTTTAACGAAAGCCGGCGGCGTCGGAACGTTCGAAATCCACGAAACTTGGGTCCGTCCGTCGGGAAGCGTGAACGTTTCGAGATGCGTAATTTCCGGCGTCTCGTTCAACGGAACGAACCGAATATAATCGTAATACGCCGACCCGCGACTCTCCGGCGAGGGGTAGCGGTCATCCACCCAAATTTCAAAAGTTCCGTCTTGAATGGTAAAAATTCCGTGGTCGATTTCCCCTTTTCCACCCGGCGCCCAGTTTTTTCCATCGTAAGAAAAGGCGAGCGGACGGTTTGTAGGATTACTGTACACGTGATAAATACCGTTTGGAATCCCCGTAATTCGTGTATGCAGCGGCGGAGCGCCCTCTTCCGGGGTCGTGTGTTCCTCTTTTTCGTCGAGCGTGGGCGTCAGAATCGACGCGCCGTTAGAACGTTTCTCCCACACATTTTCTTCTTTCGTCCACAACTGCCAGCGATTCGCAGAGCCGTGATTCAAATCCCACGCCTTCGGCTCCGACCAGTCTTCCACCTCAAAAACGAGGCCCTCCAATCGGTCGCGCAACCCCTCCGCAGAAGCGTGTGAAACGGAAAAGCATAAAACTCCAGAAGAAACTAAAAAAAACAAAAACGTCAGAAAACGACAGAATGAAAATCGCACTTTTTTCATTTAAGGCTCCAATTTCAGCTAGGCGGGAAAGAATCAAGGACGCAACGGATTCAGGGAATCGTATTTTGGGGATTCGACTTTGAAGGACACGCGATTCCCGCTGAGTAAAAACTGCGTGCGTAACCGAGGCCGAAAATCCAGTAAGATTCCCTGCGTTAAAAGGGGGTTGAGTATATATCTGTACCTTAATCAGCCGTATATCTCGTTCCAAAGTCCGTCGAGATCCACGTCTTCTGTTGTGCCGGCAAAAACGACCGTTCGGTACGTAACTTCACGCGACTCGCCCTGTTTGAAGAGCCAGGGACCCGGATTGTAGTTAAACGGCATCGGCGAGATGTTTCCATAATCGCGCGTAAACCATGTACAGTTTTCGAAAGTCGCTTCCGGAGGATTGATATTCGGCGGGCAAAGAACCGCGACGCCTTCGGTGATTGCGGGATTGAAGTAACGTTTTCCATAATAGGCGCACCATTTTGCAACTTTTCCTTCCGTTTCGGCCTGACCGCGCTCGCCGTTGCTGTTAATCAGCACTCCGCCGCCGTCCGGAGCCAAATCGTTCGCGACGCGCACACCGAAAAAACCGTGATTCGTTTTCGTGACGGTGACGTCCACTATCGGCGTCCATTTAACGTAGAAATCAACGACGTAATAATCGTTGCTGCGCCAGTCGATCGTGTAGCGGCGCGTGTCTTCCATAATCGGATCCTGGTCGGGTTTTTTCCAGATGCAGCCGTCCGTCCAAACGACTTTATTTTCGGTCGCTTCTTCGACGTTCAGTTCATTTTTCGACAAAATCTGACCGTTTGCCTGCGTACTCTGCCAGTAATTCCCGCCGTTTACGCGATCGAGTCCGAAGAACATCGAACGGTGGTGCGGCCACGGCTGACCGCTTTCGGTCGTCACGGAAATCATCGATTTCGGCCCTGCGAGAGGATAAATGTACGGATATTTTTGCTGCGGTCCGTTGCGGTACGTCGCAAGCATCTGATTGTCGCGGCGAATCCAGAGCATTTTGTTTTCGCACTCTGGAATATAAGACGTACACTTTTCAGAAGGTCCATCGCCCCAGTTTTTTGTAAAAGGTGCGGCACTTTTTCCGGCAAAAAGGGGGCCGGTTGGAACATTCGAGAGGACATTTCCGTCTTCGTCGCCGTAAGAGACACTCAGACCGCCGGCTACAGCACTTGAAGCAAGCGCAGCGCGCAAAAATTCACGTCGTTTCATTTTGATTCCTTTTCATTTTTCAAATTTTGGAGGGAACAGAGGGTAAATTCACCCGAAGATTCGATCATTTTAACACATTTTTCTTTTGCTGTCAATTATCTGGGCAAAATTTTCCGAAAATTCCTGAAATTTC
>CAYTLK010000036.1:23440-34045 GCA_964438515.1 uncultured Planctomycetaceae bacterium
GGGAAAAAACAGGAACGCCCCGCCATTTGTTCCCCGTGTACCAAATATAGAATTTTATCTCAATAATACATCAGCAAGAATTCAATATTCATAAGTATTCATAGACCTTCAATAGAAACCTCAAGAATTTCATTGAAGGTTCAAATTAAAAGGCGTATTCGGATTCGCCGGAAATATCGTTTGAATCCTTTTTTCGCGGTGTTTTGTCGAAATACTTTTTGTAAGCGACCACCAGATTGGAGCCGTTTGAAAACCCGACCCGCCGAGCGACCGCGTCGAGAGAAAGCTGGGTGTTTTGAACCAATTCGTTCGCGCGCTGCATCTGTACCTGCAGAATTTCCTCATGGACGGAACGTCCGAGAAAGGTGTGGAATTTTCTTTGCAGCAGGCGCTGGCTGACTTGGAGCCTCTCGGACAGTTTCTGCACGGTCAGTCCCTGGCACGCTTCCTGATGGACGATTCGAAATGCGTCCTTGATGAGCGGGTCCCGCAGCGCGATGGAGTCGGAAGAGCGTCGAGTGACGATTCCCAGCCCTGGAATCAGGGTGCAGTAATGAATCGGTGGCGCGCCTTCCATCCAGCACTGAAGCGTTCGGGCCGTTTCATAGCCGATTTTCAGAGTGTCGGACTGAAGGCTGCTCAAAGGAACGGGGGAAAGAAGACACTGAATTTCGTCGTTATTGCTTCCCACCACCGCAATATCTTCCGGGACTTTCAGCCGAGCTTTCCGGCACGCCTGAATCACGTGAATTCCCACCAGATCGTAGCAGGCAAAAATCGCGCAGGGAAGCGGCAAAGTCCGCAGCCATTCCGCCAAACTCATGTTGCTGTTGATTCCGTTGCTGGCGACGTCGCGGCGATTCATGATAAAAACGGGAAAATCTTTCCCTGTGAATTCCCGACACCATTTCAGCTGTTCTTCCGAATATTCTTCTCCCCGAAGTCCCACATAGGCGAAATTCTGGTACTGACGTTTCTCATAATACTCCACAACTCGTTTGGCCGCGACGCGATAGCTCCCTCTTACGGTCGGAAGCTGCGGAAGGCTGTTGACGCTCAAATCGATCACTTTGTCGCAAACTTTACTGGCGGAAAGTGCCGGCTCCGGACCCATCGAACGCACGATTATGCCGTCTCCCCGGCAGTCTTTGAGCCATTCCGGAACTGGACTGTCGAGTCCTCGTTCCTCGTAAAAAATGTCCCACGGTTCGTTCTCGTAAATGAACTGGGAGATTCCGCGAATGACGCCGCGTGCGTAAGCGTTGGAAGTATCGACCAAAATGGCCACTCGAAACATTTTTTATCCATAATTTTCTTTCCATACGATACGGAATGAGAATACCTTTGAAAATCGTTTTTTGTCAAGGTGAAAAAATCCTTTTCACGGCGGAAGGTCTCAATTTCATTATAAGTTTTGTCCGTTTTTCAATATTCCAGTGTTGAATTATTGCAATTCCCGATTATAATAGATACTCGTTCCACTTGAAAATTTCACAATGTATCGGGTTTGAAAATCGGGTGAAATAAACATCAAATCAAAAATTCGGAGAGTATTATGTTGAAACAGTCATTTTTTGTTTTTGTCATTCTTGCAGGAAATCTGCTCGGCGCGGAACTTTTCGCCGCCGCAGAAATCGAGCCGGGCACCGCCGTGGGAATCGTCTATTCCGGAGATTACCAGATCACGAAGGAAGGTCTGCACGAGGGAGCCTTCAAACTCAATGGCGGAACGCTCACGCAGAGCAGCGGAACCATTCACCCCAATACCGAGTGGATGACGCTCGGTCAGGGCGGCAGCCCAACCTGGACCCTTTCGGGCGATGCAAAAGCATATATGTGGTACGCGGTCAGTACCAATAAAAGAACCGACGGTTTTCATGTCGCCACAACGGTCGGAGCGGACAGCAGCCCGGTTTTCCGTATTCTGCCGGATTCGAACGTTCGGTTTTACTCGGAGTCTCTGCACGTTGGAGACGCAACGGACACGAAGACCATCAACGCATCTTTTACGCAGGAATCCGGCGAAGTTTACGTTCATGATTTTAATGTTGCGCAGAATGTCGCCCACGTGACGTGCACCTATGCTCTTTCGGGCGGCAAACTGTTCATCGGCAGTGCCGGCGAAGTCGCTGCGACGAATTGGGACGCACCTCCTCTGAATTTCACGGGCGGCACGCTCGCTTTCGAGACGTGGAACGGGTCCCTTGTAAATCAGGGCGGAACGGTTGAAATCTATGGGAATCTGAGGAATTCTCTTGGGGAAACCGAAACCGCGGCCAATTACTCTTTTGAATCGTTTACGGCTGGAAACGCCCCTGCGTACACGACTTACGGAACCTCCGCCGTCACAGGGAGTTACGTTCAGAGTTCCGGCACGCTGGCACTCGACTTCAATGCCACGACCCCTGCCAGTTCGGATAAACTCTCTGCCGCAAATATCAGCCTGACAAGGGGTGACGTTCTGGTTCGGACCAACCTTTACACGATTTACGACAGCGCGAAATCGTTCGACGGGCTGGACGGAACGATCACCTCTTCCGCTTCCGCCAGCGTGAAAGCCTCCATGACCGGCGTGAAATGGACGCTGGACGCCAGTACCGGCACGTTCACGACTGCCATGACCGCCTGGGACCCTGCGCTCAAAACTACCATCAGCGACGGCGATTACCTGACAAGGTACTTCGCAAATGATCACTTTTCCGGTACGTTCACCATGACGGGCGGCTGCCTCACCGGACGTTTTTACGCACAGAACGGTTTTGTCATGAACCAGTCCGGAGGAACGACACTCATCAACCAGACCAACTGGTGGATGGTTCTTCTCGAGTCCGACACGACCGGGCAATCGGCGATCTGGAACCTCTCCAACACCGCGAAATTCTACGTTTTCGATAATCAATCCTGGAAGAGCGAAGATCGGCGAATCAATATCGGAAAAGGTTACCTGGGAAAAATCACCATTGCGGACGATGCGATTCTGCACGCAGACGGAGCCTCTTTGGGAGTCAGTAATGGAACCAGGTACTACGGACGCGGCGTGATTGAGCAGTCCGGCGGCGAGGCTTACTTCAATCAACTCGAAATGTACGCACGAAAAAATTCCCTGGGAACCACCGACCCAAGTTCCCTCACGATTACCGACGGGACGCTCGTCGTGAATTCTCTGAAACTTTACCAGCCGGACACTTCCGCAACGATTAACCCGATCGTCAACCTGAAAGGCGGAAACGTCACGATCGCCAAAAGCAACCTTTCCCTGATCAATGAGGGGTCCAAGATTCAGATTCAGTCGCTCGGCAACACACTCGACGATTTCAGCTATCTCAACGACGGGGATGATTCCACCGTCCGTCCCACCGGCTTCGGAAAAATCGGCACGATGGCGATTGTCGGCAGTTACGTTCAGGAATCAGGTGCGATAATTTTTGATATTTCGGCCGACAGTCTGACTTTCGACACGCTGACCGCAGACGGGGGAATCACCTTCAACGGCGGCGATCTGTTTCTGGAATACGACGGCAGCGAGGCGTTGAAAGAAGGAGCGACCTACAGCATTTTCGGCGATTCAAACGTCACGTTCGGCGAAGATTTCAGCACGCTGGTTTCCAATCAGGCCCATTCGCTTTACTGGACGCTGGGGGCCGACGGAGCCGCGTTCCTGGGCGGTCCTTCCGCCGTGCCGGAGCCTTCCGCCGTGCTGCTTCTGCTGCTTGGTCTGGGAATATTCGTCCCGACTTTCACCCGCCGCAAGCATGGAATCAAAAGCCGATGAAAAAAATTAAAAGCCGAGGGAAAAAAAAGCGGGAAGTGTATTGCACCTAAGAAAAAATTTGATATAATAAAAAATAAAAAGGATCTAAAAATGAAACGCCTACCTCAAATTTTAGCGGCACTTTTCGGCCTGATTCTGTCCGTATCCGCGCCTCCTTCCGTGTCGGCAGAAGAACCGATTTTCGACCCGCTCGCCTACCCGGCCGAGCAGCTTCAAAAGGACTGGATGCAGCAGGATTCAGGGGCCTGCGACGTCTCGAACTGCTTCACCAGTTCCGAATCGAGTGACCGGGAACAAAAAATGATTCTTAAGGTTTTTGACGATTTGCAGAAACGGATTCCCGCCGCAGCGCTCTCTGCCGAAACGCTGAAACCGTTTGAAAATCGTTTTGAAACACTGAAACAGGCGAAAACTCCCGGAAACGATTCCGCGTGGAAAACGCTTTATTTCGACCTCTGTCTGCTTCGCCGCTGCGCAAGACTCGAAAAACTGACCGCCAAAACGAACGTCATTCTTTACACAAAACACTGTCTGATTGCGGCGCCGGGAAACATTTCGAGCAACCACCACCCCTCCGACGTGCGGACCGAATACGGTAAATTCCCCGAACAGCGCTACAGAACGTGGGTCCCAGGCTCGGATTTGTGCCGACTGACCCTTTTTCCCGACGGAACGGCACGCAGCGAGCGCCTCCTCCACACCGACAGCGGGTTCATTCGGGACCCCGTCCTTTCGTTCGACGCCAAAACGCTTGCGTTTGCAATGCGCGACAATTTTCGGACGGACGATTACGACATTTTTTTGATGGATCTAGATTCGGAAAACGTCACACAAATCACACAAGCTCTTTCCGAAGACGGAATTAATTACCCGATCAGCACCCTTTACCCCTGTTTTTTGCCGAATGGGCGACTTCTTTTTCAGTCGACGCGCTGCGGTCAGCTGGATCCGTGCGGCTGGGACCAAACCGGGACGTTTTATACGTGCAGGCGGGACGGATCGGACATTCAGCGAATCACCTGCGACCAAGTGACGACGATGAGTCCTTGCGTTCTCGAAGACGGTCGGGTCCTTTACACGCGCTGGGAATACAACGATCGGACGCCGATTTACGTACAGCCGCTGTTTTTCATGAACGAAGACGGAACGGCCCAAAGTGAATTTTACGGAAACGATTCCTGGTTTCCAACGTCCATTCTTCACGCACGCGGAATCCCAGGCTCCCCGAAAATCATGGCAGTCGCTTCCGGTCATCACGTCCTGCAAAAGGGGAAACTCATTCTGATTGACCGTACCAAAGGAACGGAAGAGGAATCAGGCGTCGAATTCATCGCCGGCTCCGCACCCGATGGAACGCCCGGACGAAAGTTTCCCGACCCGTTCGAAAAACGTCCCGGCTTACAGCTCGACGGTTTCGGTCAGTCCGGCCCGCAGTTCGCGCACCCATTCCCCTTTGCGGAGAACAATTTCCTCGTCTCTTTCACCCCCGACGGCTATCAGGGTTTCGGCATTTACGGTGCGAAAGATCCAAACGTTCCCGACACGCTCGGTCAGCCGTTCGGCCTCTACTGGATGGATGATTTGGGAAATCGTGAGCTGCTCGCGTTCGATCCGTCCACGTGCTGCGTCGAAGCGACGCCCGTTCTCGTTCGACCCGTTCCTCCGAGCCGCGGTTCCGTCATCAATAATTCGCAGAATTACGGCACATTTTACGTTCAGAACGTCTATCTCGGCCCCGGTTTGGAGGGCGTTCCGGTCGGAACCGTCAAAAAACTGCGCGTGATTGGGCTGCAGTATCGGGCCGCCTGGGTCGGAAGCAACCGGAATTGCGGTCCCGGCGGAGACTCCTGCGTTCAATGTCCGATCGGCGCCGACAACGCGTGCTGGGACGTCAAACACGTTCTGGGTGAAGTCGAAGTGGAACCGGACGGCAGCGCCTGTTTTCAGGTTCCAGCCCGTCAGCCCGTCTATTTTCAGGCGATCGACGCGCAAGGACACTGCGTTCAAACTATGCGTTCCTGGACGTTTCTTCTGCCGGGCGAACAGTTTTCCTGCTTGGGCTGTCACGAAGACAAAAATCAAACGGGACTGACGCTTCAGACCAAAGCGACGCTCGCGATGAAGAAACCCGTGCAGGAACTTCAGCCTTTTGCCGGCGTGGAACATCCGTTCGTAAAAAAACTGAAAACAGAAAATCTGTACGATTCAGTTGAAAATTATTTGGGAATCAACGCCGTCGATTCGTGGGACCCGCAGGTTCCAACCGCCGGTTTCAGTTTCTCTCAAAGAGTTCAGCCGATTCTGAACCGGCACTGCGTTGTCTGCCATTCCCCGAACGCAGAAGAAAAAGCGTCCGAAACGGTCAAACCGTCCGCATTCGATCTGACGGATGCGCTCGTAAAAGACGAACGCGCGGCGCGCTGGTTCAGCCGTTCCTACCTCACGCTGACCCGCAACGGACAGCTGACCCCGCAGCTCAACTGGGTGGAAGCGGAAAGCGCTCCGCCGATGCTCAAACCCTATCAATACGGGTCGGGAAACAGCACCCTCGGAAACTATCTGGAACCGTCTCATTACGGCGTCCGGCTGACGCAGAACGAGAAGGACACGATTTCCGGATGGGTGGATCTCGGTGTGCCGTTTTGCGGTTCCTACACGCAGTCCAACGCGTGGACGGACGAGCTGAAGAACATTTACGAACACTATCAGAAGAAACGATGGATTTATGCTCGCCAGGAACTCGACGCGCTTCAAAAGCCGCAAGAAAAAGAGTTTCAACAGCCGCAAGAATAATAAACGTCGAATTCATTTCCGAACAAAAATTTCCCTCACAATCCCTCACAACCCCTCACAACCCCTCACCGACACACCCAAAATGAGTGCCTCCCGCCGTTTAAATGAAAGGAAAAAATATGCGTACGTTTTTCATAGATTTCATAGTGCTGAATTTATTCAAAAGTTACAAAAGTTACAAAAGTTACAAAAGTTACAAAAGTTACAAAAGTTACACAATATTCAAAACTTTCACAATTTTCATCGTCTCTTTCGCAGCCCTTCCGCTTTGGGCGAATGATTTCATATCGGGAATCAAAGCGATTGAGTCCTCACCCGCCTCCAGCAACCCGCAATACGCGCTCGAAACGGCATACGACGGAAACCCCGCGACGTATGCGGTTTTGCTTGATTCTACACCGGACGGAACCGACGAGAATCGGGTTCCACCCTGCGGAAACGCGCCCGTCACGGGGTTCATCTGGTTCGATTTGGGGAAACTTTGCGACGTTTACGGATTAAAAATCGCGGCGCCTCAAAACAACTTTTACGCGCCGAAAAATTTTGACGTTCTGATTCGCGGCGAGGACGGCCAGGAAAAAACGGTTCTGGAAAAATACGAAACGACGTACTTTTCAAACGGTCAAACGCGTACGATTTTGTTCCCGCGCACGCGCACACGGTTTATCGGGTTGAATATCCATTCCACGCACGACGAAGGCCGAATGAAATGGTCGCTGATTCAGATCGGAGAGCTTGAATTTCTGGGCGTCGAGACGGAAAAAGCCGATGCGCTGGACCTCGCGAACGTCCGAATCGACGGTCAGACGTACGCCGACGCGCTGGCCAGTCAGAATTTCGTCTCCAATCGACGCACGACCCCCTTTCCGACGGAGCGTCTGGTTCAAGACTGGATGCTGCAGGACGGTATTTCCGGTTTCGCCTCGGACGCGGAGCGGGATGCGTACGTTCAAAAATGCTTTGCACGTCGGGCGGAACGTTTGAAAAACGTCGAAAATGTTTGCCGCGATTATGTTTTTGTGAAGCACTGCCAGCTCGTGAATCAGCCTTCGTTCGCGTCCACCGCCTTTCTGAGCGATTCCGTCTATCAGGATCGTCTCGGCGACTGGCGGATGGGGTCGGAACTCTATCATCTGCATTTTGACGACGGCGGCACATACACGATTCGTCCGATTTTCGAACAGCCGGACGGAATTATTCGCGACCCGTCGGTCTCGTACGACGGCAAAACGCTCGCTTTTTCCATGCGTTTGAGCGAAAAGGACGACTATCATTTGTACACGATGGACCTTTCGGACGGTTCCGACTCTCAGCAGAATCCGCAGCAGCAACAGCAGCCGAAGCAAATCACCTTTGGTCCCGGAACGGCCGACATTGAACCGTGCTGGCTCCCGGACGGCGACATTCTTTTTGCCTCCACGCGCTGCGACATTTGCGTTCCGTGCTGGTCGAGCGATGTGACGAACCTTTACCGCTGCGCACCCGATGGAAGCCGACTGCGCCGTCTGACGTTCGACCACGCGCACAACGTGGGTCCGCAAACCCTCAACGATGGTTCCGTGGCGTACACGCGCTGGGAATACAACGACCG
This sequence comes from uncultured Planctomycetaceae bacterium, assembly GCA_964438515.1. GTDB lineage: Bacteria > Planctomycetota > Planctomycetia > Pirellulales > Thermoguttaceae > RGIG3701. The sequence continues at coordinate 31,597 of CAYTLK010000036.1, forward strand.
AAACTCCGCACCCGTCCACAAACTTTTCATGATGAATGCGGACGGAACGACGCAGACCGAGTTTTACGGGAACAATTCCGTTTCGCCTTTTTCGCTGATTCATCCAGCCGCCATTCCGGGAAGCAATCAGATTTTGGCCGTTGCGTCCGGTCACCACACCGACCAAAGCGGACGGCTCGTACGTATTGATCGAACGCGCGGAACGCAGGAAAATGAAGGTCTCGAATACGTTTCGCCCGTGGAACCGTATGTGCCGATTAATGTGGATTTCTTCGCACACGACCATCAGCAGATGCTGTTTCAGTTTCCGTTTGCGCTGAACGACAAAAACTGGCTCGTTTCGCTCTGTCCGGAAGGAAACGGTCCGCGTGAGTTTTATCCGTACCCATTCGGAATCTACTGGATGAACGAGGCGGGGGAACGCGAGCTGCTCGTTTACGATCCGACGATTTCATCCGGTCAGATTCGTCCGATTCAGCTGCGTGAAAAACCTTTGGCGCGAGCCGATCAGTTAAATTTCGATCTGGATTTCGGCTATTTTTACGTTCAGAACATTTATTACGGTCCCGGATTGGAAGGTGTGCCGGCCGGAACGATACGGAATATTCGTGTCGTGGCGCTCGACAATCGCGCGATGTCGGCAGGCGTCGCGTACCATCAGCCCACTGCGCAGGTTCATACGCCCATTTCGGTCGGAAACGGAAGCTGGGACGTGAAGCACGTTCTCGGAACGATTCACGTCGAAGAGGACGGTTCCGCGTTTTTCAAAGTGCCCGCTCGAATGGCCGTTTACTTTCAGATGCTCGACGAAAAAGGGCAGATGGTGCAGACGATGCGTTCCTGGGCGGTCGTTCAGCCGGGCGAAACGTTCGGATGTATCGGATGTCACGAAAACAAACGAGACACATTCCGCGATTCCCGACCGATTACCGACGCGCTGAAACGCCCGCCGCAGGAAATTCAGCCTCTTTACGCACCGGGAGAGATTCCCGAACCGGAGTTTTGGAAGACGCTGACCGACTCGGAAAAAAAGGCCGTTGCGTACCTGAACGTCAATGCGCCGCAACGGATGGATGTGCCGCAGGGATTCAGTTATTTGCGCGATATTCAGCCGATTTGGGACGCGCACTGCGTGAAATGTCACGACGGTCACGATACGGCAAAAACGCCGCTCAACCTGCTGGCCGACACCTCGCCGTACACGTGGAAGGAGTCGTACGACGGCGTCAGTCTAAACCCGTCCTACCCCGGATCTCCGTACGTGAACAGCGGCAAAGACACAAATACCGGACGGAATTTCGCCCATTCGTATTTGGAACTGACAAACTGGGGTCGAATCGTGTTTGCGGGCGTCGCTCCGACCCATCCGAAAACGAACGAAGAAAGTAAACGCCTCCTCCGAGAAGCCGGGGATTCCCAGAATTTATCTCCCGGTTTGGGCTGCACGTACGTGAACTGGTATCCGCTCGGAAAGTCCAAACCTCCCATGATTCCGGCCGATTTTTGGGGCGCGAGGCACAGCAAAATCCTCCGATTTCTGGAACCCGGCCATTATGGAGTGCAGGTTTCCGAACACGAAAAAGACCTTGTAAAAACGTGGATTGATCTTTGCGTTCCGTACTGCGGGTCGTACATGGAGGCGAATACTTGGGACCGAATGACGCACACGTACATTCATTTTTACCGCGGCGAGTGCCGGCCGACCTACCTCTTCCAGGAAGCAAAACGTCTGCGCCATGCGGAAATCGAAGTCGCGAATCTCGAACGGATGCAGGGAAAAACCGAGACAGAAATTCCCGAAGTTTTAGGCGGAAAAGAGGCTCAGAAAGCGTTTGTAGATGCGTACGAAAATCTGCCGCACACGGTGCCGGTTCGGGAACCCGAAAAAGGCGGAAATCTTGCGCTGAATCCCGATGCGACGGTCTTTTCGCTCACTTCGTACCCTTGGGCGGAGAGTAATTCGCACTGGAAATACCGATACGAGACGGCTCCGACCAACGCAATCGACGGAAAACCGGAAACGTTTTGGAAGCCGAACTTGCGGACGGATCTCTGGCTCAAAATCTCGTTGGGCGCGGAACGAACCGTCTCGAAAGTGGTGATTCGTCTCCATTTGACGCCGGGCCAGGAAAAAACGTGGTCTGCCGCAGCGCTGGAATTCCCGGACGGAACCAAATTTCCCATCCAGCTCCGCTGTACGTCGGAGCCGCAGGAATTTTCCTTCCCGGCTCAAAGATGTTCGTGGGTGAAATTGACGGACCTTTCAGAGACGTTCCCTCTTTCCGCCAACGGAATTTCCGAGGTGGAGATTCTGGAATAGTTTCCCCTCCAACGCCTTTTATACTAAGGACTTATCCGTAAATAACAACTTTATTGCAGTACGATCATGCCGGCGGCGAGTGAAGGAGGGCGCAAAAGGATCGATCCGTTTTTTCGTAACGCGGGCACA
>CAYTLK010000037.1:0-21764 GCA_964438515.1 uncultured Planctomycetaceae bacterium
GACTCACTCGTGGTGGGGTACAACAGCACGAACTGCGGAAAAATGACGATGAGCGACGGGTCGCTGACCGTTGCGGCCAACACGTTTTTCTCGCTCGGTCTGAATACCAGCTCTTCCGGGTCGGTCGCGTTTTCCGGCGGGTCCATCGACGTGAAAACCACGCTCTCCATCGGCGAGGCGGGAACGGGAGTCTTTACGATGACGCAGCCGGAAGGCGTTTCGACGACTCTTTCTGCCGCAAATTTAAATCTCGGAAAGCAGGCCGGCGCGAAAGGAACCTTCACGCTTTCGGGCGGAACGCTCACGACGACGGCTTCTTTGGTCGTTGGAAATATGGGAATCGGAACGATGACTGTTTCTGGAGGGACGCTGGGAGCCAAAACGGGAACGAGTAATATTGCGGTCGGAGGCGGTTTGGGCGGCGTCGGAACGCTCGATATTTCTGCCGGAAAGGTTTACGCACCAAATGTGTACATCGCCAGTCCGGGTTCCGGGACGCTCGCAGTTTCCGGTTCGGGCGAGCTGAACGCCTCAGGTTCGATGTTCATCGGAAACGTCGGACGTGCGGAATTCACAATTTCCGGTGGAAAGATGACGGCTTCTGAATTTATTTATTTTGCAAACGGTTCGACTTCTTCGGTCTCTGCCGTCATTTCCGGAGGAACGGTGAGTGCAACGAAAGATGTTGTTTTTTCGAATCAAACGGGTTCTGTAACGCAATTCAAAATGACGAATGGAACCATTCAAGGAAAGAACCTCTTTTTGTGTGAACAGGGAACCGGTACGTTCAAAATGAGCGGAGGAACTTTGGACGCAACGACCGAACTGATTGTCGGACGCCGTTCGGGAAGCGACGCCGTGCTGGAAATCTCCGGCGGAACGGTGAATCCCTGTCAGGTGATTGTGGGGTCCGAAGGAAATTCCAAAGGGGTGCTGACGCTTTCCGGCGGCACGATGAATCTTACGGGAAAGAACATCTACGTTGGAAATTCAGGGACTGGAACGCTGAATCTTTCGGGAAACGGAACACTTTCGGCTGCAAATCTTGTGCTTCTCAACCACGTTGGCGCCGCTTCGACCGTAAACGTCCTTGGAGGCGGCTCGACCACAACAATCGGAACCTTGAAATCCGCCGACATCAGTGCGGAAAGCACCGCAGTTTTGAATTTTGTTTTAAATAACTCCGGTCTCTCCACGCTGAACGTCGGCACGCTGACTCTTTCGAATCGGAATACGATTTCGATCGACGCAGCCATCCGAGGTTTTTACGTGACGTCAGACGACACTTTTACCCTCATTGACGTTTCCGGAAGCACGTCCTGCAACGCTTCATTCGTTTCGAAAAGTCCTATTTTCGCAGTCCCGACGGTCTCCGGGAGCGATGCGGCTGTGACGCTCAACGCGACCGCCCAATCTTCTGCGGGTGCCGAGGGATTTTTCCAGATTTCCTCACTCACTGGCGGCGACATTGAGCAGCTTTTCATTACGACGACGCTTACAGGTGCGGACGATTTGACCAATTTTGCGCAGTGGCTTTCCAACGAGACGGGAACCGCGACGAGCGTCGAAAACGGGGGCGTCTACATCTGGAAAAACATGAGCGCCACTGAAAACTTTCTCTGGGATTTTACCGCTTACACCAATGCGGGAATTCCCGTACTGATGACGCGCGCTGGCGTCGATTCCGAGTTTGCCGCCACGCCAGAACCTGCATCGTGGATCCTTCTGATGTTCGGCGCCGCAGGAATTTTCGTCTGGAGAAACCGCTGCGGGAAAGAAAATCGCACATTTAACGTTCGATAGATTCCCCGCTTTTTAAAATCACGACGCGGGAGGAGGTTTCCGTTTCGACCCGTTTTTTCCAGGCGTTTGCGTCCTGCGCGATTTGCGGCCAGGTGTTGTAGTGGCACGGAATCACGGTCTCAGCGTTCAGCAGTTTCACCGCTTCAAGCGCGTCGGACGGTCCCATCGTAAAGAGGTCGCCGATCGGCAGAAAAGCGTACTGTAATTTTTCGCGTCCGAAAAGCTCCATATCGCGGAAAAGAGCCGTGTCGCAAGCAAAGTAGAGGCGCGTCCCGTCGGTGAACGTGAGGAGAAATCCGGCCGAACTGCCGCCGGGCGTTCCGTCTGGAAGTGTGGAGGAATGCAGGGCCGGAACCATTTGCACTCGGCCGAATGGGAGGGTTGCGCCGCCGCCGAGATTCATCGAAACCGTGCGTTTTACGCCGTGTTTTCCGACGTAACCTGCAATTTCTGCAATGGCGAGAACCGTCGCGCCGGTTTGACGAGCAATCGCGAGCGTGTCGCCGAAATGGTCGCCGTGACCGTGGGAAACCAGAATATAATCCGCTTCCACCTCGTCGGGACCGCATGCGGCTGCGGGATTTCCGGAAAGGAACGGATCGATCAAAATCTGCGTTTTTTCATACGTCAGCCGCCACGCATTGTGACCGAGAAATCGAATTTTTAAGTGTTTCATGAAGGTTCATCCAATAAATATATGTTTCAAAAATCAAAATAAAATCAAAAAACACGTTGTACAAAAATAAAACGAACGGCAAACGAATACCGAATGACGCTTCTGTTCATCCCATATCGTCTCATTATAGTGCAATTTTCCCAACAATAAAAGGGGGCGTCCCATTTTTTCGCCAAAATCTGCCGGAAATTTTTGCGGGGGCCTTTTCTTTCCTGAAAAAAGGAGTATAATAAAAGTTGAATTGTGTTCCAGTGGAATCCGATTGGAACACCTCATTTGATAAACTTTTATCCTTATTTTCCAAAATTCCAGGAGAAAATTTATGTCGGCCAAAAATCTTGTCGTTGCGCAAAGCGGCGGCCCGACGTGTGTGATTAACAGCTCCCTGCAAGGGGTCGTCGAGGCGGCGCGCTGTTTCGAAAATATCGGAACAGTATACGGCGCTGTGCATGGTATTGAGGGGGTGCTTACGGAAGATCTCATCGACCTCACGTCGCAAAATCCAGACGAAATCTCCCTTCTTCGCTACACGCCCGTTGCGGGTTCGATCGGTACGTGCCGTTACAAACTGAAAGAGTGGCAAAACGAAGATTTTGACCGCGTCATTGAGGTTTTTAAGGCTCACAATGTCGGTTATTTCCTCTACAACGGCGGAAACGATTCGATGGACACGGCCAACAAAATCGCCGAGATGGCCAAAGTTCGCGGTCTCGACCTCACGGCCGTCGGTGTTCCGAAAACGATCGATAATGATGTCGGAGACAGTGAATTTCAGCTCATCGACCACACGCCCGGTTACGGCTCCGTTGCGAAATATTGGATGCACACGACCGCTTACGCCAATCAGGAAAACAAGGGTTCCTCTCCGGCGGACCCGGTTCTCGTGATGCAGGCGATGGGACGAAAAATCGGTTTCATTCCTGCGGCTGCACGTCTTGCGGACCCGAAACGCGAGATGCCGCTGCTGATTTATATGGCCGAATCGCCCTGCACGCTCGAACAGCTGCACGATCAGGTGAACGCGAAACTGCGGGAGTTCGGACGCTGCGTCGTCGTCATCAGTGAAGGTTTCAACGTCGGCTCGCTCGGCGAACTGAAGGATTCTTTCGGTCACACGACCTTCAGCAGTTCCCAAATGACGGTCGCTCAGAAAGTCGTGAACTACCTGAACGAACAAGGGTTGTGCGTCAAAGGAAACGCGCGCGGAAACGTTCCTGGAACGGATCAGCGCCACAGCATGGCGTACGCCTCTGTGACGGACCTCGACGAAGCATACGCGCTGGGTCAAAAAGCGTGCGCACTGGCGGCTGCGGGCGAGAGCGGATTTATGTCCACTATTCTGCGCGATGCGGGTCCGATTTACAGTGTGCGTTACGATAAAGTGCCGCTTTCGGTCGTCGCGAACAGTGAGCGGACGTTCCCGAAGAGTTGGATTTCTGCGGACGGATGCGACGTAACGGACGATTTTACGGCGTACGCGCAGCCGCTTGTGGGACACGAGATGCTGACGCTTCCGATGTTGGACGGACGTCCGCGTCTGACGCAGTTTGCGCCGATTTTTGCGGAAAAGCTGCTGAACGACTATGTTCCTCAAGCCGCAAGAAAGTGAGCCGCAGTCGCGGCCCTTGGTTCTGCGGGCGTCTCGTCTGCAGAACCTCATTTTAACGCATTCTGTAGGAATGTCGCAACTCGGATTTTTGATATTTTATAGAAGATTCTATGTAAAATCAAGTCTTTTTTGCGGCAGGAATCATTGGACGTCAAAATGCGAAAAGAAAATAAACGGCGGCAGCGAGCGCTGAAAGGTCGATTTGCTGAGAGTGGACGACGCGGGATGTGTATCGTGCTCGGCGTTGGTTTGGGATTCGGTGCAGGGTTCGGTCTGTTTCTCTGTCACAACCTCTTGGGACTTCATCATGCACAGGATGCGTTCCGTTTGCTCGTTCTCGGAGCGGCGTTCGGCGGGCTGTTCGGCTGTATGGCGGGCGACAGACTGGGAAAACGGTTCGGAGCGGTGCTGGATTTGGCGTTTTACCAAGATGATAAGTGTGTTCCTTGCGAGGATGAGGTAATTTCTGAACTCACACCAAACGAAGAAAGGTGTGTTGGTAAGTAAAATGTCTCTAACTTCATCAATTGCAATGACGACCTACAACGGTGAACGCTATTTGCAGCAGCAGCTGGATTCGTTGGCAAGTCAAATCGTTTTGCCGGATGAATTGGTCGTTTGCGATGATTGTTCGTCAGACGGCACAATGCGTCTTTTGGAAGCGTTTGCCAAAACCGCTCCGTTCGAAGTCCGAATTTATCGGAACAAAAAAAATCTGGGGTTTTTCAAGAATTTCGAGAAGTCCTCGTCCTTGTGTACAAAAGACATAATATTTTTTTGCGACCAAGATGACATCTGGCTGCCAAAAAAAGTGGGAGTGGTACTCAAAGTATTTACAGAATCCCCAGAAATAGGACTGATTGCTCATAATATGGAGCATATAGATAAACTGGGCAACAAAATTGGCGTTCCAGATTGGATTCAAGACGTATCATGGATTAGTCGAATGAAAAATATTCCCGAAAATTCGATTTATGCTTTTTTAGCAACTCGATCGTTTTCCTGGAGCGGCTGCGCGATGGCATATCGACGATCGTGGAATCAATTGCTGTTACCGTATCCTAAGAACATCCGTTATCATGATCAATGGGTTCTGCACGTCTTGGGGATATGCACTCCATTCGAATATATTACGGAAGCGCTGATTCAATACCGCCATCACGATAAAAACGCAGTGGATGAAATGTTTTCCCACCCGAAAAAACGCAATTTCTTTCGTTTTATTCCCAAGTTTTTTCATTCGATAAAGAAACGGCTGGGTCTGGTACAAAGTCCTGCTTGGCCTCGTTATCTTTTGATTCGAGAAGTGATTCAAAGACTCAACGATGTTCCCGAATTAAAACACCCGGATATTTTAGAAATGTTTCGGGCACAAGCGACGATGGATGCTCAAAAAAAGATACTTGAGGAAAAAAATAAATGGTTTTCAGACCTGCGGCATAACAGAGAGCCGAATTATTTAAAATGACACATTTCCATATTGCTTTTGCGACAGACGATAATTATTGCCAGCATGCGGGTTGCGCGATTGCATCAATATTGGCAAATTCGCTGCCTGAAGAACTGTTTACATTTTATGTTCTTGACGGAGGAATCACCCAGGAAAATAAAGATCGTCTGGAATTATTGAAGGATATTAAGAATTTTGAGCTCATATTTTTACATCCTGAACTTACAAAACTCGCAGGTTGTCCTTCCCTTTCCTATTTTACATTGAATACATATTTACGTTTATTGTTACCTGAATTACTTCCAAAATTAGAGAAAATACTGTACCTCGATTGCGATATGATTGTTACTGCGCCGCTTTCGGAACTGTGGAATACCGATTTGGAAAACGTGAGTTTAGGATGGGTTGTGAACCGGGGACTGACTGCCTGGATGCAGGAAAAAGCGGGAAAATGGCTGAGTTCAGATTGTATTCGACTGGGATTGAACGAACCTTATTGTAATGCAGGAATGTTGTTGATGAACTTGAATAAAATTCGGCAGCAGCATTTATTTCAGAAGGTCTTAGAATGGATAACTGTTCATGCGGAACAAGTTTTGTTTCCAGATCAGGATGGATTGAATGTTGTTTTTGAATCGGACTCTCTGATTTTACCGTTCAAATGGAATATTCAGATTGTCCCCTCATATAAAAATGGTCTGTTTGTTGCTTCGGAGTACCGTCAAATTGCCAATCATCCAGTCGGAATTATTCATTATTTTTCAAGTGAGAAACCTTGGCAGTATGAGTATGATTCTCCAGAAAAAAAATACTACTGGAAATATTTAAAATTAACCCCTTGGAAAAATTTTAAACCGCAAATAACATTCAAAAAAAGAGTGGATCGATTTAAAAGAAGCAAGTTTTACCGAAAATATAGACAACTTCGATTGTGGGTAAAATCTTTTTTCAAAAACTAAATCTCAAAACGTTTTTGCCTCACGAACGTCACGTTCCAAAAAAGATCTTAAAGCGGAATCCGATATCGTACGATTTTTGCACGATATCGGCTTTTTACGAAATTTTCACTTTCAGGTTTTGGAAACTTTCTATAAATTTCCAAATGTGTTGAGTCCAAATCAGGTGAATTGCGGAATTTTCATCAACTCACCATCTTTCAATGCGGATTGATGCGCCATGTAACCAGCAACCGAAAGGTTCAGCGCCTTGCAAATGTCCACCATCGGAAGACGCTTTTGAAGAATCGAATCAATGAAGTTCGAACCGAGATAGCCGTGCGAGCCGCCGTGTCCGCCCGCCGGAACACCCGGAGGAAGCGCCGGTTTCAGAATCGAAACGTTTTTGGCAGACTCCTGCGAAGATGGAATCCCTTGGAAAGAATCTTCGAATGAGCCGAACTGGCCGCGGCAGCGCCCTTTTTCGCCTTCAAAACTGGGCGTATCCCAACTGACAGCCATTCGCGCCATTCCACCCTCCGAGGTGCGGAACATCGCAACTTCCGTCCCGAAAGGATTTTTGTACACATTTACGTCCGGCTGGTACGGCTCCAAAACGCTCCGCATCCCCATGCAGGAAACTTCCGTGAACGCCCCGCCCGTCACGCAGACGTAAAAACCGTTCGAGTGCGTGGGATAGAACTGCGGCGGCAAACCGACCCGCCAGTCGTTGTAACTCGCGATTTGACTGACGTGGTAGTGATAGTATTCGCCCTCCGAATAGATCATCTTTCCGAAAGCCCCCGCCCGATAAAGCTGTCGCATGGCGTAGCAGCTGTCGCGGTAAGCGGTCGTTTCGAACATTGCGTAAACCAATTCCGGATGCGCTTTGGCGGTTTCGTACAGTTCCATCGCGTCATCGAGATTTCCGAACATTGCGGGAACGGCCGTCGCAACGTGTTTTCCGGCCTTCAGAATGTTGATCGCCTGCCGACAGTGGGACGGTGCGTCCGTTGCGATGTAAATCGCCTCCACCGAATCATCTTTCAGCATTTCTTCCAAAGACGGATACTTTTTCTCGCATTTGACCTCGGCCGCAAGCGCGTTGCACCGTTCGGGAATGAGGTCGCTGACCGCAACCACCTCCGCATTGGGATGGGACTGCAGTCCGAACTGCGACGAAAACCGACAGCAGCCGAAGCCGACCAGTCCCACACGGACCTTACGATCGGAATATTTCACCCAAGGTTTGGTTTCGTCGATGTGCGTGGCGGTTTCGTCAAAACCTGCGATTTTCACTTCCTGCGCCGCAGCGCCCGAGCCTGAAAGCGCCAGAAGCCCGGCACCCGCAGCAAAACTTAAAAAACTTCTTCGTGACGGCATTTTTTCTCCTTTTTACTAACGCTATTCTGAATTTCAGTTTTCCCGTTCGCCGTTGGAACTGCGCACCACGACTCTCCGTCTTTGTGAAAACTGAACTTCATTGTAGAACCAGCATAGAATTGAGGTGGGGGCGTCTGTTTCGCTCTTAGGAGGGCGTCACACAAGCGGCAGCCGCAAATTCCAGCAGCCGCTCGCGGTCACAACAGTACGCCTCAGTTTGTAATAGAAAACAGATTGAATTCCGGAACAACAATTTCTTCCTGAAAAACAGCACAGTTGGACGGAACCGTAATTTCGGTGCCCGACCAGTTCCAAATCTCCGTAACTCCTGCATGAATCAGAAGTTCCGTCGCTTCTTGCGCCAGTTTGTGAGGAACGCAAAGAATCCCGACTTCCGGCAAAAGCCGCTGCGTAAGATTCGTGAGTTTTTCCAGCGGGAAGATATTTTCATCTTCGTCGACCGTCTTTTTGACCGTTTCCGTCAAAAAAGTCGCAAGAACGTTCACGCCCAAACCGGCAAAATTCTTCTTACGAAGCAGAATCTCTCCTAAAAGACCGCCGCAAACGAAAACCGCGTCGACAGGCTGAACCGTCTTCAAATATTCTTCCAACGTGTTGATGAGCTGGTCGATCCGGAACCCAACATCCGTTCGTTTGGCGGCGCCGCACACGACGAGATCGTTCTGAATGACGGTGTCGTCGAGATTCATGCGTACCGCAAATTCTGAAAGCGTGATAGTTGCAACTCCGCGCCCTTTCAGTTCGTACAGCTTATTCAGACCCACCGGCAGACGCCGAATGGTTGAAAGTTTTTCGATTCTCGCCGTTTTTTCTGTATTCATGAAAATTTTCTCCTGATAGTAAGGAATAAATGAATAGTTATGAATTTGTTTTTGAATTATTTGTTGAATTATTTACCCATATTAATCGTTTTTCAACGAACACGGCCCGCTGACGCAGCCGCCGCCGCACGCCATCACTTCAAGAAAATTCACAGGAATCTTTCCCGAAGCAAAAAGTTTCAACTGTGGAAGCGTCTTCTTGTCGATTCCATTGATGAATTTGTCGTGCAGCTCAAACGTCGGATCATCTTTTTTCAAATCGTCGCTCATGTCGGCCAAAACCGCCTCCGTGACGCCGCAGCTGCGTGCAAAGTTGCGTGCGTTTTCGTCTGCTGGATGAAAAAGATTCCAAGATTTCTGCGTGAAAATGTCGATTTTGCGTCCCGCAAGCATCGCGCCGAGTTCCTCAAACGTCAAAACGTAGTCGATTCCATCACACTGCGCCGCCTCGTAACGTTTCGCAATGCACGGACCGATGAAAACCGTAATCGCCTCCGGATCGTCCTTGTGTACGATTTGCGCTGCGTATTTCATAGGACTGGGCGTGGAGGAAACGTACTGCGCGAATTCAGGATAGTGACGCTTCACGAGTTCCACGTAGGCGGGACAGCAAGAAGTCGTCATCAATTTCTGTTTTTCATGCATCTTTTCGAGAAATTCTTCCGCTTCGTGCTGTGACGTAAGTTCCGCTCCCAGCGCGACTTCCATCACGTCGTCGAATCCCAGCGCACTGACGGCGGTAAATAATTGTTCGATCGTTCCGGGAAACTGCGAGTATGCGGAGGGCGCAATCATCGCGACGACGCGGCGCGGCTTCTTTTGGAGCGCAAGCAGAACGTCCAACATCTGCGAACGTTCCATAATCGCGCTGAACGGACACGCACGGAAGCACTTTCCGCAAAACGTACATTTATCGAAATCAATCTCCGCCCGACCATGTTCGTTCTTTCGAATGGCGCCGACCGGACACGCGTCCTCGCAGGGAACCGTCGTCTTCATGATGGCGTGGAAGGGACAGACGTTCATACATTTTCCGCATTGGATACATTTGGAATAATCGATATGCGAAATCTGATTCACGACCGAAATGGCGCCGCGCGGACAGTTGAACATGCAGGGACGCGCAAAACAGCCGCGGCAGTTTCCCGTCACGACGTAGGAATTATCGGGACATCCGGAACAGCCGGCCGTGCAGACCGTCAACGGATTTCCTTTGGGCGCGCCCGACCCGGAATCAAAACGAGCGTCCGCCTGACGTTTGTATTCGGCGAGCGTCTGCGCCTCGTTGGTTTCTTCTTCGCAGCTGAATCCCATGAGCGCCATGAGTCGATATTTCAGCACCACGCGGTCGTGATAGACGCAGCATCTGCTGGATTCTCCATCTTTGGGACGCAGACGAATCGGAACTTGATCGAGTTCCTCCTCAAGTTTTCCCTGATCGAATAGCCGTACGAGACGAATCATCAGTTCCCGACGCATATATTCCGCACCGTTGCTCATCGTTTGTCACTCCTTTTAAATTTCTTCATTGAAATTTTTACTGAATTCTATTGTATTGCTTTTTGATTATTTTGAATCTTTTAAACGGACATTTGATTAAAAAATGATTATTTTAACGGTTTTCATTCTCTTCCGCAAGAACCTTTTGGAGGGCGTCAAAAACCGATTCCACAGTTGCATTGTAAAGCGGCTGACCGTTGATTTGCACGAAAGGCGCGCGGCAGATACTGTCCGCCACACACGCATTAAAGCACGGAACGGCCGACACTTCAATCCGGTCGCGAAACGTCTCCGGCAGCAAATTTTCGATTTTCAGCAGTTTGTCGGCTCCCAGCATGTAACACGTTGTTCCACAGCAGATTTCAAGTCGAATCTTTTCCATGTTTGAAATTTCCTTTTAAAATGACCAAAAGTATCGATCGATTTAATAATATTGAGTGACGACTTTTTTGCGATATTTTTCTTCCAAAACGGCCGCGAGCCGCTTCACGATGTTGCGCCGCAGCTCCAGCTCAATCGGAAGATTGGGGTCCTGATGCGCTTCATTTACTTTAGTGCCGACGATGAATTCAATAATGTCGTTCTCGTTCATCCGATTAATAATCGCACGAGCCGCCATCGGAATATCGTCCGTTTGAGCGCTTTCCAAAACCGAGCACACACGGGAGAGGGTCAAAATTCCTTCCGTTACAAGTCCCACGCCCGGCATCGTTCCAGGAGGCGGAAGGTCGCCGCTCGCTTTGACGAGATGGAGGTCGATTTCGACTTTTTTACGCAGTTCCCGTTCGAGAATCGTCGCCGTCGTTCCTCCGCAAACAATCACATCGTTCGCGCCGGAACTCGCCAGAAGTGCAAAATCGTGGTCGTGTTCCTTGTGGAACGGCGGGCCTGTTAAAATACGAAGAATACGCGGATGACGGAGGTAAATCACGAGACAGCTGATGTCGTCGAGACACTTTCCAGGAGTGATGGACAGCGCCTGAAACGCGACCGAATACGCTAAATCCCGTGCGGAAATGTTCGGCTCCCGACGGATTGTTTCCTGTACAAATTCCAACTCGCCGCTGCGTCTCCACCCGAATTTGTACTTTTTCTGCCCCAGTCCCGCCTGCGTGACGCCGTCCGAACAAAGAATCAGACGGTCGCCGGGTTCCATGCGCGTTTCGTAGCACTCGACCTCACGGTCCGGCCAGCGCTGGGAGACGATTCGGTCGTGCTTCTGAGCGGGAACCTCCACGGCTCCGCGAAGCTGGATGTATTCGGGATTTCCCATCTCGATGATTCTCGTGATTCCGCCCAGCCGCAAATCAACCATGGAAAAAGTCGCGTAACTGATTTTTCGGACCTCACAGATCGGAAGTGAGTCCATCATCGTTTCGACCGAACGCAAAATATCCATGTTCGACTTGAGAAAATACAATCCCATCGTCGTCGTCATATTGGCGAGCATATTCGCCTTAATTCCGCTTCCCAACCCGTCCGAAAGGACCGCGATGCTTCGATTTTCCTCTTCCAGCGTGAGGAGCTGATAGTCGTCACCGCAGGCGTTTTGACCGGTTTTGGTGAACTGGCGACACTCCATTTCCACAAAAAGCTCTCCAGCCGCCATGAGTTACTCCTCCCGCTTTCCAAAATACGTCCCCGCAATCTCCTCCAGCAAGATTTCCGTCTCGGCGATGTGTTCCCCGAACAGACGCGCGACTTGCTGAACGGTCAAAACGTTTTTCCGAATGATTTCTTTGGCTTTCTCGGCGATTTGCTCGCGCTGAAGCTCCGTGCGCGTGACGTCCTGAATGACGGCACCCGCTGTTTTTCCAACCGAAATGGAAAAGACGCTGATATTTACGATTTTGTCGCCCAACGGCTGATTGAATTTTTCGATTTCGCCGCCGTTTTCAAGCACACTCTCGAAAAGATCCCAGAACGGAACCAGATTGCTGATCGGAATTGCGTCCAAATTTCCAAGCGTGTTGAAAATTTCGAGTGTGCTTTCGTCGACCAGCTCCGCAAAATGACGGTTGCACTCCGCAATTTGAAGCAGATCGTTTACAATTACGACTCCTGCGGGGATGTATTTGATGAGCGCGTTGCTCGTTCGTTCAAAGTTTTTGCGCAAGTAGTTGTGACACATCGGCGCTTCGGCTTTCCCGTGAAGCAGCGCTTTTGCAAACTCCCGACACGAATCGTAGCCGCACGCTCCGCAGTTCAGCTCGTCCTCACGCGTGAATTTTCCGACGCTCGCGAGCGCCTTGCGCATTTCTTCCTCGTCCGGCTCGCCGACTGCCACAGATTCGGGAACGTATGTTTGACGAATATTTACAGGAATTTCTCGCCCCAAGCTCGAACGTCGGGCGCTGATTTGATCCGTGACCGCAATCACATCGACCGCCGCCGCTTCGTCCAGCATCACAGGACCATGAATGCAGCCGTTGTGACACGCGAGCGCTTCAATGTAAATTTTACTCCCTTTCACCGAATCCGGATGAATATTTCCGAGAACCGTCGAAATGCGTTCGAGACCGGAGACCGTAAGAAAACGTACGTTTTTCGTCAGTTCGTCTTCCGGCGCAACCGTTCCATCCTCGCCGATTCCCGTTCCGCGCAGTGTGTCGTTCATCCCGCCTTCGAGCGAGTAAAGACGCCCTTCTTCCGCTTCTTCCGGCACAATTTCCGCGTCGGGAACGTCTTCGAATCGAACATTTTTGCTTTCCATCAGTTTTTCGAGCGACGTATACGTAATCGCAAGATTCAGTACGCCCGGATTCGCATCCGCTTCGTTCTTTTTAGCCGCGCAGGGGCCGATAAAAACCGTCTTAATATCATTTCCGTACGTTTTTCGAAGCAGTTTGCAGTGACTCATTACGGGCGAGTCGAACGGCACGATGTTTTCGCTCCATTGCGGCAAATACTTCTGAATGTACTGCACCGTTGCGGGACAGGCGCTCGAAATGAAGACGCCGTCTTTCGCCTCTCCGAGGAACTTTCCGACCGACGCGCTTACAATCTGCGCGCCCAAAGCCGTTTCACTGACGCCCGCAAAACCCAGTTTTTTCAGAGCGCCGGCCAGTCGATGAATCGAAACTCCGCGAAAATATCCGGGAAAACTCGGAGCGACAGACGCATATACTTTCTCACCGTTTGCGAGAAACTGATTCAGACGCGCCAGATCCGAACGAATTTTTTTGGCGTGAGCCGGACAGACGCGGACGCATTCGCCGCACGAGACGCAAAGCTCCGGAATCACCGCCGCTCGCGCGTTCACGATGCGAATCGCCTTGCAATGACAGTGCCGGACGCATTTGTAACAATCCTGACACTCATTTTCTGTGGTGTAAACCGGAAATTGTCGGTCCATTTTTCTCTCCCATGTTTCGTAATTTTACGTACTAATTCACGCCGTCTCTCTGTTTCACGCCGTCTTTTTGCCGCATTCAACCCGCTTGAGTTTCGTCTTTTTCCGGGAACAAACGATTCAAAAGGTCGAGCATCACGCCGCCGTCCACGTGATTGAAAATTTGACCGTTTACAATCACGTTCGGACCGTCGGCGCATTTGCCCGCGCACAATCCGCCGCAAATATCGATGTCCACGTCATCGACAATTCCCCGTTCTTTCATGAAATTTTCCGCCACATCGACGTTACGAGAATTCCCTCGCGAAAAACAGGAACTTCCAATGCAGATTACGATTTTTACTTTGTCGGCCATCGAGCGCATCTCCTGAAAACATATCGATAAATTGTTATTGATAAAATTTTAGCATTTACTGTAATATACTCGAATCCCCGCAAATGTCAATAGCTCTACGGCAAAATTTCCGCAATTTTTTGAAAATATTTCTAATTTGAAAATAATGTCGGAAAAAGCTGTTTTTATTGCTCCCTATGAGGGCGGGATTCCTCCGAATGGAACGTCATTTGGTCAGTTCGACCAACTCGTACCAAAGTGTTTGATATTTCGGCGAAATTTCGAAAACCATGGTGCAACCATCATCCTCCCATCGGACGGGCAGTTCCTCTTTTCGGGAGCCGTCGGGAGCCAGAGCGAAGCATTTTCGTCCCGGCGGGACGCTTCGGATGCGGACTTCCATCGGAATTCCTTCGCACTCGACGGGTTCCGTCCCCCAGTCGGTTCGGCACGTGATTCGGTCGTTTCCCAGATCCTCAAACTTCATGTTGTGATTCCTTATGAATCCTGTTGCGGCAATCAGAGTGCGGGTCGAAGTGGTTTGCGTCATGGAAAACGTCAGCCAGTCGAGACGGGTTTTTCCCGGTTTAAGCGCCACATTTCCGATTTCGAACGTCCGATCGGCCACGAAACCTGTAAAGATTTTCGTTTTCGGCGTGTTTACGGTGAAGAACCCTTTTCCTTCGAGTTCCCAATTGTAGTACAGCTCGCCCGTCTCGCTTCGGAGCCAGCGTTTTTCAGGGCGTCCGCACTCTGCAGGAAGATCGTTCCACGACGTTGCGATTTTCATATTTTCAGGTACGGAAAATGGACATAAATCCGTAAGATTCAAACCCGTATTGACGACGAACGGCAGAGCGGGATCGTCGCTCGCGAGTTCCTGATGGTAGCCGCTTCCGGAGGTGTGGAAGAGTTCCGATTCGGTTTTTCGGGAAAAATCGGGGCTGTACAGGAATCGAACGGGGCCTCGCGTAACATCGCCGCGGCAAAACATCGCCCAACATGCGGGAGCGTGCGCGAGCTGCGCCTGATTGCACGTCATATCGAAGAAACCGTTCGTTTTTTGCTGGTCGTAATCGGTATTATGCTGCCACGTGTACTGATAGAGCGCGCTCCAGTTCTGAAACGCCCCCATCGCGCAGGCTTCCGGAAGTCCCTCGGCACCGTAAAAGTTGGGGTACGGATGGTTGTACTCGCTGACGGTGAGCGGAAGTCCCAAAACACGTGCGTTTGCGAGTCGATTCGTCGTTCCTGCAGCGGTCGCCCAGTGATTCACGAGCGCGGTATTTCGAACGAACCAATTGTTCAAATCCCAGCTTTTGCCGAGCCACGACGGATGATTCCAGTACGCATGAATGTCGCAGTAATCGAGCGCCGCCTGTGCGTACCAGCCGCCGTAACGGAGCTGCGTTCCGGAGACGGGTGCGTGCGCGTGCAGCTCGTCTTTCACGAAGTGGTACATCGTCTGCCAGTACGCATTTTCCGTTTCAAGAATGAAATCCGCCATGTCGCAAAACTGTTCATGAGTTGCGTTTTTGCGGCGGTAAAAGACGGGTTGGATGGTTCCATTTTCGAGTTTTTCTTCCGGCGACGCGCCGACGCACCCTCCCTCGCGCAGGGAAACGGATGCAATTTCCACATCGGTGCCGGCCTTCAGACCTCCAAATCCGACTCTGGCACGCGGCTCGTCGGAATTTGCACAAAATTCAAATGTGTATTCGTTCCAGTCGTTTGAAAGCGTCAGAGGCTGCGAAAATCCAAGATTGTTCCAAGGGCCGTTCATCTGCGAGACGCCGACGGAGACTGTGGAGGCGTTTCGGCTGCGCATTTTCAGCGTGAGTTTGTACGGAACGTCCTTTTTTAGGGACGCGCCGACGCAGTGGAACTGAGGCGCCCACGACTGTTCCCCGGCTTTTTGAACCTGAATATGCAGCGTTTTTTCCGTCGTTGTTCCGTCGGATGTTCCGGCTGATGTTCCGGCAGATGTTCCGTCTGTCAGTTCGTACGTCCATTCGGCTTTTTCCGTCACGAACTCCCAGTTGGGAATTCGTTTTCCTCCCGCTTTTTCCTCTTGCGAGGGGGAAAGATTTTCGCCAGACGAAAGATTTCCGCCGGGTAAAAGATTTTCACCGTCCGGATAAAAACGGCAGTTCCACGCTTTGCGCAGCGCATCGGTCGAGTCGTATTTTTTTCGGAGCCACGCATTCCAAAGGGTTTGAAGCGTTTCACTATACGGAGCCGGAAGCGTTTCGAGCGACCCCCAGCGCCACGCACCCACAATGCTGTTTTCGTTGTTGATTTCAATCATCGCGACGCCAGGATCGTTTACATAAGCCCTTCTCGTATAAGGATTTACGTGCTTCAGATAGTTTCGCGCAAACTCCTTTTGAAGCGCAATCATGCGCGGCTCAAAATTATCGAGACCTTTATCGTTTTTCGGTCGTTCCTTTTCGCCGGAAAAACCGTCCAACTCCCGAAACTGACGCGCGACATGCAGATTCAGGTTCACGTAAATTCCGTTTTGTTCCAGCTGATAAATCAAATAATCGAGTTTTTCCATGTTTTGAACGGAAAGTTCCCGCTGCGGCTGATTTCGGTCGAACAGCCGTCCCGCGGTGTCGATATAATGAATTCGTACGATATTGATTCCGAACCGTGCGATGGATTTCGCGAGAAACTCTGCGTCTTCGTGCGAGTCGGCAAACGACGCGTCGCAGCTGAGATTCGTCCCGAAAAAATGAATGACGCCCGCATCGTTCACGAATTGACCGTTTTCGACGCATACAAAACCGTCGCTTCCGGCAGGCCGCACAGGTTCAGGATTCCAGATCGTCACGTTCGTAATATTGTGAAGCGGAACTTTCGAAATCACGAACGGAAACATGGGCGCAAACCCCTCTTCGTTCAGCGCGAGCGGCGTTCCGGGACTGAGAATTTCAGGCGTTTCCGCTTGCAGACCGACGGCCGACATTTCGACACACAGCAGCGCGGCGACGGCGAGTAAAGTTTCCCGTGGATGAAACGTATAAAGCATCAATGCACCTCCAAAATTTACGGAATTTCTTTCATTAATCGTAAGTATAACACAATATTTTATTTTTCGAAAGGCGGGGGAGAAAAAAACTTTTCGGAACCTCGAATTTTCTTCTTGCAAAAAAGTACCGTTCGTGTTATAATGAAAAAAGTCCCGCTATTCCATCCGTTTATTCCTTCCGTTTACACTCTTTGGAGAAAAAATGATGAAAGCCGCTTCCGTTCCCCGTTTTTCCCTGTTCTTATTCCCGTTTTGGGCCGTGCTGTTCGTCGGAATGACGCAGACGTCCTTCGCGGATGAAGAAAGCTGCTTCGGAAAACTGAAACTTATACAGGAAATCAACTGCTCGGACTGTGCGCCGGACGCGGAGTTTCCAAAAGGGTGTTCGTCCGTCGAAAATCTTTTGGGAAAATCCTGCCGAGTGCTGCGTCCCAACGACGAAACCACGCAGTTTTTCGGGTACAAAATCGGTGAGAAAAAGAATCTTAAACCCGGTTCCGCGTACGTTTTACGCGTCGAGTATCCGGAAGACGTCAGTCGTTCCATGTTCATTCATAACGGCGGCTCCGAAACGGTTTCGGGTTTTGCGACCGGTCAGGCGTGCGGAGACGTCGTTACTGGTCGGTACGTAAATCATAATCCGGAATCGCTGAAATATCCGCTTTCGAAAAAGTTCGAGTCGTGGAACGGTCTGTTTTTCCTGCACGACCGTTTTTGCGAGCTGGAACGTCCTCGCGGAGCTGGAGACCGACCGCGTCTTCCGGAAGACGGTTTCTGGGTCCAAATCTCCAACACGTACGCACAGCTCGACCCTCTTTCCGCCGGCGCGGCCGTGCGTTTCATCCGGCTTTATGAGGTGCTTGAGCCTGAAAAACTCGCGCTCGAAATTCATTATCCGCCCGAAAATCTCCCCAAACGTTACATCTTCTGGCGTGAAGAAATGGCCGACGGTGTGATTGATTCTGTGTACAAAAAACAAGATTCTGAAAAAAGAGGCGTCGAAAACGCAGTGGACTGGTATCGGTACAAAATTCTGTGGGGCCGCGCGATGGGCGTGAATGCGTTCTGCAAAGATTTGCTCGAGTTCGGACACAATCAGGGTTGGAATTCGGAACCCTACGGCGGAAACGGATGGGTCTTTGAACCCGCATACAACACGCTGTGGGACGATCTGACGGAATTGTGTGCGGAATACAAAGTTCCGATGATTCCCTACTACGAATATTGCGGATCGATGGGCGGCGACAAAAGTAAATCGCTCGGATTCCAGCGTCGCGCGGTGCGTCTGGAGGGGAAAGGACCGTACACGCACATTTGGTGGAGCGAGAAAGGAAACGTCGATTTGTCCGACCCCGAAACGCTCGCCGACTTTGAAAAAATCCTCGATTGTACGGTTTTGAAATATAAAGGAAAAGTTGAAATTCCCGGTATTTGGCTCCGTCAGCGCGTCTCGCAGACGCCCGTAAGTTTCAACGAACGGAATCTGCAGGATTTCGCAAAAGACGCAAACGAGGGAAAAACCGTTTCACGGGAGGAACTGAAAAAAGACTCGAATTTGCGTGACGTTTATTATTCGTGGTGGTTCGGAAAGCGGCGGGAGTTTCTGGAAGGAATCGCGAGTTTCCTCCGTGAAAAATGGAGTCCGAACAGCTTCGTACTGTACACGGCCGACGGCGGCGAGCCGGGTTGTTCCTTGCGCTGGCAGGAAGTCGGAAAAGGGAAAAAAGATTCCTGGAAGTACAAAACCGCCATCGTAAACGACGATCCGGAAACTTGGGAAAGAATTGTGAACGGAAATCCGATGTACGAAAAACGGTTCGCGAAGCCCGTCACGCTTCAGGAAGTTTTGGACGGAAATATGTACGATTCAGCACTGACCGCCTGGCAGGAAAATTGGGGCGGCTGGGAGGTGAATCACGCACTTCCACCCGCAGACCCCGAAAATCTGAAGAATTCCCCCGACGTGATGTTTTCATACACTATTCATAGAACGTACAGCGCTTCGAATCCTGAGACGATGGAACGTTACAGAACGGGGGCGGGCCTTGCGTGTGTGCGTCATTTTCCGCTTAATGAAAACGAATTGAACGTTCGGGACGCCGACGGAAAGGAGTTTGAACCGGCTGGATATTTCGTTGCGGACGTCGAACGAGCGGGAGCGTTTTGCGTTCTTCCGGAAGTTCGAGCGGTTGCGTTCGGCGACCCGACGCGTCTCGGATATTTGACGGCAAACACCTTCCAGCACGGATTCCCCGAAGCGGTACGCGCCTTCAATTCGGCCTATCTCGCCCTTCCGGCGCTTCCGTCGGAACTCATTCAGCAGGCGAAGTACGGCAAAGAATACGTACGAAAAATCGAGACGCCGAAAAACGGGACGTATTATGCAGTTTGTTCGTTGGAATTCACTGCGTCCGACGTGCGGGCCGACGGTTTGAAGCCCGGCGTCCTCACCGACTGTGTGACGGGCGAAACGTTCCGCGTCCCAAAAGACGGGTCCGTCGTAATACCGATGCGCCCCATGTCGCTGCGTTCGTTCCGTCAGTAAAGTTCGTTCCGTCAGTAAACGTCTGCCGCTCTAAAATTTGGTTTGGAGCGGCAGACATTCAGAAAAACGTCCTGAATCAAAGGTTCAATACATTCAAAACTAAAAAATTTTCAATTATTTTGACTTTTTTCCCTGAAACCCCTTGACATTTGGGGCCGATAGTGTATAATGCTGGTAATGTTCATAAGAGCAAAGATGCTTGACGTGTGAATGACTGTGTTTCAGTCTTCGTGCGGCAAGTTTTTTTATGCATGAACACAAAAACACTCGAAGAGCAATGGCGCTTGAGAGAGGAATCCTTCGGAAGGAGTTTCCTCTTCAGGCGCCTTTTTTTATGGACTTTTTTATTCTTCGAGTTTGCACTTTTCCGAAAGGAGTGAGCCATGAAAATTTTCAGCGGTTTGATAGTACTTACGCTGCTTGTAAGCACACTCAACTCAGGTTTCACGCGGGCGCAGGACGCGGTTCCTGTTCCTGCCGCAGTTGAAGCGGTTTCCGAAGTTGTTTCCGATACGGTTGCGGCTCCGGCGCTGACTGCCGAGTCGATTCAGGACAAACTGGACAATTTCTGGGTCTTGTTTGCGGCTTTCCTCGTGTTCTTTATGCAGCTGGGCTTTATGCTCGTCGAAGTGGGGTTCAGCCGCGCCAAAAACGCAGTGAACATCACGATGAAAAACGTGATGGATTTTGCCGTCGGTTCGGTCGTGTTTTTCATCGTCGGTTACGGTTTGATGTGGGGCCTTAAGGACGGTTTTTGGTTCTGCGGAACGCAATATTTTTGTCCCGGAACGCAGGACGTACTCGCAGTCGACGCAAAACTCGGCTGGTCCTTCTTCCTCTTTCAGTGCGTATTTTGCGCAACGTCTGCAACGATCGTTTCAGGCGCGATGGCGGAACGTACAAAATTCACAAGTTATTTAGTATACAGTTTCATCATTTCGGCCCTCATCTACCCGATTTTCGGTGCTTGGACGTGGGGCGGCGGATGGTTGGCGCAGCTCGGTTTCCACGATTTCGCGGGTTCGACGATCGTTCACAGCATCGGCGGATGGCTCGCGCTGGCCGGCGCAGTCACACTGGGTCCGCGAATCGGAAAATACGGACCGGACGGAACCGTTCACGCGATTGCGGGTCATCACCTCCCGATGGGTGCGCTGGGCGTTTTGTTCCTGTGGTTCGGATGGTTCGGATTCAACCCCGGAAGTACGGTTGCGGTAAATGATTATATCGGGTATATTGCAGTAACAACCAACCTTGCGGCTGCGGCAGGAGCGATTACCGCCATGTGCATCGCGTGGATTATTTTTGGAAAGTCTGACGCGACGATGACCTTGAACGGTATTTTGGCCGGACTCGTTGGAATCACGGCCGGATGCGACTGTGTGACGCCCTTCGGCGCAATCCTCATCGGCGCTATGGCGGGTGTGCTTGTGGTTCTGTCGGTGCTGTTCATCGACCACGTTTTGCGAGTCGACGACCCCGTCGGCGCCGTGAGCGTCCACTGCGTCTGCGGAGTTTTCGGAACCCTTATGGTGGGATTGTTTGCAGCCGGTCAGGGCGGAAGTTCCGATTTCGGACTCTTCTACGGCGGCGGATTGGATCTCTTCATCACGCAGCTCAAAGGCGCGATTACGGCGGCTTGCTGGGCCTTCGGACTCGGAATCGGCCTTTTCACCCTCCTGAAGTACACCATCGGTCTGCGCGTCTCGCGAATTGAAGAGCTTCGCGGACTCGACATCGAGGAACACGGAATGCAGGCCTATCCGAACTTCGACACTTGGACCACCACTTGAGTGTTTCGCTTTCCCATGAATTTTGGATATTTCAAAAAGGAGCAAAAATCATGAAACTCATTATTGCATACATTCAGCCCGAGTCGCTAAACGACGTAAAAGACGCACTCGCAGAAAAGCAAATCGCTAAAATGTCCGTTGTAAATGCTTTGGGGTGCGGCACTCAAGGCGGCTTCACCGAGCTGTATCGAGGCGCAAGCAAGGAAGTAAACCTCCTCAAAAAAGTTCGGCTCGAAATCGGCGTGAATGACGATTACGTCCAGCAAACGGTCAATACGATCATCGCCGCGGCTCGTTCCGGACACATCGGAGATGGAAAAATCTTCATCTTGCCGCTCGAACAGTGCATTCGTATCCGTACGGGTGAAACTGACAGCGCCGCAATCGGTTAACGTCGCAAAAATCATTCCGGTTCATTGAATCTGGAATCCTGAAAAGTGGGCTGCATGAAGAAGCTCGGCACGGAATCTCCCCTCTTTTTCCATCTGCCGAGTGACTTCATACGGGG
>CAYTLK010000037.1:21864-34031 GCA_964438515.1 uncultured Planctomycetaceae bacterium
AGAACAAATTTCTCTCAGGGCCTTGTAAAAAAACCGATTTGTGGTATAATACGCTGCATTATTTTATTTTTTCTTTTATCTCCATCTTTTTTGGAAGGCGGAACCCGATGGCTGATTGTGTTTGTCAAAAGTGTATTGATCCCCAGTGCGGCGCCGAGTACGGCGTGGAAGAAGTTTTAACAGCGTGTCCGAAATGCGGAAATCTGCTGGACATTCAATACGATTGGGATCGTTTGCCGACGCCGAAATCGTTGAAAGATTTCGAAAAATATTGGTCGATGCGCGACATTCCTCAGCGTTTCAGCGGCGTGTGGAAGTTCCATGAACTTCTTCCTTTTGCGGACCTCGAAAAATGCGTGACGGTCGGTGAAGGTCAAACGATTCTTCAAAACTCGCGCGGTGCGGCGCGTTACACCGGGATGAATGAGGGAAATTTGTTCCTTGAATATGAAGGAATGAACCCTTCTGGTTCGTTTAAGGACAACGGAATGTGTGCCGCCACGACGCACGCCTGCATGGTGGGTGCGACGCGTGCCGCCTGCGCCTCGACGGGAAACACGAGCGCGTCGCTGGCGCTTTACTGTTCGTGCCTCCACAAAATGCAGGCCGTCATTTTCATCGGTGATGGAAAAATCGCGTACGGAAAACTGTCGCAGGCGCTCGATTACGGCGCGCAGACGCTTCAGATTCACGGCGATTTCGACGATGCGATGGCCCGCGTCAAAGAGGTTTCGAAGGCGCTCGGAATCTACCTCGTAAACAGCGTGAACCCCTTCCGGCTTGAGGGACAAAAAACCATTATGTTCCGTGTTTTGGAGGCTCTGCGCTGGAACACGCCCGACTGGATTGTGGTCCCCGGCGGAAACCTCGGAAACTCCAGTTCGTTCGGAAAAGCGTTCCACGAGCTTTACGCGTTGGGTCTCATCGACCGGATTCCGCGTCTGGCCGTCATCAACGCCGCGGGCGCCGACACGCTCACACGCGTTTACAATGAAGAGGGAATCCGTTGGAACGGCGGAAACACAGACCGTACAAAAATCAACGCTTTCTTCAAGCAGATGAACGATGAGGGCCGCCGCGCGAATACGATTGCGAGTGCGATTGAAATCAATCGGCCGGTAAACCTCGAAAAGTGTCTCCGAGCGCTCGAATGGTGCGACGGTGTGGTGCGCAAAGTCTCCGACCAGCAGATTCTGGACGCGAAATCCCAAGTGGGTGCTTGCGGTTTCGGCTGCGAACCTGCGAGTGCCGCGAGCGTGGCGGGGACCAAACTGCTGCGTGAAGAAGGCGTCATTGCGCCCAGCGACCGTGTCGTCTGCATTTTGACGGGTCATCAGCTCAAAGATCCGACGGCAACCGTTGCGTATCACTGCGGAGATCCGAAGAAATTCGACGAGGTGCTTCGTCCGCACGGCGTCACGACGTGTGATTTTGCGAACAATCCGATTAAAGTTGAAAACGATGTGGATGAAATCATTCGCGCAATTCAAACAAAATAAAAACGATAGACCACTTTCTAACACAAAAATCAATATTTTGTGCAATGGAGGTTTTTTCGTCGCAATTTTGAACTTGGGGGGGACTTGGATGTGTCCCCCCAGTTTTCTTTAAAATGGGACAATTCAGACGGTTTTTATGAATTTACAGAATTTCTTGTAAAATTTTCAAAAATTTTGAAAAAAAGGCAAGATTTTCAGTGATTTTCCTTGACACTCCGATTTACTGAACTATAATAGAGGAATAAGAAAATTTTATCAAATGTTCAGGTCCCTAGACGATTGTTTCTTTCGTCTGTATCGGAATCATTTTATTCCTCAAAATTCAACTCGAAATAAATATCATGAAACGAACATTATGGTGGATGTGCGGCGGTGCGGCTTTGCTGCTCGCCTCACTCACGCTCTCCGCTGCGGGCACCGAAGTTGTAGTTACTGGAAATCAGACTGTCAGCGCCGATCTCACCACAGACGACTATTTTGTAATCGGAAGCGACACGGAATCCGGATCCCTGACCGTCAACGGCGGCGCAACCGTCACCGTCAATGGTTACGGCGTCAATTCGGGGTTCCGTAACGACAAATATTCCTGCTGGGTCAAGAACGGCTCGCTCAACGTCGAGAACGCGACCGTCATCGGCGTTGGGGGAAACCTGATTGCGAGCGCCGCGGCTGGAAACTCTGCCGTCATCAATATTAATAATGGAGGTTTGTTCCAGGTCGGCGATGTTTCCCACCCCTGTATCGGCGCGAACCTCGGTGAATCCGGTGTTCTGAACATCAACGCAGGCGGAAAGGTCGACGCAAACTGTTCCTTCTATATCGGCGGTCACGGAACCGGAACCGTCAATCTTGCGGACGGCGGAAACCTTACCATCGGTGCGAGCGGAGGCTTGCAAATCGGACGCGATTATTCGAGTTTAGGAGCCTGCGACGCCTATTTCAACATGACGGGCGGAACGCTAGACGTGGGAAAATATTTGATTATCGGATATAATAACAAAACCAATCCCGACCACGTAAACTATTCCGAGGTCAACATCACGGGCGGAAACTCTACGATTCGCGGGGCTTACGTCTGTATCGCGAACAACAACCGAGGGGAAGGAACGATTGCGCCTCAATGGATTGAATCGCACCTGAACATCGGCGGCGACGCGCAGTTCGACATCGTTTCCGGAATCCTCTTGGTCGGCTGCGGCGAAGGTGCATACAGTGCGAACGCAGAAGCGACCGGATTCTTCACCGTTTCCGATTCTGCAGCCGTGAACATGGGCGGAAGCGTCGTTGCAAACGGCACTTACAGCACATTCACGATGAACGGCGGAACGTTTACCGCGACAAACAGCGCGCTCGCCTTCACGAACTACGGAACCATGAACCTCAACGCCGGCACGCTGACCCTTCCGACGGGAAAAGCCGTCACGAATAACGGAACGTTGAATTTCAACGGCGGAACGCTCGCCGCCAATCTTTTGACGAGCAGCAGCGGCACATCGAACGTCGTTTCGGGCGACAGCACCATCACGGGGACTCTGCAGGTCGGAGACGCCGCGTCGGCCGGGTCCGTCGTCGTTTCGGGAGGAATTCTGACCGTTCAGGGGAGTGAAACCATCGTGCTGCAAAACCGCAACGCGACTCCGTCCGTGAGCGTCGTGAATGGAATGCTTACAGTAAATTCCGGAACGCTGAAAACCGACGTCGGTCTGAAAATCAGCGGGAGCGGCGACGATCCGAGCACGGCCGTCATGGTCGTTAACGGCGGAAACGTCGAAATCACCAACTACACGTGGGTCGGTCTGGAACACGGAACGACGGGGTCGCTCATCATCAATGACGGTTCCTTCACGAGCAAAAAATCGTTCTATTGCGGTTACAACGGCACCGGATTCGTGCAGTTGAACGGCGGCGCTCTGACGGTCGCTTCAAACTTCCAGATCGGAAGAAACTACGATAATTACAGCATAAACAAGCAGGCGGCAGTCGATCCCGCTCAGGGTCCCTGCGACAATCCAGGTTCGGAAGGGTACTTCACGATGACCGGCGGAACGCTGACCGTCACTGGAGGAATGCTCGTCGGACGTTACGGAAAACTTTTGACCAACACGCAGGAAGGCGAAACCATCGGCGTTTTCACCATGTCGGGCGGAACGGCAACGGTGGGCGGATCGCTTTCCATTGCGGGCGACGCGCTGACCGACACGCACACGGCTGCAATCGGTTTGTTCTCGCTTTCGGGAAACAGCCAGTTCACACTGGGCGGAAATCTCTCCATCGGAAACGGTGAAGGTTCTGGAAGCATCGTCGGCGGCGGAAACGGTTCCTTAAGCATCTACGATGACGCCGTGATGACCGTGAAAAGCTATACAGGAATCGGAAACGCAAATGCGTCCCTCAATCTGTACGGCGGCGAGTTCAAAGCAGAAGGAAAAACCGTCGAAAATACGGGTGAAATCAACTTCGAAGGCGGCGTCCTCACCGCAGGAACCGTCACGAACAACGCAAACTCCAGCATCAATTTCACCGCCGGCGTCAACGGTTTCGGGTCTGCAAACGTCACCGGAACGATGACGAATAACGGTACGATAAACGTAGGTGTCGATGGCGTAGGTCTGCTTAAGGGTTACGATGCGGCAAACGGTCTCACACTGATGACGACTGGCGGAACGGCCGGAACCGGGTCGGTTGTGAACGAAAACACAACGCTCACGAACGCTGCTTGGAGCGGAAACGACCTGAATTTCAAATTTACGGGTGCGTCCTCCGGCACACTTTCTGCGATCTGCGACTCGCTGACGCTTGCGACTCCCTCCCAGCAGGGCTGGATTTCGCTCACCGACTTTGGGGGAAAGGATCCGTTTGAATTCACGCTGAATTTCAGCAACGTCACGACGCAGCAACAGCAGGACGATCTTTTGGAAGCAATCAACAGCGCTCTGACTCTTGGTGATGAAAAACCCGTCACGGCCAGCGCGGGAGACTCGTACAGCAGTGTTGTTTTGTCGGGACTCTCCTCCGACCTGCTCGGCGCGAACGTTTTTGCATGGGATTTCACTGCGGCGGCGTACGGCGATGCGGCACTTTCAGGGATTGCGTCCATTCAGACTCCGGAACCGACGTCTTGGGCGCTTTTGGTTCTGGGAATTTTCGGAATCGCATTCATTCGTAAGCAGCGTCGTTAATCGTCGAAGCGTTTGATTGATTGATTGATTGATTGATTGATTTTCAAAAGCATTTTCAATCGGTTTCTTTTTCCGTCTGTGACGGCAGAGGAAACCGATTTTTTATTTTTGGAGTGACGTCAGCCTCTCCTTAACGTTCATTTACAAAAGGACAAAACATGCGCAAATTCACCATCCTGCCTATTTTACTAATTTTATGGCTCGTTACCGCCTCACTTCATGCGGAATCGCCTATCGGTGCGGCTCTCGAGACGTTCGTACAGAGCGAAAAGTTGCCGGGCGCCGTTTCCATTGCGGCGGCGCCGGACGGAACGCTCACGATCGACTGTGTGGGTTGGGCCGACGTGGAAAAAAAAGTGCCGATGCGTCCCGACACGATGTTTTGGATTGCTTCGATGTCGAAAGGAATGACGTGCGCGGCTCTTTTGACGCTCGTCGATGAGGGAAAACTGTCGCTCGACGATCCGGTCGAAAAGTTTTTACCCGAATTCGCGTCGGTCAAAGTGGGTGTGCCGAACGAAGACGGAACCGTGACGCTGCGGGCGCCCAAAACGAAAATGACGATTCGAAACGTTTTGAGTCACACGGCTGGTTTTCCCTTCATCACGCCGCAGATGCAGCAATTCGGAATCGACGTCTTTTCGATGCGTCATCAGGCGTCCGTGGCCGCGAGTCAGCCGCTGCTTTCCGACCCGGGAACGAAGTTTCAGTACAGCAACGTGGGAATCAATATCGGAGCGGCCGTCATTGAGGTCGTGAGTGGAAAACCGTACGCTGAATTCATGCAGGAACGAATTTTTGATCCTTTAGGAATGAAAGACGCGACTTTTTGGCCCAACGAAGAACAAATGAGTCGAATGGTGACGCACTATCAGGTTTCCGACACCGATTCGCCGAAAAAACTCGAACATCGTCCGTTCCTTCAGGAACCGTACAGCGACCGAAACAAACGTTTTGCGGAAGGCGGGGGCGGGATTTTCTGCACGCCGCAAGATACGATAAAATTTTATCAAATGATTGCAAATCGAGGTGTGTGGAACGGAAAACGCATTCTTTCAGAGGCGTCGATCGAAGAATTGGGGAAAAAACAGACGGGCGAGAATGTACAAAATTCGTACAGTCTTGGAATGAACGTTCATGACGACTGGATTGAACACGGCGGAGCGCTTCAGACGGACGGGTGTGCGTGTCCCAAGCTGGGCTGGTCGTGCATTTATTTCGTACAGCTTTCTGGAAATTTGAAGCCGTCTGCAACGGACGCCTGGCGCAATGCGGTCATCGCGTTCATCACGGATCGAACTCGGCAGTAAGAAAGAAAAAGAAGAAGCGTCCTCATTCCGCCTCAAACTTCATGATTTAACGTTTCGCTGCACACCGTCCGTCGTTACGCTCAATTGCAGAACGATGGACGTTCGGCGGGATTTTTCGCTGTAATGGTTCCTGGGTTTTTACTGTGCACCCAGCTCGCACACAGCGTTGCAAAACTCACGATACTTCAGTTCGTTCGAAATGTGAATGTGCTCGCCGTCCGTAATGAATCGCAAGTCCGGCTCAAAATAGAGTCCGCAACGATTCAGCGCCCTCACAAAAGGCCCCCATTTTCCATCGCACGTGTAAATACGGAAAAGTTTGTGCTCGTCGTAACACATCTCGACTCCCGTCGACGGGTCCACAATCGCAAGCCCCAAACATCCGTCTTCCATAAAAGATTCACGATGAGGATGGAGATAGCTGCACGCCGCCGTTTTGTCGATTCCCGAACGCCGAAACGTGCGGAAACACTTCCCGTTTGCCGTCTGATGATGGGACGATTCCAGAATAATATCCACAACGTCGCCCAAAAGATCGACAAACGCGTGAAAAACCTGAACCATACGCTCGCACGAAGCCGCACAAACCAACACCTGAAGATCGCCGTATCCGGGAACATATTCGTACCGAAATCCTTCAGCGGGAATCACCTGAAGATCGTAAGACGGTCGGACGGCATTCGTCAAATGGAAACCTCGGTACGAAGTGATGCGCAAGTGCGTCGCAATCTCGTAACGCGACAAATGATGGAACGCATCCTGATTTCTGAACATAATAGAACAAGGAGAGAATGAAATTTCATTTGAATTCATAATAAATCAACCTGAAAAATCTATAAGGAAAAGTACTGAAAATTATTTTCACTATTGTACACAAAAAGAAATTTTTGTCAAAGGAAATTTCGCCTTAAATATTAAATTTCTTTAAAATCTTTGTAAAAGTTTTGTTAAAGGTGTTTACATCCCTCTAAAATCTGTTATGATAGGGGACAGAATTTGTTTTTATCACTTTTTGTGGAATTATACCATGAATCGTTCCCTCATGCAGGTGTTTTGCGCGCTGGCGCTTCCAGCTTTTTTGATTATGGGTTGTAAAAATTCAAAACCTGACGCCGCCCCGCCAGCCGAAACGAAGACGGAATCGTCCGCGACCGCAAAGGTTCTCGAAAACGCGCTGTTTCTCTGCTATTCAGGCTCCGCCTGCCTCGGAACGGAAACGCGGGAAACGACCCAATCGAACGATTCGATTTCCGTACACGACGTGTCGGTGCTGAAACTGAATCGTTACGGAAATTCCGTCTCCGCCGAAGTTCAGCACACCGAAACGCTCGATGAAACGGGGGCGCTGAAGCACTTTTCGACTCGGCTCCTCATGGGCGGCGCACCCATGCGGTACGATGGAACGGCCCAAAAAAACAACCAAAATCAGCTCGTTCTGCCCGTGACGGTCTCAACGCAGGGAATGAATCAAACACAAATCTTACAAATCCCGCTTTCAGAAATATGTCCGCAAATCTCCGGCGGTTATGCGGTCGAAACGGAACTGCTGCTGCGTCCCATCCGAGTCGGCGAAAAACGAAGTCTGTACCGCATCAATCCCACGATGCTGCACTGGGAACACGTGACGATCGAATGCGTTCGAATTGAGGACATTATTCTGTATAATCAAAAAACCTTCCCTTTGTACCGTCTTCAAACGTCGGCCGCGCTGCTGGAAAACGAGACGCTCAAAGAAACTCCGTCGCAGGAAGAAACGCTCTGGTGCGACGGTGAGGGACGGATTTGGAAACGCGTTTCGCCGCTCATGAATCTCGCATCGTGGCGCGTCTCGTCCGAAGAACTCGCGTCTTACGAAAAAAGCGGGACTTTCCCGAACGCTCCAACGCTCTCGAATTCGAACGTAAATCAAGAATCGTCCCAAAATCCTCTCGATTTTATGGAAAATCAAAACGTTTCCGTAACGTTTGAGCCGTCCGTTTCCGAAAAAGCGTCTCTCCCCAACGCACTCGAGGACGCAGAGAAAATCACCTATAAGATTTCTGCAATTCAATCAAACGAAAACGTACAGGCTAAAATTTCCAATCTCTTCACCTCTTCCGAGTTTCAATCCGTCGAACCACAGAGCGACACAGAGGTTCGTATCGTTGTACAGAATTCGAAAGCGGAACTTTCCTCGACCGAAGGCGGCGCAAAAACGACCGATGAGGATCTGGCGGCCAGCCCGCTCATTCAGTCGGACGCTCCGGCAGTTCGAACGCTCGCTTCCAGCATCGTTCCAGGGGAAAATGACCCGAAAAAAGTCGCAGACGCTCTCGAAAACTTCGTTTTTCGTTACATTAAGAATAAAAATTACGCCCGCGGCTTCGTGACGGCCCTCGAAGTCGTCGAAAATCCGTCTGGCGACTGCACGGAACACGCCGTTCTTCTCGCGGCTCTCGCACGTTCCCGGAACATTCCAGCCCGAATCGCACAAGGAATGATTTACGTACCGTATTCAAAAAAGATGGTCTGGCACGTATGGAACGAGCTTTTCGTCGACGGACACTGGATTCCGTATGATGCAACGATTGGGCGCGGAGCCGTTGCGCCGAACCACCTTCGAATCAATGCAGGAAGTTTTTCAGGAACCACGCTCGCCGCGACGCTTCTGCCGGCCGCCCAGCTCATCGGAAAAATTGAAATCACTGTGGAGGACGTCCAATGAATCCGCCCGACCCGTCCTCCATTTACTCGCGTTTGGGCGACCAAGGTGAAACCGACCTCTTTCCGTGGGGCCGAATCTCCAAAACGAGTCCGCGAATCGAAGCGCTCGGAACGCTCGACGAACTAAACTCCTGGCTGGGGGTGATTCGTGCGCAGACGAACGATATAGAAACATGTACGAATCTTGAAAAAATTCAAACCGTCCTGTTTCGCATCGGTTCGGAACTTTCGTGTCCGGCGGAGGTTCCGGGCGTGCAGCTCGAACGGCTTTCCGTCTCGGAAACGACGCTGCTTGAGGCGGAAATTGACCAAATGGACGCAACACTCCCGGCGCTTTCCACGATGCTTTGTTTCGGAGGAACACCCGCCGCCGCCTTCACGCAGCTCGCGCGCGCCGTCTGCCGCCGTGCGGAACGCCGTGTTTTGGCACTTCGCGACGATTCCAAATGCAGCGTCTCGCCAGAAATTCTACAGTGGCTCAACCGGCTTTCTGATTATTTGTTCGTTTTGGGAAGATTTTTGAACAAATAGAGTGTCTAGAATTCAAAGAATCCACACCTGCGAGCGGCAGACTCACGTTCAACGCTCGCAGATGTGAGAATTTTACCTCATTTTGATTTTCGTGCGCGACGGAACTGTACAAGACCCGCAACGCCGAAAAGCATCAGAATCCAAGCGGAAGGTTCCGGAATCGCATCTGCATTCACCGCGAAATTCAGCACGCCCGCATTGGCCGTGATGTTCCACAAATACAGATCGTTCGTACTCAGCGACGCCGCAAGACCGTCCCAATTCGTCACCGTCCCGTCGAAGTCGAACAGGTCGAACGACATTCCCACAACGAGCAGGTCTTCATCGTAATCCAACACGAGCTTCGAACCCGTTTCGAACACGGAATTTCCCGTTACATGGAGTTTGTCGGCGGTATTGTTTGCAGCATCAATTTCCAAGTAAATCGTCGAGCCGCTCTTTGCGGTGTAATTCCCGTTGATGTTCGTCGTTCCAATCGCCAAACCTTCCCCGTCGAAATTCGGGCCGGGGGAAAGCGTGCCGCCTTCTTGTGTGAAGTCGAAATTCACGTTGTTTGCGGAGAGAATTCCAGCACCCGTCACGTGCAGCGTTCCGCCGTTTTTATCGATTCCGCCCGTCACATTGAGTCGACCGCCGGAAAGATTGTACGTGCTCGTTCCGTTAAGTTTCAGCGAAATGGCCAGCGCGTTGGTTCCGATGTTCATGAGACCGCCAGACTGTTTCTGTACGGAATTCTTTCCAAGGATGTAACCATCATAAGAAGCGGGTGTCGTGTTCACATTGAACGTTCCGCCTTCCATATTGAAAACAACATCGGTTCCGTTTTCGCTCAAACCACAGACGCCAGTACCGTTGAAGTTAATCGTACCATTTTCTTTGAGGTAGGAGGTGGACTGACCTTTTCGTCCGATGATAAAATGCTCACCGTTGACGTTCACAACCGCATTTCCCTTCACGGTGATGGAACTGCCGGCGCTCCCCGTCTCGTTCGCGATCATGAGGTCGCCCTTCGTCGTCAGCTTGGAATCCCCCTCAAGCGTGAGTGTTCCAAGCCCGGTATTTCCGACGAGCATTTTGCCTGTCGTCACATTCGACGCCCCCTGAATCGTGAGCGTTCCCTTTCCTGCATTTCCGACAAACGTGTCGCCCGAAACGGTCAAAGTTCCGCCGTTCACGAGAACGGAAGCTTCTGCGACACTTTTATCCGCAATCGACAAACGGGTATGCGACGAAGTGCCGCCATTGATGACTTCGAGCGTTCCGACACAGTTTCCGCCGGCATTGTCGCCAAGAATGGTATTTTTGGAGGAAAGCGTGCCGCCGTCGACGGTCACTTTTCCCTCGCCCATGTATCCAATAAGGAGATAATCGACCGACTGAGTGAGACTTCCTTGAACGAGCATTTCGCCGTAGGAATTTGCGTTGCGTCCCAGCCGAATGCTTCGATCCGTCGTGACGACCGCATTGGATCCAATCGTAAGAATGGGCGTCGGATCGGTCTGCGCGTTAAACGCATTGTACCCAATCACAATCACTCCGGAATCAATGGACGCCGTCAAACTGGCGTCGATCGTCATGTCGCCGTTCATCGTCGTTGGACTGGCCGTTGTACCGCTGTCGATCGTCACGTAATTATAATGTCCCGTATTGTTCAACACCACTTTCGAGCCTGCCGCCGTAACGAGTCCGCCCGCCGTGGTGGTTCCATCCGCCATTTCAAACGTTCCGACGTCCGAGGTTCCGGTTCCTACGTAGATTGTTCCGGCCTTGTGCGCAGCACGGTACGCATCGTCAAAAGCCGTGTTGTACGCAGAGGCGCTCACGAGGACGTAACTGTCCTTAGAAACGTTGATGAAACTGGAACCACTGGTATTCGATCGAATAGAGAAATTTTTCGTCCCGATAAACGAAGCGCCCGTCTGGGTCAGCTTACCAACCGAGGTTTCACCGCCTTCATCACCTCCGACGTAGAAATCCCCGGCGACCCGCAACTGTGAATCGGTTCCGGAGAGAGTGAGAGTAGCGTTTGCGGTAGGTTTGTCGCCAGCATGTAAATAGCTGCTGAATTTCGCAACACCACCATTCAGGATTTCAAGCACGGCATTTTGATTTCCAGTTGTTTTTTCACCCATAATGACGTTTTGTGCGGTGAGCGTTCCGCCGTCGACCGTGATTTTGGCGTTTCCGGAGTTTCCGAGGAAAATGTACTGTCCGCCAATCGTCGAGGTTCCTTTCACAACGAGTTCGCCGTAGTCGCCGGAATCGACACCCATTCGGAGATTTAGAGTCGTGGTGAAGGTTCCGCCTTTTTCGACCGTAATTTTATTGGTCGTCGCACTCGAATCGCCGAGCCGCACGTTTCCGGATTCGGTGTCGGCATCCGTGTTGGAACTGATGAGCGAGGCGCTGTCGAGCTTCAGTGCGGCGCCGGATTTTACCGTCACACCGTTTCCAGCTTTGAACTTTCCGCCGGTGACTTTAAGTGTAGCGGTATTCTTTCCGTTTCCGACCGTCACGGCCCCCTTTCCGACGAACGTTCCGCCGGAGATGTTCAGTTCCGCAGTGTTTCCGTCTTGCGCCCCGACATTCGTCACTCCAGAGTTATTGACGGTCCCCGACTTAAGGTTCATTTTTGCAGTGCTTCCCGCCCGGTCACCCAGAATGATTCCGCCGCCGCCAGAAGAAATCGTGAGATTCAGCGTTCCGCCGTCCACTTCTGCGATGCCGTCACAGGAGAAACCGACAGAGAGCCAGCGGGCGAGATTTACCGTTGCGCCGGCCCCGACAGAGAAAGTGGAGGTTCCCTGCCCGCTCTGATACGAACCTGATCCTGTAACACCGCCGACGCGAATCGTGTTCAAATGAACCGTTGCGTCCGTCACTTTCATCGCGGAGTTTCCGAAAATGGCAGAGGTTCCGCCAGAAGTCGTTGTGCCGCCAGTCAC
>CAYTLK010000038.1:0-3558 GCA_964438515.1 uncultured Planctomycetaceae bacterium
TATTCGAGGGTCAATTTTGCAGTCCGTGAGGAATCGTCCGTGAGGATTCGTCAAAAAATCGGTGAAATTTCGAAAATTTTCCCATTTTCTTTCGAAATGACGCAGAAAGACGTAGTAATTTTTAAAAAATGTTGTATATTAAAATAAATAGCAGTATCGTGTATTTATAAGGAACGTACGGTCCGAACGGAACGATTTTCTGAAAACCGTTCCGCCGCCTTCGTGCACGTTCGATTTTCATTCCCGCCATCCATTTTTTGAAAAAGGTACAAGATGAAACACCTTCATCGTCGTGATTTTCTTAAAAATTCTGCGCTTTTAACCGCCGCAACGGCACTTCCCGCCCAATGGACGTCTGGGGCTGACGAGTCGTCTGCCGCCGCGTCTGTCAAATCGTCTGCCGCGCCGTCACTTCCAGAAGCCAGTTGGAAAAAACTGCCGCGCTGGCGGGGGTTCAATCTGCTGGAAAAATTTTACGGAACGAGCCATCCGTTCCTCGAAGACGATTTCCGAATGATTCGCGACCTCGGTTTTAATTTTGTACGCCTTCCGATGGATTATCGTATCTGGATTCAAGACGGAAATCCGCGTAAGTTTGACGAACAAGTTTTGCGTGAAATCGACGATGCGGTAGAATACGGACAGAAGTACGGTATTCATACGATGTTGAATTTTCATCGTGCGCCGGGGTACACGGTCGCGCAGCCTGCGGAGCCGAAATCGGTGTGGGACGATGAAGAAACGCTCGACATTTGCGCGCTGCACTGGCGGACCTTTGCGAAACGCTATGCGGGAATTCCCGCGAAAAACGTGAGTTTTAACCTTTTTAACGAACCGGGACACGTCGAAATTCCAGCTTTTATGAAGGTTCATCGCACCCTCTGCGACGTCATTCGAGCAGAAGACCCGCAGCGGCTCATCATCTGCGACGGAATGAGTTGGGGGACCGTCCCGACGATGGAACTCGCAGAACTGCAAGTCGCACAATCGACGCGCGGTTATATGCCGATGGAAATTTCACACTATCATGCGACGTGGGCGGGCGACTATCTCCGCGACATGAAAGAGCCGCCGACGTGGCCGATCGTGGTTGGAAACGGACTCCTTTTCTGCCCGAACAAGGGCGGAATTACAGAGGCGCAAAAAGGTCCGTGCTTCATTTCCTTGGATCCTCAATGCGGTGAAGGGCGTTTGCGCCTGAAAATCCGTCAGGTTTCCTCCTCCGCGCGGCTTGTGGCGGAAGCGCTCGACGCGTCGGGAAAGCCGACGGCGGTGCTGTTCGACCACGAATACAAACCCGCCGACGGCTCAGGCGATTGGGAGGAAGTGATTTACAAACCCGAATGGAATTGTTTCCAGAACGTTTATCATAAAGACGAATTCATCACGGTTCCTGTCGGCACAAAAAGGATTCGGCTGCAAGTGGTGAAAGGCGACTGGCTGAGTTTGGAACAAATCGCGTTTTCCTGCAAGTCGGCACCGGACGAACTGTCGTTTGCGTGTTCCGACGGCTGGAACGCCCCGCCGTTTTCCGCAGAATACAAACTTGAAAGTCGTCCACATTTCGAAGGGATGCAGACAAAAGATCGGAACTGGCACCGCGAAAATTACATTAAACCGTGGAAAGAGTGGGAAAAACTTGCGGGTGTGATGGTCGGTGAATTCGGAGCCTTTAATCAGACGCCGCACGAAGTGGTTCTTGCGTGGATGAACGACCTGCTCGCGAACTGGCACGAAGCGGGGTGGGGCTGGGCGATGTGGAACTTCCGAGGTTCCATCGGCGTCATGAACAGCAATCGTTCCGATGCGGAATACGTCGATTATTACGGCCTGAAAATGGATAAAAAAATGATGGAACTTCTGCAAAAGTACTGAAACCAAGGACCTTGAAAAGAAAATTGTATAAAAATACAGTGTGTGAAAAGTTGAAAATAGGTAAAATGTAAAGAATAGGTTGTGATAGCTGTACTGTCGTTTTGCGGGTTGTGTCTGCTGCTTTTGGTCGGAAAAACACTCCGCGTGTGGATTCCTTTATTCCAGAGGCTCTACCTTCCCGCTTCGGTGCTCGGCGGTATTGCAGGACTTGCAGTCCTCCAGCTGTGCGGAAATTTCATCTCCCCCAATTGGACGGCCGGTTGGGAAAAACTGCCTGGATTTCTCATTAATATTGTGTTTGCCGGCCTGTTTTTCGGGATTCAGATTCCAAACTGGAAAAAAATCTGGAACCAGGCGGGACCGCAGGTCTGCTACGGTCAGATCGTCGCGTGGGGACAGTATGTGGTGGGACTCGGACTCGTCGGACTCCTTTTGATGCCGCTTTTCGGCGTTCCGGCACTCTTTGGAAACTTGCTTGAAATCGGTTTCGAAGGCGGACACGGAACGGTCGGCGGTCTGGCGGAGATGTTCGAACAAGTGGGATGGAAGGAAGGAAAAGATTTGGGCCTCGCAACCGCTACGTCCGGTATGATTTGCGGAATCGTCATCGGAATGGCGCTCATCAACTGGGCGGTTCGCCGCGGGTTCGTCACGAATATTCGTTCGTTCGGTCAGCTGGAAGATTCCGAAAAACGCGGGATTTATCCGCCCGAATCCCAGCCGTCTGCCGGACGTCAGACGGTTTCGTGCGATTCGATCGATTCGCTGGCGTGGCACATCGCGCTCATCGGACTTGCGGTATTTTGCGGTTTCGAACTGAAGCAGGGGGTGCTGCTTTTGCACTCTGCGGCGCCTTCCGTCGTTCAAAATACGCATGTTTTGGAAAGTTTTCCGTTATTTCCGCTTTGCATGATCGGCGGTCTGTTCGTTCAAATGATGCTGCACGTTTTGAAGCTTGGAACGCTCGTGGACCGCGAACAAATACTGCGAATTACCGGCGCGGCTCTTGATTTTCTCGTCGTTTCGGCGATCGCGTCGATGAGTCTGTCGTTTGTGGCGCAACACTGGCTGCCGCTCCTCATCCTCATCACGGCGGGAGTGCTTTGGAACGTTTTCTGCCTCATGATTCTTGCGCCGCGAATGCTTCAGGACGCCTGGTTTGAGCGTGCGATTGCAGAGTTCGGTCAATCGATGGGCGTCACGGCGACGGGACTCCTGCTTCTGCGGACGGTCGATCCCGACTCGAAAACCTGCGCAGCCTCCATTTTCGGGTACAAGCAGCTCTTCCACGAACCCATCATGGGCGGCGGAATTTGGACGTCGCTTGCGATTCCGCTCGTTCTTACTCTCGGCGTCTGGCCCGTCTGGTGGATCTCGCTGGCGGCCCTCGTTTTATGGTTCATTTTCTGGAAGTTTGTTTTTTGTACTAAATAGTTTGAATGAAATTAAAAAAATTTCGAAAAGTGATTGAATTTATTTGAAATACAATTTGAAATAAGGCGGGAGGCCGAGCAAAGGATTTTAACGTACGGTACGAAAATCGTACACTGAACATCGTGTTTCAATGGGTTTTTTAGTGCCGTTATGGTTTTTCCATTCTAACGGGAAGGAAGCAGCGCGTTCCCGCAATGTCGTTTTGTCGCCGCCGGAATCGTGCAGATGTTCAATTTCGAGGATATTTTT
>CAYTLK010000038.1:3658-25414 GCA_964438515.1 uncultured Planctomycetaceae bacterium
AGTTCCGTATTTGCCGGATGAACCAAATTTAAAGATGAGGAATGAAGGATGAGCTGGATCGGAATTGAGGGACACGATGAAATGGCCGCCCGTTTTCAGCGCGCAATTACGCACGGCAGACTGGCGTCCACGTTTCTGTTCGTCGGCGCGCCTGGAATCGGAAAACGAATGTTTGCAGAACGACTCGCACAAACGTTACAGTGTGAGAAAAACGACCCGCAACTCATGCAGCCGTGCGGTGTGTGCGATTCGTGCCGCGATGTGATTGCACACACTCACCCGGACGTTTATTGGGTTCAAAAACCGGAAGAACGCGCGTTTATTCCGATTGATTCCTTCATTGGACCCAAAGAAGCGCGAAACCAGATGGGACTTTGCGTCGAGCTTTCCAAAACACCGGTTTACAAAAAACGAAAAATCGGAATTATTGATGATGCGGATTTTCTCAATATTGAGGGGGCGAATTCCCTCCTGAAAACGCTCGAAGAGCCGCCGAATAATGCAATTTTGATCCTCATTGGAACCAGCACGTCGCGTCAGCTGCCGACGATTCGCTCGCGGTGCCAGCTCGTACGTTTTTCACCCCTTTCGGTGGAGGTAGTTGAAACGCTCCTGCGTGCGCGCCGTCAGGAACAAATTCGGCTCGCGGAAGAGGTTGAGACGAAATTAAATGCTTCCTCAAAACGTTCACGTAAAACGACGAAAACGTCCAAAAAATCGGAAGAAAATCTTTTGGATGAATCCCTTATTCCTCAAATCGCGGCTTGCTCCGGCGGAAGTATGCAGGAGGCGCTGGCGCTTGCGGACGAAGCGTTTTGGACGTTTCGCGACTCGTTTCTTCGGACGCTCGCGCAAGGGGTGCACGACCGCATTCTGCTTGCGTCACAGATTCAGGAACAATTGGAGGCGGTTGGAAAAGTACCTGCTTTGCGTCGAATGCGGCTCCTCGTGCTGGTTGAAACGGCGGCCGACTTTTTCCGTCGTCTGGCTCGCGCTCTTGTGGGCGGAACGTGTACGGATGCACGGGAAGAAGCGTTTTGGAAACCGTATCTGCAACTAGGAATCAAATCTTGGCCGTTCAATGCGGAAATCGCCGCTGGAGCCGCCGTGAAAGCGGTCGATTATTTGGAATTGATTCAGCGGAACATTCATCAGCCGACGT
The DNA here is from genome assembly GCA_964438515.1 of uncultured Planctomycetaceae bacterium. Lineage (GTDB taxonomy): Bacteria > Planctomycetota > Planctomycetia > Pirellulales > Thermoguttaceae > RGIG3701. The sequence goes on from CAYTLK010000038.1 coordinate 4,821, forward strand.
TTCTCGACGCGTGGCTCGATGAACTCGTACGTTTCGCGGAAGGGGATTCCGTTCCGGCCGGAATTGCGCCTTGGGCGCTGCGCACCAATCTTTAACGGGGAACAATCCTGATTTAAACATGTTCCTTTCGAAAGCAGTACAAACATCAGTCCTTGTTTTTTTCGGATTGCGCGGAATTTTCAACCACCTCCTTTCTTTTTTTTCAAAAATGTGCTATAATTACATCCGTTGCATCTTGCAGTTTCCGCAAACTTTTTTGAAATAACGAACAAATTCAACCGAAATCCGTTTTTACGATGACGTTCCGAACTTTACAAATTCTCGATTCTGACCAGAAACTCCAGCGCGTCCTGAAAACGCAGTCCGCAGCGGGTTTCGACCTTTTTACAGCTTCTGCCGCCGGTCCAAAAGAGGTTCCCGCCCTGTTTCTTTCGCAGGCTTCCGAAAACGACCCCAAAATTACTAACGCCGCTCCTTTATGCTTCGTACAAAAAACAGAAATTGTGCCCGACGGATGCCTTTTCGAGGATGCAGTCACACTTTCAGAATTTCTTCGCGAAAATCAAAACCCGGCGGTTGTTGCAACGGCTCTTCATGCGGTTTTTCAGGTCCTCGTGCGTCTTGATGCGGTCGGAATCTCGCTTCGGGGAGCGTTCCACCCGGAATACGCAGTCCTTCCAAAATCGAATTCTTCCTGGTGTTTTTTGCCCGTTTCCGACTTTGTACAGCATCCTTCATCGTCCCAAAACACCTCATCTTCATCATTTTACTCATTCTTCACTTGGGCGCAGCAGTTTGCAAAGCAGTTTGCACAGCAGATTTCGCAACAACCTCCACAGCAGATTCTGCAACAGATTCAGCAGCCGTTTCCAGAAACACTTCAAACCTTGTTTCGACTTGGTTCCGACCCGGAATTTACGTCACATTACGGATGGAAGCTTTTTCAGAATGCCGCTCTTTGGAGTGTCGAGGCGCCGCCGCCGTCTTTTTTGCAGTTTCGTACCGTCCGAAAAGGCTCGGAGCTGACGCTGCACTGGAAAAATTCAGAGCAAAATACGGTCAAAAGCGCAAAATCCCCGTACGTCGTACGTCTTTTTGAACTTTCCGCAGCGCAGAATCCCGCATTGAGGTCCGAAGAAATTTTCCCATCCGCGCTTCTTTCAGAGTTTTTTCAGACCGAGATTCCGCATCAATCGACCGACACGGAGGGGGCGCGGACGATTTTTCTCAAAGGAAACCAGTTTCTGCGGCTTTACAGTGTTTGCGAAATGGGTGCGTGGGCGCGCGCGGGACGTGTTTTTCGCGTCGGAGGTCCTGAAGATACAAAAATCTACGACGCATACTGGGACGACGACGTTTTAGTGCTGGATTTCGAGTGGCCGGAAGAGGTGAAAAGAGTAAAAATCGTCGCCTCTCCAGAACCTTTTTCACCCGCCGCCGCCTCTTACTCGCGGTCTGCAACGAATTCAGAACAAGATTCTGGAAGGAATTTGGAACAAGATTTAATCGCAAATTCAATCCGAAATTCAAATCTGCAAAAAATCTGGTGGTTCGATAAACAAAATCCTTTGAATCCTAAAAGAATCATTCGTTCAGAATTCAAAGGATGGAAAACAATTTTCATACAGCTTTACAGCTACGTCGATGAAGAGGGCGTTCAGTCCTTTTCACTGGGCCGAAGCAACCGAAGCCGCATCCGAATTTCAAACAATTCGGACGCAGAACTGTAGTTGGCGGAAGTTCGTTTTTTGGTAGAAAAGGTGCGAAAGCACATCACGAGTTCCCCTCTTCCGTTTGTTTTTGCTTGAACGGCGGAAGTTTAAGCTGACGAATCCAGCCGCCTAAATCAAGGTCGTACTCGCTCGCAAGTCCGTAACGAATGAGACTCCTGAGAATTTCGGCGACGCCCCCAGACGTAATCGCGTCTTGAGCCGTTTTAAAACGGACGTTCAAATCCGGATGCACCATACGTCGGCATAAATCGACCAAATCGCGATTCTGCAAGACGTCAGGGGGCAAAAGATCTGCCAGCCGATCCACAATATTCAACTTTTGTCGCAAAAGTTCCGGAACCGTCCATTTTTTATGCTGTCCATTTTCTTTATAATTTTCAAACGGAGGTCGTCCGGCGATGAGTTCAATGAGGACGTACCCCAAACTTGCAATGTCGGCCTGCGGCGTCAAACCGTTATTCGGCTTTAAGACCTCTGGAGCTGCATAATACGGGGTACAAAGATATCTTGGGGGCGTTTCATTGATGAAGAAAGCCGCACCAACGTCAATAATTTTCACGTGTCCGCTTTTTTTAAGCATGATATTTGCAGGTTTAATGTCCCCGTGCATCACGCCTTCCAAATGAAGAGCGGACAGCGCGCACAAACACTCACGAATCATCGACAGCGCCACGCCCGGTTTGAAACGCGGATAGGCGGGGCCGGACGTAAGAATCACGTCAGTCGCCCTCTGATACACATCGGGAATCATATTTTTTTTCATCCAGCGCAGCGTCTCGTTGTTTGTGAGCCGTAAGAGGTCGTAACCGTCCACCCACTCCATTTCCATCATACGAACATCATTAAGCGTGAACCAGTTACGCACACCCACGAGGTATTCGTGCTGAATTTGCGCGATTTTTAACGCGACTCGCGCATGATAGTTCATCATGTAATAATACTCTTCATCCGAAGTAAAACCATCCGGTGAAAGGAATTTCAACGCGACCGGCAAACAAAAACCGTCCGAGGAATGACGTTCGCCGTAATACACCACACCTTGCGTTCCCCATCCGACCCAACCGTTGAGCGTCAAATTCGCAGGAGGCGCGATCTCGCGCGACCGCATCACCGCCATATATTTTCCCAACAACTCATGAATGTCTCTTCCGGAAGGAATTTTGTCGTACGGAACCGTTCTCGCCCAAATATTCGTGTTGCGATCTACCGGACAGTCCAATTTCTCAAGCGGAGTTTCTGTACGAATCGGAACCGTCCTTTCATCTGAAAAATCGTCTTCGTTCGCGCAGTTCGATTTTTGTTTGATTTCTCCAGTTTCACAAAAATTCACTTCATCGGTTTTTTTCAAATTCTCAGAATTCTCAGAGTTTTCAAAATTTTCAGAATTTTCTTTATCGGAATTCATCCTTTTTCTCCTTCCAGAACTTCCATGTTTCGGCGGTTCTTCTTTCTTGGTGCTTGTTAGAGTCTTGTTTTTGAGGTAGTGTGTTGATTTTTTAGGCGGGCATAAAAATACGTTTGTTGTGATTATAATACGTTTCCTACCGGAATTTCGTTCACGGAAGTCTTCATCCGGACGGAACCCGATCGAACTGGAAACAATAATAAGATGCTGAATTTCGGCACAAAAAAACCTTGCGGCGGAAAAAGAGGGAATTTCCGCCGTGCGATTCTTCATTTTTAACGAAAATTTGTTGCGAATTTCTATTTTTCGCGCAGAATTTTCTTCGCTTTCTCGGTTTCTTCAACCAGAGTTTTCATAGTGTAACGAATTTCTTCTTCTGTATGAATGGCCGTCATGAAGAAACGCAGACGCGCCGCTTTTTCTTCAACTGCGGGGTACATAATCGGCTGCACATTAATTCCGTGGTCGAACAATTGCTGCGCCACGTACATGCAGAGCTGCGAATTTCCGTAAATCACTGGAATTACAGGGGTTCCAGAACTCAATCCGGTATTCAGGCCTGCTTCTTTCGCGAGTTGAAGGAAGAGCGCGGAATTGTGCTGCAAACGTTCCACACGTTCTGGTTCACGCTTCAGAATGCGCAGTGCTGCGAGTGCTGAAGCTGTGGCGGCCGGGGAAATTGCGGCGCTGAAAACGAAACCGGGGGTTGTGTAACGCAAGTATTCAATCATGTTTTTACGGCCTGAAATGAATCCGCCGCAGGAACCAAACGATTTACTGATGGTTCCCATCCAGAGGTCGCCGTCAGCCGGATTGATTCCGTAGTAGTCGCACACACCTGCGCCGCGGGATCCGATGGTTCCGAGCGAGTGCGCCTCATCGACGTACAAAAACGCTTTGTGACGCTTCTTAATATCGATGAATTCCGGGATGGGCGCAATGTCGCCGTCCATGCTGTACACGCCTTCAAGAACGATCCAGACGCGTCGATATTCCGAGCGGCTGTGACGCAGAAGGTCGTCCACCATTTTCCAGTTGTTGTGTTCGAACGGACGCCGCTGAGCGCCCGACATGACGGCTCCCATCACCATACTGTTGTGCGCGAGAGCGTCGTGAAGAATCAAATCGCCTTTTCCGACCAAATGTCCCAGCACGCTTTCGTTCACGTGGTGACCCGCCGAAAAAACAATCGCGTCTTCCGTTCCGTTAAACTCAGAAATCTCTTTCTCAAATTCAACATGAATCGTTTTCTGTCCGGAAACCAAACGGCTTGCAGAACAGCTCGTTCCGTATTTATCGACCGCTTGTTTCGTGAATTCAATCACTTCCGGGTTGCTTCCGAGGCCGAGATAGTTGTAACTCGAAAAATGGATATATTCTTTGCCGCCGATGATCGTCGTGTCTTTCGCCATTCCTTCGTGCGTCGTAAAATACGGATTGCGCATCCCCGTTGCGAGCTGCGTCCGAAACGCCTGCTGAAGCTGGAGGTACTCGGGCGAACGCTCGAAAACGTAGTATTCTTCGGGAATTGCGGACGCTTTCACCGCTTCTGCCGCAAGTGCCGCTTCGTCAGACGCGCCGGATTCGCCGTTTTTCGCCGAGGAGGTCGGACGATACGCGCCCGTCTGGGTTAAAACGTTCCTCAAACGCTCCGATTCGCCGAAATATTTGCAAATCGCCTCTGCAACGTCGCAGGCGGTTACGATGTCCTGAAGCGCCATTTCCGGAAAACGACCGCCGAAAGTCTCCTCAAGACGATTGATGATTTCCATGCGTTCCAGGGAATCCATCCCCATTTCCGTGATGGCGGTCTGAACGTTCATTCCGACGGAACGCTCTTTCGCGACGACTTTCACCTCACGAATAATGATTTTCATCATTCGGCGCAAACATTCCGGTTTCTTGAGGTCGGACGGAAGACCTTCCGTGTTCAGTTTTTTGATCGAATTTTCAAACAGTTCCAAATTCGGGTCGAATCCCGCGCCGTCTCCGCCTAAAGCAGCCGTTGCATCGTCGTCTTCGTCTTCCTCTTCGTCCGTATGCGCACCGATCATCGGTTCCAAAACACCCGCGGACGCCTCGGAAATCGTGTGGGCGGCCGAAAGCGCACGCTCCGCAAGACGTTTCTCAAGCGGCTGAACCGCCAGTCCGAACGAATGCGGCATCAAAAGCGCAGATTTACGCTTCTGAAGGTCCGGAATCTGCGACAGAACCGAGTCGGAATCGTGTTCGTCCGCCGCCATTTTTTCTTTCACCTGTGCCGTCGAATCGACGTTGGAATCCGCACCCGCACCGGAAGCCGCACGTTCTTTGAGTTCGTCCTCAAGAACGACTTTTCCTTCCTTCACGTCCCAAACCGCCACCGGCTCGAAGTTTCCTGCGAGAAATTCCATCCGTGTCGCATTACGCTGAATTTTTCCGCTGGACGTTTTCGGAATCGCACCGTGACGAATGAGGTACACCACGTCGAGCGGCAGCTCGTGTTCCTTCGAAACGCAGCGGCGAATCGCGTCGATTACTGCCGTATAATCCGGATTGAGTTTGCGATCGACTTCCTGAATCACGACGAGCATTTCGCGTCCGTCTTTCTCGACCGCAAACACGGCGCCCGAGTCGGTTCGGCACAGCGGATGCGCGTTCTGAACCGTCAATTCGATGTCCTGCGGATAAAGGTTCACGCCGTGCCAAATAATCATGTCCTTCAGACGTCCGGAAACGTACAGCTCGTTTTCCCACAGAAAACCGAGGTCCCCAGTCCGGAAATAAGGGCCTTCAACTGCCGCTTTCTTCCCGTCTTTCGGAGCGATGTAGGCGCGAAACGCTTTTTCCGTCACTTCGGGTTTCTTCCAGTACCCTTGAGCGGTGCTGGGGCCGTGAATCCAGATTTCACCCACTTCACCATCGACGCAAATCTGCTTCGAATCAGGATTTACGATTGCGATGGCCTGGTCCGGCATGCAGCCTCCGTTTCCGACAATTCGTTTGGCTTTCGGTGAGGCCGAAACGGTTTCCACCGCCCAGCCTTTGCGCAAAAGGTCGCTGTCGAAACATTTTTCCGTGGGCCGCGTCGGAACGAAACCGCCCGCCACAAGGAGCGTCGCTTCCGCAAGTCCGTAGCAGGGGTAAAACGCGCAGGGGTCGAACCCGGCCGGCGCAAACTTCTTCGCAAACGCATCCAGCGTCTCGGGACGCACCGGTTCCGCACCGTTAAAAGCCACTTTCCACGAACTCAAATCGAGCTGCGAAACCTGTTCGGGTTTGATTTTATTGACACATAATTCATACGCAAAGTTGGGACCGCCGCTGGTCGTCGCCTGGTAGCGCGAAATGGCGGAGAGCCATCGGAAGGGGCGCTGGAGAAAGGCCATCGGAGACATTATAATATTGGGACAGCCCATGTAAAGCGGCTGTAAAATGCCGCCGATGAGTCCCATGTCGTGGTAGGTCGGGAGCCAAAAAACGCCGACGCCGGTGCGCGTAATTTCGAACGCATTCGCAATCGTCGCGGAATTGTGCATCAAATTCGAGTGATTGATGACGACGCCTTTCGGGTCGCCGGTCGAGCCGGACGTGTATTGAAGGAACGCGACGGTTTCGCCGTGCACGTCGGGCATCGTCCACTTTTTTTCGAGACCCGCCTCGATTTCATCCGTATTGAGCCACTGGAGCGAGTCGAGAAACGAAGCTTCTTTCAGCTGTTTTTCGCTTCGGTCCCAAACTTCCGTATTCGTCAGCGCGACTTTTGCGGTGCAGTCGTACGCAATGATTTCCACACGGTTTGCCGAACGATTTTTACGGGGCGGATAGACCGGAACCGCAACGACTCCGGCATAGAGACAGCCGAAATAAGCCGCAATGAAATCCAGTCCCGGCGGGAAAAGCAGCATGGCGCGTTCGCCGGCAAGACCTTTATTCTGAAGCCAGGCGCCGATTGCTCGCGCACGGCGGTCCAAATCCGCATTGGTCATACGAATCATGTCTTCGTCGCCGTCGACGAGATAGCCAAAGGCCAAGTCGGTCGGCTGATGGGTTGCGCGATGACGAATCAAATCAACAAGTGTGGGCGGACCAAAAAATGAACCGGGAAGATGATCAATATGCGACACGGTTAGCTCCAAGGGTTGGACTTAAACAAAAAACGCAGGTTGAACGAAAAGTATCGTTCGACACAATCTTTTGTATTATACAACAATTTTCCAAAACTGGAAGTAGGACTCCCTTCTTTTTTTCCACAAGACATTTCCAGACCGCGCATTAACGTACAATTCAAGAGATTTCAGGGGTTGACCCATGGTTGGGAACGGAGGGCGTTTCTTTTTTTATTTTTATCCCCAATTTTTTTATCTCATTTTGTCCTATTTTTTTCCCCCCCCTTGCTGCTGTTTGAAAAAAAAGTTATACTCAGGTCAGGAATCGCGAAACATGCTTCCGAGGTTATACTAACACGATTTTGGATTTCAGTTTTCCCGTCCGCCGTTAGAGCTGCGCACCACGGCTCCTGCAGTCTTTGTGAAAACGGAATTTCATTGTAGAACCAGCATAAAAAAGGAAGGAATTTGTTATGGGAAGTCATTTAACCCGGGTTTCCATTACGCTGGAAACCAATATTTTAGAACAGTTTGACGCATTGAACAAACGCCGCGGGATTCCGACCCGTTCCGAAGCGGTCAAACAGCTGATTAAAGGTTCATTGATTGAACAGGAATGGAAGGACGGCGACGTCGTGGCGGGGGTGATTACGCTGATTTACGACCATCACAAGACGCACATGCTTGATGAAATCGTCGGAACTCAGCACGATTTCGGAAATATGGTGCTTTGTTCGCAGCACGCGCATCTGGATCATCATAATTGTATGGAAAATATCATCGTGAAAGGCCCCGTCAAAGAAATGCAGCAACTGTTTCATGCGCTGGAGGCCATAAAAGGGATGAAACACTGTTCCCTGACCATGAGTACGACCGGAACCAACCTCTAAAAGGAGTCAAAAATGTACCTATTCATAACGCTCGCCGTTGTATTGCTCGCTGTTTTGTTTGTTGTTTCAGGAACCAAAAAAGGGGAAAAGAAACGTTTAACGAACAATAAAAACGCTGCAAATGCCGCAAAAGAGGCGGATGATTTCGCGCCTCGGCTTCTGTTTACCGACTCGGAAGCGAAATTTTTCCATGTTTTAGAAGCCGCTGTCCCTGCCGACTGTATGGTTTGGGGAAAGTTGGGGCTTTGGGCGGTCGTAAATTCGAAGAACGCATGGGGGAAAATCGCACAAAAACAGTTGGATTATGTGATCGTGAAAAACGATGCGTGTCCGCAGGTCGTCTGTGCCGTCGAACTCGATGATGCGTCCCACTCCAGAAGAAGCGCGCAGGCTCGCGACGCTGAAAAAAACGAGATTTTGAATCAGGCTGGAATCCCTTTGGTGCGGGTAAAAGTTCAGAACTCCTACAATGTGGACGAATTGCGTGAAATGATTTACCAATGCTGCTGTAATTTGGGTAAATTTTAGAATCAATCCAATGTTTTTCCCGAACGTTTCCCGCAAGAAACAATAAGGCGGCAAAACTCGCCGCCCTTTGGGTTGGAAGAATGAAGGAACACCCCATCCATTTCACGGAATCGAGAGACTCAGCTCGTCCATAACCTCGCGTACCTGCCGCTCTTCTTCCTCATTTTGACGATCCTCGCCTTTCGAAGATGCGTTCCAAACCCGCAGCACATCTTCCGGCATAATCGCCATAATCGCCGCCGCCGTTACAACCCGTCGAGCAAAAAGCGTCGCTTGCTCGTCGTTGAAACCGAGCGACTTTGCTTCCAAAATCACCTGAGCATAATGCATCATGATACACCCCCCGTTTCATCCATGAAACCGAATTTGAAAAGCAGAATGAGTACAAACCGAAAAAAACGCAAATTTCTTTTTACTCATTTCTCCCTTATATTATACGCTAAAAAAATGCGTTTGACCAGAGATGCGGGGACTTTTTTCTCAAAAAAATGAAAAATTTCCGTAAAAAAAGGAACTTTGATGTGAAAATGAAACGGTTGAGTAAAACAGCTAAAATGAGAACAAAAATTCTTTCATGCTGCGGGGGAGTTTTTCGGAAACTTCGGCGTCTCCCCTTGTTTTTGTGAAACGCTGCGTTATAATAATTCATGAAGAATAAATCTCTTCGAATCTGACCGAATCATGCGGAAACGGAACTCAGAAACGGAAACAAATACACGGTAAAAAACGGTAAAAAAGGAGAAACCATGCTGAACCCTCGGCGCGAACGAATTCAGGACGATTTGCGGGGACTCGTCGAAGGGGACGTCTATGCAAATACGGTTTTCACCCAGGCGTACGCCGCCGATGCAAGTATTTATGAGGTTCATCCGCTTTGCGTCGTCCTTCCGCGCACCACGATGGATATCGTTTCCACGATTCGTTACGCCCGAAAAAATGGGCTGAGCGTTCATCCAAGAGGAGCCGGAAGCAGCTGCGTGGGGGCGCCGCTCGGGGAAGGAATCGTGCTTGATTTGTCGCGGTACATGCGTCGTCTGCTCGTTTACAATCCCGACGCAAACATTCTTCATGTTCAGGCGGGAATGCAGTGTTCCAGACTCAACGACCTCGTGCGCGCACACAATCGTCAGTTGATGCCGGGAGCGGGAAATTCGTGGCCCAACACGATCGGAGGTCTGATTTCCATGGACGGTTACGGCGCGCGCTGGCTCTCATCCGGCCGCCCCTCGGACTGGCTTCTTGAGGTCGAAATCGTTACCGCAAACGGAAATATTATGACCTTCACAAGTACCGACACGGTCCCCGAAGCGTCTGAATGTCCGATGGACGACATTCCCGACCATGAAATTCCCGACGATGCAATTTCGGGTCATGAAATCCCCGGGTACGAGGAACATGAAGAGGTGTTCAACCTCGAAAAACTGGTCGAACCCGAGCCGTTTCTGACGCCGGAGGAGGAACACAGCCGAATCCTCGCGTCCGTCGCAAATCTCGTCACGGAATACAACAAAACGTTTTCCGAACATTCGACCAAGCGCTGTATCCACAAAATGGGATATCGTACGGATATTAAAAGCAAAAACACGCTGAATATGGCGCGTTTGATTGCGGGTTCGGAAGGGTCTTTAGGCGTCATTACGGCGGTAAAACTGCGTCTTCCGGAGCTTCCGCCCGTGAGAAAGACGCTGCTTTTGCTGTTTAAAAGCATGGAAAAAGCAATGAAGGCGGTTCCGCTGCTTCTGCCGTTTCATCCCGAGGCGTGCGAACTCATTGATCGGCGCTACTTGCATCTTGCGGCCGAGCGCGACGTTCGTTTCGACACGATGTTTCCGCCGGAAACCGAGGCGGCGCTTTTAATCGATTTTTCGGACACGACAAAATTCAGTATGCTGAATCGAATCCGAAATCTTTTTGAGTTGCTGATTCATCAAAAAGAACTCGCGTTTCAGATGATTTCATCCGTCGATGAGGTCGAATCGAATTTTTTCTGGGAGCTTGCGGGAACGTTCGAACCCTCGGTGCTTCACGGTTTCGGAAAAGCCGTCCGAATCACAATCGTCGAAGACGCCGCCGTATCGCCGACACTCCTGTACGATTTCTTCCTCAAGATTCAAGAATTGCTGCGCAAGTATCAAATGACGGCGGCGTTTTACGCGCATGCGGTACAGGGTCAGGTGCGGCTTCAGCCCCTTGCGGACCTTCATTCGAGCGGCGACGCTGCGCGGCTTCTTCGTTTTGTGCGGGAATACTACGCCCTTGTGCATTCGATGGGCGGCTCAATCGGAACGGAAAACGGGTTGGGAATGGGTTGGAGGTTCTGGACGCCTCTTTTTGAAAACGAAAAGTACGATTTTACGTGTGCCGTGAAGCGGATTTTTGACCCGTACACGCTGTTGCAGCCGGGAAAAATGGGGACGGAAATTCCGCGAGAGCCGCAACCTGAAGACGTTCCCGAAATGTTCTGGCGACAGACGTTCCGCCCGGCCGAACCGTTTCCGAAAGAAGAAACGTTCGACGAAAATCGAGAGGAACGGTCAAAAGACGGCGAAAAAACGAACGTTTCGGAAAGTGTTCTGAATTCAAACACCGCGAAAGTGTCCGACGTAAAGCCTGCGGCCGAGCAGAGCGAAAATGTGTTGGATTCCGTAAAAAACGAGACGAAAACGCAGGAAGAACACGAAAATGAGTCTGGAATTCTCATCATGGAACGCGTGCGGGAAATTTTGGGGAGCGCGCTGGACGTGTTCGAGCCGTTTCCGAACGACCCTTCAGGAACCGAAAAGACGTCCGATGAGGAGACGGAAAATGGCGGTCTTGGGTCGCTGACGCAGCTGGGTTTGGAGTGGAATGCGGCGCAAATTCAAAAAATCGCGAATCGATGCAACGGCTGCGGAAAGTGCCGCGGGACGGATCTGCTTCGGCGTACCTGTCCGATGTTCCGTCATTTTGGCGGCGAACTTTCTTCACCGCGCTCGAAAGTGAATTTGATGGAGGGTCTGCTGAATGAAACTTTGGAACTCCCGGAAATCGGCGACGAGGCGTTTCACGCGGTGATGCATCTGTGCTTTCAGTGCCATTCGTGCCGTCTTGAGTGTCCGGCAGGCGTGGACGTTCCGTTTCTTGTGCGTCGTGCGGAAGAGGCGTGGGCACGAGCGCGCGGCCTGAATTTTTACGATTCGGCGCTCGTTCGGGTCGAACCGTGGGTCAAACGATTTCATCGATTTCCGCGAGTTGCAAACCTTCTTTTTTCGAATAGGAGCTTTCGATGGTTCCTTGAAAAGACGTTCGGAGTCGCGCGCGGTCGGCACATTCCTCACTTTGAAACGCGTTCGTTTCTCGAACAGCTTCGGCGCAGTCCAGGAATCTGTTCCGCAAATCCGTTCGGCGAAAACCTCAACGAAAACCCCGTTTTTTATGAAACTCCGACCGGAATTCAGGGGCGGGTCGTGTACTTTCTCGATTTGTACGCAAATCATTTTGAGACTTCCATTGCGCGTTCGACGATTCAGGTTTTTCAGCACAATCACATTCCCATTCTGGTTCCTCAGCGTCAGGAAGGAAGCGGCTTGACGGCCGTTATGCTGGGACGTAAGGATTTTGTACAAAAACAAGTGTATCGGAATGCCGCTTTATTAGCGGATTATGTGCGGCAGGGGTACGATATTATTGTGACGGAACCGTCGGCAGCGCTTGCGTTTCGGTGGGAGTATCCGCAGAGTTTTCCGGAAAATGAGGACGTTGCGCTCGTCTCGAAGCACTGTTTTGATGCGGGTGAATATCTGTACAAATTACATGTGATGCAGTTGCTGAAGATGCCGACGCATGAAATCAAGCTGAATGTTGCGTACCATGCGCCGTGTCGGCTTCGTGCGCTCAATGTGGGACTTCCGTTTGTGCATCTGATGGGACTGATTCCAGGGTTGGAAGTGGTTCAATCGCCGCACGGCTGCTGCGGGATGGGAGGAACGTTTGGGATGATGGCCGCGAATTATTCTGCCGGGCTGAAAATGGGGCGTCCGCTTCAGATGTGGTTCCGCAATCCGATGCTTCAAATTGGGGCGACGGAATGCAGTTCGTGTAAAATCCAGCTTTCGCACAACAGTACGAAACCGGTACTTCATCCCATTAAGATACTTGCAAAATCGTACGGAATTGAATGAATGAATACAACTTCAATTTCAACCTCAACTTCGAGGCGCAATAATCTCCCGGTCCAAGTGATATTTGGGCCCGACTTGTTGAATCCCTGTTTATTCCTGAAAATTTTTGAAAAACATGCAGGGAAACGGCTTGACAGACTGAAATGAACGGTTTATAATAGCAGAAGTCGGATGTTTTTCCGAATAACCCGCCATTTTTCTCATTAGAAAGGAATTTCTTATGCGTACCGAAAACCGTCGTCATTTTCTGCAAACCTCCACGTTTTTGGGAGCCGACGTGATGATTTTGCCGTACTCAATTGTGCGGGGTGAGGAAACTCCCAACGAAAAACTGAATATCGCGTTTTTAGGGGTTGGAGGGCGTGCAGCCGCCAATCGCGGGGGACTCGCAAGTCAGAATGCGTATGCACTTTGCGACACGAATCGTCAGACACTTGCAGCCGCGGCGGGTGAATATCCTAACGCCGTCACGACGACCGACTGGCGTACGCTCGTCGACAATCCGAAAATTGATGCGTTCGTCGTAACGACGGCCGAACATCATCACGCTTTGGCGTCGATTGCGGCGATGCGTGCAGGAAAAAGTGTGTACACGGAAAAACCGCTTGCGCGAACGGTCGAAGAGGCGCGCGTGATGCAGGACGAATACAAGAAACGCCGCGGAAAGATTGCAACGCAGATGGGGACGCAAATTCATGCAGTCGATAATTACCGACGGGCGCTCGAACTGGTTCGGGCGGGGGCGATCGGAAAAGTTTCGGAGGCTCACGTCTGGTGCAGTCGTACGATTGCGCCCATCGGTCCCGCGCAGCTCGAAGAACAGCCGATTCCGGACTGGTTCGCGTGGAACGAGTGGATCGGTCCCGCTCCGATGCGTCCTTTCAATATTAATTACGTGAATAACGGCTGCTTGAACTGGCACAGACGCTGGGATTTCGGAACGGGTGTGCTGGGCGACATGGGGAGCCACCTCATTGATCTCGCGTATTGGACGTTGGAACTCGATCGTCCCGCGACGATTTCAGCAGAGGGTCCCGAGCCGGATCCGATTGCCGTTCCGCCGTGGCAGATCGTCACTTGGAATCACTCGGCCCGTAAAACGTCGAGCGAATTTACGAGCGGACCGATTAAACTCATGTGGTACCACGGTCCCGAAGGAATGAAACGCCGCAGCGATCTGCTTCAGCCGATGGTTGGAAGCGACACGACCATCAACGATTGGGGAATCGGAATTGCGTTCATCGGTGAAAAAGGACTCGTCGTTTCCGATTACGGACGTCATCTGCTTTCACCCAGCGCGAATTTTGCGGATTATAAGCGTCCGGAACCCTTTATTCCCTCTTCGACCGGACATTACAACGAGTTCATCGAAGCGGCAAAAGGCGGGCCGGAGTCTCTCTGCAATTTCGATTATTCCGGGCGTCTGATTGAAAACAACCTCCTTGGAAACGCCGCATTCCGTGCAGGTGCGACGCTTCAGTGGGATTGCGAAAAATTCACAACGAACAGCAGTGCGGATAAATTCCTCAAATCGGATTATGCGTATCGCGACGGTTGGGGATTTTGAACGAGAAAAGACGGTTATGGTTCCGTTTTTCAATCCCTTGTGAGTAGAAATTCAATTTCTCCTCTTTCATCATTTTTATTATAGGAACGTCAATGAAACAAATTTCCTGTACGATTTTCATACTCGTTATGGTTCTCAGCCAGCTTACGGGCTGTGGAGACGGGCGCCCCCAGCGCTTCCCAGTTGCTGGAACGTTAATCGTTGGCGAAAAACAGTTTCGTTTACCGGATGATTTTGAAGGAGGAGTGGCCGCCATTGGTTTTTACCCGCGTGAAAAAGGACGTGCGTGCTACGCAAACATCGAAGCGGACGGAACGTTCGTCGTCGGAAATTTCGAGACGGACGATGGGATGCCGCTGGGAACGTACGATGTGGAGGTACAGATTTTTCAGACGGTGGGTGAAAAAACGCGCCGTCTGATTCCCATGAAGTATGAGTCCGTAAAAACCAGTGGTCTGGTCACGACGATTGGAAAAGAAACGACGAATATCACGCTTGAACTTGAAGCGAGAAAATAAAATCGTCGAAAGAATACATATCTATCTTTTGTTTCCTAAGGAGAAATTGAATGAAAGTTGCAAATATCAAAACGAATCGCGGATTGATTCGTTTCCAGCTTTTTACCGACGAGGTGCCGCGCACGACCCAGAATTTTATCGATCTGGCGGCAAAGAAGTTTTATGACGGAATCAAATTTCATCGCGTCATTGCGGATTTTATGATTCAGACGGGCGACCCCACCGGCACGGGAAGCGGCGGACCGGGGTACAAATTTAAGGACGAATTTCATAAAGACCTTCGTCACGATGGACCCGGTGTGGTTTCGATGGCGAACGCAGGTCCCAATACGAATGGTTCTCAGTTTTTCATCACACACGTTGCGACGCCGTGGCTCGACGGTCATCATTCCGTTTTTGGAAAAGTGATTGAAGGAATGGACGTCGTGAACGCCATCCGTCAGGGCGACATCATGGAAGAAGTTTTTATTACGGAAGAATAAGTTTTTCCCACTTTTTCGCAACTCACAGAGAAAATTTTAGAAATTTTTTCGGAAACATCCCGGAAAGATTGCGCCTCCCCCTGTGAATAGAACGAAAACAGAGTACAATAAGATTGTTTATATTTCAAGAATTTTAAGAATCAGGGAGAATCTCATGGATCGACGTGAATTTCTTCATGCAGCCGCTGCCGTCACTGCGGTCGGAACCGTCATTTCCGGCACATCCGTGGAACTGAGCGCTGCGCAGAACCCCCAAACCAAAAAAACAGAACAAGCTGAGGAGAAAAAAGCTATGAAAAAAATCATTATCGCTGCGGACCCGTTTGCGGTGGATTTGAAAGACTCGATTAAGGCGAAACTCATTGCGGACGGTTACGACGTGGAAGACGTTGGATCACAAAAAGGTCAGGATATTGCGTACTTTGACTGTGCGCCGGTCGCTTGCAAAAAACTTCAGCAGGACAAAGACGCTCGCGGAATTCTTCTTTGCGGGACGGGAATGGGAATGTCGATCGTTGCAAACCGTTTTGCCGGCATTCACGCGTCGGTCGTCGAATCTGTTTTTGCCGCAAAAATGTGCCGAGCGATTAATAATGCAAACGTTTTGTGTCTCGGCGCCATGATTTGGGGCGACTGGATGGCGAAAGAAGCCGTCGAAACGTTCCTCAATACGAAATTTACGCAGGGTCTCGACGGTCTCGAAGGTTTCCTTCAGGACGCATTCAAAACAGTGAATGCAATTAAAGACTGATTGTGTTTGTCGTAATAAAGAACCCTTGTAATGAACACCGTTGGACGTGAGCGTCACGCCCAATAGGTGTTCTTTTAAATTTTCGAACGAATCGATACTTTGGAAATTGTTCGTTCTCTCACTTTTCAACGGAATTCAAAACTTATGGTTTCCAAATTCATTTATACCACTTCGCAAGTGGGTGCTGAACCGATAATTAAAGCGGAAGTTGCAAAACAGTTTCCCGATGCAAATCTCGCGTTCTCACGTCCGGGCCTTCTCACGTTTAAACTTTCGGAAGACGAGATGACGCGGCTTGAAAATTCGGAGGCGGTTGCGCCGCTGCGAAGTGTTTTTGCTCGAACGTGGGGGTTTTCGCTGGGTTCGCTGCGCGGTGAAACTGTGGAGGAGTTGATTCCGAAAATCTGGGAATTGACGGGCGAGATGCGTTTCGACCGCGTACATGTTTTTAGTCGCGATATTCATAAAGTCGGAGATTACAAATTTGAGCCGCGAATTACGGAGGAAGCGACGGAAATTTGTGAAAAAGTCGCGTCTGCGTATCCGTTCGACACGCTGAAGGCGCACAATCAGTGCGAGCCGGCGCAAGAGGGAGAGTTGGTTCTTGATGTTGTGCTTGTAAATCCTCAGCCCCCGGAACGTGTGCGGGAATTTCTCGAACGTCGACGCGAAGAAGAGGAGTCGAATCCTGATTTTGTGCCGGAAAATGAGGAAGAGTCGGGAACGGAATGCGTGTCGGAAGTCCCGGAGAGCGATTTGCCGAAACATTCGCGGATGGGAAAGAAGTTTCGCGGAAAAGGGCGTGAAAATGGACCGCACGTGAACGAATGGCTCATTGGGTGGCACCGCGTTCGGTCTTTTCAGTCGGCTTTTCCCGGCGGAATGCTGGATTTGGAGGTTCCTGAAGAGGTGGTTTCCCGTGCGTGGCTGAAGATGGAAGAGGCGCTGCGCTGGTCGCATTTTCCGATTGAAGATGCGCGGGTCTGCGAGATTGGAAGTGCGCCGGGAGGTGCGACGCAGGCGCTTTTGGCGCGAGGCTGTGAGGTGATGGGGGTCGATCCGGCTGAAATGGACCCGATCGTGCTTGAAAATCCGAAATTCCGTCACATTCGTTCACGCATTGCGTTTGTGAAGCGGCGCGAGTTTCGTCGTGTGCGCTGGCTGACGTGCGACATTAATGTTCCGCCGAATTACACGCTGGACGTGATTGAGTCGGTCGTGACGCACCCGGAAGTGAGCGTCCGCGGAATGCTTTTGACGTTGAAGTTTCCCGATTGGAACATGGGGTTTGATGTGGGTGAGTACATTGCGCGCATCAAATCATGGGGGTTCAACATCGTGCACGCGCGGCAGCTGCATTACAGTCATCAGGAAATCTGCGTTGCGTGTTTGAAAAAACCGTTTAAAAAGTAGCAGGAAACGACTGATTTTTGCAGTACGTTGTGTTATTTGCAAACCGTTTTGTGAAAATTGATATTCGTTCCACTTGAAAATTTCGAATTCGGCGGCCGCGGCGGCAGTCGTTTCGCGATAGCGCAAGCGGCGGAGAAGCGAAATTTTCAAAATTCATCGGGTATAAAACGTGTTGAGAATAAAACGCGGCGAGAATAAAAAAGTACATTTTCAGAAAGGATGGAATCTATGCGTACGTTTTTTTCTGTTTTTTGGTTGATTTTTATTCTCGCCGCGAGTCTTGCGTTCGGACAGACGCAGCCGCTGTGGGAGCTGAAACTCAACGAGCCTTCCAAAATCTGGACGGCCGACGAAAGTAACGGTCAGCTGGAAGGCCCCCTTCCTCTCGGCGTCCATCCGAACTATTTCGGCTGGCAAAAGTCGAAGGTTCAAAGCCGATTCATCCAAAAAGACGGCGAAACGTACTTCCGAATGACCGCCTCCAACACGATTCCTAGCGGCCCGCAGTTTTCTGTCCCGGTTTCAAAACTCGAAAAAGGGAAATTTTATCGTCTGACCGCTACGGTCCGCAACCTCGCAGAGGGGAATTTTTCTCTTTTTCTGCGCGAAAATCCCGATCCCTACCGGACGCTCAGCCCGTCCGTCACGATTAAACCCTCCGGTGTGTGGGAAACGGTTTCTGTCTTCCTTCAGTTTGACCCTCCCGCCTCCGGCCAGTACGCGCTGTATTTCACTTTTTCCGGGGACGGAGTTTGGGATTTGAAAGAATTCTCGATTTCCGAAGCGCAGCCGGCAGAATTTCAGGCTCAGCAGCAGGGACTGACGCAGTTTCAGGACGTTCGGAGACCCGACGCGCACTGGAAGAATTTCATTTTCAGCAGCTGCTTTCCGTTTGGCGTTCCGGCAGGCTGGAACTGTCGCCGCGGAACCGCCTCCATTTCAGAAGACGTCACGGGTCCTTCCGGTCAGCCGGCGTTGAAACTCGCGGCGGGGCTGGGTGAAAAGAAGAATCCTCAGTTTTTTTCCGCCCCCTTTCAGACGCCTGACCCGCAAAAAAAGTACACGCTTTCATTTTCGTACCGCGGTCCCGGAAAACTGACCTGCAACGGAAATCGGTTCGAACCCTCCGAAACCTGGAAGCGCGCGTCCTTTAACCTTCAAATCCCCGAATTTCAGGCGGGTGCGGTTCTGACGTTCGAGGCCGACGACACCGTTTTTCTCGATGCGATTCGGCTGGCGGAAGAAGGGGAAACAGATTACAAACGCGCCGGAAATTATGAAATTGCGCTCGGTCTGCCGGATTCGGACGCCAGTGTCGCTCGTGTACAGTTCGAGGACGAACCCGCAAAACTGCGTTTCCGTTTGATGGGTGATTCGGTCGGAGATTCCGTCAGCGATTCAGCAGGAGATTCAGCCAAAAATTCAGCAGGAGATTCAGCAGGAGATTCCATCGGTGATTCAGCCGGCGTGACGATTCGCGGAACGGTCACCAACATTTGGGGGGAGACGCGCTCCCTGCCGGAAATTCATCCGCAGTCAGAAGTTCACCAAACGACCCAAAACTCTCAATTTATCGATGGTTTCATTGAATATCTGCTTTTCCCCGAGACTCCGTTCGGTCAATTCCGCATCGACGTACAGGCGTTTCGAGGGTCCGAACCCGTTTCGCCAGTCGCCGAGTTCGTCGTGAGTCGGTTCCGACGGCCCATTTATTGGGGAAAAGACGCGCCGGAGTCGCCGTTTGGAATTCACGAAGAACCCATTTTGCCGCTTCTGACCGGTCTGAAAGCCGGCGGAATCAACTGGGTGCGGCTCCACGATGGAGGTTTTCAGTACTGCAACTGGCCCGCCATCGAAGAGGAAAAGGGAAAATGGACCTTTCACGATACAGAAATCAAAGCGTATCGGGATGCTGGAATGATGCTGTACGGACAGCTCGGCGGCGCCCCCACTTGGGCCAGCTATTACGCAAATTCCGAGTTCAAACCCGACGGATATCGGAAATTTTTCAGTGCTCCGACCGACGAACACCTGGGAGATTTCGAAAATTACGCCTACCAAATCGTGAAACACCACGAAAAGGAGATTCAGGACTGGTTCGTCTGGAACGAGCCGTGGGGCGGCGGGTTTTTCCACTGCGGTTACGATACGGAACGACAATGTTATTTACCGTTCAAAAATCAAGGTGCCGCCTACGCGAAAGTGCTGAAAGCCGCATATTTAGGGGCGAAACGCGCAAATCCGAACGTCCGCATCACGGGTTTCGCGACGTATGGAAGTGCAACGGAATTCACCACGCAGATCGTCGAGGCGGGCGGGTATGAATATTGTGACGAACTCGACTATCACGAATATATTCCCCGAACGTTCGGCTTCCCGGGCGACGGAAACCTCCAGAATCTCGAACAGGCGTTCGCGCCCGTCACGGAAAAATACGGTCCCATTCAGAAAAAAATCATTATGTCGGAAGGAAGTCCGCTCAGCAACGGGTCGGACCGCGGTTTGCCGCTCCAGGGGATTTACGCCGAAATTCTCCCTTGGAAGAATCAGGATCTTTACAATCCCGACGAAGTGACGCGTTTCACAATGTCGCTGCTTACGTGCGGCGTCAAACGCGTTTTTCTCTATACGGCTCACGGACACACGAATTTGACGAAAAGTTCCTTCCAGCTTCTTCTCGGCGCGGACGGGTACCCGCACCCCACGCTCGCGGCGCTTTCCAATTTTGCGCGACATTCCGAAAATTCTCGTTTCGTGAAGTATCAGGAACTCTGTCGGAACGTTTACGCAGCTGTTTTTCAGAAAAACGACGGTTCCTCTTTTGCGGTCATTACGGGAAAGCGTCAGGCGCGTGCGGAAATCCATTGTACTGCGAAAAACGCGCATGCAGAGGACCTTTACGGAAATCCTCTCACTTTCCCGATGACCTACAACGGATACTTGAATTACGTGACGATCGACGCCTCTGCAGACGTTTTGATTCAAGGACTTTCCGGCAAAACCATCCCGCTGGAACGTTAAACGAACCCCGAAAAACAACCTGAATCCTTCAAATCCTT
>CAYTLK010000038.1:25514-33835 GCA_964438515.1 uncultured Planctomycetaceae bacterium
ATTGAGGGATTGGGGAAGCGTGGGCGTTTACGTAATCGCGGATGTACTGGCACGCGGGGCCGGCGACGGAACCATGATTCGTCCCGGCGTAACTGTGCACCTCAATTTCGTTATGGTTTTCGACCTTTCGAAGCATTGCGGCCAAAAGCAAATTTTCCTCAACACGTCCCGGCCACTCCAGCTGCGGGTCTCCCGTCAAAAGATGAAGATTCGGAACGGGAACCGTCGTGTAAAAAAGCGGCGCCATTTCATCAATCACAAGCGGATTGTTCGCGCCGGAAGTTTTTTCAGCGTTTTTACGCTCTCCCACGACCTGAAAATGGGTCGTCATTTGGCCGCTGACAGGCAGGGCGCCTGCAATATCCATGTTTTTCAGTCCAAATTTTTCCATATATTTCGGAACGAACGCCGTCATCGCTGTGAGATAGCCGCCTGCGGAGTGACCGGAAACGTAAACCTTTTTCGGGTCGCCGCCGAACTTTTCGATGTTTCGGATCGTCCATGCAATCGAAGCGGCTGCGTCAAAAATCGCATCTTCGCAGTGCGCTCGCGGAAAAAGTCTGTAATTGACCGGCACAACGAGAAATTTCTGATTGAGAAATTCTGCCGGAATATGACGATTCCCTGCGGAAAGTCCGCCGCCGTGGAACCAAATGACGACTGGAGCGTTTGGACCGCATGTTTCAGGATGGTACACATCCAGGCGGCACCGTTCCTGTGCGTACGATGCGTCGCCCGTGACGGCAAAACCTTCCGAATAGTACGGAATGTCCGTCGTCATTTCCTCCGCAAACGAAAAAACCGCGGCTAAAATAAATGAACAAAAAACAAAACAGCAAAGTACATTGTGAATGAGTTGCGGAAGTCGGTAAAAAAGAAACATGATTTCTCCTTTTGGGATTTTTTTCTAAAAATGGGTGAGATTCGGATCGGCTGGAAAACTATAGTGTAACACAAAAATCGGTTTTTGTACAGACCTTCTGCGGGTGAAAGTCGAAAAAATGAGAAAAACAATAAATCTGAGTTTTTCTTAGAGATTCAGAAATTCGTACGTTTCTTTTCTTTATTTCAACACAAAAACGCAATCAGCGGGTAAAAACCCGCCGCGCGCTATAGAACATTAAAACGAACGTAATTTGAACTTTATTCAAACGTCATTCGAACAGAATACAAACGGGATCCAAGTATTTGAAAACACAAACGTCTTTTGAAAGTTGTACATGTTTGTTCTGATTTTAATTTGAATAGTGGATGGAAAATCAATATTCTTCTGTCTGCGGCATTCTGCGCCGCCAGTTCAGCATCGCATCGGCGATTTTACGCAGCGGAACCGTCTCAGACATTTGGCACTCGCCCAAAACACCCGTTTTGTTTTCGAAAATAGTACGCATTTCCAATATTCTTTTCGAGATGTTTTCCTCCGTATTTTCCTCAAGAAAATCGGGTTTGAGAATCGGCTGAAACGTCACGCGGTTTGCGTATCTTTCGGTCAGCTGCAGGGCGTTGAGGGTTTCGGAATCGTATCGCAGGACGTCCACGCCCGCATAAATGAGGCCGGAAATGAATTCCTCAAAGTTTCCGGAACCCGTGAAATAGACGAATTTGTCGCAGGCGCGGATTTTCTGACAGAATTCCTGGTACAAAGGGAAGAAGAATTCGTTGAGTCTCGGAATGGAAATACGCAGCCCGTTGAGGTCCGCGAGGGGGTCGCCGAAACCAATCGCGTCGGCGTCCGTCGAACACCAGAGATCGAGCTGTTTCAAGTAGTAATCACGCAGTCGGCTCATAATTTCTTTCAATTCGCGCGGTTTTCTGCGGAAGAGTTCCTGCGAGGCTTCCAATCCGCCCAAGGCGCACAGACGTCGAAAGGGCTGAATCCGGGTATTTACAGCGACAAAATGCGAGGAACTTGCACAGAATGCGTTCACGCTATTCAAACATTCCTGTGTGACGGGATTTTTGGGGAAACGAATCCCTTCCAGTTCCAGAATGTCTTCGTAGGGAGGAATTTCTGAATAATTCCAGATTCCATCGGCGTTTCGTTCCCAGACGCAGTTCCACGCGTCGATCGTGCTGTCGGCCGCGGGGTCTTCGGAAATAGGGGTGCTGAAATCCAGAAGTTCGATGTCGTTCTGAAAACGAGCGCGCAGCAGCGAGCACAAACTCTCTGATTTTGCCGACACGCTCTCTGGAATAATCAGCGTCACTGGAACAGGAGTTGAAATTTGGTGGAACAATGTATTAATAACTCGGTCTCGAGAAGTCATAAGGTTTTACTTTTACTTTTATTCTAACGTTTACAAAAAATGAATGTTTTTTTCTCAATGTGCATATTATGGAAATCTGAAAAAAAAAAGCAAGACCATTTCCCCAAAATATACAAAAAAAATGTATAATTTATGAAATTTCTATGCTTATGAAATTTGTTCGATTTCTATGTGTTCAGTTCATTGGTCAAAATGGCCGCAATGGGAACCAAAACAAGGAAGGGGAGCCAGGCTCCCAGTGTGGGAGAAATGGATTCTTCCACAGCAAGTGTTCTGCCCACTTCCACAACACCGAAACAGACTCCAGTGATGAGGAGGATGCAGAAAAAAATGGCGATTTTAGAACGCATTCTGGCCGACAAAATGACTGGAATGAGTAAAAACAGCAGCATGGATTCCACAAACGGACGCATCATCCGAATATGGAGAGCGGTACGCTGCGAGGCGTTCGTCTCAAAAACAGTCGGATCGTTGATTTCGCGGTACAACGAAGGAATCGATTGCGGAAGATGACCGGCTTTCTTGGTGCTGAGTCTTTCGGGCGAAAGGGACGCGACGAAAAACAAATCCCCTGGTTTCACCCATGCGGCAGTTTCGGAGGTATAAAAGATCGGCAGTTCGACGTTCAGCATCGGAATTTTCGCGGCTCGGTGCGCGGCGATCGGCAGCCAGACTTTGTCCTTCAAATTTACGACGGATTCCAGCATGTACCCCGTTGGATGGTCGTCGCACTCCTCCATCCAGACGGCCCGGCTCGCCAGCAGTTCGTCCATCATGTTGTACGTTCGAGACGGAGGGACGCCGATTTTTGCGTTTTCGAACGTTCTCGCCGCCGTGTTGAGGTTGTTTCCGTAAATTTTCAGGTCGGTAGCCGGGTCGTTCTTCAAATCAAAATCCTGAAGGGAAACTTTTTCGATGAAAGATTCCGTTTTTGCTCCCGGCCAGTTCAAACAGTACGTGTAAAACGTTTCTTCGACCGCAAACGCAACGAAAATGAGCGTTACACCGATGAGAAAAAACGGAACCGCGATGCGTCGCCGGGAAATTCCTGACGTAAGCAGCGGAATCACCTCTCCGCCTCGCACGTTCATGTTGCTGTTTTTCTCAAGGAGAAAGAATGTGATGGAGGTGATGACCGCCAGGAACGCCGTCTGGGTGTACAGGAGGAGCTGCATCATTCTGACCGCGTAGTATTTCAGCAGAATGACGATCGCGTACCCTTTCTGTTCATGAAAAAGTTCGCTCATCGATTCGAGGGCAGAAAAACTATCAAAAGTCACAAAAATAGCAGTCGCCACAAATAGAATCGCAAACGTCACGAACAAAAACTTGCGCATGAAATAACGATCAACAAGGGTGGATAAAGGTTGTGAGTTCAATTTGAAATCTCCCTAAATGCCGTTTCCGAGCCGAAACCGATTGCGAAACGCGAAATAAACCGCAATACGGACACCTCAAAATCAATGGGCTAACAAACTCCTGCTATTGTACCGTTTTTTATTTTTTTTTCCAGCGGGGGGGGCGGTTTCTACGAAAAATTTTTCGTTTTTAACGTGCGGGAGTTTGTTTCCACTTTCATAGATTCCACAGAACGAACAAAAAAGTGGAGTGCGGGATTTTTGTTTCTGTTTTCATTGATTTCATAGAACGAACAAAAAAAGGAGTGTGAGAGTTTTGCTCCCGCACTCCGAGTGTCGTGAAATTTGATTTATGTTCAGCATTCGTCTTTGAATAATTTGTACTCGAAACTGTCCGTGAGTGCGATCCAGCTCGCTTCAACGACGTTTTCACTCACGCCGACGGTTCCCCACGTACTGTTTTCGTCTTTGCTTTCGATGATGACGCGCACTCCCGCCGCCGTCCCCGCCTCGCTGTTGATGACGCGGACCTTGTAATCGAGCAGCTGGAGGGTTTGAAGCGACGGAAACCGATGAATGAGGGCTTTGCGCAGCGCCGAGTCGAGCGCGTTTACCGGGCCGTCGCCGTCTGCAACTTCGTAAATCGTCTCTCCGCCAACATGCAGTTTTACGATCGCTTCCGTGTAAATGCGCGATTCGTCGCCCTTGTTGCGTCCCGTCATATTGACGTGATATTTTTCGACGTCAAAGTGAGACCGAAGGCCGCCGGAACACTTTTTGACGAGGAGATCGAACGATCCGTCTGCCGCTTCGTACGAGTAACCGAGGCTTTCGCGAGCCACAACGTCGTCGAGTATCTGTTCCATCAGCTTCGAGTCGGTCCCAATATGATGTTTTTCCGCCATCGCGACGATGTTGGAACGTCCGGAAAGCTCGCTCACGAGGATTCGACGTTCGTTTCCCACCTGTGACGGCTGAATGTGTTCGTAACTCCGCGAGTCGCGATTTACCGCACTGACGTGCATTCCGCCCTTATGCGCGAACGCGCTTTTTCCGACGTACGGCTGGTTCACTGGCGCTTTCAGATTCACCATTTCGTACACGTATCGCGCGAGGTCCGTGAGAGACTGAATCGAGCCGGGAATCAAGACGTCGTAACCCTTTTTCAACGAAAGATTGGCCGCTATGGAAATCAAATTCGCATTTCCGCAGCGTTCGCCGAACCCGTTGATGCATCCTTGAACCTGGGTCGCGCCTGCTTCGACGGCCGCCATCGAGTTCGCCACTGCAAGCTCGCAGTCGTTGTGACAGTGAATTCCAATCGGAATCTGCATCTCGGACACAATTTTCTTCGTAATTCCATGAATATCGCACGGCATCGTGCCGCCGTTCGTGTCGCAAAGAACGAGCCGCGACGCTCCAGCCGCCTCCGCAGCCTTCAAACACTCAAGGGTGTAGCGCGAGTCCGCCAAAAAACCGTCGAATGCATGTTCCGCGTCAAAAATCACGTCTCGGCCGGACGCACGAAGGAACGCGATGCTTTCATGAATCATGTCGAGATTTTCCTGCTCGCTGCAGCGCAGAATATCGACGACTTGAAATTTGGACGTTTTTCCTACCATCGTAATGACGGGCGCGTTCGAGTCGAGAAGCGCTTTCAAACCAACGTCTTGCTCCGCACTCACCCCCTTTCGGCGCGTCATTCCGAACGCACAGATTTGGGTTCCTGTTTCGGGGAACGTGCGGGAGGACATTCGTTGAAAAAACATGTGGTCTTTGTCGTTCGACGCGGGATAGCCGCCCTCGACGAATTCAAAACCCAATTCAGCGAGACGCTCGGCGAGCTGGCATTTATCGTGCAGCGAAAAAGAAATTCCTTCCGCCTGTGACCCGTCGCGCAGCGTTGTATCGTACAGTTCGATGTGCTTCATAATAATTCGTACTTGTTTCAGAATTTTCAAAAAAATCTAAAAATTTCAACAGCAGATTAAAAATTTCAACAAAAAACCCCTCAAATCCGCTTTGGACTCAAGGGGTTGATTCAATTTTCCTGTTTTACGTCTGGGAAAAAAACGACCTGAATCGTTCAGCTGTAGTAAGCGACCGAAATCGCGGCGGCGGCAAACCCGCCGGCGATAATGAGGATCGGATACGTATTTCGAACAGAATTCATGGAACGATTTTGGGAATTTCTTCCCTTTGCAGGTGTGAAAAAACGGGAAAAACAACCCGAGGAGGACTCGAACCTCCAAATAGGGCACCAAAAGCCCTTGTGTTACCATTACACTATCGGGTTCACTTTGCACGATTGTAACACACATAAAAAAAGTTTCAAGAGGGGGGGGACCATTTTCTTTCGACTTTTCGAAATTTTTCAGGTTTGTGATACAAAATCTTTCAAAGTGGTTCGAAGGACGCCCCCTGAAATTCCTTTTAGAAATGCGCTCTTTTTTCAATTAACAATCCGAAATGACCGCACGGAATCAGCGTTCGGCCGCTCACGAAAATCGCGAGGTCCGGATGACCGTGAAATTCGTAACGACGTTTCACCTGCGGCGCTTCCGGGGCGCGAACATCCAGAAAAACGAGGATTCCTTCACGACGATCCGTAAAACAGATTTTCGAACATTTTTCATTATAGACGGCTTTTCCAAATCCTGGAAGTCCTTCGATTCGATGAAAAGGCGGGAAAGCGTCCTCTTCATCGAAGGTTTTCGGCTCGTCGCAGATGAAGTATCCCGGCCCTCGGAAGAAGAAAAACTGTTTGCCGACCCAGCATCCGCCATTGTAAAAGGAGACTTTTCCCTTGAATTCGATGCCGCGCCGAGACGGAACGTCGCCGGAAAAATCGTACCAAATGAGGCCGTTTCCCTGAGCAACACAGACGATATTTTGGGAGGGAGAAAGACCGTCCACAAGGTCGCGTCCGTATAAAATTCCGCGCTCTATCACGTCTCGGAACACTTGTTTCGGGTTTGCGGCGTCCGAAATGTCGAAAAACGTCAGTTCGGAGTTTGCCGACTTCGTAACGACCCAGTGTTTTGCGTCCGGAACCACGATTTGACGGACGGGACGGTTTTTATCGACTCCCATGCGCCCCGATTCATGAAGCGTTCCGTCCTCCTGAATTTCGTACACTGCGGCTCCCGCTTTTCCTTCGGCGGTAAAGAGGCGGTTTCCGTCGATTTTCACATCGTACGCAAATCCGTTGGTCGAAAAAGACTGAAGGACGCGAGGCGTTTCGCCGGAAATGTCGAGGAGTTTCAGTCCCTCCGCCCCCTCCGCGAGCCACACGAGATTTTCTTTCCAGTGCGCGGCCGCCAGCGCCTGTCCGACGGTTTCGAAGAGAGTAAAATCTCTCAAAAGTTCCGCATTTTGCGCCGCATTCGGCCGAACTTTCGACGTGAGTGACGGCAAAGATTCTGAATTTCGCACATCTATCGGTTTCGCGACGTCCGTCTGAATTACGTACACCCCATCGCTGCATCCTGCCGCATAAATGACGCCGTTTCCGACCGCAAAAGCACCAACGGGGTCGGGATTTCCCGTTCTTTCACAGACTGGAAGAATCGAGTACGCAATTCCTTTGATTTTTGCCGGGTCGGAAACATCGAGGATGAAAATTCCGTTGAAACTGTCCGCAACATACGCGATTTTCCGGGAATCGACCGCCACAGACCAGAAATCGGGGAATCGATGAACCGCCTGCGCCGGGAATTTGAATCGACCTGCAAGCTGCGGTTTTTCCGGGTTTTTGACGCAAAAAACATCCAGTCCGTGCCCCGTCGAGGGTTCCAAATGCAGCTTGTGCGGCCCGGTGGCGGCGTAACAGAATTCGTCACGCACATACACGCCGTCTCCGAGTCCGTCGAGCACGCCGCTTCCGACGATTTTCGGGTTTTTCAGGTTCCGAACATCAATCACGCTCAATTCTTTGCTCCCCCAGTCGCCGGCATACAGAATTCCGTTTGCACAATCAACGGACTGCGCCTCGCCGGAAAGTACGAACCCTGCGTGACGCGGTTTTTCCGGGTCGGAAATATCGATGAATTCTGTACCGAATTGACGCTGGCAGACGTACGCAACGTCGCGTCCGGCCGACTCGTCGTGTGCGCAGCAGATTCCGGTCGCGAGTTCCATTGTGTCGTAATGTGCGCAGTATCGCGGATGAAGAGGGTTGGAAACGTCCACAATATGCAGGCCGCTCGTTCGGGCCGTGACGTAAAGATGATTTTTGAAGAACGCGATTTGCCGCCCCTCGCCGATTCCTTCCACACGCGCAGCCTGTTTCGGATGAAGCGGGTCGGAAACGTCGTAAACCGTGATGTGACGGGGACCTGCAGCAAAAAGGAAGTTTTCGTGAAGCACCAACCCAGACGTTTGCGGCGAGTCTTCTATTTTTTGTGCGTCGAGAAAATCGCCGTAAATCGCCGCGTCGTGACGCAGCGCAAAACCGTCTCCTTTTGGAGTTTCCTGAATTGCAAAAACGATTGCGGAATTCAATAGTGAAACGAACAAAAAACTAAAAAAATGATAAAAATACTTATATTTCATCAGGGAATCTTTCAAAAAAAGGGTGGGGGAGTGTGGTTTTTGTTTTTAAACGTGGCGGTGTTTCCACCCTGACGGGAGGAAACAAAACGCTCCCGTACTGTCGTAACGGTCGTGGGGAAAAAACATTTTGAATGTGTTTACT
>CAYTLK010000039.1:0-2556 GCA_964438515.1 uncultured Planctomycetaceae bacterium
ATCGCCCGTCGCGGCTCGCGACCCCAGACCCCTTTTTCAAAAACTTTTTAATATTGTGTTTTTAAAACTTCCTTTCATTTTTTTCCGGAGTTTTCCATCATGATCAATAAAATCCTTCTTCTTGGTTCAGGCGAGCTGGGAAAAGAATTTGTAATCGCCGCCAAACGTATGGGGCAGTATGTGATTGCGTGCGACTCGTACGCCGGTGCGCCCGCCATGCAGGTCGCCGACGAGTGCGAAGTTTTCAGTATGCTGGACGGTGACGCGCTCGACGCCGCCGTCAAAAAGCACAAACCGGACATTATTGTCCCAGAAATCGAAGCAATTCGTACAGAAAGACTATACGAATTTGAAAAGCAGGGTGTTCGGGTGATTCCGAGCGCTCGGGCGGTCAATTTCACGATGAATCGCCGCGCGATTCGGGATCTTGCACACGACGAACTCAAACTTCAGACCGCCAACTACGTGTACGCGAAAACACGGGAAGAGTTTGACGCTGCGGTAAAGAAAATCGGTTTTCCGTGCATCGTGAAGCCGCTGATGTCGTCGTCGGGAAAGGGACAGTCGAAAATTGAGGGTCCGACGGACATTGATCACGCATGGGAATATGGGATTTCGGGGAGCCGCGGCGATATTGTGGAAATGATCGTCGAGGAATTCATTCCGTTTGATTACGAAATCACGCTTATGACGGTGACGCAGCGTTCAGGAAAAACGCTGTTCTGCCCGCCGATCGGACACGTACAGAAGGGCGGCGACTATCAGGAGAGTTTCCAGCCGATGCCGATGAAACCCGAACATTTACAGGCGGCGCAGGAAATGGCCGACAAAGTGACGCGGGCACTTACGGGAACGGGAATTTGGGGGGTTGAGTTCTTCATTTCGAACGAAAAAGGGGTCTATTTCTCCGAACTTTCGCCTCGTCCGCACGACACAGGAATGGTGACGCTCACAAACACGCAGAATCTCAGTGAGTTTGAGCTTCATTTGTACGCCGTTCTGGGACTTCCGATTACGGAAATTCAGCTTTTGAAAGCGGGCGCGTCCGCTGTGATTCCAGCCCCTGGCGCGAGTCCGAACCCGCCGGAATATGAGGGCGTGGAAGAGGCGCTTCAATTTCCGAATACGTACGTTCGTATTTTCGGAAAGCCTTCAACACGTACGAAACGCCGAATGGGTGTGGCGGTTACGTATGATGAACTCGGAACGGACCTCAATCTTCTGCGGGACCGCGCGAAAGCGGCGGCGGCAAAGGTGAAGGTCATTTTGCGCGAGTCTTGATTTTCTCCCAATTTACAGAACGCCAAACGTTCTTCTGATTCCAAAGAACGATAATCTGCCGACTTTTGGAGTGCGGGAACAACTCGCGCTCCAAAAGAGCAACGGATTCAGCAGTTTGATGCGTTTCACATGAAAATTTCGCATCGGGCGGTTGCGGCGGCAGTCGTTTCTCCATCAATTCACGATGAAGAAGCGGGAATTTTTTAAAATGATTCTTATACAAAAGTCCGCGCTCGTCATTCGGAAATTGAAACAGGTGTTTTTATGAATCCTCAAACCCTTTATCCCTCCCAATACGATCATTTTACCGTTTATTTGAAAAACGTTGTGAATAATCCGTTTATCGAAATCGGGGATTACACGATGTTCCACGATTTTCTGAACGATCCGAGGGATTTTGAAAAAAATTGTGTGCTGTACCATTATCCGTACGCAAATAACGACCGACTGAAAATCGGCAAATTCTGTTCCATTGCAGCCGGAGCGAAATTCATCTTTAATGCCGCAAATCACACGCTGAACTCGCTGTCGAACTACCCGTTTCCCGTACTCAATGCGGAGTGGAACGTTCCCGACATGAAAACGACCGACGCATGGGACAATCACGGCGGCATCACCGTCGGAAACGATGTTTGGATCGGGTTCGAAGCGTTGATTCTCGCAGGCGTGACCATCGGCGACGGCGCAATTATCGGTTCGCGGGCCGTCGTGACGAAAGATGTTCCTCCGTACACGATTGTGGGCGGCGTACCGGCGAAAATCATCCGGAAACGCTTCGACGACGCGACGATTTCCGAACTTCAGAAACTCGAATGGTGGAACTGGCCCGACGAACGAATCCAGCGCGCCATTCCCGCCGTCCAGTCCGGCGATCTGGAAGCGTTAAAGCGGTGTTAGGACTCGAGTTTTCACATTCCTCAACCCGTGGAGGAGATAGAAAATTTAAAGAAAAAGGAATAAAACGAAAAAAGAATGCAAAATTTGGAAAATTTTCGGATAAATTTCGAAAGTCGTGTTCCTAGGGGTTGTTAAAATTCTCAGATTCGTTACAATAAATGATTGGAAAGAAGAAATTGTGTCCTGATGGTTTATACCCGGCGCATTGTGAATTCCCGCTTTCCCGCCGTTCGCGCAAAAGTGAAGCGACAGGGAAACGGAACCCGTACGACCGCTGAAAATGAAGTAATGAAGAATGGAAAACCCCATTGTTTCCCCTAACGACGCCCCTGCCGACGAGAAAACGAACGTTCCTGAAGCGCCCGTAATGAACGTTCC
>CAYTLK010000039.1:2656-6275 GCA_964438515.1 uncultured Planctomycetaceae bacterium
TGGGTCGGCCGAGCGTTATTTTCAGGTCTCGCCCGTTTTTTGAGCGGCGCGTCTTCGAGCTGGATTTCGTCGCAGCCCGACACGTGTCAGCGGGTTTATTTTGCGAATCATACGAGCCATCTCGATATTCTCGTCATTTGGTCGGCTCTTCCGAGTTACGTGCGTCGTTACGTGCGTCCGGTGGCGGCAAACGATTATTGGAGTAAAGGAATCGTGCGTCCGTACATCGCCAAACGACTGTTCAACGCGATTCTTCTCGAACGTCACAACGTTCGCGCGCACCATAATCCCGTCGATTTTATGCTTGAGGAAATGGGGGACCGTTACTCCATCATCATTTTTCCAGAGGGCGGGCGTCAGTCGTCCGGAACGATGGCCGAGTTCAAAAGCGGACTGTATTACATGTGCAAACGCCGTCCCGAACTGGAGCTGATTCCGATTTACATCGACAATATGAATCGTATTTTACCGCGCGGATCCGTTTTGCCGGTGCCGTTGTTGAGTCACGTCATGTTTGGACCTCCGATGTGGCTCGAAGAAAATGAAAAGAAGCAGGATTTTCTGGAGCGCGCCCGACAGGCTGTGCTGAATTTGAAAAAACTGCAGTAATCGTGCAATTTTCATTTTCGTTGTTTGAAACCGCCTGTAATTCCTGTTTAGGGATGAAAATATGGGAAATATTTACATATTCAGCTTTTATATCGGAGTGCTCGCCCTTCTGGGTGTCGCTTCCATCACGACCGGGATATTGAAACGTCAGCAAAACTCCGGTTTCGACCCTTTGATTCTCGACAAATTCACGGCCGAAATCTGGGGCTGGTGGATGATGATGGTTTTTGCGGCCTTCGCGTGGCTCAGTACGGGATTCGTCATTTTCCTCTTCGGCTGTATGTCCTTCTGGGCGATGCGCGAGTTCATCACCCTCATTCCCACTCGTCAGGCGGACCATCGGGCGCTTTTCCTCCTTTTTTTCTTCTGCATCCCGCTGCAGTACATCTTCGTCTGGCTCGAAATGTACAGCGTGTATTCCGTCCTGATTCCGTCGTACATTTTTCTAACGATTCCCATGGTCATTGCGGCCTTCGGTGATACAAAGTACTATTTAACACGCATCACTCAAATCTCCGTCTCCCTCTTGATTTGCGTTTACAGCCTGAGTTTCGCCTCCGCCATTCTGACGTTTCCGCTCTCGACCCCCGTCGAAAAAGCGGGACTCCTCTTCTTTTTCCTTTTGATGACGCAGCTTTCCGAAATTTTCCCGTTCCTCACACGTCACTTTTTCACCAATCCGCATCCCATCGCGCCGGAAATCAACACCTCCAAAACCTGGGAGGGCCTGTTTTTCAGCCTCGTCGGAACGTCGTTCATCGGCACGCTTTTGTATCCTGTGACTCCTTTTCCCTTTTGGGCGGCGGGACTCATCGCGCTGGCGGTTGCGCTCATGGGTTTCGGCGGCTCGCTCACACTTTCTGCCATCAAACGCGACCGCGGCGTGCGCGACTACGGGACGCTCGTCGTGGGACACGGCGGAATCCTCGACCGAATCGATTCCGTTTGTTTTGCCGCTCCCGTTTTTTATCATTTGACGCTGATTTTCCTTACGTACAAGGACGTTTTCGCACCGCATTAAGTTTCCATACGGTTTCCATTTTGAGGGAAAACGCCGCATTCATCCTCAAGCGTTTCGCCCTTTTGTTTCCAGTACACCAATTCAGTAAAGATCCTAAATTATGCCGTCACCCACTCCTCAAGATCCGAATCGCCGTCCGCTGCGTCCTCAGCCTCTGAAACCCGTGCCGGTTTCCGCTGACACGCCGACTTCTGCATCGAAAAAACCAGGGACTTCAGGAAAGAACCGTCTGGGAAACCGACCGATTCCCGTCACCGCCCCGGAGGAGGTGAAGCAGTTTTCCGCCGAAGCGCTTTCGTTTAATGCGGCTCTGTCGGAAAGTTCCGACATCTCGTTTTTGCCGGAAAAGGATCCGTACCTTTCCAAGGCTTTCACGGTAAAAGAAGAGGGCGAAGACGAAGCTGAAGAAGAGGAACTGACGGAAAAAATCGCACAGGGGGCGCCGCCGTGGCTCATCAGTACGATTTTTCACGTAATTGTACTGCTGATTTTCGCGCTCATGTTCACACTCACTCCGCCGAAACAGAAACCGATCGTGATTGAGTGCGTGACGGTCCTTGAGGAAGAAGAGGTCGTGGAAGAGGAAGAGATTTACAACGAAGAAATCGGCGTGCAGGACGAAATCGAGACAGAAGTTTCGATGCCGGACACGGAAGAAGCGTCGGAAATGGCGGAGGAGGACAATCCGGTGGAGGATCCGATGCTGGAACCCGAGGCGGCTCCGATTACGGAAACAGGAACGCTCGCCGCCAACACGAAAGAAGCGCCGGTGGGTGCGCGTTTTGACGGTCGAAATCCCGGCGGACGACGCGGTCTGCTTGGAAGGTACGGCGGAACGAAATCCACGGAGGACGCGGTAGAAATGGGGCTCGAGTGGCTCGCACGTCAGCAGGACAAAAAAAACGGCGCGAACCGCGGCTCTTGGAGCCTTGCGGGCCCCTATTCGGACGGTCTCGAAGGGGGTGAAAACCGCATCGCCGCCACCGCGATGGCGCTTCTCGCGTTTCAGGGAGCCGGATACACGCAGCACCCGCCGAAAATCACCGAGGAGGAACGTTCTTCCAAGAAAAAGAAGGAAAAAGCGCTGAAAAACATCAAAGACCTCAGTAAATATCGTCAGGTGGTTGCGAGCGGATGGACGTGGCTGCTGAAACAGCAGGGGCCGGAAGGTCAGTTTTTGCCGACCGAAGCGCCGTACAATCATACTTTTTACACGCATGCGCAGGCGACGATTGCGTTGTGTGAACTGTACGGAATGACGAAAGAACCCCGATATCGCGGGCCGGCTCAAAAGGCGGTACAATTTTTGCTCAATATTCAGCATGAAGACGGTGCGTGGCGCTATCTCGCCGACCGTTCGGAAATGTCTGACCTTTCCGTCACCGGATGGGTGTTGATGGCGTTTCAGAGTGCGCGAATGGCGGGTCTCGATGTGCCGCAGGACGCGCTCGATCGAATTAGTTCGTACCTCGACAAAAATAGTGTAGAAGATGCAACTTATTACCGATACACTATTCAAGAGGCCTATCCCAGTCTTTCGATGACCGCCGAAGGGATTCTTTGTCGTCAATATTTGGGATGGAGCCAGAACGATCCGCGAATGGAAAAGGCGCTCGACCGCGTTCTGAAAGAGGGACTCGTCAGTTTCAAGAACGAAACGGATGTGTATCTCTGGTACTACGCAACGCAGGCGATGCACCACAAAGAGGGACGCTGGTGGAAAGCGTGGAATGCCGTCATGCGGCAGGAAATTCCGACGCATCAGGTGAAAACGGGACCCGAACGCGGAAGCTGGAGTCCGAATCAGGACCGGTTCGCCGACGATCAAGGAGGACGGCTCTTCATGACGTGTTTGAACATCTATAATTTAGAAGTTTACTACCGTCATCTGCCGATTTACGCGAAGTTGTTCGACGAAAACGGAAAAATGAACCTCGACGCCGTTCCCGACGAAAGCGGTTCCGTCGCGGCTCCGGCTGAAACTCCGAG
>CAYTLK010000039.1:6375-29716 GCA_964438515.1 uncultured Planctomycetaceae bacterium
GAAACTCCGAGCGCGGCCGAAACTCCGAGTGCGGCCGAAACATCATCCGCAAATTAAGGATTCACTCCCCCCACATATTTCAATCGTTTTTCAGAAATTCAGGGTTTAAAATGACACAGAAATCAAAAATTTCGTTTTTATCCCTCATTTTTTTCGTGACGGGAATCGCCTCTCTTCAGGCCGCCACGTACGAAATTAATACGGACACGACGTTTTCGAACGATTATTCTGCAGCCGTGAATGCGTTCGACTCCATCACGGTCAATTCCGCAACCGTCACGTGCGACTCCTCAGCGACTGGAAGCGGCGTGACGCGCAACTGGTACGTGAATTCCGGGACGCTCATCACATCCAGCACCGCCGGCTCTCTCACCAACGTCGACGCAAAATTCGGTTCAGGAATTCTGTACATGAATAACAGCACCCTTGCAGCCGTCACAAACCGCGGAAACGTGAATAACAACATCGTCGTCACAGGAACCCTAACCCTCAATTCTGCCGAGCCCGGCCTCAACGTTTACGGCGACATTTCGGGCGACTCCACAACGAGCATTCAACGAAACGGTGGTTATTGTGCGTATATCTACGGCGATAATTCCAGCTTTGCCGGCGCGTGGTACTTGAATGCCGACTATTTGGGGATCAACAGCGCAAACAGTCTGGGAACCGGAACCATTCATTACAACGGCGGGGCTTTGAACAATAAAAACTGGGCGGCTGCAACGCTCAGCAACGCCATTTCAATCGACAAAAAAATCATTCATTTCTCGACGGACGGCTCCTCCATCACCCTCACGGGCAAACTGACGGGAAGCGCCGACATCTCGCTTTGTTCGAACCACTACCGCGCTACAACCACCACCAACTTGCGCGGCGACGGATCCGAATTTACCGGGAATTGGACGATCAGCGAGACGAACACTTTAAACGAAAACACCCGTTCGACAGCACTCGTCGTCACGACGAACAACGCGAATCCCGTCAAAAACACCGCCGCCAGTTCCGATGACCGATTCGGCTCCGGCTCAATCACGATCGGACACGGCGTTTTAGGTGTTTCGAGCGACGTAAACCTCGCGTACGTTCATAATAACGTCGCCCTAGCTTCCTACACCCAAACCACCGATGGAACCGACTCCACCGTCTCGAGTCTCACCCCCTTTTCCTTCGACGGCAAACAGCTTTTCCTCACGGGAAACCTCAGCGGCACATGCAGCGTCACGATTTCCAACACGATTGCTCCCGCTTATAACAGCGTCAAAAGTCGGCTCTACCTCATGGGAAACAACGCCTCCTTCAGCGGCGACTGGATTCTGACGAACACCTTCCTCGTTTCCAACGCGGGAAACACCTCCGGAAAAGCTTTCGGAACCGGAACCATTTACCTCAAGGGCGGCTCCGGTCTCGTCGGTTGGAGTTCCACAAGCACGACCAATACTTACAACACAAGTCGTGCCGACACGTACATTTACAACAAGATCGAGAATTCCGGCACAAATTTCCTCGTAAGCAGCGGCGACACGATTTCCGGCGGAACCAGCAACCCGAACTTTCAGTTGAATCTGCGCGGCGACATTTCCGGTGACGGACTCCTCGTCCGCGTCGGAGGCGGTTACAAATGCACCCTCGCGGGGAATAATTCGGCTTACACGGGCGACTGGCTCCTCGTTTCCGACTACGTGACGACCGGGAACGCCGCAAGTAACGCCGGAAACGACGCCGCGACGCACACCGACCACGGTTTCGGTTCCGGAACCATCTACTTTAACGGCGGCGGAATCCAATCCAGCCCCGCGATTTTCAACAATATAACCGTCAATACCGGAAAAACAGGATACTTCCGCAATTCCAGCATGACGCTGTACGGAACCGTTTCCGTCGATAAAAATGCGTCTCTCACAATGTTTGAAACCGGAAACACCCTCACGATTGCTGGAAAGCTGCAGGGACTCGGAACCGTAAATTCACGAATTGCAACGACTTCCGGAAGCACCATCGCGCCGGGCGTCGTCGGAATTTCCGTTTACGACGGCTCTTACAACAAAACGACGGTGACGGACACAAACATCGGAACGCTCACATTCACGCGCAACCTTGCGCTGGGAAGCGGAACCATGCTCGAAATTGAGGCCGCAAGTCTCACAAATTACGACAAAATCGCCCTGAAAATCACGGATTCAAACTATTCAAACGCGCTGTCCCTCGACGGCGTCACAATCAGCCTCCTTTTTGATAAAGATTTTGATTTCAGTCAGTTTCAGTATCAGAATGAATATTTTTCAGAAATCATTACCGGCGCGGAACTCAGCGGAACTCCGACCCTCGTTTACGATGCGGAGGTGTTTAAGCAGGCGTACGACACCGCTTTTCTTGTCGCAAATATAACGGACGGAAAGCTTGTTCTTTACGCGAGCGGCGACCCCGCAGCGCTTCCCGAACCCGCCAGCTGGCTGCTGCTCGCTGCAGGGGTGTTTTTCGGAAGTTTTTGCGTGAAACGTCGTTTCCAAAAGCACGAATACGCCTGACGTTTTTGTACGGAAACCGATGTGAGTTCGAAAACTCGGACTCTCGTCGGCCTCTGAAACAACTTTTCCCTACTTTCCTTCGAAAATTATGATTTCTTGGTTTTTTAATTTTTGTTACATTATTCTTATTTTGATTTTCAGCCCTTTTTTGCTTTACAGCCGGGTTTTTCATGGAAAGTATCGCGAGGGTTTTGCTCAAAAGTTTTTCGGTTCCGCGCCGATTCTTCCAGCCGAAATGCCGTCTCGAAAACGGGTTTGGATTCATGCGGTCAGCGTCGGCGAGGTGAATTTGGCCGTCACGATATTCAAAGAATTTCAAAAGCGTCATCCAGATTTTGAATTTGTGATTTCCACAACCTCTCAAACTGGGATGGAACTCGCACGAAAAAAGTTTCCGGAACAGACGGTTTTTTACGCGCCTCTCGACTTTTCGTGGGCCGTTCGACGCGCGATTCGAAACATAAAACCCAATTTTCTCGTACTCATCGAACTCGAAATTTGGCCGAACCTCCTTCGAGCGGCTCGAAGCTCCGGCGTTCCGGTCGCGGTGATGAATGGACGTCTTGGAAACAAGAGTTTTCGGAATTACAGTCGAATTCGAGGCGTGATTTCGCGCGTGATGCGTCGAATTTCGCTCGTGACGGCTCAAGACGCGGCGAGTGCCGAACACTTTCAGGCGCTCGGCGTCGATTCTGAACGGGTTTTTAACGTCGGATCCATAAAATATGACGGCGCGCAGTCGGACCGAAAGAACGAAAAAACGCGCCGACTCGCCGCTTTGTGGAACATTCAGTCCGATGATCGGATTTTTCTAGCCGGAAGTACGCAGGATCCGGAGGAAAAAATGGCGGTTGAGGTTTTTCGGCGGCTCGCACCGACCCACCCGGAATTGCGTCTCATTTTGGTTCCGCGACATCCAGAACGGTTTGAAGAAGTGTGGAAAATGCTTGAAAATACGGAGTTTTCCGTCGTTCGAAGAGCCCAGCTGAATGAAAATCAGTCTGAAAATCAGTCTGAAAATCTGACCGAGAATCAAAATGTGAATCAAAACAAAAATCATCGGGAATCAATTCTGCTGGTCGATTGCATCGGCGAGCTGGGCGGCTGGTGGGGGACTTCGTACGTCGGTTTCGTCGGCGGAAGCATGGGGTCGCGCGGCGGTCAAAACATGTTGGAACCCGCAGCGTACGGAACGGCCGTTTCGTTTGGACCGAATACGTGGAATTTTCGGGATATTGTGACGACGCTTTTGGCGCATGAGGCGGCTGTCGTTGTGAAAAATGACGACGAAATGACCGATTTTGTGCGTCGAACGCTCGAAGAGCCGAATTTTGCGGACGAATTAGGGGGTCGGGCGGCAAAACTGGTGGCGTCTCAGCAGGGCGCGCTCCAAAAAACGCTTGACCTTTTTGACCGAATTCTTGGAACGCACGATACGGTTTGAATTTTGTGCAATTAAATCGGATGGGGGTCTTAATCCCTCACTTTCCGCTTCCGATTCCGCGGGAATAAGCGTCAAATTGTTCCCGCCACGCTTGCGGAGCCTCAATTTTTCGCCCGCCTCGCACGGTCGGCGCACTGTTTTCGGTTTCTGTCCGATTTTCATAACGGAAGCTGCGCGTTGTGAGTCCCAAACTTCGGAACGCGTCTTCACGTTCGCGGCGCTCGTCGGGAGTGAGCGACTCGCGACTGAGGTCCTGATTCAGTTTTTCCCAGTGTTCGAGGAACTCGCGCGCTTCATCTCGGCTCCAACCGAGGTATTCCAAGAGGGAGTCGTCGTCCCGATCGAGTGCGTCGCGCAGATGTTCGAGCGCCAAAACCGACTGTTTTCGCGCAAAATCGACGTTTACCGCATCTTCTTTTTCGGAACTGCGCGCAAGCCCCTGCGTCCCGATGGGACTTCGAACGTTTTCGCCGACTCCCGCTCCGCCGCTCGTCGTGGAATTGTCGGTCTTTTGCGTTTTCATTCCGGAATTTCCGTACGCCTGGCTCTGATTTCCGCCCGATTTTACGTCCGAACCGTTTCCCTGATGCTGCTGCGGGTCGGCTGAACCAGTCGGATGATCGGAAAGCGCGCTGTTTCCGCCTTTTTCACCCGTCGGACCTTCGCCGCCGCTTCCTGCTGGATTTCCCGACTCGTTCGGCGTGTTGCTTCCGTCACGCCCCACCCCCTGCTGATTCGATTGTTCTTCTGCGCCGTTTCGATTTCCGCCCCGATTTTCACCGGACCTTCCGCCTGCTTCCGTCGAATTGTCGGGTTTTATTTCGTTCTTTGATTTTCGTTCACCAGCATCTCCCTGCTGATTTCCATCCTGCGGCGACGACTGACCAGATTCCGGCTTCTTCTTTTCCTCGGACGGTCCCAACGCCTCCGGATTGCTGTTCGAATTTTCCGATTTTTCCACATTTTCGTGCTTTTGAAGCTCAATTTCCCCCTCTTTCATCGTCGCGTCGGGGGCGTCGAGCGGCTTCTGATTTTCCGAATCCTCTTTTCCGCCGTTCGGCGCGTCTTCATTCGGTTTCATTCCGCTTGAAGGTGTTGGAAGCGTTTTTTCCCGATGTTTCAAAATCTCCTCGAACGCCTCGCCCGGGTCGCTCACGGGATCCGGCTGCGTCCCTTGCGCGTCTTGCGACTCGTTTTCGTCTGCGAGACGCGTTTCGTCCGGATTTTCCATTCCCGACGCATCTTCCGGATTTTTCAGTTCGTCCGCATCCATTTTCTCTTTTTCGGACCCCTCATAATTCGAGTCCTGCAACCCGGTTCCGTCGTAATTTTCACGCTGCGTCACCGGGTCGGGAAGGTTTTGCGCACTGTCGCTCCCGTCCTGCACACCGCTTTGCGCGTTCGTTGCGTCTTCCGGAACCTCACTGTCGGTTTTCGCGCCGCTTCCGGAAGATTTTCCCTTCCGATTCTTCTTCGGGTCCGATTTTTCCTCCTCGTTTTTCTCGTCAGAATCCTCCGCCTCGGCGCTGAGTTCCGAGCGTCCCGCGTCGTCTCGCCCCTTCTGACCGTCCGCTTTCTGACTGGAATCCGTTACACCCGAATTATTTTCTCCATCCTCGTCATTTTCGCCATTTTCGCCATTTTGATTCGGTTTGGAACCCTCCTGCTTCGAATTCGACCCGTCTTGATTCGGTTTGGAACCCTCTTGATTCGAATTCGAACCATCCTGATTCGGTTTGGAACCGTTTTGCGACGATTTTTCTTCACTGTTTGATTTTCGATTGTTTGTATTCTGTTTTTCGTCTCCTTTTTCTCCAGCTTTCGCAGAATCGTCGGCTTTTTCAGGTTCCTTCTGCGCCTCTTTTTCTGAAAGCGGGTCGAAACCTTCAGGCGCCAGCTTGGGTTTCGAGGTTCGAGGCGCGTCCGAGTTTTTCTCTCCGTTCGTCCCTGAATTTTGGTCTGAATTTTGGTCTGAATTCCGTTCCGAATTTTGTTCCGAATTCTGCTCTGATTCCGACCCCGATTGAGACTTCTGACCGTCTGCGGATTTCTGAGAGTCCGTCGATTTTTGACCGTCCGTCGATTTTCCGGAACTTTCTGAAGAATTTCCGGCGCCGCTTTCCCCTTGAGCGTCGTCTTTGTTTTTTGTTTCGTTTTTTCTTTTATTTTCGTTCGATTCTTTTGATTCGTTTTTTGAATCTGCACCTTCTTTTTCAGACGCACTCTCGGACGCGCGTTCCGACTCTTTTTCCTCCTCCGTTTTAGACTCGTTTTCTGACGTCTTTTGCGGCTCCGGCTCCTCGTTTTCGAGCGTCTCGCCCGACATTTTCGCATCCTCCATGAAGGATTCCGCGCCGGATTTCAACGGATTTTCTTTCACTTCCGGAAAATCCGCAGAAACGGGAAAAGCGGTGTCGTTCGAAGCTCCATCCGCGTTCTCGCTCGCGCTTTCGTCCGGATTTTCGGCTGCATTTTCGTCTAAATCTTCCGAATTTTCTGAATTTACGGTCTCCGTTTCGTCGGAAACGCACAGAGTTCGAGCGTCTGTTGCGCAGCGGTTTGCGGTCGGCTTGCAAGTATCTGCCGCCTCAATCCACCAAAGAATTTCGTCCCCCTCCTGCAGCCCCCAGTCGGCCGGCACGAACGAAAAAGTCCCGACGAACGGCGTTTTCAACCCTTCCGCCCCTTCCGGAAGGTTCAAAATCGGCGGAATATGCAGCCGTTTTCCTTTCCAGGTCGCGCAAAACGCCGCCGCCCGCAAACCAAAATCGGAGTCCGAAGCTTCAAAAGTCACTTCGGCGCTCTGCGTCATTTTCACCCCCGTCCCGTCTTCCGGCCCGGACGTAATTTGAATTTCGGGAGCCGCATCCGACTGAATTTCCCACATATAAACAAGCGGTTTTGAATTTTCCACACCCGTCTGATTTTCAAAAATAAATCGAGCAAAATACAATTCTTTTCGTTCAAAATTCTCCGATGTTCCAAAAAACGCATTGGTGAATGGAATCGCCGCATGAAAACGAGTCGAAGACGGACTCCCGTTTTGAATATCAGGGCTCATGAAAATGTTTTTCGTACGATTTGTTCGACGCTGCGTCACGCTCATTTTTACGTGTTTTGCCGCCTCACTCGTTTCG
Source organism: uncultured Planctomycetaceae bacterium (assembly GCA_964438515.1). Taxonomy (GTDB): domain Bacteria; phylum Planctomycetota; class Planctomycetia; order Pirellulales; family Thermoguttaceae; genus RGIG3701. The sequence goes on from CAYTLK010000039.1 coordinate 13,482, forward strand.
ACTTTGATCGACACTCGCGAGCCTTCCAAACCGCGCAGATCGCCAGATTTCTGGCGCACGACCGGAAGATTCGTGTAGGAAGGCGGCGCAAGCGTAATTTCCTCGACGCGGACCGCAAGCGGCGGAAGAACGGAAACGGAAAAAGTCGGCGAAACGGCGTCTCCTGCGGCGATTTTCCACGTGAGATTCTGCTGCATTCCCGCCCCGTTTTCGTCCAAATTTACCGACCAGAAATTTGTACCGTTTTCGGAATTCGACTCTTCGTTCATCGGAAGCGGCGCGTTCACGAACTTTTTATCGTACGAAGTGTAATATAAAATCGGCGTCTCGTCGGGCCGCAGATGCGTGATTTTTGCGCTGATTTTCAGTTTTTCGCCCTCATATACGACCGCATTTTGAGGCGAAATCCGCAGGATTCGTACGCGAGTCGGCGCCGAAATGTCGCACCACGGAAAAAGCGTCCGTCCCACACTGCGCAGCGTACTTTTGGGCGAAAGAATTCCATACATTAAAAAGCAGAGCGCGACGCACCCCACGGCGAGCGTCAGGCGGCGCGTGGAGGTTCGTGAAACGGTTTTTTCCGGCTGAACGGATGCGAGATTCGCGGCTGTTTGACGTTCAAGAATCCGTAAAACACGGCGTTCGAGCGACGTTTGCACCGATCGGAAATTTTCGTCCCCCGCGAGGGACAGAAGGTTCAACAGTCCATTTTTCAAGCCGGGCTGCGAGGTTTCAATCACGGCGGCGACATGAAGCGGATTGATTTTCCAGCGTAAAAAAGGGAGAATCCGTTTCCAAAAAACCCAAATCCACGTTCCGACGCCTCCGAACCAGAGCAAAACGCGCAGGGCCGCGGGGAGTCCGCCGTTCCAGAACCAGTGTTCCGTCAAAACGCACAGCCAGAAAAACACGAGCGTTCCGGCGGCGAGCTGAAGCGTTGGGCGCAGAATTTCCTCACGACGCAGTTCGCGGGCCGTTTCTAACAACACCTTTTCGATGGTTTTGGGAATCGGATGCTTCTGCGGCGGGTCCTGCGGTTGCTTCTGCGAAAACGTTTCCTCTTTCTGTTCGTCGGACGCAGGAAGCGGAGGCGGCAGCGGAATTTCTTTCTGACTGGAATTGGACATCTACAATATTATTATATATAAAGTGCGGCGGAAACCGAAACGCGGGGGGAGAAATGAAACACATTCTTCCTATTTTACACCAAAATGGCGGTTTTTGCCAGATGAAAACGGGAAAAGGGAATAAAATTTCCAAAAATTTCAAAATTTCTGACATTTTGTCAGTCTGAAGGAAAAGAAAGCAAAAAGATGAAAAAAATAGAAACCCATTTCGTTCGGTAAATCACGGCACATAAAACGCCAGATACAAATTTTTAATTTTTTAGATGCGACTGACACGGCATTTGCATTTAGTATATTCATACGACAAAAGCGGTGATGAGCCGCGAGGATATTATACGAACACTATTTTGAATTTCAGTTTTCCCGTCCGCCGTTGGAGCTGCGCACTACGGCTCCTGCAGTCTTTATGAAAACTGAATTTCATTGTAGAACCAGCATAGAAATCAGAAATTACTGAATATAAAAGGAGATTTGAATTATGGCACAGGGCGAAAAAATCATTGGTATCGACTTGGGAACAACCAACTCGGTGGTGGCGGTCATGGAAGGCAGCGAGCCGAAAGTGATTGCAAACGCAGAAGGAAACCGACTGACCCCGAGCGTTGTTGCATTTACCGACAATGAAGAGGTTTTGGTGGGCGAGCTTGCGCGTCGTCAGGCCGTGACGAACCCGCTGCGAACGATCAGCTCGATTAAACGTTTCATGGGTCGTCGTCACAGCGAAGTGGGCGACGAGGAAAAGACGATTCCGTACAAGGTCATCGGCGGTCCGAGCGACTACGTGAAAGTGGAAGTGGACGGAAAGCAGTTCACGCCTCCGGAAATCTCGGCCAAAATCCTTCGAAAACTCAAGGAATCGGCTGAAGCTTACTTGGGACACAAAGTGAATAAGGCCGTCATTACGGTGCCGGCGTACTTCAACGATGCGCAGCGTCAGGCGACGAAAGACGCGGGACAAATCGCGGGTCTTGAAGTGATGCGAATCATCAACGAACCGACTGCGGCGTCTTTGGCGTACGGACTCGACAAGAAAAATGAAGAAAAAATTTGCGTCTTCGACCTCGGCGGAGGAACGTTCGATGTTTCCATTTTGAACGTTGCGGAAGGCGTCTGTCAGGTGGTCAGCACGAGCGGCGACGGTCACTTGGGCGGCGACGATTTCGACAATATGCTTGTGAATTACGTCGCGGACAAATTCCGGGCCGCAAACGGTATCGACCTGCGAAAGGATCCGATGTCCCTCCAGCGTCTGCAGGAAGCCTGCGAGAAAGCAAAGAAGGAATTGAGTTCTGCCGCAACGACCGACATCAATCTTCCGTTCATCACGGCCGACGCGACGGGACCGAAGCATTTGATGGAAAAAATCACGCGCGCTCAGTTCGAACAGCTCGTGAACAACCTCGTCGAACGATGCCGCGGACCGGTGAATCAGTGTCTGCGCGACGCACACATGAATGCGTCGGAAATCGACGAAGTCGTGCTGGTCGGCGGTTCGAGCCGAATCCCGATGGTGCAGGAACTCGTGAAAAAGATTTTCGGAAAAGACCCGCACAAGGGCGTGAATCCCGATGAAGTTGTGGCGATCGGCGCTGCAATTCAGGGCGGTGTTTTGAGCGGTGAAGTGAACGACATTCTGCTGCTTGATGTGACGCCGCTGACGCTCGGAATTGAAACGCTGGGCGGTGTAATGACGTCGCTCGTCGAACGCAATACGACGATTCCGACCACGAAAAAGCAGGTCTTCAGCACGGCTGAGGACAATCAGGGCGCTGTGACGGTCCGCGTCTTCCAGGGCGAACGACCGATGGCTGCCGACAACCGACTGCTCGGGCAGTTCAATCTCGATGGAATTCCTGCGGCTCCGCGTGGAATCCCGCAGATTGAGGTGTGTTTCGACATCGACTCGAACGGTATTCTGAATGTGTCCGCGAAGGACCTCGGAACCAATCGTGAGACGAAAGTCCGTATCGAACAGTCTTCCGGTTTGTCGGATGATGAAATCAAAAAGATGCAGCGCGACGCGGAAGCGCATGCTGCGGAGGACAAAAACCGTCGTGAACTGGCGGAAGAACGCAACAAGGCGGAATCGATGTGCTGGAATCTCGAAAAGATGATGAAGGACAACGAGGCCTCCGTGACCGAAGCGGACAAAGCGGCAATCAATCCCGCAATCGAAAAAGTCCGTGAGGCCGCGAAGGGTGAAGACCTCGAAGCGATTAAGTCGGCCGTGAACTCGCTCGAACAGGCGTCGCACGCCTTTGCAACGCAGCTCTATCAGAAAGCCGCCGCGGCACAGCAGGCTGCGGGTGCCGCCGGCGCCGCAGGACCGCAGGGATTCAACGCCGGACCGGGTTTCAACGGAACGGCCGCGGATGCTGCGGACGCGAAACAGGGTACAAAACAGGATGACGACACAATCGACGCCGATTTTGAAGTGAAATGATTTCGCCCTGACAGCGCCGTGCCAGAAGAGTTTTTCGTAAGGTTCGGCGCTGTTTTTATGCACATCGGGATTCAAACGTCCAACGCTTGAGTCCCTGAAAAGGAGAAACAAAATCATGTTGAATATGAATAAATTTACAACCAAGTCGCAGGAAGCGATCGCAAACGCCCAGCAGCTCGCGGCGTCCCAGAACAATCCGGAAATCACGTCGGTTAATCTGCTTGTGACGCTTTTGCAGGAAAACGGCGGAATCGTCGAGATGCTGCTGGAACATCTTGGAATCCGAAAGGACCAGATTCGTGCGATTGCGGAGGCGGAACTGAAATCTCTGCCGAAAATCAGCGGCGGCGATGTGGGTTTAAGCCGTGAATTGCAGAACGTTTTGCAGACGGCACAGACCGAAGCGGATAAAATGGGGGACGAATTCGTTTCGACCGAACACATTTTGCTCGCAATGTCGATGGTGGAGTCGAAGGCGCAGGAAATCCTGAAAGTCGCGCAAATTACGGCAGAAAAGATTCGTACCGCTCTCGCGCCTCTGCGGGGGTCGCAGCGCGTCACCGACCAAGATCCCGAAGCGAAATTTGCGGCTCTCGAACGTTACGGAATCGACCTCGTGAAACGGGCGCGCGATGGAAAACTCGACCCCGTCATCGGACGCGATAATGAAATTCGTCGTGTTATTCAGGTTCTTTCTCGCCGTACGAAAAACAATCCGGTACTGATTGGCGAGCCGGGCGTCGGAAAAACGGCCATTGCGGAGGGACTGGCGCTGCGAATCGTCGAGTCGGACGTTCCGCAGTCGCTGAAAAATCATTCGGTCATCGCGCTCGACATGGGTGCGCTCGTAGCGGGCGCCAAATTCCGCGGAGAGTTTGAAGAGCGGCTCAAAGCCGTCCTGAAAGAAGTCGAATCTGCGGAAGGAAACGTCATTTTGTTCATCGACGAGCTTCATACGGTCGTCGGAGCCGGTCGCGCAGAAGGAGGTTCCGATGCGGCAAACCTGCTGAAACCGGCGCTCGCACGCGGTGAATTACGGTGCATCGGAGCCACAACGCTCGACGAGTACCGAAAGTACATCGAAAAAGACCCGGCGCTCGAACGTCGTTTTCAGCCCGTCATGGTGGGTGAACCCAGCGTCGAAGACACCATTTCGATTCTGCGCGGGTTGAAACCTCGTTACGAAGCCCATCATAAAGGCGTGAAAATCAAGGATTCGGCACTTGTTGCGGCGGCGAAACTGTCGTATCGGTACATCACCGAACGATTTTTGCCCGATAAAGCAATCGACCTCATGGATGAAGCGACTTCACGGCTCGCGATGGAACTCGAGAGCGTTCCGGAACCGATCGATCAAATTCAGCGAAAGCTGGTTCAGCTGGAACTTGCGGCCCGACAGCTCGCCGACGAGACGGAGGAACACGCAAAAGCGCGTCTCGCAGAAATTGAAGCGGAAATGCGTGAAAAACGAGAAGAACTTGCGGAACTTCGGCGTCAGTGGGACCTCGAAAAGGCCGGCGTCGTCGATACGCAGGCGATTCGAAATCAACTCACCGCCGCCGAACACGATCGCGACATGCTGAACGCGGCGATTCGAAACAAGCAGTCGATGGGACAGATTCCGAACGAAACGGACTTTCAGAAACTGTACGAGCTGGATTTGCACTGCAAGCAGCTCAACGCGCAGCTCGAAAAAACGTCGAAAGACGCGGAAGAACTGGAAGATACGGAGAAAAATTCCGGGAAACGCCGTCTTCTCCGCAAGGAGGTCGGACCCGAAGAAATCGCGGAGGTGGTGAGCGCCTGGACCGGAATTCCCGTTTCGAGAATGATGGAGACCGAACGAGAAAAACTCCTCGACCTTGAAAAACGAATCCACGAACGAGTCGTCGGACAGGACGACGCAGTAAAAGCCGTCGCGAACGCAGTGCGTCGAAGCCGAGCAGGAATTCAGGCGGAAAATCGACCGATCGGGTCGTTCATCTTCCTGGGACCTACAGGCGTCGGAAAAACGGAACTGTGCAAGGCGCTTGCGGAGGTGATGTTCGACGACGAAAACGCGATGCTGCGTCTCGATATGTCGGAATTTATGGAGCGTCACACCGTTTCGCGGCTCATCGGCGCCCCTCCAGGATACGTGGGGTACGAAGAAGGCGGACGTTTGACCGAAGCGGTTCGACGCCGTCCGTACTGCGTCATTTTGCTCGACGAAGTGGAAAAGGCGCATCGCGACGTCTTCAACATCCTTTTACAGGTGCTCGACGACGGTCGTCTGACGGACAATTTGGGACACACGGTTGATTTTTCCAACACGATCATCGTGATGACGTCCAATATTGGAAGCCGAAGCATTCAGGAACTGACTGCCGAAGGCGCCGCCGAGGTGGAAATTCAGGCCGCGACGCGCAAAGCGCTGCAGGAAGTGTTTCTTCCGGAGTTCCTGAATCGTGTGGATGAAACGATTGTGTTCAATCCGCTCAAGCGCGAGCAAATCAACGACATTGTGCGTATTCAGCTCAAACTGCTGCAAAAACGTCTTGCGGAACATGAAATAACGTTCCAGGTTTCGGATGCGGCAATCGACGCCATTGCGGAAGAGGGTTACGATCCGATTTACGGTGCGCGGCCCTTGAAACGAGTGATTCAGCAGCGCCTTGAAAACGCGTTGGCCGTACGGCTCTTGCAGGAGAAATCGATCGACGGACTTCATATTTCCGTTGATTTCAAAAAGGAACAATACGTTTTCGACATTCAGAAATAGTCGGTTCGTTCAAAGGTTCGGCGGCATTTTGTCGCCGAACTTGTTTCTTGGTACAAAAGGAATGGTTTTGAATCATCTTTGATACTTACTCTTACAGAAACAGCCCGTGAGGGAAAATTTCCAGAAGACGCATTCCAAGAACGATCCAAAAAACCGCAATAATCGGCGTCAAAAGGTTCGTTGTCAGAATCGATATCGTCGCAACACTGGGCGAACCGCCGTAAAGCTGCGTAAACATAATGATTAACATCGCGGTCGGCATCGCCGCCTGAACCACTAAAATCCGCTGCAAAAGAGGATTTCCCGGAACCATCAGCGCCGTGAAAATCATAAGTGCCGGAAAGAAAAACGCTCTGAAAAACAACGTCCAGCCCATCAGCTGATACGTGCGCGGCGAACGAAAATCGACGTGACGCATCGCGACTTGATCGTAAATCATCGCTCCAATGAAAATCAAAGGAAGCGTAATCTGCGCCTGACCGATACATTCGATCGTCTTCGCAAGACACATCGGCAAATTCCCATCCGGCCCCATCCGAAAACCCATGAGATTCATGAATATCGCAACAAAAATCGTTACAAAGGGGGTGCTGAGAATATTTTTCCACCACCCTTTCTGCAAACCGCCTGCGATGCAGGGAACGATACAGATCCAGACGGAGAGTTCAATCCCCAAAATGAAAATGAAGAGAGCCGTCGCGTATTCCGGATTGTTCGGATACATAAACTGGATGATTGGAATCGGTACGTAACCGTAATTGTACAGCGCCGAAGTCGTCAGAAACGTGCGGCGCTCCGCGTCGTTCTGCAGACCGGTAAACCAAGCGGGAAGCGACGTGAAACCGCGCATGATGAACATCGCCGCCACAACGGACCCGAAGCCAAAAAGAGGCGCAATCCCGTACGCCGCCAAATCTTCACGCAGAGGGGTCGCGAGAATTTTGCTGAAAATCAAGCAGGGATAAAGTAAATTCAGGCACAAACTCATCGCGGACTGGTCGGCTTGCGACGACAGACACTTAATGAAACGCAAAAAACCACCCAAAATGATAAGAAAAAATATCATTAGGGTGGCGTTTAAAACGGGTTCTATCATATATATTCAGTAAAAATCAGGACGTTTCCAGGATTCTAAAATTTCAGGCGGAAATCGTCCGCGAACGCGTGTTTCGGCGTTGGAAGCACAGCCCCCCTGCAAACGTCAGAACAAACAGCAGCCACGCAGCGGGTTCCGGCGCGCCGACGGAAAGCGTCAGAAGACCGTTCGGACCGAGATTGTATCCCCAGTCGCCGAGTCCCGCAACCTGAATATGATTCGCGAGGTCGCTCACATCCACGCCCGTCCCGAAATTCAAAACATCAATCTCGATTGGAGAAAGTCGGTCGCCGGAATAGTTTATCAAAATCGAAAAATCATCTCCGAGTGTCGTGGAATCCGCAAAAAATAGCGAGTTTTCGGTGCCGACGGATCGGTCGAGGTCGATGACGATCTGACCGTCCAGCGTGAGGTCTCCCGCTTCCAATGCATCGGTGTAATTCATCGCGGACGATAGATACAAAGTACCATCTTCATTCACCGTCAGCCCGCCTAAACTTCCGGTTCCGCCGAGAGCTGCGCCCGCATTGACGACTGCGTTTTTGGTTGTTGTACCGTTATAAAAGATTTTTCCAACGTTTTCTGCCGCGTACGGCGTCCCGAACTGAATCGCACTGGCTGAGGCTCCTGTAATGTTTCCAGTGATGAACGCATTCCCGACGCCGCCGTTGCTGAACTGGAGAGCGTTTTTCGACACAACCATATTGTTGCTCAGCGTCCGCGTCACTGCGTTTCCGCCCGCGTCCTGGGTCTCGAAATTCAAAACCGTCGTCGGCATATCGGTATTCAGGGTCAGCGTCCCGGTTCCGAAGGCTGAGTTGCTTCCGATTCCGAACCAGCAGCGCTGTTTCAAACTCTTTCCCGCATCATAACCGTACGCAATCGTTGTACCGCCGCTGTAGGAATTGTTTCCGCGGAGATAAATCGCGCCGCCATCTGCTTCGGCTCCGTAAGCAATCGCGCCGACGCCGGAAATGTCGCCTGTCAGAGTGACGGAAGACTCGTCGCCGACCGAATTACCGTCGTCGCCGATTTTGTTCCAGCCGGCACGAATCGTGGTGGTTCCGGACTTAATCACGACGTCGTTCGGAATCACTGGATTACTGACGTTCTGATTCACGATTTGCCCGCCGGTAAACGTGATGACGTTCGACTTTTTGTTTCCCATTTCGTTTCCGTAACGGAAATAAATGTTTTTTGTGCTCGTAATCGTTCCTGTGAAATCGCTGCTGTTGTTGACGAAACGCACGTTATTCGCGACCGTCAGATTGATGTTTCCGGAGAGTTTTCCGTTATACGTCTGATAATCGCCGTACATGGTGAGGTTCAGCACTTCGCCGGCGTCGGTCGGGCCGGAAATTCCGACGGTTGAGCCGCCTGCCGTAATGAAAGCGGACGCGGGGTCCTGAAACGCAATCGTCCCGGTTCCCGTCGGTGTAATTTTTGCATCAGAGGTTCCGAAAGTGATAGTTCCCGTTCCTCCGTTGTAGAAATTCATCGTTCCATTCACCGCCAGCGTGCTGAAGTTGATGGTTCCGGTGCTCGTGTTCGTGAGATTCATCGTTCCGCCCACCGTAAGCGTGGTGAAATTCAGAGCGCCGGTGCTCGTGTTCTTCACATTGAGCGTCGTGTCCGCTTTGGTCGTAACGCTGCTGAGCGTCACTTCGTTCGTGCCGTTATTCTGAATCTCATGCGTCTTGAAATCCCCGGAAACGTTGTACGTGACGGCATTCGCAATGGCGGTCACTTTGGAAACGTCCAGCAAGGAATTTCCATAAAAATTCACGGCTGCCGTTCCGAATGCAGAGTTGGTTCCCGCAATGACGGTGACGTATTTGTTCGTGGCGTTCGTGTTTGGGGTTCCGTAAATATCGGTTCCGCCGGAATAAGTGTTCACGCCGTTCAGAGTGAAAATGCCGGGTGTTCCTTCGCCGTTATTTCCGTTGAAAACGAGCTTTTTCGTTCCGGAAATGATGCCGTTCAGCGTCATGTAGGCTTTGTATCCACCATCGTTCCAGCCGGCACGCATCGTATGGTCCCGATCTAAAAGAACGATGTCGCAGTCTAACACACAGTTTCGCACATTATCGTTTCCGCAGTTGACGATCTGACCGCCTCCGCTCCAGTAAAGCGTACCGGTTCCCGCTTCTTTTCCAGTGGAAAAATAAACGTTGCTTCCGCTCTGGTGATAGAAGTCGCCGACGAAATCGGTCGTGGAAGAGTTGAAACGAAGGTTTTGTGTCGCGGTGAAGTAAAAATCGAGATTCCCGCTGACTTTCCCCTGAAACGTTGTGCCGGAATAATTCGTAACGGCACCGTCGTAATAAAACGTTCCTTTTTCCCCGGCTGCCGTCGGACCCGTAATCGAGTCCGTTCGTGCAGGTACGGCCGCAAGTTCCGAGAGTTTCACCGTCTGACCGTTTCCGATTGGAATGTCCGCCGCCGAAACGGCTGCCGCAAACGAAAGAACAGCAGGAAAAACGAGGAGGAACTCTGAAATTCGAACGAAAATGTATTTGAGCATGACGCACCTTTTTTGGGTAAAGTTTAACCCCCGAAACCGTTGGGAAATTCTCAAGCGGAATCAGGTATCGTTTGGAACAGAACGACCTCTGTATGAATGTATATTATATACCGATAAAAAGTGACGTCAAGTAAAAAAACGGGAATTTTGTCATTTTTAACCGATTTCTAATGAAAAAACACGAATTCCGGACGGGATGCAAATATTCCTCTTGCGCAGAATAAAAAAAAACGTTATTATCTGATTGTCGTATGTTCACATCCTCCTTTGGACGTCCTTTCCGCTTCACGGAATCAGTGATGAAAAGAAAATTCCCAAAATTCGTTTTCACGTTTTTTGTACCTGTACTCGCGTTCGTTTTCGTCGTTTTCGCCTCACCGGAAACGCGGAACGTCCTTGCGCAGGTAGGTGCGGCCAGCTCCACACTTCCGGCTGAACCGGCTCCTCCAGGAGCCTCGGCGGCGGGAATTCAGGATCCGTACATGTCGCCCAGTTCCGCATCGCGTCCCCTGTTCGAGAACCCACCTTCCTCCCCATTCAGTTCTTTCGGATCGTTCGGCGGCGGAAACGAAAGCAGCGCAGGAGCCGACACTGCCGGGACGCGTCTCTTCCAAAATTGGGGCGCAGACTTTACGTGGATTACGTCGAAAGCGGGTCCTCACAACATGGGACTTTTCCGCATGGATTTTTCCGGCGATGTTGCGCTCCCCGTCTTTGCAGCACAGGATCGTCCGGTGATGATTGAACCGCGTTTCGCGATCAACTACTGGAATGGACCGCAATCCGGAATCTACGACATGAGTTCCCACACCTTCGACGCCTCGCTCGGTCTGCGCTGGCTCCCGCAGTTCCAACTCTCCTCCATGGCGACCGCTTTGAAACTTGATTTAAGTTTCAACGTCGGTATTTATTCCGATTTCAAAAGCGTCACGAGCAAAAGTTTCCGTTTCCCAAGCTGGGCGTACGTCGGTTTCGATCTGACCAAGAATCTCGAAGTGAAAGTCGGAGCTTGGTATTTAGACCGTGTTCGATACAAAATTTTCCCCTCTGGCGGCGTCATTTGGCGTCCGAACGAACAGTGGCAGTTCGACATTTTGTTTCCGAGTCCGCAAATTACGTATCGGCCTGCCGGCGCAACGCTGAATAACATAAGTCTTTACGTTCGCGGCGATTACGGCGGAGGAAGCTGGACGGTCGACCATCTCGTTGGAGGAACCGTAAAAACCGATTATAACGATTACAGAGTCCTTTTTGGACTGAACTGGCAGGGACGAAATCAGCGTTCAGGGTACTTCGAGATGGGGCTTGCGATGGGTCGTGAGCTGTATTTTGCGGACTCCAGAAAATCGTACGATCTCGACACCGGTTTCATCATGCTTGCGGGATTCCACTTCTGACACACAGTTTGAGGAATCACTGACGAAATCCAGAGTCCCATCTTTTTGCGAACGGGGAACGCAAGTCCCCTGTTTGGATTTTGCGTAACTCCGTTATTTCAGGGGACTTACATCACCCGCTCGCAGATGTGAACTATTCTAAAGTTTTCAATTTGGATTGATTCAGCGTTTCCCTAAGAACGCAGTCTTCCAGGGAATTTTATCGTTCAGAATTCTTAACCGGAGCCTCAAGCGACTTCAGCGGGAAACGCGTCACGCCGCAGTTGCGGAGATGATGATTCCCTGTGTAGGAAACGTACACAAATCCATCGTGTTCGAGAACGCACGGATAGTGCGAGGCGCTCTGGTGCGTCGAGGCCGTCACGTCACTCACTTTCCAAATCGTCGAAAACGCTTTTTCTCCAGGCCGCGCAATCGCTATCACAAGCATGTTGCGCCCCATCCCAATCCCCTTCGTCGTCGGATTTCCTTTTTCGTCATATTGTACAATAATCTTACCGTCCGCATCACGCTGGAAAATGGGCAGATTGTACACAATGTAACGATAACCATTGCTGAAACGTCCCGCCGCGAACTTGGAACAAGAGGCGGCAAAGGTCCGATTTTCGATTTTCCGCCACGTTTCGCCGAAGTCGGAACTCTCGTAGAAGTTTGGAAATGGGGAGGATTCCAGCCGCGTCACCGCAAGAATGTGCGAGCCGTCCACGACGACTCCCGTTTCAGCAAAAACGTTCACGTAGTCGGTCTCCGGGTCGATTCGCACCATCCGCCATGGTTTCTCAATTTCGGTCCCCTGACTGATGAAGACGACGGGAGTCGTACCGTTGATTTGACGCGTCGGCGGCATCAAACTCCCCGAAATGATATAATTTCCGTTTTCCATCCTCATCGGCTGCTGCATCGACAGGAATTTGTCGGCAATCGGTCCCAGAATCTTCCATGTTTTGCTTTCCGGCTGCCAGACTTGCAGAAGACACTGCGTCGGACGCTCTGCGCCGCGTTCCTGATTCGTAAAACAGTACAGTTTTCCATCCTGCGACAGAAACTGCAGTCCAACGTACATCAAACCATCGTCGTTTCCGAGGTCCTGCACGGTTTCGAGGTCGGACCAATGCTGAAAGTCGGAGGAACGGCGAGCTTGCTGAATGGTTTTCCCCTGAAGCTCACTTTTCGGATTGTTGTACCATCCGACGATGAGTTCGCCGTTGAGTTCACCGATGGCGGTCTCGTGAAGAAACTTGTAGACGGGGTCCGCGTCGCAGTCTTGAACGATGACGTGTTCTGCACCTTCCGGAAACACGACTTCCGCCTGAGTGGGATAGGGAGTCGCAGCGTTCCAAGGAGCTAAAAACGGAGGCGGAACCTCTTGTGCCGAAAGCATCGCGGGGACGCCGATGGTCAAAAAGGCTGCAAAAAGAATGAACATCGAGAGCGGCAGGGGTTGGTTTTTCATAAACGTCTTTCATAAAAAAGGGTTAAAATTTGAAATTTCCACTATTTTAACACCTTTTTTTAAAAAAAGGAATCCCCCCGAACAGAAAAAAAGAAAAAATCTGAAAATAAGCACGTTCAGCGGGCAAAAAGCCCGCCGCTCGCCTTGGGACATTTCAGCCTGAATCGGTATTTTGGAAGCAGAAACAAACTGCCCCGACTCGTTTAATCGTCTTAATTCTCCTACAGGTGCGCGTTTGCCGAATGAAACAAAAAAATCTGAAGAAAATTCTCTCACAGAAGGACCCTCTTCAGATTTTTTAAATCGTTATTGTACGTTATTCGTTTTATCACGCAACGAGCGAGAATTCATACGGAACACCGCCGACCGCTTCCACGAATTCTTCGAAAATACGCAGATCCAGCGCCGTCGCAAACGCACTTTCCGGATGAAACTGCGTCCCAATCGCAAACCAGTCGTCAAACTCGCACTCAATCGCTTCAATCACCCCGTCAGGCGATTTTGCCGAGACGACGAACCCCGGCGCAACCTCGTTGACGGCCATATGATGACGAGAACAAACACGAATTTCTGCATCTCCGTACACCTTTTCCATGAGGGTTCCCGGCACAACATCAAGCGTGTGACGGTGAATGGAAGTGTGACGGTCAAAATGCGGCATCGCTTTGGGAAGATCAATCGGAATATGGAAGAAAAGGGAGCCGCCCATGGTGACGTTCAACAGCTGCATTCCCGCACCGATTGCAAGAATAGGGAGTTTGATTTCAGCAACGACACGCATCAGCATGCGGTCAAAGTCTTCGCGGCGTTCGGGCATCGGACGTACGGTAGTGTGAAGCACGTAACCGTCACGGCGTGAGTCCAAATCGCCGCCTCCAGTAAGCACAATACCATCAAGCATATTAAGTACCTGACGCAGTTCCTGCTCGCTCTGCGTCGGCGGAAGGATGAGCGGAATGCCGCCCGCTCTTGTAATGGATTCATAATAACCGGTCCAGACGTAACTGAAAGCTTCTTTTTCCCCTTTGGCTTCCACAAAATCTGCATTGAGACCAATCACCGGTTTTTTTCCGAATTGCATTTATATTCCTCCTGAATAACACGCAATGAACCTCCACAAACTCCCAAAAATGGGAAAAAAGTCCCGTCCAGTCTTTCACTCTGCTTCGGAAAAACCAATCCTTTAGTTTTTCTCCGAAACGGCAAATAACACAATCCGGCGCGTTTTTTCCTGCGACTTTTAAGATTTTCGCTCTTTGCCGTTACGGCCCCTCAAGCGAAATAAAAGTGGAATCAGGAAAATCTTGCAGCGTTACCGAGCGTTCTCATTTCGGCAGTGCGTTTCGCGTCCCTCACGGAATGTGCTGGATGGTTCTGATTTTTAAGTTTTAGTTCATTCTGTCCCCTTTCATGCGGCAAACACCGCCCAGAAGTGCAAATCTGGGTCTGAGTATAATTGAGATCGAAACAAATTGCAAGTCTTTCCCATATTTTGCCCATAAAAAAAACGAACACACAACATCTTGTATGTTAAATTTTTGAAGTGTGCGGTTTCCCGCAACGCACAATCCGTACAGGTGCGCCAATGTTCACTTTCGGCGCAATCATAAAAAGAAGAACAACCCATAAAACACGAACTCAAACGGAAATTGAAGAAAAATTTAGAGATTGAACGAAAAAAGAAGGCGTGTCAGTTGTTTTCTGTACACGCCTCATCAGAAAAATTCTATTTTTTTCTACTCAGCATAGGTTTCAGAACGTCCACGAAATCTTTCACATCGCTGAACTGTCGATAAACACTGGCAAAACGTACGAAAGCAACCTGGTCGAGATGAAACAGCCGTTCCATCAGCAGCTCGCCCAAGTACTGACTCTCCACCTCCGAGTCAAACTTATTTTCAACTTCGTTTTCCACCTGTGTCAAAATTTCTTCAATCTGATCTTCGCTGACCGGCCGTTTCCGACAAGCGATTTCCAGCCCGTTTCTGAGTTTCTCCCGTTCAAACGGTTCCCGCGTTCCGTCTCTCTTAATCACCTTAATACAGGCGCGTTCGATTCGTTCATACGTTGTAAAACGACGCTCACAAAACTGACACTCCCTGCGGCGGCGAATTCCAAAACCATCGTCACACGCACGCGAATCAATGACTCTGTCATTATCCTGATGGCAGCTAGGACACTTCATGATACACCTCGTATTCTCGAATTGAAAGGTTGAAAAACCGAATTTTCATTCATCGACTCATCTCCAAAACACTTTCTTCCGACCCCGATTTGAATGTTCGACTCAGACATTCCGTTCGAACGTCCCAAATAAAATCAGAATATATAAATTATAACGGTTATTCAAAATACTTCAAAGAGAAATTCACGTAAAAACGAAAGATTTTCCAAAAATATTTAAAAATTTTAAGAATATTTTCAAATTTTCGCGCTTTGTTCCTTGTAATTCGTTGGGAAAAATGTTAAAATACCTGAATAGTTCAAAGTTTGGGACAAAACGGCGCTTCACCGCAAGTTTTTCGTCCCGGGAAACGCTGTCTTAAGGAGAAACACATCATGTCAAATGAAAATCTTCCAGAAGAGCTGGTGCCGACGGCTGAGGTTGAGGAATTCACAGCCCCAGGCTCTGCGGATTCTGCATCGCCAAATTCCGCACCTGCAAAGAGCTCGAAAAGCGCAGATGACGATGTGAAAATGCCGACCGAAACGTACACCTGGTATTACTCCCTCCGCGACCTCATTGATGAATTCTTTTGGGGCGTCATCTTCCTCCTCGTGCTGGCAGGCCTGTTTTGCCGCATCCCGTCCGGCGGAACGCTCCTTTATATACATAATATCATCACCCTTCTTTTCGGTGTCGGAATCGTTTATTTCGTCATTCTGTACAATCCTTTCCGTTTCCGAAAAAAAGAAAACTACATTTCAACTTCCAAAGTCCAGCAATCTCTTGAAATGCTCATGCTGATTGTCTGTTTTTTGATTTTCGTACAGAGACTCGCGGGCTGCATGGGGACTCCGAAAACGGAAATTCCGCAAGAACCGACTCCTCTCCCCGTCGTGACGGCTCCGGCAGACGCATCCGTTACAACTCCCGCTGCAACTCCCGTTACAACTCCCGCTGCAACTCCTGTTCCGACGGTTCCCGCCGCAGCACCTGCAGCAGCGCCGAAGAAACCAGCAGAATCGGTTCAGACGGTTGTAACTCCTGTGTCGGTTAAAGAATCCGCACCCGCTGTGACGCCTGCGCCGGCAGAAAATGAAACCGCAACTCCGGCTGAAGAAGCGGCTCCGGCGGAAGGTGAAACTCCGGTTGAAGAAGTAACTCCGGTTGAAGAAGCGGCTCCGGCGGAAGGTGAAACTCCGGTTGAAGAAGTAACTCCGGTTGAAGAAGCGGCTCCGGCGGAAGGTGAAACTCCGGCTCCAATCGAAGA
>CAYTLK010000039.1:29816-31056 GCA_964438515.1 uncultured Planctomycetaceae bacterium
CTCCGGTTGAAGAAGCGGCTCCGGCGGAAGGTGAAACTCCGGCTCCAATCGAAGAAGTAACTCCGGCGGAAGGACCGGCCGCAACCCCTTCTGAAAGCGGAACGCCTCATGAAGAAGCCTCCGTTTCGGAATCGACGTCCGCATCCGAATCCGTCCAAAGCACCAGCGTTTCTGCAAAAAGCACCAGCGCCTCCGCAGAAAACGGCGAAAAATCAGTCGGCGATGCATCGTCTCTTGCGAAAAAACACACGTGGACGAATTACTTTCAGTACACACTGATTGCGATTTTCTCCCTATTCACGGGTTTGTACTGGCTGAGTCTTATATACCGCATTTTCTTCAATCGATTGTGCACGTATTACAAGCTGACGCCGACGCTTTTCATTTTCAAGAAAGGTTTTTTTGTGACGGAACTGCATCACATTGCGGTCTGGGACATCGCGCAGGTGAATATTACGCGCAATCTCTGGCAGCGGTTTACAGGGGTCGGAACGATTGAGTTGCGCATTCGCAATCAGGGTTTCGAAAATGTGGACGCTTCCGAGGAGTCTTCCGACAATATTCTTGAGTTGCCGGGACTTCGGGATCCGCGAGCTGTTCAGGAAAAAATCAATACTTATCGTCTGTTCATTCGAAACCGTATGGGGCACCGCGTACTGAATCAATAAGAAAGCAAAGAGGAAACTCATGGATAATAATATTTTAAAACAGTACTATGATACGTATTTTGCCGAGATTCCAGTAAGGGAATTTACATGGAAGTATCAGATGCGGGACATGATCGACGAGTGGATTTACTGTCTCGTTCCTACCGTCATTTTTGCCGGAATGGCGTATTTCGGTGAAAACTGGTTCGATTTTATCGGCATCCCCGGACTGATTTGCTGCGGAATTTACGTTTTGAACCTGATTCGCATCATTTTGCTGCGTCGTACGTTCACCTCGTACCGACTCACGCGCGATCATTTCGTGTATACGCACGGTTTGTTTGTGCAAAATGTGGAAACTTTGCAGCTTTCCGACATTGTGCAAATGACGCTCAGACGTTCCTGGTGGGAACACCTGATTCACACAGGAACTTTGGAAATTCGGTTTCGATCCTCCGTCGATCTCGCGAACCATAAAAGTACGCTGAGGATTCGCGGAATTGGAGACTACAATGAAATGTTCAAACAAATCGACGATTACAGAAACCGACACCGTTTGGTTCTGTACTTCGGATTCTGACATTTCCTTTCAA
>CAYTLK010000040.1:0-11023 GCA_964438515.1 uncultured Planctomycetaceae bacterium
GGCGAGCGGCGGGCTTTGTGCCCGCTGAATGTGCGTTCCTGAAAAACGGATTTTTCCGGCTGAATTCATCCAATCGGCTCGCGCCGACCTTCCTGGGCTCCCGCAACACACTTTAAAAGTGATTTATCAAGGCGAGCGGCGGGCTTTGTGCCCG
The DNA here is from genome assembly GCA_964438515.1 of uncultured Planctomycetaceae bacterium. Classification (GTDB taxonomy): domain Bacteria; phylum Planctomycetota; class Planctomycetia; order Pirellulales; family Thermoguttaceae; genus RGIG3701. The sequence continues at coordinate 155 of CAYTLK010000040.1, forward strand.
CCGCTCGCCAAACAATCTGAAAACGTTTGATGTTAGGGTGGAATTTAAGGTTTCGTGAGGAAAAAATCGAGCGCAAGCGGAAGACTCGCTTTCCAGTACTCCCAGTTGTGCGCGCCGTCGCGGAAACGAAGCTCGTGCGGTATTTGCGCGTCTAAAAGTTCCAAATGAAGCAAACTGCAGCCGCGGCTGAATGCGTCGTCGTCGCCGCAATCCATGAAAAGCCGCAGCGATTCTTTCCGTTCCGAAGGAATGTTTTGAACATACGTCAGAATGTCGTGTTCGAGAAAAAACGGCGTCAAACGCGCGTCGCCCGCTTTGTGTCCGTCCGAAACACACGTCGCATACAACTTCAAAAATTCCTCTTCCGGCATCGATTCCACCTGTTCGTGAGACCGAATCGCTGGACTCATCGCGAAGCACGTCCCCAAAACGTCCGGCCGATGAAATGCGTATAAAAGTGAGCCGTACCCGCCGCGGGAAAGTCCCGAAACCGCTCGAAAACGCGGGTCTTTGCGGCACCGGAAGGTCTTTTCGACCGTCGGAATCAGTTCCTCAAAGAAATAATCTTCGTAACGATTCGCGCCCTTGAAATCGTTGCGCCACCGCGCGTCCTCGCAGTACGGCATCACAATAATCGCCTTTTCGGCACGATTTTCAAAAAATTTGTCCGCGATTTCTTTCAGATTTCCTTTTTTGAGCCACGCATCGCCGACGTCTCCGCCTCCGTGAAGGAGATAAAGTACCGGATACTCGAATCCCGTGGTGAGATAGCCGTTCGGCAAATAGACGCTGTAAGTTGTGTCGCGGCCAAGAATTCGGCTCGGAATCCGCAGATTTTCAAGCACGACGCTCCCGGAGTCGCCGTCCTGGACCGGCAAAGAGGCTTCGAGAGCCTTCAAACGTGCGGCCGCCTCCGTGTTTTCGGGAAGCGCAGCCGTCGTTTTCACTCCGCAAAGATGTTTGAAAACGATATTTAAAACGTTCTGGTACGCGTTCGAGTCGGACGTCACGGCGACCACAACGTCCTGGTCGGGCATTACGATGATGAACTGACTGAACATTCCGTCTCCGCGAAAAATGTTGAACCGACACCGCCAGAACTGGTAGCCGTACCCCTGCGCCCAGTCGGAATCCGGATTGTTTCCGTTCGAGATGTGGCTCGAAGTTGCGTCTTTCACCCAGCTTTCGGGAAGGATTTGATTTCCGTTCCACATTCCGTTTTGGAGGTACAGCTGACCGACTTTCGCGATGTCTTCCGTGTGGAGAAACAGACCCGTTCCGCCTTTGGAGACGCCCGTCGGAGATTGTTCCCAGAAGGGCGCTTCGATGTGCAGCGGCTCAAAAAGACGAGGAATCAGATAGTCGCGGACCGTCTGTCCCGTCGCTTTCTGAAGGGCGGCCGACACCATATACGTCCCGGCGGTATTGTACATGAAGTGCGTCCCCGGCTTGAAAACGAACGGCTGCTTCAGAAAGGTCTGCGTCCACGTTTCGTTCGCGTCGCGCTCGAAATCAATCGGAAACAAACCTTTCAAATGCGGTTCTTTTTCCTGTCCGCAACCCATCATCAGAAGGTCTCGAACCGTCGCGTTCTTCAGATTTTCCGAGATTTCTTCCTCCGGCGGCAGATCGTCGGCAAACAAATCGACGAGTTTTGCGTCGAGACTCAATTTTCCTTCCGCCGCCGCGAAACCGGCAGCCGTCGAGGTGAAACTTTTGCTGAGCGAATACATCGCGTGCGTTGTTTCGGGACTGTGCGGCGGCCGCCACGCCTCCGCGACGACTTTTCCGTGACGCAGAACCATCACGCTGTTGATGGAATGCACCTCGTCACGCAGCGATTCGAGCATTTTTAGGAGATTTTCAGACTCAACGCCCTGCGACTCCGGCGTCGCACGCGGTAAATTCCCGTTTTCGTCCAGATTTTGCGCCTGGCACTGCGTCACGGAAAGAAACATTCCGAGACCGAGGAAAAAAAAGAGGAAAAAAAATCTTTTCATAACGTTCCTTTCAGAAAAAGCAAATTGAAAATGAAACTCTTTCGATTATAATGAAATTCGGTTCCAGTGTCAAGCAGACGGGGAAAAATTTTCCCCCAGCCCTTCCAATTCTGAAAAAATCTGGTACAATAAATTCTATACTCGATACATTTTGAATTTCCGCTTCGGGAACTGAATGTTGTTTCTTTCCACCTTGAAATTTAGGTCGTTTTTATGTCCGAAACCTTTCCAAATTGGGCGAAAATCCTGCTCGCCAAAACGTTCGCCCTCCTTTTATTACTTTCGTTCTTCATTCTGCTGACCCTCAGCGGTCATCCGTCGGCCGGCGGGATTGTTTTCATTGGATTCTGGCTCCTCGCCGCGCTTTTTGCACGTCTGAACGAACAAATGCGTCCGTTTTCGTACCCGCTCGTCATTTTCGGCGCCATTACGAGTTCCATGTACTTTCCGTGGCTCTATCGGAGCTGGTACGGTTTCGACACACTGAAAACGATTACGCCGATTTTGCAGGTTTTGATGTTCGGAATGGGAACGCAGCTGGGACTGAAAGATTTCCGTCAGGTGACGGTTCAGCCGTGGGGCGTCTTCATCGGCGTCGGGGCGCAGTTCCTCATTATGCCGCTCGTGGGCTGGACACTCGCGCACGCATTTCCGTTTGACCCGCAAATCGGCGTCGGAATCATTCTGATCGGCTGCGTTCCGTGCGGAATTGCGTCTAACGTCATGAATTTTCTTGCGCGCGCGAACGTGGCGCTTTCCGTAACGCTTGCGGCAGTCGGAACCCTCGTCGGACCCATTTTCACGCCGCTTTGGATGCATGTGCTGGCGGGACAGACCGTGACGATGAACTCTTGGGCGATGTCGATTTCGATGATTAATATTGTGATTGTTCCGATTATTCTCGGAATTCTGTTTCGGATGCTGATTCTTTCGTACTTGGGGGAACGGTTTCACACGTGGTTCAAAAATTCGCTGGGATTTTTCTCGATGATTGGGCTGCTTCTGACGTTCGTTTTCATCAACGCGAATGCGCGCGACGCCCTTTTGACGATTGGTCCGCTGCTGATTCTTACTTGTTTGATTCACAATCTGTCGGGGTACTTTTTGGGTTACTGGCTCGCGAAACTTTGCCGACTTGATGAAAAGTCGTGTAAAACCGTTTCGATTGAGGTGGGGATGCAGAATGGCGGACTGGCGTCCACGCTGGCGGTCAGTATGGGGACGCTCGTTACTCTTGCGCCTGCGGTTTTTGGTCCTTTGATGAACGTGACGGGCGCGACGCTTGCTATTTTTTGGGGAAAACGCGCGGAAAAAGAAGAATTGGCAGAACGAATAAAATAAATAAAACAAATAAAATATCAAGAAGTTTTTGACCCGGTACGACCGGGAGCGAGTAACTGGTGAAAAAACAACATTCAAAATGTTGTTCCCCCACGACCGAGAGCGACTTACGGGAGCGCCTTGTTTCCTCCCGTTAGGGTGGAAACACCGCCGCGGTGCAAAAAGACCCCTTGAAACGCAATATTTATTGCACACTTTTCGTACAATAACGTTTTTCGAACATCCTTAAGTGTGATGATTGTGAAAAACGGTCAGAAAGTCAGAAGGATTGATTATTTATGAATACAGAATCGGAAATCTGGACGGTCCTGCGTCTGCTGAAGTGGACGACGGACTATCTCAAGAAATGCGATACCGACTCGCCGCGGCTTGATGCGGAGATTTTGCTTGCGGACGCGATGAAATGTACGCGAATGAATTTGTACACGCGGTACGACTACGAGCCGACGCCGGAGGAGCGCGCCGCGTTCCGGGAAAAAATCACACAGCGCGCAAAGGGCGTTCCCGTTGCGTATTTGGTGGGAAAAAAGGAGTTCTATTCGATTGAGTTTCTCGTCGACAAAAACGTTTTGATTCCTCGACCGGAAACCGAGTTTCTAGTGGTCGGTCTTTTTGACGCCGTGAAACAGCGTTTCGGAACGTTGGACGCCGAGATTTCACTCCTCGATGTGGGGACCGGCAGCGGAATTTTGCCGATTACGGCAGGAACGTATATGAAAAACGCACAAATTACTGCTGCGGATATTTCGCCCGGTGCGTTGGAAGTCGCGCAAAAGAATCTGGAAAAACACGCGCAGACTCTCGGAACGCGTGTGACGCTGCTGGAGAGCGACCTGTTTGCGAAAATTCCGGAAGGAACGTGCTTTGATTTCATCGTTTCGAATCCGCCGTATGTGGGAAAACGCGAGATCGACGCCGAGCTGGAGACGAATGTGTATCGTTACGAGCCGCACGTGGCGCTGTTTGGAGGCGAAACGGGGACGGAACTCATCGAACGAATGCTTCCGCAGGTTCCAAAGTTTTTGAAGCCGAATGGGATTTTTCTCATGGAATTGAGTCCGATGATTCACGATTCGGTACTGCAAACGCTCCGAGAAACTCCGGGGCTGGAATACATTCAAACGATTCGGGATTTGGATCAGCAAAATCGCATCCTTACGGCACAAAAAGCCCGCTCGTAGAAACTGCAACGAAACATGCGGCGCAAAATGTTATAAGAAGCACGCTCGCTGAAATCCAACGTGTATCAAAAAAAGAAAAGAGGAGTGCGATTTCTCACAATCCTCTTTTCAGCAGGGGAACAGGGACTCGAACCCCGACTAAATGAACCAGAATCATTTGTGCTGCCATTACACGATTCCCCTGAATATGCGTACTATCATACCACAACTCTTTTTTTCGTCAAGGGGGGGACGCAGATTTTTTTTCATTTTTTGAAGATTCCCGCAAAACACACGCAGATTCTCAGCTGCAGGGATTTTCTTCTTTCCTTCTTTCCTTCTTTCTTTCCTTCTTCACCTTCCTCCTAAAATAAAAACGTATTGGGACCTTTGTGTTCGGTCCTGAGTCCCTTTTTTCTTACGTAAGAGGATATTATGAAAAAAATAGCGATGGTCATTTTTTCAGCTGCATCTTTGGCCGTATTTGTCGTTCCTGGAATGGCGCAGAGTCCCATCCCGTCAGAAAACTCAATTTCGTCCGAGATTCAAAAAACCGGCGAAGACGCGGTGAAAGCTGAAAGTCCCGAAAATTCCGAGGCCGAAAACGCTTCTGAGAAAAAGTCGGAAGAGGCGGTTCCCGCAACGTCGAAGGAAGACGCAAACTCTCCTTTCCAGGAAGCTGCGGAAGAAAAAAAAGCGGAAGACGATGACGCAAAAGATGCGGATGATTCGGATGACGCAAAAGATGCGGAAAACGATGACGCAGACGACGCAGACGATTCGGATGACGCAAAAGAAGCGGAAGAGGACGACGAGGACGACCAAAAGGTTGAAAAACGTGTGGAAATCATTCAGATTCAGCACTCGAATTTTGCCGACGCGTCCTCACCCGTTCTGAACGCGGAAAATGAGGCGGCGATTCTTCGGGATTGCTTTCAGCACTTTGCGTGCCGTCTGAACGGATGTCTCGTTCGAAATCATGGAAAATTGTCGGAAGAAATTCTGGGTCCGATGCTGGAAGACGGATTGCGCGTCGTGGAAGTGGACGGCCGGCCGGCAGTCGTTCTGCAGTGTATGTGTCCCGGAATGTGTTTTTTTGGCCGAAATCTTCCAACGGAAGGGCCGGTCGTGTGGGAAGAAGTTGTTGAAGAAATGATGCCGGAATTCTGTATCGGCGTTTTTACGATGCCGATTCCGGAATCCCTTCGAACCCATTTCGGGCTGAAAATGGGTCAGGGATTGTGGGTGGAATATGTTGTTCCCAATTCGCCGGCGTACAAAGCGGGAATTCATCGCGGGGATCTGATTCTGAAGGCGTCTATTCAGATGTCGGAAGGTGGGAAAATCACCGAAAAGACGTTCTGCCTCACGAATCCGCTTCTTCTGATGGATATTGTGAATCATATCGGTACAGAAAACATAAAGTTTTTGATTCTGTGCGGCGGGAAGGAACATCAGGTTTCGCTCGCGCCGATTCATAAGAACGAACTCATGAAGGAGTCGCGAAATGCGGCGGTTCAAAAGGAAGAGACTCCTGAAACCGGAACCGAACCTGAGACTCCGAAAACCGAAACTCCGAGCGAGACGGAAGGGGCGGCCGTCGTAGAAGTTTTGACCGAAATGGAAACCGATGCACCCGCAGTTGCACCGGAAGAACCCGCTCCCGCAGTTGCACCGGAAGAACCCGCATCAGTGATTGCGCCGGAAGAACCCGCACCCGCAGTGATTCCCGGTCCCGAACTTCCAAAAAACGAGGAGCTTTCTGAAAAACAGGAACTGAAAAATGAACTAAAATCAGAACAGAATCCAGTCGAAAAACCAATTTCCGAGTGAAAAAGGGGAAGTAAAAATCATGAAAGAGAAAGAGTCGAAAGTGACGAAAAAGACGGAAAAGTCCGAGAAACCCCAAAAGACTGAGAAATCGGAAAAGAAAAACACTCCGTTTTTCCAGCCTCTGTATCGTCAGATGGATATTTCGGTCACGAGGACGGCGGAGGATGTTCAAACGGATATTCGCATCCATCGCGAGACGGGAAAACCGACGGACATTTACGTTTCGCGAGGGTCCGATGCGTGGACGGTGAGTCCCAAGGAGGTGAATCAGCTTCCGAGCGACTTGCAGCAGGAGGTTTACGCGCTTTTGGACACGCATTCCGAGCGTTCGCGGAAATCGTGGCTGGAAATCTTGAATTTTTGGGATTCGCAGCGTTCGGAGCCGAGTCTTCTTGAAGGGAGACGTCATTCGAGCGGGAATTGCGAGTAAAAAAACGCATAAAACACCCGCATATTGATTGTTTTTTGAATGAAACCATGAAAAACATGAAAAAGATTTTTTAATTATATTTTCATGCAATTCATGGTTCATTTTACTTATTTCTGCAAGGTTTTTGGACGTTCCTTCTATTTTTCCAGTCTGTCGATCCGAATTCCCTGTTCGTCACGGCGCGCGTGAATGTTTCCCGGAAACACATGCGCCGAGGGAGATTCCGGCTCATTAAGAAGCATCGAAACCAGTAAAATCCATTCGTTTCGTCCCATTTGCTGCTCCGGAAAGCGCCGCTGCCGCCACACGTAACGAAAAAGCTCGCAAAGCAGAAAAGACGACGTTTCCGAATCAGGCGGCAAAATCAGAGCGCCGTCTTGATGAAAACGCACGAACTTTTTCGCAAACTCGGCCGTCTGTTCGTCGACGAACGTCTGCATTTCGCCCGCCAGCTCGCCCAAACGCACGAGCGCTTCATCAAGTTTCGGGTTGAAAGTTTGCCGTAATTGCGGAAGAAGCACCTCACGAATCCGATTGCGGGTATAATTCGTACAGGAATTCGTCGAGTCGGTCCGCCATTCCTGACCGATCGACGTGAGGTAGTTTATGATTTCCGTTCTGGAAAACGAAAGAAGCGGTCGCAGCAGCGTGACCGCAGGATTCAACGAACGGACCGCCGCCATTCCCGCCAGACCGGAAACGCCCGTACCGCGTAAAATACGATACAAAATCGTCTCCGCCTGGTCGTTTAAATGATGTGCAAGCACAACGTAACGCGCCCCCAGCGTCTCCGCCGCGGTTTCGAGGAATGCGTAACGTGCACGCCGCGCGTCGTTTTCGAGACCGTCCGGCGTGCGCTGAATTTGAAGCCGAGTGGAAATCAGAGGGATGTGCAGCGACCGACAAAGTTCCGTCACGAACGCTTCGTCGCCGTCCGATTCCTCGCCGCGCAGCCCGTGATTTGCGTGAGCCGCATAGATTTTCAGGGAAAATTCCTCTCGGAAAGCGTGAAAAAGCCGCGCGAGGGCCGTACTGTCTGCGCCTCCGGAAAGCGCCAGCAAAAGAGGGTACGCCGCCCACCGTGCAAGCGGATTCTTTTGACGAAAACGCTGCGGAAAGTCGGACGCCTCCTCAATCAATAATTTTTTATCGGAATCATTCATTTTGCGGAATCGTCATCATCATCTCCGCCAAAATCATCTCCGCCAAAATCCTCATCACCGGAATCCTCATCACCGGAATCCTCATCGTCGCCAAAATCGTCGTCGCCGGAATCCTGACCGGATTTTTCCTCATCGAAAAAATCGTCCTTTTTCTGAGACGCTTTTCGGAGTTCTTCCGGATCGACGCTTTCGAAATCATCGACGTACGGATGTTCCAGCCGCCCGCCCCACGTCAGCGTTTCATCAATCATCACCTCGTCGCCGCGAATCACCCAAACGCGGATCGTACACGGCTGCTCGAATTCCCGGCCGACCAGGTCGAATCCGAAAGCTTTCGTGCTGAACGGGTCCTTTTTCGTCGGCATATCGCCGATGGGCGTTCGGCTCGCATTGGGAAACACGAGGGTCGTTTCATCCTCCCGAAGGCGCGGGTTTTTCATTTTCGCTCTCAAAACGGTGTCCCGAAGACCGAATGCGCCGACCCATCCCAAGACCTTCATTGCAACGTCAGAATCCTCAAAACGAAGCGTTTTCACGATGAAATCATCTTCATCTCCGAAATAACATTCGTCGAGGGCGTCTTTCACGTAATCGCCCTGAATGTCTGCGGCGTACTTCCATTTTTTTTCAAAAAACAGCGGCGCAGTCCAGCCGGGATGTTCGATCGTTTCCGGTGTAAGCAGCCGCACTTCGACGGAGGCGGTCGGATGTTTTTCGCAGGGATATTCGATTCTCAGAATTCTTACGCCTTCCGGCAAAAGCACCGTCGAGACGTATTTTCGGACGTCCTCTTTCCCCTGCACGGCCGAGAGGAACGAAAACAGGAAAAGCGTCGTCAAAGACAGAATGAAACGGTATTTCATCTTCATGTTGGAATTACCTGCAAATGAAAGGTTAAAGGGTGCATCACGCATGGGGACACAATCCCCCTTCTTATTTTTGCACAAAATGATGAAAAATCAAGTGGAAATCCCCGATAATTTGAAAAATTTCGTTAAATTTCCCTCTCACAGGGCGTCATTTTCGACACAAACGTCAATTTCAGTGTTTTTCAAGAGAAGAATTTCGCGCAAAAAACAAAAGCGCGAGTGCGAAATGTAGAAAAAAAAGAGGGACAGTCAAAAACCATCCCTCTTCAAGCTGTTTTCACCCCAAAATTACAGGGGCGTCGCGGCTTTCAAATCCAGCAGTGACGGTCCCGGAACCGCTTTTTCCGTCGGCTGAACAATCTCCCAGCCCGACTCGGTCTGAAGCGTCACAGGTTCGGGAACCGTTTCCCGTTCCACGCGCTCATACGCGACCGGCTGAACGAACGAAACTTTCGTAACTTTCGAATCCTGTATCGGCTGCGGCGCGTTTTCGGCCGGTGCCGCGTCCTTCACGGGCTGAACGAATACCGGAGTTTCCGTCGATTTTGCAGGTTCCGTTGTGAGTCCGCTGGGACCCGCAGGCTGCAAAACGAAATCTTCCTGCGAAACAAGCACCTCGCCGGGCGCAAGCTGAATCTGCGGCGCTTCCATCGAAACGATCGGATAGCCGTCCGGAGAAACATTCTGCACCGGAACATTCTGAACCGGAACATTCTGAACCGGAACATTCTGAACCGGAACATTCTGCGCAGGAACGGAAGCCGTTTGGGAATTTCCATACGACACCGTCTGAATGGCCGCGGCGGCTTTGAGCGGCGTTCCCGACGAAGCGACCGCGTTTTCAGCGACAGCGTTTCCAGTTGCGGAGTTTCCAGCGGCAGACGCATACTGTACCGAGGAATTGTAAGCCGGGTTGTTCTGAAGCGTAAAATCGTGTTCCAGAATCACTTCGGTTCCGTCATCCGTAAAAACGTGCTGCGTCTGAACGCTCAGAAGTCCTGCGGTTCCAGCGTCGTTCGAAGCGTATTGCTGCTGGGGCGCCGGAACGGCTGCGGGAGCGGAAACCACTGCGGGAGCGGAAACGATTCCCGTCGGAACAGCGGTCGGAACCATGGTCGGAACGGATTCCGGCACGTAATTCTGCGGATAGTAATTGTTTTCATACAGGTTGGACGCCGCGATTGCGGAGGTTTGAGCCGGCGCAGCATAGGAGGCGTTCAAGTAGTAATCGTTTTGGGCGTAAATCGGGTCGCCGACGGGCGCGGGAGCCGCCGCAACGGGGCCTGCATACATGGGTCCCGCAAACATCGGCGCGGGAAGAGGACGGTTCCAGAGGACGCGTCCGACCGTTCGAACACTTCCAGCCGCCACCATTCCGGTTCCAATGACCGCCGCTCGACCCGTACGAAACGCCGCGCGTCCCGTGAATCGAACCGCATCGGCCGCCAGTGGAATCAGGCCCGGCCACATTCCGCAACCGCCGCCCCAGCCGGGTCCCCAACCCCACGGACCGCAAGGGCCGCAAGCGTCACAAGGTCCGCAGGAGTCGCAGCCCATTTCGCAGGGTGCGCCGCATCCACAGCCGTCATCCATAATGGGCGCACTGCCGATCGCGGGAGCAACCCCGTAATTTACGGCACTCGGAGCTGCTGAAAGGACGGAATTCTCGATGGGACGCGGCGCGGGAGTCGCAACCGTTTCCATTTGGGAGACCGATTGCTGGTAATCGACCGGAATCACATTGAGTTTCGCGGAGGCGGATGGTTCTTTCCGAACCGTCTGCCACGCGCTTTGCTGCGGTTTCACAGGCTGTGCGTCGTCGAACCCAATTCCTTCACGTTCCGCATTCTGCTGCGCGCGAATGTAACCCGGAACCTCATCCGACGGGGTGTAATTCGTGCGGTAGTGCATCCCCACACCCGAACGATAAGACTTCTGTACAGGTTTCATCTGCTGCACAGGTTCCTGGTATTGAACCGGCTGAACGGTTTGTGGCGCGTTTTGCTGCGTGTAAGCTGCGGGCTGTACGTACGTTTGAACCTGAGGCTGCGCGTACGTTTGAACCTGAGGCTG
>CAYTLK010000040.1:11123-23134 GCA_964438515.1 uncultured Planctomycetaceae bacterium
CGTACGTTTGAACCTGAGGCTGCGATACTGGAACTTGGTTGGACGTCACCGTAAGTCCTTTTTTGCAGGACGAACAACCTCCGTTGAACGGCGCGGGCTGCGTCGTTACAGGAACACTGTAAAGACCGTTTTTGGGCTGACCGGCATTCATCTTAATGGGTCCGTACGGGGCGCCGGCACTCACAAGCTGCGCACTGCGCAACCCCGTTCCGATGGTGTTTCCGGTTCCATTCACGTTTTCGCCCATGAGGTCGCAGCTCGGGCACGCGACCCAGCTTTTACGCAATTCGTCGATCACGCGTTCACTGCATCCGGGACCCTCCCAGTAATTTTGACCGTTCCAGACGCGCGAAAAGATGTTTCCTCCGCACGGTCCGCACCCGCCAAAGCACGGCAAACACGGTCCGCACACGGCTCCGCAGGGTTCACCGCATGGGACACCGCAGTCTCCGCAGGGTTCACCGCAGGGAGCGGCACCGCATCCGCAGTCGCCTCCGACTGCCGCAGGCGCGCCGTACCCGCCCGAAAACACAGGACCCGCCGCATGGTTTCCGCAGGTTCCGCCCGCGCAGGACCCGCAGCCGCCTCCGACACCGAAATATTGCTCCTGATTGGCGTAAATAGGAGTTCCTCCCGTGTCGGTCGGAACCGCAAACATTCGGGAAACCGCTTGGGCGTTCACCGAGATTCCCGAAATCCCGAGAATCGCCGCCATGATTTCCACGACGAGTATTCTAAAAGTTTTCATCATGTTTTTTCCTCAACTTCTGACCCGATTTGTACCGGACCGACAATAACACACTTCCGGAGCTTCTTGCACTCCAATCTTATTATCGTCAGCACAATCCTTAAAATTGAGAAAAACTCTAAAATCGATAAAGATTTCTTTATCTTTATACTCTATATAACCGTTAAAGTTTGTTTATTTTACGCGCTTTCACATACGGACGGCGGAAACCTTCACGAATCTTTTTCCAGAAGTTTCGGCGGATTTTGAGGCGGAAAGAAATTCTCCGACAGAAATTGAAGCTGTTCGAGAGACGCAAACGCTTCGAGAAAGTCCGCCAGACTCACCGCCGACTCGACAGAACCTTCGTAAAGCCGATACATGTCGCAGACGCTCGACGGACGCTGAAACATCATTTGCAGCGCCGCGCCCCAACGTGAAAAAGTCGTTTTTTGCTCGACGAGCGTCTGAACGTCGTTCGGCAAATTTTCGTCTGCGGCGTCGCTGACGACCCGAACGGCCAAAAACGGAAGATCCAGCTCGGCGCAGAGTTCCGCGACGGCAAAAGTCTCCATATCGACCGCAATCGCCCCCGTTTTCGCTCCGAGCCGCTGTTTTTCCTCCGATTTCGCAATCACCCGAGCCGCCGTAAGAAGCCGACCGCCAAACGTCATTTCCGTGCGCAATTCCTTGGGAAAATCCGACGGCTGAAGCTTTGAGAAAAACGTACGTTTTTCTTCCGACTCCAAAACGACTTCGGAGGGCAAAAAAAGTGCGTATTTTTGCAGTTCTGGGTGCAGCGCGCCTGCGAAACCAGCGGAAATCACCATTCTCGGCTGATGAATTCGGCAAACGACTTCCGCGACGCGCCTTGCGTCCTGCATTCCGGCACCGGTCGAAACGACGAGGAAATTCGTTTCGTTTATCTTTCCCGCAGCGAGATCGAAATTGGCGGCGTGCGTATGTTCCGATTCTTTCAATCGATCGATAAAATATCCGGACTCAACGTCCAGCGCGAAAAAGACGGCAATCGGTGCGCGGCTCATAAAAAAACTCCTGCTTCTCGGAAATTTTCTCCTTATATTAATATAACGTCATAATATAACGCAAAAAGGGTCCGAGCACAAGGGGGTGTGCAGTCGCGGTTCGGGTTTCGGAAACAAATAAAATTCTACCTCTTTTTCCTCTCTTTATCCCATTCGAACTCTGAACTGTACAAAATAAAGAATCTGCGCAAGATTTGACGATTTTAAGAATAGTATCAAATTTTCCAGTAATATCAGCCGATAGAAACAGACGTTATAATATTTAGATTCGTTCACTGGAAATTCGGTTGGAATCATGAAAGTGATACACTTGAAATTTGCGTTTTTTCTGTTCATTTTGGGACTTTTTATCGTCGCCGGGAGTGCTGCGGCACAGTCGGAACCCGCAAGCGGCTCGGATGTTTCGGAAAAAGGTGCGTCTGCAACGATTACGCCGGAAATGATGGAACGTTTCGAGCGACTCGAAGCTGAAACGCAGCGTCTGCGCGAGGAAGTGGCGCGTCTGAATGCTGAAAAGTCCGAAAAACCGAAAACTCTGATTGGGGCTGAAACTCCCACAGGGGCTGAAACTCCGATTGCGGTGAAAACTCCCGCTGCGGCTGAAACCCCTGCTCTGTCGAAAATCTCGGCTCCAGAGTCGGCTGCGGACTCTTCAAACACGCTGACGAAAGAAGAAGCGGATGCGTACATTGATGCGCGAGTGCGGGAAAATGCGTGGAAAGTCGGTCCGATGAGCGTGACGCCGTACGGAAGAATCTGGGCGTCCGTTTTAGGCTCTACCTCGCGCACCGTTCCGCAGGACGCTGTGTACCGAGTTTTGCCGGACGACGCGTACGGACAGAGCCAGGTGTCGCTTCAGGCGCGAAGCTCACGTCTCGGTCTCGATATTGGGGCGCCGGACATCGACGCTTTCGGCGGGACGCATATGTCGGGAAAGGTCGAAATTGATTTTCGTAACGACACGGGAAACGCGGAAAATAAAGGAAGCATCCTTCTGCGCGAGGTGTACTGGCAGATGGAAAATGACGATTACAAACTCCTTTTCGGACAGACGAAAGACGTCATTTCTCCGCTGAATACCGGGATGCTGAACTATTACAACGTTTGGGGCGCCGGAAACATCGGGTACCGCAATCCGCAGCTCCAGTTCACGCGTTACTACCGCCTCACGAGCTGCACACGGATGGAAGTGACGTCGGCGATTGTGCAAATGTGCGGTTCAGATTTTGCTTCGTACGACTCGCCGGGAAGCTACCCGACCGTGCAGGGACGCATCGGCTGGACGATTGCACGCCCGCAGAACCGCTATCCGATTCAGTTCGGTTTCTCCGGACACATCGGCGAACAACGGTACGATTTTCCTTCCGAGAAGGACGAAATTCAAACCTGGTCGGCCAACTTGGATCTTTCGGTCCCGCTTACGGAACGCTGCGGTTTTCGCGGGGAGGCGTTTACGGGTCAGGGACTGGCGGGCATTTACGGCGGCGTCAGTCAAAGCATCGATTACAATCCAACCACGCATTTGGGAAGCCGAAACAGCATCCACAGCACTGGCGGCTGGGCAGAATTCTGGTGGGATTGGACGGAATGCCTGCACTACCGCGTCGGTTGCGGCGTCGACGATCCGAACAACAGCGACTTGGAGGCCGCCAGCATCGAAAGAAACAGCGTAATTTACACCAATTTGGTGTACGACTTTACGAAATTCCTCCGGACGGGCGTCGAATACAGTTACTGGGCGACCGACTATCGGCCTGGAAACGTCGGCGGCGAGTCGGGCCGCGCGCACGTCCTTGAATGGATGTGGCAGATGGATTTCTAGGAAAACTCGACGTTTCGTCCGCAGCCGTCTTCGGTTCGCGATACTTTCGAGTGATAAAAGCATTCCTTTTTTTGCGTTCCAGGTTTCGTTCCAACATTTTTGGAAGAACAACGGGAACGCAGAAACTTTTTTTGACAAATTCTTAAATTTTTTTTCTTTTTTTGCTACATTGGATTTTTTTGGTGTATAATGTAAGAATGTTTGCTGATTAGATTTTGTGAATGATTAGCATCCCTGTAAAAATTAAATACTGCATGTATTTTATCATTTTATCGAGGTGGTTCATGTTGTTTTCCCGAAAATTGTTCGTTCTGCTTTTGACCGTTTTAGCGAGTCCTGCCTGGGCTGCCGACCCGCTCGTTTTTCTGTCGTTCGATGACGAAAGCATCGTCAATAAAGGTTCCGCCGCCATGACGGGGATTTCCTTCACCGACTCGGAAAGCGACGCCCCCGTTTATGTCGATACGGGAATCGGAACCATCAAGGGAATCACTTTTGACGGCACCAACTACATCGACACGACGACCAGCACCGGCACGCTCGGCATTTCCGGCGCTGCGGCCAAAACGGTCAGCGCGCTGATTAAGGTGGATACGGTCGGAAATTACTCCTTATGGACCGTCGGAACGACCAGCAATCTGCAGGACTTCACTCTCAAAGTCGAGGGGGAAAAGACTTTGAACGCCCAGCTTTGGGGGGGTGATTTCGGCACGACGACACCCGCCTCCCTCACCAGTGACTGGGCGCTCGTCAGTCTGACTTACGACGGTACCGACGCGCGAGTTTACTATAACGGCGCGCAAATCGGCTCGGCCGCCAAAGTCCTCAATACGGGCGTCAGCAACGTGAAAGTCGGCTTCTGGAATGCTCTGGCCAACAGTTACCGCGGGTCCATGGCGGAATTTCAGATTTACGGCACGGCTCTCTCCTCCTCCGAACTGCTCGCACAGGCCCGAAACTACGGCGGCAATACTCTCACCTTCAGCGAAGTGGGAACTCTGGGCGTGAGCGGCGACTCGGAATGGCACAGCGGCTGCGGAAACACGATGTTTCGCGTCGATCCTTCGACGTATCCCGGAATGCTTACAAGCTATCCCTATCCTCTGGATGGTCTCAATCAGAACACGGGCGGTTCCTATGACGGCGCGATGGGAATGATTTGGGGACAGACGTTCACGGTCCTCGACGACTCGAAATCCATTTCACTCACACTTTCCGGCGGAGCCTATGCAGCCGCCGCGACCGAGACGGGAGGAACGAATCTGACCGCGCTGCGAAACAAAGGCGGTTTCATCCTTTATGACGTCACGCAGAGCAAGTTTCTTCTCGACACCTGGCGCTGTGCCGACACGAACGGAACCGCTGTCGCCAAAACCATTTCCCTGAACGGTTTGCAGGACCACACGCTCGCAATGGTCTTTTTCGATTTGACCAACAACAGTTGGGGAATGACGGCCGTCGATAACATTTCCATCCCGCTCGGAACCGCGAAGTTCAACGAAATCGGTCCCATGGTTTTGACGACAAAAACGTGGAATTTTGACGATTCTTCCGACTGGGAGGGGTGGCACGAGGTCGATTTGAACGGCAACACGCTGGATTCCATCACGCATTTTCAGTTCGGCAGTCCCTCCGCCTGCCTCTATTCCATCGGCAATAATTTCATAACGTCAACTACCGGCACAAGTTGGGACAGTCCAACCGGAATCCTGCGCAGTGAGGAGTTCACGATCGACGGCAACATCATTGAATTCATGATTAATGGCGGAAAAAACATTGATGCCGGTCTGGAACTGTGGGTCCAAAAACCGAACGAAGAAGGTGCGGACAGCGACTTTGAACTGGTTTACTCCACGCTGTCGGAACAGTTCGACGGAACGAACAGTTTCGAATACAGTTTCTGGGACGTTTCCGATTTTGACGGACTGACCGCTTACATCCAGTTGCGCGACAGCACGTCCGGGAGCTGGGGCTGGCTGGGCGTCGACAACATTCAGATGATCTCCCTCAATCCGACTCCGGAGCCGGCGGCATGGTGCATGCTTCTTGCAGGAATGGTCTTTCTTGGAGGCTCTGCCCGTTTTCGGCGGCAGGGCTGGCGCATGAACGATTAAGTAAACTGCGTTGAGTTTTTTGGCTGTTGCGTGCGGCTCGCTCTGCAAAAACGCCTAAATATTTCCCGTTTTTCATGGTTCAATTCAAAAACAATCAATCTGCGTCCATCTGCGAAATCTGCGGGAGTTTGGATTTTCGGTCCCGCTGATTACGCGGATTTACACAGATTGAATAAGTAAACGGAGTGGAAAATTCAGCAGGTAAAAGGCCCGCCGAGAGTTTTGGGACGGGGGGCTGTTTTCTTTTTTAAAATATGGTATAATAGTTCTAATTATTTTTTGTGCCGTCTCCACCCTGGATTTCAGTTTCTCGTATTGTTCCTTTCTGCGGAAGAATGCGTGAGGTCCTTCCGAAGCGTGAATTCAAAGTGGAACCCATTATTTTTCCATGAACTTTCATTCATTTAAGAAGCAAATCATGAAAACCAACGAACTTCGTGAAATGTACCTTTCGTTTTTCGAATCGAAAGGCTGTGTCCGCCGTCCGAGCGACGTTTTGGTTCCAAAATGGGATCCGTCTGTGCTGTTCACTCCCGCTGGAATGAACCAGTTCAAGGATCATTTTTTGGGTCGGTGCAAACTGGATTTTACACGCGCAACCACCTGTCAGAAGTGTCTCCGTACGGGCGACATCGACAACGTGGGACGCACGGCGTACCATCATACGTTCTTCGAAATGCTCGGAAACTTCAGTTTCGGCGACTATTTCAAACGGGAAGCAATTACCTGGGCGTGGGAGTTCCTCACGAGTCCGAAATTTCTCGCTTTGCCGAAAGACACGCTGAGCGTCACGGTCTACAAAACCGATCAGGAGGCGTACGACATTTGGAACAAAGAAATGGGTTTGGCCGAAAATCAGATTGAACGGAAGGACGAAGACGAAAACTTCTGGCCTTCGAGTGCGCCCAGCGAGGGCCCCGACGGCGTCTGCGGTCCGTGCAGCGAGATTTACTATCACACTCCTTTGGGCGAAGTGGAAATCTGGAACCTTGTTTTTACGCAGTTCGAACGTAAAGGCGCGCCGACCGGAACGCTTGAAAACGGGTTGTTCAACAATCTTTCGCCGCTTCCCAGCAAGAACATCGACACCGGAATGGGTCTCGAACGCTGTGCAAGTGCGCTGCAGGGCTGCACGACCAACTATCACATCGACATTTTGCTTCCGATTGTTCATGCGGCTGCCGACGTTTGCGGAGTGAAATACGATCCGGCAGACGAAAACGGACGACGCCTGCGCCGAATCACCGACCATGTGCGTGCCTGCACGTTCGCGATTCACGAAAACGTCTATCCCGGCGCGAACAAAGAAGAATACGTCGTCAAACGCCTTCTGCGACGCGGCGTTTTGGATGGCCGCCGAATGGGACTTTCCGAACCGTTCCTCTGGAAAATCGTGCCGGCCGTGATTGAACAGATGAAGGCCGCGTACCCCGAACTCATCGAGACGCAGGAACAAGTACAGGACGTGATTCGCCGCGAAGAATCCAACTTCCTCACCACGGTCGATAACGGACTCGGAAAAATTGAACGCGTGTTCAATCAGATGAAACTTGAAAATCGTTCCGAAATCACAGGCGACGAAGCGGCCGAAATGTACACGACGTATGGTTTCCCGCCGGAACTTTTCGAAACGATTGCGGCAGAACGTAACTTCTCGTTCGACTGGACGGGTTACAAAGACGCGATGCACCGCCACGGTGAAGAGTCGGGTGCCGGAAAACGTGTCGAACTCTTCAAAAGCGGTCCGATCGAAGCGCTGAAATCGGAGATTCACAACTCAAAATTCTGCGGTTACGAAACCCTTTCCGTCCCTCAGACGGTCATCATGGGAATCATTTCGAACAATCAGGCGGTCTCGCACCTCACGCAGGGTTCTTCCTCAACAGAAGAAAAACCCGTGATGCTTGTGCTTTCCAGCACCCCCTTCTACGGCGAAATGGGCGGTCAGATCGGCGACACGGGCTGGATTCGTTCGAACGGCGACACGGTAAAAATCAATATGGGCGGCACGCCGCTTATGGCGCTCACTCCTGAAGAGCGAAAACTCCTGATTTCAAGCGCTCCGGCAGAAGAAACCGGTGCGGAACCGTTCGAGTTTGAGGTCGTCGATTCCCTGAACAACGGCGGTCTGATTCTGCACATCGGTTACTTGCGCAAAGGCTCGATTCGAGTCGGTCAGATTGCGTCGGCAGACGTCGATGCGAAACGGCGTCATTCGATCGAACGTGCGCATTCCGCGACGCATCTTCTGCACAATGTGCTGCAAAAATACCTCGGCGCCCACGCTCAGCAGCGCGGTTCCAAAGTGACGGAAGACACGCTCCGATTCGACTTTGCAAACCCTCAAGGAATTCCGTACGATATTCTTCTTAAGGTAGGTAAAGAGGTAAACCAGCGGATTCTGGAAGCGACGGAAGTGACGGGCCAGGTGATGGCGCTGGCGGACGCGCGAAAAACGGGTGCGATGATGCTTTTCGGCGAGAAGTATCCCGACAATGTGCGCGTCGTGACGATGGGTCCCTCCAAGGAACTCTGCGGCGGAACACACGTGAATAATATTGCGAAAATCGGCGCGTTCAAGATTCTTTCGGAAGAAAGCGTCTCGACGGGAACCCGACGAATCACCGCAATTACGGGGATGAAAGTCCTCGAATACATGTACGAACGTGAAAAAGTGCTTACGGAACTCGCAAACGAGCTTCGTTCGTCGGTCGACGAGCTTCCGACTCGCGTCGACGCACTTCAGAAAGAAGTGAAGAAACTGAAAAAAGAGATTGCAGCCGCGAAAAAAGAAGGCGGACCGGGACTCGATGAACTGATTGCAAAAGTCGAAGCGCGCGACGGATACAATCTCCTCGTGGCGGAAATCCCCGGCGGACCGGAAGCGATGCGTGAGGCGGAAGACCAGCTTTTGCGTCACGTTCCGCGTCTTGCGGTGATGCTCGGCAGTTCGATGGAAGGCGAAAAAGCAGCGCTCGCCGCGTCGGTCAGTCGCGATTTGCTGGCGGAAGGTTTTGACGCAGCCAAATGGATTCGTTCCGTCTCGAAGATGATTCAGGGCGGCGGCGGAGGGCGTCCCGATTTCGCTCAGGCGGGCGGAAAAGATGCGTCTCGTCTGGCGGAAGCGCTCGAAACGGCCAAAACGACGGTAAAATAAGCACAAAAATAAAAAAACATCAAGAAGTTTTTGACCCGGTGCGACCGCAGGGCGAGTAACTGGGGGAACAACATGCAAAATGTTGTTCCTCCACGACCAAGAATGAATTATGGGGACGCGTTGCGCTGCGCAATTCATACAAAATTCATAGTTCGACAGTCTTCGAACCCTTCCAACACTTTTTCCCACTCCATTTTTTGAACGCCGTGTATTTCAGCATTCGGCGCTTCCATCCCGCCATAAAATCGAGACGCGTTGAAAGACGCACGCTCGGAAGGAGTTTTTTCATGAAAAGAATTTCAAGTTTCTTCCAGTTTTCATCTCTTTTTCTGCTTTCGATTCCATTTTCGATACTGTTTTTGATACTATTTTCGATTTTGTTTTCCAATTTCTGGACGCAGACGCTTTCTGCCGCAGAAAACGACATCGTTTCACTGGGTGAAGCCGATGGAAGCCGCGCACTCAAAATCGATTTCAGTACAAAAACAGGGAAGATTCAAAGCATCCTGTTTCGCGGAAAAGAACGCGTCGTTCCGAATGACGAATACATGCTGTTCGATTTTTGCGAGGGCGAGAAAGATTCTCGCGACGGAAAATGGATCGCGTGGAATCATACAGAATTCTTAAACGTTGAGAAACTCGACGAACAGACGGTCGTCACGCGTCACCGAGTCGGAAACTGGACGGTCGAACTCTTTTACGTTCTCGATTCCAGCTTTGAAATGTTCAGTCGGCACATGAAAATCACGTGGAACGGTCCCGACGAACTGAAAATCCGCGCGTTTTGGTGGCGCTATCCGACGCTGACGGTTTCGCCGAGCGCCTACATGTGGTCGCCCGGCGACTTTCCGCCTCATAAATACGCATTGGAGGAACTTTCGTCGAAACGTTCGAAAGGGTTCGATCGTCCGACGATTCTGCAGCTCGACGACGAAACGTCCGCCGTCATTTTTCACAACATGCGCGATCCGCACGCCGACGCAGGAGGAACCGAGTTTCAGCGCAAAGGAGACGCAGGTCTGCAAGTGTCGCAGGTTTACGAAATGATGGGGCGCATGAAACCGGGCGACTCGCAGGAACTCGGAACCGCATACATCTGGTTTGTGCCGCAAAATGGGGACGCCGCGCTTGGTCGTGTGTATGAATTTCTCGCACATTTAGGACTCACAGTCCCGGCCGATCGACCGAAAGAATTCGAAAATCTTCTTTTGTACGCTTTTCATCCAGGAGGGTGGATCGGAAGCAATCTGCAGGATTTGGGCGGATTTGCCGCCTCGGTTCCGTTCGTCGATCGAATCGCAGAAACCGGCGCGAACGCGGTTTGGATTCTTCCGATTGAGGACCGCGGGATTTATTGGCCGCGCGATTATTACAAATTTCAAGAGGGACTCGGAACCGGCGACGAGTACAAAGCGCTCGTGAAGCGGTTGCACGATTGCGGAATTTACGTGATGCAAGACTCCGTGCCGCACGGAGGAAGCGACAAATTCGAACGCGCAAAGCAGCACCCCGAATGGCTCGTGTACGACGAAGATGGATCGACGTTTGATTATTGGTGCTTCGATTTCAATTGGCCGACGTGGCGCGAATACATGAAAAACGTTGCGAAATACTATATGAAAAACTACGGCGTGGACGGATACCGAATCGACGCGGTGGGCGGCTCGAAGATTCCGAATTGGAACCCGAATATTCCGTACGAACGTGCAAGCTGCGCGAAAATCCAGGGGGGATTCAACATGCAGGCCGCGATTCGTGAGGGGGTGAAAGAAGAAAATCCGACGCACGGCGGAACGCTTGCGGAAGTCGGAACCGACATTTTCGGCGTCACGAGTGACGCGGTGTACGATTTCAACGGCTGCTACAGCGTCTTTCATGCGTCTCGATTCGACACTGCGTCGAATTTCGTCACGAATATTCGCCGCTGGTTGTACGAATCGCGTCTCGGAACGCTTGAGGGGCTGTTGCGCCTGCGTCATGCGGAGAGTCACGACTCCCTCCGATCGCAGCTCTGGTACGGAATTCAGCCTGCGCGCGCCCTCGTCGCCCTCACGACGTTCATCGACGGAATTCCGCTCATTTTTCAGGGCCAAGAAGTTGGAAACCTCGAAGAATACCATCGTCTTTTTGCGGTTCGGACGGCTCTGCCGGAAATGCACAACGCCCAGTACGACTATCTCGGCGTGTCGGTTCCGGACGGCGTTTTTGCGGTTGCGTACGAAAAAGACGGCTTGAAATCAATCGGCCTCATTAATTTTAACGACACTTCCGTTCAATTCCCGCTCGACGTAAAAACAAGTACGAAAATCGTCACAAATATGTTTCAGTCCCAAAAACAGGCGGTTTCTGACGATGGAACCGTCTCGGTTTCGCTCGCGCCCTTCGAATACACGGTTCTGGCGCTGCGCGGCGTCGATTTCACGCTTCCGGAGCTGAAATCAGACCGAAAATCAGAATCGACCGAATCTTCTGCTTCGATGGTCTCGGTTCCGGAAAACACGCGGGTTCTTGCGGGGTCGAACTGGAAAGCGTATATTAATGGAACGACGGGTCTTCTTTCGGCTTTCGAGTGCGGCGGACGTCGGCTCATTCACGATGTTCGACTCTCTGCCGAGACGGATGCGCCCGCAAATTCCGAGGTTTCCGAGACTTCCGACGATCCGAACACGCTCGTTTACGTGAAAAAATATGGTTCCATCGAGCTGAAACTTACGTACCGTGTGCGAAACGATCGTCTGAACGTTTCTGCCGAGTGGAAAGGCGCCGCGCCGCAGGATTGCTGCATGTTTTTCCGCTGCGCCGACGCCGATGTTTGGTCTGCCGGGACCGCAGAAGGCGTTTTGCGCGACCGACTCTTCTTCCGAAACGACAAAAAAATCGACGTGAACGCACGTCACGGAATTTACTGGCGCCCGCTTGAACTCGACGTTTTGTACGACTCGCTGTATCAGCCGCTTTGGCGCCGCGCGTTTCTGACTGCGGAAAATGCGGACGCCGCCGTCTCGCTGTGTTTCGATGAGGAATCCATTCCCGCCCGCGTCCGATGGTTGAATCAGGATGCAGGGAAAAAAGGACTCGTCGCAGCTCTGTCGTTTGATGGACCGCTCGACGCGGAAATTCCCAACCGCTGGAGCGTCGAAATCGT
>CAYTLK010000040.1:23234-30877 GCA_964438515.1 uncultured Planctomycetaceae bacterium
AAAAATCGATACTCAAGCGGAAACGAAGTGGAAGTTTGGCCGCGAATCGAGACGCTCGAAAGCGGCGCCGTCCGTCTGCATTTTGAGGGTCGGCTGCGTCAGAAAGATCGTTTTGGACGTATGAATCAGCATCCCGTTTCCTTCGTGACGGAATACACGCTCGACGGTTCCGAAACCCTTTCCGTCCGGAGTAAAACGAGCGTTTCGAGTCTCGACGGAATTTCGTCCGCTTTTCTTTCGTGGATGTATTCGAGTACGACGCTCGACGGATTTGTTTTTCAGAACGGAAGCGGCGAGCTTCTGGCGAAAGGAAAGCCGCTGGAAACGCAGGGACGTTCGTTCCAAACGCTTTCGGACGCATATTCCGGCGCATTTTCCGCAGAGTTTCCCGCCTCACTGGATTTAACGTCTGAAGGGTCGCCGCTTCTGACGGTTTCCGACTTTTCGGGCGACACGCCGTGGAACGTGTTTTTGGACCGCAGCAACTTTTTCATCAGTTTTTACGATGGAAATCTGACGGGAAAAGACGGTCAAAAAGCCTCCGCGACGCGCAATTACGAATGGAAATTCCGCGTTCATTAAAGAATGTAAAAGGAACTTCAAAAACGAATCCTCAAGAGGTTTTTTACATTTTACTTATTTCATCTGCGAAAATCTGTGCAATCTGCGGGACCGTGAATCAAAGCGCCCGCTGTTTGTGCGGAGTTTTCCGCGTCCTTTGGCGAGCGGCGGGCTTTTTGCCCGCTGAACGGGCGGAGCCGTCACACCGGGGGCGCGCCTTGGACCGTTAAAAATCGAATCCAAAGAAAGACCGAACCACCGGGGTACAAAACCCCCGGCTCGCTAAAGAATTTGCGTTAAACGTGTTGATTGCGAGCCGATTGGGTGAATTCAACCCCGGCACCGCATGCCGCCCCCTCTTGAAAAGCTGAAATCTCAAGCGGAATCAGAGAAAGGAATTTTAATTATATTTTCATGAAATTTGAGTGATTGATGGTTTTTTTACTTATTTTATCACGCTGTTTTCAGATTTTCCTGTACAAGGCGCACATTTCGCGGAACCTCCTCGAGCGACAGAACGGGAAGCGGCGGCGTGACGGAAAGCGTCATTTCCCGCACAAAGGGACGAATCTGCGGCGACACAAGAAGTACGCCCGGCACTCCAAGAATCTGGAATCTCTGACTCTCAAACGTCAGTTTTTTCGTAAGTTCCTGCTGTTCCGAAGGGTCGAGAAACGTTGTGACGCCGCCCGACTCTGTGATTTCAGAGGATTCCGCGATTTTCGCCTCCAGATCGGGTAAAAGCGTCAAAACGTGCAGCGCGCCGTCCGCATCGAGGTGCGCCGACGTAATAAGCCGTCCCAGCGATGCACGTACACATTCCGCAAGCTCGGTCGGATGGTGTGTCCGAGCCGCCGCAAGTCCCAGCGTTTCGAGTATTTTTCCGAGTGACCGAATCGGAACGCGTTCCGCAAGCAGACGCTGCAGAACCTGCTGCACCTCCTGAACGTCCAGCCGGGCCGGAATCACGTCTTTTACGGCCGTCGGCGCGCTTTTTGCGAGTTCGTTCAGCAGATTCTGCACATCGTCACGCGTCAAAAGTTCCGACGCGAATTCCAGCACCGCCTCCTTCAGATGGGCCGCCAAAACTTCCGCCGGCGTAAAGACCTCGTAACCCGCCTCTTCCGCCTGATTTCGAGCCTCCGGCGCAATCCACACTGCGGGAAGATGTCGGACGGGCGACGTCGTTTGAAGACCTTCGAGCGTTCCGACCGCACAAACACCTTCAACCGCCAGTATGCTTTTCGTACGTAAAACTTGTTCGGCGACGGTCGTTCCTTGAATTCGGATGCGGTAAGCCGTCGAATCCAGAGGAACCCCCGAATCTCCCGATGTGATTCGGACGGCCGGCATCAAAAAACCGAACTCGTGCGCAAGCTCGCGCCGAACGTCGAGAAGCCGTTTCGTGAGGGAATTCGGACTTGCGTCGTCGGTCCACGAAACCAGTTCGGAACCGATTTCGAGCGTAATTGCGTCCTGCAAAAGCGCCTCACCGACACGCACTGCGGAACGTTCTTTTTCCTGATTCCGCGCCTCGGCCAGCGTTTGTTCT
Organism: uncultured Planctomycetaceae bacterium; assembly: GCA_964438515.1. GTDB lineage: Bacteria > Planctomycetota > Planctomycetia > Pirellulales > Thermoguttaceae > RGIG3701. The sequence goes on from CAYTLK010000040.1 coordinate 25,348, forward strand.
TCCTGCTGTTTTTTTCGTTCGGAAGTCGTTTTTTTCTCATCGGAATACATCATGACGGCCAAAATCCCGCACCCGATTCCGAGCGTCACGAGCGGAAGCGTCGGCAGAGGCGTGAGCGCCAGCAAAAGCACGACGGCGCCGGTAAATCCCACCACCATCGGCGTCGAAAACAGCTGACGGCTTAAATCTTCGGAAAGATTTCGCTCTCTGCTGCTTCGCGTCACAAGCATCGCCGCTGCAATCGCCACGAGGAAAGCGGGTATTTGACTCACAAGCCCGTCGCCGATGGTCAAACGGGTGTAAATTTCGACGGTTTCTGCGAGTGTATGATTCCCGGACGACATTCCGATAACGATTCCGCCGCAAACATTTACGAGCGTGATGCACAAACCCGCCACCGCATCGCCGCGCACGAACTTGCTTGCGCCGTCCATCGCGCCGTAAAAATCGACTTCATCGCCGAGTTCCGCCCTTCTTCTCTGCGCTTCCTCACGCGAGATGGAGCCTGCTTGAAGTTCGGCATCGATCGCCATCTGCTTTCCCGGCAAACCGTCGAGCGTGAAACGGGCGTTCACCTCGCTGATTCGCCCTGCGCCCTTTGTAATGACGACGAATTGAATCACGAGGATGATTAAGAACAGAATCGCTCCGACGATGAGATTTCCGGACGCGACGAAGTTGCTGAACGCCTGAATAACGAGACCCGCCGCCTCTGTTCCTTCCTCTTCTGCATTCGAGAGAATCATTCGAGTCGTTGCGATATTCAGCCCCAGCCGAAACATGACGGCCGCCAAAAGCAGAGAAGGAAACGTACTAAAATCGAGTGGTTTTCTAACGAAAATCGTTGTTAGAAGTACGAGAATCGCCAGCGAGAGATTGAGGGACAAAAGGAGGTCCATAACGAATGCCGGCAGCGGCACCAAAATGAGTCCGACCGCCGCGGCGAGGGCGGTTGGAAGCAGGAAATTCTGCCACAAACGAGCACTTCCGACACGGCGCATGAATTTGGCACTGTTTTCTGTCGTCATAATAACACATCCTGGTCTGAAAAAGCGGGAGCGATCCTGCACGAAACGGATTTCCGGAGCGATTATAGCATCTTTCTCAATCTAGGTCCATAGCGATTTTAAAGACGAAATATCCAGGACGTTTACGTCCAGCTGCGCCATTTTCCCGCACACGACTTGATTTTTCAGCAAATTTTATATCGTTCGCACATGATTTTTTTCTCTTTTTTGGCGACTGACCCCTTTTATATCTGTGTTTTAAACGGTATAATGGCACTTGTGAATCCAAATTTTAGAGCAAAGTCTCCTTCATCTAGCCGTTCTGCTAACCGTGCAAAGGAAGGAAGAGAGACTTTTTAATCCACTGAGGTATTACGCATGCAAGAGTCTTTGTCAAATAACGGTTTTCCAAAGTCGGACATTGTTGAAGATGATATTTGGGCACAGATGCCGCAGATTTTGCGAATTCTGCTCTTCGACAGAACCACTTTATCAAACATTATTTGGGCGAACGATAACTATATCGAACTTGACCCGTTTGATTTTGCCGCGACGGCGCACATCTCAGCGAGCCTCATCACGGGCAAATACGGCACACTAATCAAACCGAGAGCTTTGAAGGTCGCTGCGTTACAGAAGAAACGCACAAAAACCAAAGCTGAGGTCTTTACTCCCGCGTGGATTGTTCGAAAGCAGAATGATGCTGTGGATGCGAACTATGCAGCCGACGATTTGGAAAAGTACGTTCGGCGAAAATGGCTCGAAATCACCTGCGGCGAGGCTCCGTACATGGCCACGCGATACGACATGGAGACTGGAGAACTCATTCCTCTGAACGAACGCTGCGGATTCATCGACAGAAAGCTCGCCAGAATCAGTCGGGAAACGTCGGAGAAATCCGAATGGCTCCGTCTTGCGGAACTCGCCTTCAAAGCCGGCTACGGGTTCGAGTGGAACGGCGATTCCCTCCTGCTGGCCCGCGAAAATTTACTGTACACTTATCAAGATTATCATGTTCAAAAGTGGGGACATCCGCCCGATTTTGAATCGTTTGAAAAGATTGCCGTAATTATCAGTTACAACGTCTTTCAAATGGACGGATTAACGTATACTATTCCATTGTCGGAAAGAAGGGAGCCGATTCAGGAGACGCAGCTGCTGATGTTTGGTTTCGAGGAGCTGGAAGGACGTGCGAAGACGAGGAAAAACGAGTGGAGAACGATTCCCGGCAAACGCGTGAAGATCATGAACTGGAATACAAATAAAATGGAATTCTTTGATGGAGGACTAAAATGAGCATGAACACGAGCGACAGTACGATAATCAAAACCGTAAGAACGATTTATCCTCAGATTTACGCGTACGTTCTGCCGGGGTACGCGCGCAATGAGGGGTGGATTAAAATCGGATATACGGAACGTCAGCACGTCGAGGAGCGTATCCGCGAGCAGACGCATACAGCCGGCCTCAAGTACGATTTACTCTGGTCGGAATCGGCTAAGTATTGCAATGAGGACGCTTGGTTTACCGACAAGCCGCTGCACGCCTATTTGAGGAAATTCAAAAAAATTCAACAGCGGCCCAACACCGAGTGGTTTTACTACAACGGGACGCCAAAACAGGCGCGAAACGACTTTGACGATTTTCGACACAAAAGTTCCAGTCAGGCTGCGGGCAAGTTGGAGTATCAACTGCGCGCCGAGCAGGAAGCGGCGGTCGGTCAAACGCTCCAATACGCAAAAACGCATCCCGGCGGCGAGTTTCTCTGGAACGCCAAGCCGAGGTTTGGAAAAACGCTGACCGCTTACGATCTGGCGCGTCAAATGAAGGCGCAAAACGTTCTGATTGTCACCAATCGGCCTGCGATTGCGAATTCCTGGTTTGACGATTTTGAGACGTTTATCGCCTGGCAGACGAATTACCGCTTCGTTTCGACGACGGATTCTCTGAGCGATCGTCCTGCTTCCACGCGGGAACAATTCATTGAGGAACTCAGCAATTCGGAAAATCTGGGCTGTATTGCGTTTATTTCGCTTCAGGATCTCAAAGGCGCGGTCTGTTTTGGCGGTTCCTACGATAAACTCGAATGGGTCAAGGAATTGAACTGGGACTTGCTCGTGATAGACGAAGCGCATGAAGGCGTCGATACCCTCCTTACGGACGTTGCGTTCAACAACATCCATCGCGGGTTCACGCTCCATCTGTCCGGCACACCGTTCAAAGCGATTGCCGGCGGCAGCTTTTCGCAAGAGCAGATTTTCAACTGGACGTACGCGGACGAACAGGACGCGAAAGCCGTTTGGCCGTCAGATGACGAACGTAACAACCCGTACGAAGGACTGCCGCGGCTGAATCTGTTCACCTACCAGATGAGTCAAATGATTACGGACGAGGTGAATCGGGGCGCGGAAATCGACGGGAAGCAGATGGATTTCGCCTTTGATCTCAACGAGTTCTTTGCCGTCAGTGACAGCGGGCGGTTTCTTCATGAAGCCGAGGTTCAAAAGTGGCTCGACACTTTGACCCGCAACGAGAAATATCCGTTCTCCACCCCCGAACTGCGGACCGAGTTGAAGCACACTTTCTGGTTATTGAATCGGGTGGCCAGTGCGAAGGCTTTGGCGGTTCTGCTGAAAAAACATCCCGTCTTTGAAAATTACGCGATTGTGTTAGCCGCCGGCGACGGAAGGACGGAAGACGTGTCGGACGACGCGGTTTTAACCCAGAAATCGCTGAATAAAGTCCGAGCGGCGATAGCCGAGAACGACAAGACGATCACTCTGTCTGTCGGGCAGCTCACGACGGGCGTGACGGTTCCGGAGTGGACGGCAGTCATGATGCTTTCCAACGTGAAATCGCCCAGTTTGTACATGCAGGCGGCGTTTCGCGCCCAGAATCCGTGGACTTTTGAAGTTGAAGGGGAGAAACAGCGCAAGCAGAACGCCTACGTTTTCGACTTTGCGCCCGAACGAACGCTGCTCATTTACGACGAGTTCGCAAACAATCTCAACCGGAAAACCGTCTCTGGAGGCGGAACGACGGACGATCGGGAAACGAACCTTCGGGAACTGCTCAATTTCTTCCCGGTGATTGCCGAGGACGAGGCCGGAAGGATGGTCGAACTGGACGTAAAGCAGGTCCTCACCATTCCCAAAACGATCAAAGCGCAGGAAGTCGTCAAACGCGGTTTCATGTCCAATTTTCTGTTCCAGAACATCTCCCGCATCTTTGCGTCGCCCGAAGCGTGTGAGATTTTGGAGCAGCTCAATCCCGTTGCGGAGGGGAAGATGACGCCCCGATCGGCAAGCGCTCCTATTGATACCCAAAATGTCCAGACGGACGAAAGCGGAAACGCGGCGGTCCGTCCCGAAATGGTGATCAGTCAGACGAACGCCAGGTTTGGTGAAAGAATTTATGTGAACGTCGAATCGGACGGGAAGAACGCCGGAGCCGCTTTTACCGAGTCGGTGACGGAAATCGCCAAAGAACTCGCCAAAGAGAATTCCGTTTCCACGGCACAGGCGAATCAGATCGTGAAGCAAAACGAAAGGATTCTTGCTCGAGAGGTGGAAACCGTGAACCGTCAGGCGGAAATCGAACGGAAAGAAACGGAGAGAGAATACAAGCGTGAGGCGGCGGAGGCGCAAAATAACGAACGCGCCGCGGCCGAAGCGAAAGCCCGATACGAGGCGGCTCAGCAGGCGAATGAAGAGAGACGCCAGCAGAACCTGAAAGAAGTATGCGAGGAAAAATCCCAGGAACTCACTCGACAAATTACGGAGGAAATCCTTCAAAAGGGTGAGGAAAAAAAGAAAACGACGGTTGAGGACGATATTCGTGACCGTCTGCGCGGCTTTGCTCGAACGATTCCCTCGTTTCTCATGGCGTACGGGCAGAAGGAAACGACGCTTAAGAACTTTGACCAAAACATTCAAGAGTCTGTTTTTAAGGAGGTTACGGGCATTACGCTTGACCAGTTCCGAGCGCTGCGCGACACGTACCAGTTCTTCGATCCGACCGTTTTTGACGAATCCGTTCAGGAGTTTCTGCGCAAGAAGGAGGCGCTGGCGGATTACTTTGACGACGCACAAACGGAGGACATTTTCGATTACATTCCGCCGCAGCGAACGAATCAGATTTTCACGCCGAAAAAAGTCGTCAAACAGATGATTGACGCGCTGGAAGAAGTGACGCCGGAGTTGTTTACCGACCCGAATCGGACGTTTGCGGACCTGTATGTCAAATCGGGTCTGTACCTGACGGAAATCGTGAAACGTCTTTATGCCGGACTCGAAACTGCGATTCCGAACAAAGACGAGCGGCTCAAACACATTCTGGAAAACCAGATATACGGTTTCGCGCCCAGCGAGATTATTTATCACATTGCCAAAACTTTTATTTTCGGGAATTTTGCCGACATCGACAAATCCCATTTAAAAAGCCTCGATTTAACCGAAACAGCCAAAAAGGGAGAAGATTTAAACATGAAATTCGACGTCGTGGTGGGAAACCCGCCGTATCAG
>CAYTLK010000041.1:0-3103 GCA_964438515.1 uncultured Planctomycetaceae bacterium
ATAAGAGGAAACTAAGGTCAAATAAAAAAAGGCAGGTAACCTAAAATTACCTGCCCAAATACCTCCGGCTGGACTTGAACCAGTGACCTGCGGTTTAGGAAACCGCCGCTCTATCCACCTGAGCTACGGAAGTCTGAATAAGAAACACAGATCGTTGAAATAATCCTCGTTTCAATTCATAAAATACCGCAAATTGTGGACAAAATTGATTTCCAAAATTTGCAATTTCCTCTATTATAGCACATCGTCTTTTTTACGAAAGGGGGGGGATCTTTTTATTTACAAATGCTGTTAGGAATGCGTTTTTCAAGTATCTGATTCCACTGGAATTTCCGCAATTCCCTAAGGTTTAAGAAAAGCCAGGAACCAGTCGGCACAAAAGGACTGGGGAATCGGATGGCGCGCGTCCGGAACCGCTTCGACAGTGAGTTCAAGACGCTTCGCTCCGGAAATGTCCACGAGAATCAAACGCGGAACCGTGTCGGAGTTGAACAAAATCTCCTCTTTTACCACGTCGTCCGCCCGAATGATGAACCGAACGGCAGGTGCAGAGGAGGGTGAGGACGCGGAGGAAGCGGAAAACGCGTCTTTCGAACAATCGTCAATCGCAGGAATGACGCCCAGTTTTTTCATGTTTCCGTCGAGCGTCCAAACGAGCGTGACTCCCGGCGTGACGCCCAAACCGTGACGCTGAATTCTTCCAGAACGTCTCAGCTGCGTCCCAAATGCGGCAGCCGAAGCGTTCCAGCACGGCAGAATTCCGGAGTCTCCAAGCGGCGAACGGCACAGAACCTCCGACGGTTGCAGCTCGTCCAGCCACTGCAATTCCGGAATGTTTTCGGCGGCAGACGTTAAATTTTCGGAGAAAAATTTCTGGGATTTTTGAGGCGACTCCACGTAAATAATCGTTTCCCTTGAAATCGAATCAAGCGTCGGCCGCGTCCCGGAAACCGCTTGAGGAAAAAGGGAGCCGTCCTTCAGACCGACCCAGAAGTATTTTTGCGGTGTGGAAATTGAGGGCGTGAGCCTCAATTGTGTTGAAAAAAGCACAGCAGAAATGTTTTTTTGTACGATTATGACTGTTTGAGCCTCCGGGACGAAATTTTCTGCGGAAGGCGCGGCGAGTTTCCGGGTGCGAAATGATGCAGCGTCTTCTGAAAGTGCAAGAAATTCCCCCTCCAAACGCTCGCCGGTACGTAAAATCAGGACGTCGTGGGGACGTTTTTGGTTTCGGACTTCCAAAAAGAGGTTTTCGCGTTCTTTCAGGGGCGTTCCGGGAAAAAACAAGGCGGCCGTTTCGTCGTACTTGAAATCCAGCGTTCCGCAGTAAGCCGTCTCGAGCGCCAAGGTTTCCGGGTTGGGTGTGGATGGAAGCCCCGCGAAAATCCCGCCGTTTACGAGTTGAAGCGCGTAATCCCCCTCCGAAATTGGTACGGCTCCGCCCCAGCAGAGGAATTCAGCCGGCTGAAACGAAAAAAGACGTGTTTCGCGTTGAAAAACGAAACATTCGTTTTCCGTGTCCCATTTTTCAAAGGTGACGTTCGGCGCAACGCCCATGCTGAGGAGAAAATCACCTTTTGCGCAAGATGAATTTTCGGAAGGCGGAACCTGCGCGAAGAGCGAGACGCCGAAGCACAAAATGAGTGTCGAAAGAAGAACGGAGTACGTAATTTTCATGTAAATTCCCATTTTATGATCATTTTTTGGAAAAAAGTTCATTTTTCGGTTGCAATTTTAGGAAAAACCATTATAATATTGGAGGAAGGTCTAAAACTAAATCCAACAGGAAGTCCTAAAAACTCAATATTAAAAAGTTTTTGAAAAAGGGGCCTGGGGTCGCGAGCCGCGACGGGCGATAGTGCTGCCGCACGAGTGACGCCCTCGCTGGGGCGAAATCGCGAGCAGTAAACAACATTCAAAATGTTTTTTCCCCACGACCGAAACGACAGTACGGGAGCGTTTTGTTTCCTCCCGTTAGGGTGGAAACACCGCCGCGGTGCAAAAAAGACCCCTGAACCACAACGTTCATTGTACGATTTTTGCACAATAATGTTTTTGTAAAAATATCCACTCCAAAGTTTTTAGAACTTCTTTAACAAAAGTTGGACGGACGCCTTCCTTTAAGATAGTCGTTTTTTGAAAAAGTGCAAGCGGGGCCTTCCCGTTTTTTGAAATATACATCCAAATATACTCGTTCCACTTGAAATTTTCACATTGGGCGGCTGCGGCGGCAGTCGTTTCTCGACAGAGTAACGACGAAGAAGCGAAAATTCAAAATGCGTCGGGTAAAAAAAGAAACTTTGAGGTTTTTTATGAAAGCATTTCTGACGCAGATTATCGTCGTGATTGTGTTGCTCATTGTGGGTTTTCTGCTTTACATCACGTATTCCGGGCCGGATGTGACGACGAAAGAATGGGGCGAACTGAAAAAGGAAAACGCGACGCTTCAGACGTCCAACGAGGTTTTGAACGGACAGAATCAAAAACTTACGGTTCAGAATGAAAAATTGAACGACGAAAATGAAACGCTGAAATTGTCGAACAAGTACCTCAAAGTGGATCATCGTTTGGCGCGCATTGAAGTTCTTGAACAGAAATCGGAACCGGAAAATCCGTCTAAGATTGTGGAAACGAAAATCCGATTCACGGAATTCGACCCCAGCAGCGGAAGCATCGTTGCGAAACCTGCGGAATTCACCGTGGCGGGTGACATGATTTACGTCGACGCGCTCGTTGTGAAATTTCAGGACCAATTCATTGAGGCGGCCGACTCGCTCCGAGGGCGGTCGCTCGTTTCGTTCCAGAGAGTTTTTGGTGAAAATCAGACGCCTGCTCAAGGTTTTCGGATCGACGCGCAGGGAATGATTCCCGCCGTTTACCGAAGCGGGAGCGAAAACGAAGAGGCGGGAGCGCTGGAAAAACAAATTTGGGAAAATTTCTGGACGATTTCGAACGATCCGGAACGTCAGAAGGAACTCGGAATTCGGGCGATTCACGGTGAAGCACCCTCGCAGAGGCTTCAGCCCGGCAGAATTTATCATTTGGATTTGCGCGCCAGCGACGGTTTGTCGTTCCGAATTGAATAAGGCGGATGAACCGAATA
>CAYTLK010000041.1:3203-30760 GCA_964438515.1 uncultured Planctomycetaceae bacterium
AAAAAAGAGGAGCGTTTGAAGGGCTGAATCTTGTTGAAAATTGGATCTTTGGCGCTTTCCACGCCGTTTTTACAGGCTCCGATGGCCGGATTTTCGAATGATGCGTGGAGACGGATTCTGCTGAAATTCGGCGGCTGCGGGTTGCTGGCGACGGAAATGCTGCACGCACGCGGGTCGCTCGAAATGGAACGTCGCCGAAAAACGCTCCACGGACGTCTTTTTGGTTTGCCGCTGCGGCCGACGTCGGAAGAAAAAGCAGCGTCCGAGCCGTTTTCGTGTTCGGGAACGCCTCTTGCGGTGCAAATTTGGGACTGCGAGCCGGACCCGATGGCGGAGTTTGCGCGAAATTTGGTGCTCGAATATGATGTGCGGGTTGTCGATATGAATTTCGGCTGTCCCGCGCCGGATGTGACGCAAAAAGCGCATTGCGGTTCGTGGCTCCTGCAATTTCCGGAACGCATGAACGTCCTTGCGTCTGCGGTTGTTCAATCGGTTCGGGCGGCGTCTGCGGAAACGGGTTGTTCGGTCTCCGTCACGGCAAAAATCCGTTTGGGGTACAAAAACGAGGAATTCACCTTTCACGAAACGGTTCCAGCTTTGGAAGAGGCGGGAATCGACGCGCTCACCGTGCACGGACGCACCGGAAAGCAGATGTACACGGGAGCCGCAAACTGGGAGAAAATCGCGGAGATTAAGAATTTTGCACATATTCCAGTCGTCGGAAACGGCGACATTCGGACGTCTGAGGCGGCGCTGAACGCACTGAAATTGTACGGCGTGGACGGCGTGATGATCGGACGTGCGGCGCTGAATGAACCCTGGATTTTCCGTCAGGCGGCCGACTTGCTGCGGGGCGTTCCGGAGGAAGAGGCGGTGCGAAAGCCTCGTGCGGAGATTCAGCGAGATTTACTGCTTGAACATTTTGAGGTGCTTTTGGAACAGCATTCGGAGCTTGAGGCGGTGATGCTTATGCGGAAGTTTGCGCCTTGTTACGGTGCGGGGATGCGCAACGCAAAGCAGTTTCGGACGCAGGTGGTTCTTGCGCGTTCTGCGTCCGAATTTCGTTCCATTGTGCGTGAGTTTTTCCCGCAGGATGAGACGATTTGAGTCGGTCTGAGTCCGATTTGAACGACGATTTGAACGACGATTCGAACAATTCGATTCGGCGTGAGTCCGATTGAACCCCGATGGAAATGAAAAACGGACGTTTATTTCGGCGTTTCTTGCGGTTTCAGGGACTGAAAATATTTCCACGCATTGCGAAAATCTTCATTTTCCGGCTCCAATTCCAACGCACGGCGCAGCGCGGCTTCGGCCTCCAACGGGTGCTGCGTCTGAAGTTCTGAAAGCGCCAGATTGTAAAAAATTCGTGCACGGTCCGGCGCAAGTTCAGACGCTTTTTGAAAGCAGGAAACCGCCTCCGGGAGCGTCTGCGGAGACTCGGAAAGCAAAAGCCCCAGCGAGTACCACGAGTCCGCACGTTCCGGAGTTTGCCGCACCAATTCACGAAATTCTGTTTCCGCTTCCGCTTTGCGTCCCTGCGCGTAAAGCAGCATTCCAAGATTGTTCCGTGCGGGAAAATACGCTGCAGAAAGTGTGAGCGCGCGGCGATACGCGGCTTCCGCCTGTTTCGGATTTCGAGTTCTTTCGTACAAAATTCCGTAATTCAGGTGCGACTCGGGGCGTTCCGGCAAATTATCGAGGCTCGTACGATATTCTTTCAGCGCGTTTCGATACGCATTTTGGAAGGAAGAAGGAATCGGAAGCCCCGTCATCTGACGCACCGCTTCGAGACGCACACTGCGTACGGGGTCGTTCAGAAGCGGGAGGAGGCGCGCGAGACACTCCGCTTCCGTGTGAAAACTTCCTTCCAGTGCGTGTACGGACGTTGTGCGAATCAGTTCGGACGGCGATTTCAACGCTTCAAACAGTGAGGCTTGGACGCTGGGAATCGTGTTAAAGTCCCCCAAAAGCGATGCGGCGGACGCACGGACGACGGCAGACGTTTTTTCGTCCCGAAGCACTCGAATTAAAGCTGTTTCTGCACCCGCTTTCCGTTCACGGCCTGCGGCGAGCGCGTACGCGAAATGCGTTGGACATTCGACCGTTTCGGAGGCGGATCCGTACCATTTTTTACACGTTTCAAGCGCCCATTCGGGCGTTTCGCCGGGCTGCGTGTGACACCTGCTGCACGCGTTGGGAATCTGAAGATCGACGGTCAGACGCGGACGGGGAATCGTAATTGCGTGGTCGCGCCGCCGATCGACTCCCATGTACGTCGTGACCGGCATATGGCAGTCCTCGCAGCGCGTCCCTTCGACCGAACGAGAGGCGTCGTGAAAATGATGCGTCGGCGCATCGTACGTTTCGAGCGAGTGACACCGCCCGCAAATTTCTTTCACCGTCGCAGGACGATTCACGCCGGAAATCTGTGTGGAAAGCACTTTCGGCTCGCCGCTCTCCGTGACGCTTCCGTCTTTATGTACGTCTAAATCCGGCATTTTGGCGATGAAACGATCGTGACAGTCGGAACAGCTTCCGCCTGCAGCATAAAATTTACTCTGCAAAAAGGAGGTGTATTCGTAATCCTCCTCGTGAATCTGTCCGTCCGCATAAAACGCGTCCGAATCGAGGAGTTCCGGAAAGTAATAATCGCAGAACTTCGAACCGGGTTGGAAGCCCGGGTAAATTTCGCGGCGGCGTGCGTGACACGTGGAACAAGCGTCGGTGGCGCTGGGACCGTCCGCACCTCGAAACGTGAAGAAACCTTTTGCAGTGTCGGACGTGCTTATTTTTGCCGATTCAGCGTCCCGCATGATTTTTGTATGAATGCTTCCCGGACCGTGACACGACTCGCACCCAACGTTCATTTCTACGAAAGTGGTGTGGAACGCGTTTTCGTCAAATCGAAAGTCCCGTTTCAGACCCGTTGTGTGGCAGTCGGCACACGTCATATTCCAGTTTTGCGCGGGTTGCAGCCAGTGCAGCAAATCCCCCTGCGGAATGGGTTCGGACGCATAGAGATGGTACCATTTTTTCCCCTCCGCGTCCCACGCGTACGGCAAACACTGGATCCTTCCGTCCTGAAATTCGACCAAGTATTGTTGAAGCGGGTAAAAACCGATGACGTAACGAATTTTGTACGATTTTTGCGGCGTGTCGAGCGCCATGAAAAAGTCTTTTCCGCGCTGAAAAAATCGGGCGGAATCGTCAAAATGGGTGCATTTTGCGTCGTGAAAATCTCCCACAACGGTTTCGGAAGTCGCAAAATTCATTGCTTGAGCGTGGTACGAACCGCGCCACCGCTCGCCCAGCGCCGCGTGACATTCGATGCAGACCGCATTTCCGACGTATTGCGCCTGAGCCTCCTGAATTTCCGACGATTCGGGAGATTTCGACGATTCGGAAGATTCCGACGGTTGCGGCGAAGCGGTTCCCGCCGAAGACGCATGAGACGCAGTGGAGGAATCCGACGTTTTTTCACGTGCAGAATCCGAGTCGGAACAACCGGAAAAAACAAGCATTACGGCAGCCGAAAACCCTAAAAAAAGAGGGAAACAGCAGGATTTTCGCACCGAATTTTGTACGTTTTTTTGATTTTCGAGTTTCATTTTCTATCAGGTTCCGTCCGGGGTTTGGGCTGCGGCTGTGGTTTGAGTTCCGTCTGCGGTTTGGGTTCCGACTGCGGTTTGGGAAGCCGCTGAAACAAAAACTGCTGCGTACGCAACACACATTGTTTGTAACACGACCCTTGATTTATCGGGATTTTGTCGAATAATCGCCCGTATTCCTCTTCGGCCGGGGTGAGGAAGCACAACGTATGAATGTAAAACTGATTCTGCTTTTTCTGCGGAATCAATTCGGACGCTTCCTGAAACTTGAGGTGGTTCAACTGTTGCGGGGTGAATATCGTTTGAAAATAAAAGGGAGTTACAGGCCGCGGAAATGCAATCGTTTCTTTTTCGGGCGTCACTTCCGCGCTGAATTCCCAAACGGGACAGAGCGTCAGATTGTCGGAGGTGTTCAGCATGATGTTCATTTTCGAACACTGCGCCGCCAGTTGTGTGTGACGCGTACAGACCCAGCCGAACGAAACGATGGAACTCCAAAAGAGACAGAAAATCACCGTGCGAAACAGGAGCGTTCCGCGTCTTTCCAAAAACGTTTCGGACGAAGTTTTTCCTGCACGAAATTCAAACATCACGAACGCGAGAACCAGAATGGGAAAAACGCGGATTTGAGGGGTGAAAATTTCATTCCAGTTGTACGGATAGAGGAAAAAACCGGCGAGCAGGGCGCTCAAAACGAACCAGGAATCCCATCGGCGCACAAAAAACAGCAGCGGAATGGCGGTAAACAGTACGAATGGAAAAATCCCGAACGGACGACGGCTGAAAAGGCTGAAAATTTCGACGCGCCGTGCGTCTTGAAGCGCTCCGACGCTTTCGCCTGGGCGCACGGGCCGCCGAGAATCCAGATTGCAGAAGACGAAACGATTGTACGCATTTCCGTTCTTGAAATTGGGATTTAAAAAATACGGCTCCATCACGTCGTGAATCGGAAACGCATTGGGAAAAAACGTCGCGCAGGGGTAAAAAGGGCTGAAACGCGTCACCGTATTCGTCACATAAGGATGAAATCCGCAAATAAGCAGGAAAAAACCAATGAATCCGAGCGTCCTGCACCACGTTCGAAGCGGGAGCTGCGGCTGAATTGCGGCGAAACGTTCTTTCCAGAGGGGCGTTTCCGGATGTTCTTTGAGGAGGAAGGGTCGGAAAAATCGAGGAAGGATGTACGTCAAAGAATAAATTCCGATTACTGTACCAAAAAAAAGAACAGCAGAAAATTGCAGCGTGCAGCCGTACACGCACGACGCAACGACGACCGGACGCAAACGTTTGTTTCCTGTACGAATGCAGCTCCAGGATGCAAGGAGAAAAAGGGTCCACATCAGTGCGAGCGGGCCGCCGATGGAGCCGCTGAAAAGTTCGCCGCAGATGAGCGTCGGACTGAGCGTCAAAATAGCGGTCAGCATCAGGGTTTCGTACTTTCCGAAATTGAGCTGCTTTTTCAAAATATTGTAAAAAAGAAAGATGCAGCACGGAATCATGAGGAAATACACGCCGTCGCCCGCCTCGATATTTCCGAAAAAGTCGGCGTAAACGGCACTAATGACGGCTTGACCTTTCGGATAGAATGCGGCGCCTGCGGAGTCGAAAGACGCGGGGTCGATTCCTTTTTCTTCTAGAAACACGCTGCACGGAGTGTAAATCGGGTTCCAGCCCTGCGACAGCAAAATCGTCATTGGTTTTTGTACACTTTCTCCTTCGTAGGAAAAATCGAGCGTGAGGGACGCGAAAAACGTCACGGTCAGCCAGATTCCGAAGATGCATGGAAGCGTAAATTTCAGCGTTCCGGGGAGAGAAAGGCGTTTGACGAGCCAGACTGTGAGTGCGATTGCGCACAAGAGCCACAAACGGTTCAGCGACAGTCCGCAAAGAAGTGCGGCGGAGCCGAAAAAAAGCGTGAAAAAAGGAATCGCGAGGAGTCCAAACACCGTCGGATACCAATATTTTTCGGGAATTTCAGGAACGTAAACTCCCATCCAGCAAAACGCACAAACCCACAGAAACGTTTGAACCGCCTCCTGAATGCTTCCTGTGTGCGGGAAAAAATGAAGAACGGCGAGGCTCAGCAACAGAAACACCATCCAGCTCGAAAAAACGATCCTTCGGATTCTTTTGGCGCGGAATTTATCGTTCAACGCGTCTTCCGTTACTTGTTTTATCCATCTTGAAAATTCGTTCATTCTTTCACCTCATTCTGCCGACTCACCTCATTCTGCCGATTCTTCGGATTCTGCTGATTCTGCTGATTCTGCTGATTCTGACGCGCTTCGGTCGGAGTTTTGTCGCGGCTGGGGATTTTGATGAGCTGCGTCTGTCTTTCTTTTTCCTTCCGATCGGCTTCCGGTTCCAACGCTTCGTAATTGAGGACCCATTCCGGCTTAAAATCTTCATCCGCCGCGCAATGCAGTGCGAAAACGTCCCCGAACCATGCGGTTTTTAATTGATGCACACAAATCCGTGCCGTCCGGAGGAACGCTTTGGGAAAATAATACGCGCGGGCGGGGAGGACGTCGGTCTGTTTTTCTCTCTCCGAATTCCCGGACGCTTCCGACTTTTCTGCGGCTTTTTTTTGCAGTTCCTCATCGGAGAGCGGCGTTACGACGAAAACTCTCGTAATCGACTGTACTTTCAGGTTTTCCGGTTGGTCGCTCACAACGGAAGAAACGTAAAAGTTCGATTTTCCCAAAGATCGAAACAGTTCGCGCATATAATATTTGTACCACGGATGCAGCGTCAGACGCGCTTTTCCCGTTTCCGGATTCTCGCCGCTAATTCCGCCCATCGCGAGAAAATCTTTCGATTCTTCCGTCTGTTTCAGCAGGGAATCTTGTGCGAAAATGAAATTTAACTGATAAAACTCTGAAAAGCTGAACTGACTGGCGTTCGTCCACAACGACCAGCCGATGAGGACGCAGAAAAGTGCGTTCCAGCGCGACCGCCAGGCGGTAGAACAACGCTGCGTGGGTTGAAACGCTTGTGAAAGCGGATTCGAAAGCGGGTGTGCGTCGGACGATTCTGACGATTCCGACTCCCTGCGTCCCGATTGCGCGGCAGATTTTTGCACTTCCATATTCACGAAGCACAGAAGAAGGTACGGAAACGCCCATAATTGCGGAACGAAACGCCCCCACCATGAGTGCGGATGGATGAAGACGCTGATGAGAATCGCAAGCAGCACCAGCCAAAAGTCCCAACGTCGTACAAAAAACAAAAGCGGCAGTGAAAAAATCAAAAGCAGCGAGAAAATCCCGTTGTTCGTCAGTGAAGGAACGAACGAAAGAAAATGAACCCCCTTAGGAGTGTACGTCGGCACCGTGCTGTCGAGCGGCATCACAAAATGCCAGCGCTCGAAGATGTGCGTGTACAAAAAACGCTGAAGAACGTCCGCACTTTTGAAATCTGTACGCCAGTAATAGATCCCCAGAATATCCTCCTTCGGATTTTTTTCGGGGTCGAACGTGTGCAGCGGATAAAACGGGCTGGAGTGGCACACGGTGTTCGTGATAAACGGATTGAAACACAGAACCGCAACGAGAGTCGGAACGGAAAGCATCGCAAGCACCCACTCACGAAACGGAACTTTCGGAACCTTCGAGAGTTTATTCCAGCGCGCCCAAACGTACACGAACGTATAAATGAGGCCGATGCACGCGAAAAAAACGGGTGCATTATGTTTCAGCGAGCAGCCGAAAACTGCGCTTCCGATGAGGAATGGGAGCCATTTTTTCTCGCCGCTTTTGAGCCAGAGGATTCCCGAAAAAAGGAACATCAGGAGGCAGAGATTCAGGGGACCGTCGATCATTCCGCTGTAAATCTCCTCGATGAGGATGTTGGGATTCAGCGCCAGAATCGTTCCAACGCCCAGCGCCGCCCAGCGTCCGACGGGAAACCATTCGAAAAGCATGAAGGAAAAAAGAATGCAGCACGCCGCGCACATTGCGGGATACACGGCGGCTCCCGCGTTCGTCGAGCCGGTCATGAGGTGCAGAATCGCGTTCACGACCCAGATTCCTTTGGGAAAGTACGCCACATGCGAGTATCGAAACTCGTTCGGATTTTCCCCATTTTGAATCATATATTCCGAAAGTTCCGGTTCCCAGACCGGGTTCCAGCCTTTCGCGATCAAAATCGAACCGGGTTTATGGTACATCATCCCATCTTCACGATGTTCCCAGCCGATACACGCGAAAAAGAGGGCGGAAATCCAAACGGAAACGAAAATCAGGAACGAAACGCCGAATCCTCTCCGTGTTTCAGCCGTCTGCGCCATGAGTAAAATCGAAAGCATCAGCGCCGCCGCGCCTTCCCACTTGCTGACCGAAATTCCGAACAGAAATCCTGTCGAACCAATGACGAAACAGAAGAAGGGGAACGCGAGAAGTCCCAAAACCGTCGGGTACCAAAGGTGAAACGCTGCAAGACGGGGAATTCGGATCCAGCAGGCTCCCAGAAGGAAAAAAATCACCATCGTTGCGAAAAATGAGTAATTCAAACGCTGTTCGAAGAACGGAATCCACTCGAAAAGCACACAAATCACCCCCATCAGAGCGGCCGCCAGAAGACAAAGTGCGGAACTGTGACTCTTCATCCATTCCGCTATTCGGCAAATATCCATCGTTTCGTCCCTTTATGGTTCTTGTACTTAAAACAAACCATACCGCAGAATGCACCAGATGGCTTTGCAGCCGTCGCGCCACCCGATTTTCTTTCCTTCGGCGTACGAACGCCCTTCGTAACTGATGGCGATTTCGTACACTTTCAGACGTCCTTTTGCGATATAAGACGTAATTTCCGGCTCGAAACCGAATCGGTCCTGCTTAAGCCGAGGAAGAATCTCCATGAGACACTCGCGGCGAAAGACTTTGTAACACGTTTCCATGTCCGTCAGACGCAGGTTTGTAAAGCAGTTCGAAAGAAACGTCAGAAATTTGTTTCCCATGGTGTGCCAGAAGTACACAACGCGATGAACGTCGCTCTGGATGTATCGGCTGCCGTAAACCACGTCGGCTTTTCCGTCGAGAATCGGACGAATCAGCTTCGGATATTCGTTCGGGTCGTATTCGAGGTCTGCATCCTGAATGATGACGACGTTTCCCGTCACGTGCTGAAAACCCGTGCGCAGCGCCGCGCCTTTTCCCTGATTCACCTCATGAAAGAAAAGTTGTACAGTATTCATTTTGTCGTTTTCATACGCTTTTTGAATCTCTCCCATCGTTTGGCGAGTGTCGTCGCGGCTGTAATCGTCGATGAGGAGAATTTCTTTGCGAATCGGAACCTGCGCGACTTGCGCAACGATTTCCGCCAGTGTTTTTTCTTCGTTATAAACGGGAATCACGACGCTGAGGACGAAATCGTCAGGAATTTCGAACAGACCGAGCGCCTTGCATGCGGGTTCGCCGAGAGTCTGGCACACACTTTGAAACCATTCATGAGAATAAATCCGTGCCGCTGTTTCTTCCATAATTCCTAACCTTCTTAAATTACGCAATCTATCAAAATGGTACAAACATACATTATTTTGGAATCGTCAAAAAAGAAGAAAAACTTTAACCTTTTTTTGTTCCTCCGAAATTCACAATGCGTATTTACGATAAACTTTTACCATACTTGATACTCTCACCATCTTTTCACAAAGGATGCGGAGTCCCCCTTTACAAAAGTGAAAAAAAGGGTATAATGTTTGAGTTTTTATGTTCTGGTGCTTGCATGTACCGGATGAAGATGGTTCCATAACAGTTTTGGATTGGAGATAAAATGTCCCTGAAAAGCCCTCAACTCGTCAAAACCGACATCAAAAAGGTTGGTATTCTTTTCTCTGGAGGTCCAGCTCCCTCCGCGAACGCCGTGATTTGCTCTGCCGCAGAGTGCTTTCGCCGTGCAGGAATTGAAGTGTACGGTTTTCTAAACGGTTATTCTCATCTTGTTGATTTCAAAGACGGGGATGTTCTGACGGAAAATGTCGATTATATTCGTTTGGACAAAATGATGTTGGAAGGCCGACGCACGGAAGGCGGAATTATTATCGGTTCCGCACGCGCCAATCCGGGAAAAGCAATGGGGAAACCGGAAGATTTGGTTGATCCGACCGCAACGGCTCCGATGAAAGTCGTGTACAACGCGCTTTGCTCGCTGGGACTGGACGTTCTGATTTCCATCGGCGGCGACGATACGCTCACGACGGCCGCGAAGTTCAAACTTTATCAGGACACTTTCCCGGAAAGCGCGAAACGCATCCGCGTCATTCATCTTCCCAAAACGATCGACAACGATTATGAAGGAATCGACTTCACGTTTGGTTTCTTCACCGCTGTGGATTTGATGTCGCGTCAGCTCCGCAACCTGCTGTTCGACGCAACCGCTACGAAGTGCTACTACGTGGCGCAGCTCATGGGTCGCAAGGCCGCGTGGCTCTGCTACGGTTCCGCGATCGCCGGCGAAGCATCCCTCTGTATCGGTTTGGAAGACATCATCAACGACCCCAACATGATGGGAACGGAAGATTCTTACAGCCCGCAGACCGGCGAGCTGCAGCTCGACGAAAATGGAAAAGCCAAACAGCGTGAAATCGTACAGTTTGGAAAACTCATCAACCGCATTGCGGACACTGTTGAAAAACGCATTCAGCTCGGAAAACGCTGCGGCGTCATCTGCGTCGCGGAAGGAATCGGCGAATATCTGCCGCTTTCTGAAATTCGCTGCTGCATTTCTGACGACGAATATCGTTCTTTGAAGCCCGACACGTTCGGTCACTATCCCGTTTCGCAGCTGAAATTCAGTTCCCGTCTGGGACGTCTCGTTGCGGACGAAATGGTCAAACGCGGCTACGGAAAAATCAAGTTTGTCGGTCTCCAGTTCGGATACGAAGTCCGCTGCCAGCCTCCGACGGGTTTCGACGTCATTATGGGAAGCCAGCTCGGTTCCGGCGCTTACATCTCTCTTATTGAGAACAATATGAACGGCATCATGGTTTCCGTTGGAAAAGAAATGGAACTTGAATTCCGTCCGTTTGAAGAACTCATCAACATGGATAAACTGCGTGCGTACCAGCGTCCTCTGCGTCTCGGCAAAGGCCTGCACAGCCTCGCGCGTTACATGGAAGAGTGGGTTCCGGAAGACTGATTTTCAGGAAATATTGATTCTTGAACATTGAGTGACTGTCGATTTTCACATCGGCAGTCACCATATTCTATTTTAAAAGTTCTTTTTTCCGCCGTTCACGGGCAGAATGATTCCATGGAGGAACGAGGCGGAGGGAGACGCAAGGAAGAACGCCGCATCAGCGATATCGTTCGGAACGCCCCATCGCCGCATGAGCGACGCATTCGACGCACGTTCTTTCCACTCGTCGGACGCATTTTGGCCCCACAACGTCTGAATCCAGCCGGGCGCAATTCCGTTTACACGTACAAAAGGAGCCGTCCGCTGCGCTAAACAGAGGGTGAAAGCCGTCATTGCGCCTTTCGCCGCCGCAAAGAGTTCCGCACTGTCGCCCGCCATTCCCCACGCCGTTGCGTCCCAGCCGAGGTTCAAAATGACGCCCGGAAGTGTGTCGGAAGATGCTTCTTTTCGTACTTTAATCATTCTTTCCGCGACGTCTCGAGCGATACGCATTCCCGCTTCGACATCGACTTTCCAGAGGGCCGCAAGTTTCTGTTCGTACGTCCAAGATTTTCGCGCGCCGGTCAAAATGTCGATTCCGGCGGTCTGTACAAGCACGTCGATTCCAGGCGTTTCGTCTTTGTTCCACTCCCAGGCGACGGCGGTCAAAGCGTCTTGCGCGTCGGCGGAGCTTAAGTCGCAAAAGTGAAATTCCATCGGAACGTTCGGAAATTCACGTCTTAAACACTCGAGCGGCTCGCGCTGCGAGAAGCCGTGCAGAAAGAGTGCGTCTTCATTTTGAGCAAAACGTCGGGCCGTCGCGAGACCGATTCCGCCGCTCGCGCCGGTGATGAGTATTTTTCTTCGATGGGTCATGAGTTTGAGTGAGGAAAATCGTTTTCCAAAAAAACGGCAAACGGCGGCGAGTCTCAAAAAACCCGTCGCCTGAAAATCGAAACATTAATCAAAAAACTATTCCGAACCCTCGGAACGGCTCGGCGTCATGGAGTGGAACCATCCGGGTAGAGTCCGTTTTTGATGAATGATTCGTTATATTTACTGAGTTCCAAATCCTCCACACGTACATTTTCCTCGCCGTCACGCGTATTGAGCGCCAGAACGATGTACGGCAAAGCGCGATTGGAAATCAGCCGGGCGCCGCCGTCCATGAAAGCTGCGTACGTTCCGCCGGAGTGGAAACTGTAAAAAGCTTCATTGGTGCGATTCACGACCTGGGATTCCGCCTGCAGAGTGGTTGGGATTTGCGTGACCGGACCTCCCGCCCACAAGGAAAGATACGGTTTTTCGACGAGATTGGACCCGTCTTTCTGCCCATCTTTCCACAGGGTCGGCCGTCCGCTCTGTTCGTTCACGAGAATCGTTTGACTCACGCCGTCGTCGCATTCAATCGAAAGCCGATCATCCACAGCGAGCGGATTTTTGTAGGTTGCGTACGTTCCGTATTCTTTGACGTAAACGCCTCCGGAATGCACGTAGTAATCGGAAACATCTCCCTCAATGGCGCTGATTTGCTGTCCTTTCAGGTCCCTGCTGGTCGTGACGGTACGGCGTCCGTCGGGCGTGCTGGGGCAGTGAAAAGACGCCATATACCGCTTGATGAGGTACTGATTATTGCTGGCGAAGTAGTCGGACTGATCGTCCCATTCCCTCGCGAAAGTGGCCGCATCGAGGTGCGGGAGCAAATCAATCGCCCACCCGCGCTGAACGGGTTTGGTCGAATAACTCGCGGGCAAATCGCCGTTGTGAGCCGTTGCGAATTCCATGAACGCCAGAGCGAGCTGTTTTTGATTATTGAGACATTTTGTTGCACGGCTTGCTTCCCGCGCCATCTGAACAGCAGGAAGGAGCAAACCAATCAGCGTTCCGATAATCGCAATGACGACCAGAAGCTCCACGAGCGTAAAGCCCAAACGAGACGGGAATTGCGCGCGGAACCGTCCCGATGAACCCGTTTTTGGAAACGGATTTTTGAAATTAAAATGAATGGATCGCATGAGTGCATCCTTTGGAAATCATTTCCTGAAACGGTTTATACCCGATGCATTTTGAATTTTCGCGTTTCCGTCGCTGCTCTATCGAGAAACGACTGCCGACGGAACCGCCCGGCGCGAAATTTTCAAGTGGAACGAGTTTAATTTAATGAGAAAAGTAACAAAAATCATTGTGACGGTGGAGACGAACCCCGTCTTTCCGTTTCCGCTTCCGTCGTTTGATGCGTCGATCCGCAGCCGAAATCAGAAAAACAGGATTCGTCGCTGCACACAAAAAATCACCACTCGCCAGTTCGGCCAGTCTGCGGAGCCGTGCCGTCCGGGCAGGTGGATCCGTTCAAGGCCCAGGATTCGGGCCAAGCGGTCATTTTGACTTCCGTCGCCTTTGCAGGTTTTCCGTCATCCGCAATGGAAAGGTACTGATAAACGGTCGTGACGATTCGTTCGTTCACGAAAGCCGCATGACCGTCCGCAAACTGTGCGTTGCAGCCTCCCGTGTGGAAGGAATAGGGAGAGGAACCGTAGTTCATCACGTTCAGGAGCTGACGTCCCTGCACCTCAGCAGCGCTGTAAGCCGAATAAATACTCTGACCCACCGTGGAACGGGAGGGATTGGAAGTGCTCCACTTTCCGGTGCTGGAATCGCGGAGGTAACACCAGTAGCCGTTGATTGCAGCGGGTGAGGAGTTCCATCCGGTCCAGGCGAAAGCGCAGGAGGTCGTGGGGTCCCAGTTCTCGAAGAATTCCCCATTATCGTACTTTTTCGGCAGTCCGGCGTGTTCGTGGAAAATGATCGTATTCTGCAGACCATCCACAAAATTATCGACGGGAACCAGCGCGTTTTCGGAGTTTGGACCCAGCGGGGTCGAATATTTGATTCCGTCATCCGCATCGATTTCTCGGTGTACCAACGAATAATCTGCCGGTCGGCTTTTGAAAACGGTCGTTCCTCCAGGGGAGTTTCCGGCAGAATAAACGAAACGATCTCCGATGCTTCCCGGCGCAGATGGGCACCAGATGAAGTTGGGGACCTGCAGACGGAATGCATCGTTCTCGGAATCGGTCATTGCAGCCGAACGATTCCACATTTTGTAAACGTTGCTTTCTTCCATGTAGGGCAAAATCGCGACCAAAGTGCTGGGAGTGCTTTTGAGAATCTGGTGATTTTTGGGAAAACCGCCGTTGTGGCTCTCAAAATTGCAGAGTCCCAAACCGATTTGACGCATATTATTGGCGCACTGCGCACGGCGCGTCATGCTGCGTGCCGCCTGTACCGCCGGGAAAAGAAGCGCGATCAAAATACTGATGATCAGCACAACGACCATCAGTTCAACCAGCGTGAAACCTTTGCGGTTTGAAAAAACGGTATTCATTTTTATGATCCTTTTATTTTGTTTATTTTATTTTACGTAATGAGTCGTAAATAAGTAACGAGTAATGAGTATTTGTCTCAACCTTCCTTTTACTCTTTCTTTTGAAGGAGTGCGGAGGTTTCCTGACGTCCGACGAGGAAAGCGGGATACGCGCTCGCGGCGATGCAAATCACGACGGCGAGACCGAATCCCCAAGCAATTTTCGCCCACGGAATGATGAGCGGAGGCGCGACGATTCCAAACATCGACGTGACGTGAATCAGCATCCACGAATAAAACACGCCGAAAAGGAAACTCATGACGATCGCGCAAAAACCAATGAGGAGCGATTCCGCAGCCACAAGCCGCACCAATCCGAAACGTGTGACGCCGTACGCACGCAAAACGCCCATTTCCCAGCGCCGCGTACAAACGGAAACGATCATCGTGTTCAATATCGCAATCGTTGAAATCACAAGCATCACAAGCGGCATCTGCGTCATCATTCCAATCACTTGCGTCGAACGCGACCCCAAGGAGGCGTTCAGCGACTCGACCGTACTGACTTCCGCATTCTGCATGTCGCGGAGCGCGATGCGTCTCGCACGAGCGTCGGTCTCCCGATTCGCGACTGCTGCGGCGCGCGCAGTATTTTGAATGACTGTCTCGAACGACGAAACGTCCGTTTCGGGCGCCGTCTGAATCCAGTATTCTCGGAATTCCGGTGCGTCAAATTTTTCTTTCGCGACGCCGGAGGTTGTGAAAATCACCGTTTCTGCGTGCGGCGCGAGTGTGGAAGTTTTGGGAAAATCAATGATTCCCGCAATTTTCAGCGTTCTGCCGAACGTTTGAGGTCCGCCGCCCATTCCGGGACCGCCGCCCATTCCGGGTTTTCCACCCATTCCGGGACCGCCGCCCATTCCGGGTCCGCCGCCCATTCCGGGTTTTCCACCCATTCCGGGACCGCCGCCCATTCCGGGTTTTCCACCCATTCCGGGTCCGCCGCCCATTCCGGGTTTTCCACCCATTCCGGGTCCGCCGGCTGGCGGGAAACTGGAATCGGAAGACGAATCCGCTTTTGGCGCAAACGTAACCGTGTCGCCCGTATGAAGATTCTGTTTGGCCGCAAAATCAGCCGTCACGATGCAGTAATCTGCTTCACCGGAACACATCGCGCGTCGAACCTCCTCTGCCGAACCTTCCGAGAATTTGAAGTTCAAAAGAGGATTCTGCGTCCGAAACGCTTCCTGAGGATCCGCGCCGTAAATTTGAACCGACGCGCCGCCTGCCGCAAGGGGTGCGGAAGTCGAAGCGAGGAACAGGATTCCATCTTCCGAAATTCCGGAGAGCCGCCGCAGGGCGAAAGCCGTTTCACGGGTCGAAATTCCCGGATGAAGTGAAACACGCACGTTCGGAAGTTCCGGAAGATTTTCATGTGCGGAAAGCCGAACCGCCGCAAATTTCATACTCTGAAATTCCGCATCCCCTTCAGGGAGAAAGTCTTCGAGAATCCGTTCTTTTCCCAACATTCGAACGGAATCGTCGAGCGCCTCCCACGTCTGATTCTCGTGCGATTTTGGATCGAGGTTGAACCAGAAAAATTCGTTTTCGGGCGCATTGAAATCCTCTTTTACAGCAGTGTACGGCGCGAACGCCAAAGCACCGCTTCGACCGGCGCCGACCCGCACTCCGCCGCGTTTCGTGAACCACGCCATTCCTGGAAAATCCACGATCGCCGCGATTTTGTAGGGATGAATCTCCGCAGAGGGATCGCCGTCCATCCGGAATGGAACCTCATCGCCGACTTTCATCTCGCAGTGGTCGGCCAGCTCGCTTGAAATGACGCACACACGTGCATTTGTGTCGCGCAGCGCCTCCAGCGCCTCCGCACGGCTTCCTTCCAGAAAACGCATATTCAGCATGCTTTGTTTTCCGTACGCAAGTTCCGCATCAATTCCCATCAGTACAACGGTCGGACTCATTGCGCCGGCCTCCGACATTTTGGTCTGCAGAGCTTCCGTAAGCGTCGGCTGCGCGACCACGAGCGGCATAAATTCTTCACGATTCACGCCCGGCAAAGCTTTCAGCTGAGCGGCAGTTTCCGGCGAGGCGGTTTCCGCCCTCATGCGTACGAGCGCGGCGGGAATGGAACCGTCCTGAATCACGAATCGGTAAAGCATCGAACTCGACCAGATGAGGAGGGCGGTATAAAGTCCCAAACCGCACGACATAATGAGTGCCGTCATGAAGGTTCGTCCTGCGTGACTCGTGAGCTGGTTGCGTAAGAAATGAGGACTGAACCCTAAAATCCACGCGACGAGCGGGCCGATGACGCGTTCCGTAAATGCAATCGTCCAAGGGAAAAACAGGAGGAATCCCATTCCGAAGCAGAACGTTCCGATCGTTCCGAACAGAATTCCGCGTAAAGTGTCGTCCATCGGCAAAAACACGATGTACGGAATGACGCCCAGAAGGATGATTCCTCCGAGAGCCATCGTGAAAAGTGTTCGAACGTCCGCACGACGATTTTGCCGCACCATAGAATCTTGAGGAGAAACGAGGAACGCACGCGCTGCAGGAACAATCGAGGCGAGAAACGCGCCGACCATCGTGCAGAGGAACGCAAATCCCATCGTCGAGAGCGAAAGCACCGCGGGAATGAAGTGTCCGGAGTAGCTGAACGCCATCCATTCAAGCGCCGCCCAGCCCGCCGCCATTCCGAGGATCCACCCTCCGAATCCCAGAAGCAGTCCTTCAAGAAGGATGTACGCAGCGGTCTGGAGGCGTGTGAGTCCAATCGTACGCAGCATCGCGAGATACCGAATCCGTTCCGTCACATCCATATTCAGTGTCGTAAAAATGATGAGGACCGCCACCGCCGCGACGATTCCGATTGCGGACCACGCCTGCGAAAAAATCGAATCGAACGACTGCGACTGTTGCTGCTGCGCCGTCAGTTCTTCTGTATCGAGCTTTTCGAAACCCAGTTCCTCAAACGATTTTCCGCCGAGCGCCGCCGACGCTTCCGTGTAAAACTGAGACGGTGAAACACCGCGCTTCAGCGTTACGTAAATCATATTCATCGAACCCTTTTCATCGAGAATCCGCTGTGCGTCCGCCAAAGAAACGAGCACTGAAGCGCTTCCGATTCCTTTCGGTTCGGGCGCCCATGGAACACGCATCTTTCCTTTGGTTCCGCCGGGTCCAGCACCGGGTCCAGCACCGGGTCCAGCACCGGGTCCAGCACCAGGTCCAGCAGTTCCGGGGCCGCCAGCTTGAGACGGACCAGCACCGGAACCGCCAGCACCGGGGGTTGAACCTGCAGCGGGTTTTGGAGGTTTCGGTCCGGAAACACCCATTCCGGCTCCAAACCCGAATGAAAACGCATTGAACGACTGACGCCGCGCGCCTGCGGGCTGTACGGAATTCTGTCGAAACGTTCCGACGACTTCCAGTTCCACATCGCCGCGATCCGATTTGACGCGGATTTTGTCGCCGATTTTCACTTTTGACCGATTTCGTTTGTCGGGTGCTGTATTCGTGAGGATTTTTTCCGCGGCCGAACTGACGACGCATTCATTTTCCTTTTCGAACCAGCGTCCTTCTTCGATCTCGTAAGGAGAGCTGTTTCGGTCCATTCCCAACAGTTTCGGACTGCGCGTCATTCCGACGGGTTTCTCGAATCCGACGAGATCCATCGTCGCTTCGTCCTGAAAAGCCGCATCAAGCCGTTCGACCGACGCGCACTTTTCGAGTTTCGCAATCGTTTCAGTTTCGAGACCGTTTTCGGCGTACACACCGAGCGAGTAATCGCCGAAAAAGGCTTTCGCATCGTCTTTCTTCATGAGACTTCCGAGGTCCATGCTTCCGACGAACCAAATGACGAGACAGCTGACGGCTGCAATCGCCAGAAGCGTGAAACTCAGGCGCATTCTGCGATGCACGAGATCGCGCCAGCATAGTTTCCACAAAATACCCATTTTACGCCTCCTGCATCTGCACGTTCTGTGCTTTTGCAGAAGCGGAACCGGATTTACAGTCGGAAACGAGTTCGTCGCTGATAATTTTTCCGTCCCGCAGTGTGATGATGCGGTCAGCCCATTGCGCTACAGCACGTTCATGCGTTACAACAATCATTGTGTGCCGTCGTTCGTCGCACAAAGCCCGCAACAGCTCGCAGATTTCCTCACTGTTTGTTGTGTCGAGGTTTCCAGTCGGTTCGTCCGCCAAAAGAAGCGAGTTTTGGGAATCTTCGTTCAAAAAATCCACAAACAGCGCGCGTGCAATCGCCACACGCTGCTGCTCGCCGCCCGACAGAGCGTCGGGATAGTGACGCCGCCGCTCGATCAAATGCAGACGGGAAAGGATTTTATCCATTGCTTCCGTCGTTTTTGAGGATTTCACGCCTCCGCCCGCCAGAATCGGAAGGAGAATATTTTCCTCCGCAGTGAGTGTCGGAATCAAATTGAAGGACTGAAAAACGATTCCCACGTTTTCGCGGCGAAAACGGGTCAGCGCTCGGTCCGAAAGCGTCGAAATACGCGTTCCGCCGATCGAAGCACTTCCAGTCGTAGGGGTTGTGAGACCCGCAGCCGCGTGCAAAAGTGTGCTTTTTCCCGAACCGCTCGCACCCATCACCGCCAAAAACTGTCCGTGAGGCACTTCGAGCGACACTGCATCAAGCGCCTTCACATCCGCAGATCCGTCAGAACTGCCGCCGCGATAGATTTTTGTAACATCTTCGAGAGTTAAATGTATATTTTTCATAATTATTTAATATCCTTATGCTGTGATGCTGTAGAATATTCCCGAATGGAATAAACACTGCAATTCTTCCGTGTTTCAAGAAATCAGAAGGAATCAAACACTGATTAAATAAGAAGCACCAGTGCGCGGCCTGCCGACAAAGAAGCGGTAAGATGATAAAAATCGGGCTGTGCTGCACGTTCGTTTTGAACCGAGCGCGACGCGTCCGCAAAAAACGGCGTTTCGGCCGCGAGAGCTAAAACCGTACGGAAATCCTGCAACACAGAACCAACGCTGACCGCCAAAAGCTGCGGTTTTTTGTAAGGAACTGCCGGTTTGAAAGGTGCTTCCTGCGCAAGTTTCTCACTCATCGCGAGAATCGTACAGGTCGAATCCTTCCACCGATGCAGCACGAGGAACGACCGAACGTCACACGTGACGCCGTCCGCCGACTTTCCGAGAGCCGCACGCTCAAAAGATTCACGTACGGAAACCTGACGACGGAAGACGGACTCTTTTTGTACAAAATCCTTCGCCCGACTCACACCGTCTGTTTCGCCCAGAGATTCAAGCGCCTGAAGCAGAAACTGGGTTTCTTCATTTTTCCGGGTTTCAGCCTTTCGGTTTTCCCGCACGACCGACGGAGACGCGCTGTACAAATTTCGAGTACCGCGCTTGATGAAGTCGGCGGTTTCCTGCGAGTTCCAGCCGCAGCGGGAGGCGGAACGCCGAAAAGCGTCCGCACGCGCGTTCAGATGTTCAGAAAGATTTTCACGCAGCGCGATTTCTTCTTTGAAATTCGTTTCGATTTGTGCGTACGTTTCCTCTTCTGCGAGCGCAACGGCCCACAAAATCGAAAAAACACAGAAATAAAACCGAAATCGCAACATCGCTACAGTACTCTCCTTACAATAAGGTCAATTATACATCTTTCTCAAATTTTGTCAAGAACTTTTTTCAAAAAATTGCACAAAAATATGAAAAAAGTGAAAATCTCGTATCGAATCTTTAAAATTTGCCGTTATAAATGATTATTCCTTCGGCAAAATCCAAATGTTTCGGTATCTCACCGCGCAGCCGTGGTCCTGAAGCTGAAGCGGCTCTTTCGCCTCATGCGCATAGTAACGGTGCATGAAGTAGTTCCGTCCAATCAGTTCAAAATCGTCCTGAATCAGCACTCCATTCTGGTACGCCGTCATTCGTGCGGGACTCAAAAGCGTTCCATCTTCCGCAAATTTCGGAGCCGTAAAATCAATGTCGTACGACTGCCACTCGCCGGGCTTGCGGCACACATTCTTAAGCGGAGGATTCTGCGTGTAAATCGCGCCGCACTGTCCCTGCGGATACGTTTCATTTTCGTACGAATCCATGACCTGGAGTTCGTAACGGCACATGATGTAAATCCCGCTGTTTCCGCGGCCCTGACCTTTCCCTTTCACCTCGGCCGGCGTCGCAAATTCGACGTGAATGTGACAGCTTCCGAATTTCTGTTTCGTTGTGGCGGAACCGCGTCCCGCCTGCATCCAACCGTCGCCGAGCGTCCAGTTTTGCACTCCGTCAAATGCGTCGAGCGAGCTTCCGTCGAACAGAACGACCGCCCCTTTCGGCGGAGGCGTCCGCGTCGGTTCGCACCCTTCCACCACCTCTGGAACGTCGAAATGAACCTTCTGCATTGCGTTCCAGTCGCAGGAAGAGATTAAATCCTGTGAAATTCGTACGGTTTTTGTTTTCGAAATCGAACGACTCGTCCACGAGGCGTTTATCGTTCCGTTTTCCGCAACTTGAAGCGTGAAACGCAGATCCGGCGCGTCCGGGAGTTTCCCAAGCCGAATGCGGTAAATTCCGTCCGTTTTTTGCTTAAAATCGTGGTAGTTTCCGATCCACAGGAACCATTCCTGATTCGAATTCAGACTGACTGCCGTGCGTCCGTCGTTTAAATAAACGGCTTCCGGGGTCCAGCCTTGCAGCGAGGCGGGAGCGGAAATCGGCTGCGACCACGCGGTTCCGGAATCGTTCGAGAACGCAATTTGAAGCCCTTTTTGAGGGTCCTTCGTGCAGAAAAGCGCCGCAGTTTCACGTCCGTTCGGCGAGGAAATCACGGTCGGAGCGTCCCGAAAGGAGGTCTCTGGAAGAAGGTTTTTCCACTTTGAGGAATCCTCTTTTTCCGCAGTTTCGCTGTCGGGTGCGACGGTGCTTTCCGTAAAAATCTCCTTTCGGCCGGAAAGATCGACTTCCGGAATGGATGCATTTTCAGCAACTGCATCCGCCGCATCAGCCGCCGCGGCTTCCACGGAAAGAAGGGTAAAAAAGGAGGAAATGATTAAAAGGGTAAAAAAGGTGTGGAATAAGGGAGGAATTTGAAATTTGTGCATAATATATTGAATAAATTAGAAGAAAAAATAGGAAAGAACGACTCAAGCCGTCCTTTCCTGTGAAATTTTTGAAAAACAAACGCGTTGTTTGATTATTTGTGACGATAAATAAGCAGCGGGATTCCAAGCAGGAGCAAAATCCAGGCGGAAGGTTCCGGCAAAGACGCCGCGTCGCCGACGAACGCAACGAGATTGTTCCCGTTGAGCGCCAGACCCCAGCGTCCGTCTGCGTAAGGAAGCGTGTAATTTGTGACGAAATTCAAATCTTCGAGTTTGAAATCGGTGACGTCGCCAATTTCAAGGAGCGTCACGACGTCGCCGATCTGAATCTCCGAGGTTTCGGAAGCCTTCACGAGCGTCAGAGTTCCGTCAGAAAGATCGACGGTTCCCGTCACTTTAAGCGTATCGTGCTGAGCGGCCGTGCTTCCGACTTCAAAGTACAAATTGCTGGAGGTTCCGAGCGTCAAATTTCCGTTGACGGTCAGCGTCTGCAGGTCGCCCGTCCCGTTTCCGGGGGAGATGGTGAGTCCGTCCGTGTCGATGGTTCCCGCAATCGTTCCGGAGCCGCCGAGCGTTCCGGTCGTCAGTGCGTCTTCGATGAGGGGCGTAAGCGTCCAGTTGGCGGAATCAATGATGAGCGTCGCGCCGTCATGAAACGTGAAGGTGGCCGGATATTCGGCAGACGGAGTGTCGCTGGATGTGAAATTCGTACCATTTTTAATCACGAGCTTTGCGCCGTCCGCAACCGAAACGTTGACGCCGTACGTGATGTCGCCTTTCTTGTACGGTGTCAAATTCCCGTTTCCGCGGAATTCGACGGTTCCTTCATTAATTTGCAACGTCTGAAATTGATTTCCGGAGGTCAAAACGAATGTTCCTTTACCAAATTTACGGAAACCAAGTTTTGCATCGTGATATCCCTGTGTAGCAGAACTTGAAAACGTAAGCGAACTGCTGCTTTCGACAACGTTTACGGAACCGAGTCCTTGATTGTACATCATGATGCTGCTGCTGATACTCGCATTGGCGTTCTCGCCCTCCACTATGAGAGCCTGTTTTCCGTCTCCGCGGAAGTTGAAGTATGCACCGCTTGTGCTCGTGATAGCGCCGCCTCCGACGAATGTGATGGTGTTGCTTCCCGCGAAGGAAACGTCGGCACCTTTCATGCAGATGGTTCCGCCGTCGTAAATCTTCACTTTTCCGGCGTGGTCGCCGCATCCTTTAAATCCGATATTCAAAAGTGCCGTATCGCCTGCGGCGGATCCGACCGTGATGTCGGCCGCCTCTCCGATGCAGGGAAGCTTTCCGCTGATGTTTCGGAACTGGTAGTTTGCGTTAACGGTTCCGGAAACAACGTTCAGCGCCGTGAGAGCCGCATTGGACGTGTTGAGATCGACCGTTGCGCCGCCGTTCACGGTGAGTGAGGTCAAACCGGTTTTGTATCCGGCGTTCGTGGTACTTGCGGCATTGTACGTCGTGGGTGCAAATATCACGGTTCCGGCATTCACCGTCATCGTTCCTGTAACGGGCGCACTGTCGTCGAATTTCAGTGTTCCGGCACCGTTTTTCTCGATCGTCACGCCGCCGGTTCCCGTAAACTGTCCCTGAATCTCAATCGTACGGTTTTCACCCGTGGTGAACGTGAGCGTTCCGGTCGTGTTGCTGTAATTCAGATTGGCGGCAATCAGCTGCGTGACGGCTGCGGCTGCGGCCGAACTGTCGCCAATGTTCGCGGAATATGCTGCCGAAGAACTGACATTTGCGAAATTCAGCGTTCCGAGCGTTTCGCCCGTACTGGAAACGTTGGATTTCAGATTGTATTTTCCGCCGCTATTATAATTCTGACCGAAACGGAGCGAGTGACCGTTCGTTTCGATGTTTCCGTTGAGATTCATCGTCGGATTGGAGTCGCGCAGACCGATGTAAGCGTCGGCCGCAAGTGTAATCGTTCCGTTAATCGTAGAGGTGCCGCTTCCCGCAATCGCGCCGCGTGAGCCTCCGTCGCCGCCCGCTCCCGCACCCTCTCCGGAGATCGTGAAGTTTGCAGCATGCGTTCCGCCCGTGAACCAAACCATGTTTCCGGAATTCACGATGACGTTGGACGTTCCGCCGAGTGTGTTTAGATTTGCACGTGCGTGGCCCTTGAGTTCCAACGTCCCGGTGAAACCAGTGAAATTCGTACTAATACCGTAGTTCCCGCCGTAGTTTGCGGATTTGCTATGTTCTGCATTCAGGATGAATTTTCCGGCTCCCGTGATGGTGTTGGGAATCGTGTCGGTATTGTACTGATTGTACCAGATAAATGTACCGTTTTCTCCAATGTTGATGGTTCCCGTCCCCGCCTGGTAGGTTCGGGTTGTGACGGTCGTGGAAGTTCCGACTGCGTCGTCTTTCAGCGTCACGATTCCATTTTCGATCGTCAGACCGCCGGAAAAGGTGTCGCACGCGCCGATGACGAGGGTTCCGGCTCCCTTTTTCATAACGGCTCCGCTTCCTGAAATCACGCCGTTTGCGTTGATGGTTCGTTCTGCGGCCGGCTCAAAAACGATGGCAGTTGAGGAGTTCTGCTGAATGTTGGCGCTGATCGTCTGATTTTTTGCATAGGCGGCGTCGGCAGCCGTTGCAAAACGAAGCGTTACCGAGGAGGTTCCTTCGTTTACGGTGGCGTACATATAACTGCGGTTTCGAATATCTCCTTCGGAAACGTCGCCGGAAATCGTCAGCGTTCCTCCTGCAGTACAAGTATTTGCAACGTACAGCGTATGATTCTGGAGATTAAAATCATTGTAAAAGTTTGCCGTATAATTGCCGGCCATTCCAAGGAGAGAGTCCGAAGCGAGAGTCATCGTCCCCGAAAAATTGGAGCTCGTGTTGATACGAAACACGCCGCGCTGTGCGGAATCTCCTCCGGCTCCCACACCGTAACCGTTGAGGAGGAAGTTGCTTGCGTAGGTGTTTCCGCCGCTCGAACCAGAGGTCCAGAATTCTGAACCGTTTTCAATTTCAATCGTCGAAACCTTGTTGAGATTCGTAACGTTTGCGATTTTCCACTCGATGCGCGTATTTCCGGCGAGCTGGAGGGTTCCGGTGAAGTCGGAGAGTTTTGAGTCCAGCGCGAAAGTCGTGTTTCCGCGGGATGAAACCTCCAGACGGAGCGTTCCGGTTCCCGTGATGGTGTTCGTTAAATCGCAGTCAGTTGTTCCCGTTGAACTCGTCGTCGGTTTCCACACGAGCGTTCCGTTTGTGCCGATCGTGACGGTTCCGGAACCCAGCGCAGTGTGAGCGGAACTCGCGCCGGTCATCGTCGGCGTCACTTTTAACGTACCCGCCGAGATGGTCGTTCCGCCGCTGTACGTGTTGTTTCCGGTAAACGTCAAAGCGCCGAGACCGTCACGCGTAATCGCATAATCGCCCGAAATGATTCCTGAAAAGGTGTAATCGCCGCTTTCCGCGACGGTATAAGTTGTATCTGCATCAAGCACAATATCGTTCGCGTTGTCGCTTTCCACGTCGACTGCCGTCGCCGCAGAGGTCAAAAGCAGGAGGTTCGTCAGGAGGGCAGTGAAAATTTGGAAATAGTTTCGCATGGAATTTTTCCCTTATAATTAAATGAACATTTCATATATGTTTTATATTGTATCTCGGAATTTTTGGAAGTCAAGAAAAAAATCCGGATTTTTTCAAATTTTCCACAATTTTTTCCGAAATTTTTTTGGATTTAAGATTCTCGACCCTCCGAGCGTTCAAAAAAGTCGGAAAATTGACCTTGTAGAAAAAACGAAAATATGCTATCCTGTTCACGATACTCTGGAATTTGTAAGTATAGAGTTGAAGTATTGGTTTGAATGTTGGTTTAAATATTCAATAAATATTCGTTTTCGTATTCATTGAATGTTCGTTTTTTGAGGTTTCCGATGGGATTTCGGCAGATTCAGCTTGTGGAGAAACGACGCATCCTCCGAACGGGTGCGTGTGCGGTCCGTTGGATTCTGCTGACGCTCTGCATTGCGTGTCTGCTGGGTCTTTCCGGCTGTTCCGCCACTCGTCTGACGCGCTCCCGGATTGAAACTCCCGGCTGGAATTTCGCCAAAAGAACCTACTATTCGGTGGTTCCATCCCGCATCAAATATTCCGAAACGACTCAGGTCGGTCTTCGAACGTTGAATCTCGACCGTACGGTTCGTGAGGACCCGCAAAAAGCGGTGGCGGCGCTCGAAGAACAGCTGCAGACGAACCATCGTTTGGAAGTCGTTGGAATTCTGGCGGAAGTAACGTTCGAGGAAGGGCGTCGGTACTCGACGAACCGTCTTCTTGCAGAAACTGGACGTCAAAAGATGACCGACTGGTACTTGCAGTCTTCCAGATATTCGTTCAATTATCTTTTTGGTTCGGAGTGGAATCACGCGCGAAATCCGTACTCGCCATCCTTTCAGAACGTTTGCCGAATTTACAACGAAAGCACCGAGCAGGTTTTACGTCAAAGCAGCTCGCGGGACGGAGTGGTTTATTTTGAAAATTCGGACTCTTTTCTTCTTCACCTTCCGGAAACGGAACGTGCGGTTTCCCTCACCATGCGCAGTCACGAATGGAAGCTGGACGACTTTGTGTCGTTTCGTTTCGCGTCGGATTTCGAAATCACGGGTCTGAAAAACCGTTACCGATTGTACGGTCTGGGGGTTCCGATGGTTGCGCAATGTCGGGACATTTACCACAAATCCAGAAACTATCGTTACTGCGTTCAGGAACTGTGCGTCCCGATGACGGTTTTTCTGAGTTTCAACGAACGTAACGAGCCGCGAGTGGAATTTCTCGACACAATGGAGTCGTCGAACGTTCAGATCGGCGAGGTGGCGGTTCCGCTTGAGATTGATTATACGACCCCTCTTGCGTACAGTTTTGAACAATCGATTCAGAAAAACGCGCTGGACGGTGCGACGCTTGGACTGCTGCATCCCGACTCACTTTTGAAAGACACTGAGGACGGAAGCCGAAAACTCAAGGGGATGTATATGCCGCAGGCGTACGACCCTGAAAAAATCCCCGTTGTGATGGTTCACGGCCTGTGGTCCTCGACGCTCACATGGATGGAGATGTACAACACGCTCAACAGCATCCCGCAAATTCGGGAACACTACCAGTTTTGGTTCTATTTTTACCCCAACGGTCAGCCGTTCTGGGTTTCTGCGGCGCAGCTGAGTGACGATTTGGCGTCGCTTCGGCGGGATTTGGACCCGAAACGTTCCAACAGCAACATGGATCGTATGATTCTCGTCGGACACAGTATGGGCGGACTTGTGGCGCTCATGCAGACGATGGATTCGAAAGAACGGCTTTGGAATCTCATTACGGACGTCCCGGTCGAGCAGCTTCCAGGAAGTGACGGTCCCAAACAGGAAGTGTCGCGGTGGTTCCATACGTCGCCGAACCCTTCGATAAACACGGTGATTACGCTTGCGACGCCCTTCCGAGGGAGCGGTTTTGCAAACAGTACGACGCGTGGAATCACGGGGATTGTGGGTCAAAAAGCGACGCTTGTGGAGTCGAATCTGACGCAGTTTCAGAAGGAAAATCGCGATTATATTCGGAGTTACGATCTTCTTCAGTGTTACACGGCTCTCGACGCGCTTCAAAAGAGCAATCCGTTCTGGGACGCTCTTCAAAGCTGCGAGCCGGCGGGCTGGGTGACCTATTACAACGTTGTAGGGCTTCTGACGACGCAGGAATCCGGAAGCTCGTCGGACGGCGTGGTTTCCGTGGAGAGTGCGACGCTTCCCTGGGCGCAGAAGCAGGTTTACATAACGTCTCTTCATCGAGACGTTCCGAACGATGCCGAGGCGATTCTTGCCGTGGCCAACGTTTTAATGGAAAAATTGAAACAATAAACAAAAAACGCTCAGCGTCCGTTTCTGAATGTTTCGTATTGAAGCCCGACACATTTTGAATTTCCGCTTTTAATTTCCCTGCGTTTCACGCCCCCCCTTTGGTGAGCCGGGGATGCGAGTACGTTCAGCGGGGAAAAAGCTTGCCGCTCGCCTTGACAAATCACTTTTAAAGTGTGATGCGAGCCCCCCTGGGAGCGCGGGTGTCTCGCCCGCATAACCCCATTAAGGAACGTTCCTTTGAGGAATCATGCAGGCTGGAAACCTGCGTTCCCAGGAGGGATGAATGGTATTTGGGGGGTCAATCGCCCGATTCACCCGAATTCCACTCACTTCGTTCGTTTCATTACGGGCTTGCGGGTCTCGAAAATCCGCGTTCACAAGGCGAGCCGGAGGCGTAACAGTCTGTCGGGCTTGGAGGCTTTATTTGCATCGAAAAAAAGGGGGGGGGAAAATGTCTCCGTTTCGG
>CAYTLK010000042.1:0-20616 GCA_964438515.1 uncultured Planctomycetaceae bacterium
TCGGCCGTGCTGGATTTTTCACCTTTTTTGTGTTTTTTGTTCTTTTTCTTGAGGTTTTTGCTTGTTTCTTCGTCCGCAATCCCCGTTGCAAAATAAACGAACATCCCGAAAATTCCGAGAAGGCTCAGCGAGAAAAACGGATAGAAACGGAATAATGCGAGCGAAATCCAAAGGTACAAACCCGCCCCAATCGCTCCAATCGTAAACGTAAACCATTTTCCATGCGTCTTGTAAAGTTGCTCGAGCCAGCAAATAAAGAGAAAAAGTCCGCATACCGCA
Source organism: uncultured Planctomycetaceae bacterium (assembly GCA_964438515.1). Classification (GTDB taxonomy): domain Bacteria; phylum Planctomycetota; class Planctomycetia; order Pirellulales; family Thermoguttaceae; genus RGIG3701. The sequence goes on from CAYTLK010000042.1 coordinate 280, forward strand.
AGACCCAATCCGCAAACCCAATTCTCGATCAAAACCGTAACCAAAACATCTTTTATCGTTTGAATAATTTCAGCCGTCATCGAATTTTCCACCTTGTTTGATTCTTTGTAACGATTTATAAATGTTCAATTTTCAATTCTCACGGAATCGGTTCCTTGGTTGTTCCGCTGAATTCCTCTGAAAACGGACCCCGATTTCCTGCCGCATCCACAGCTCGAACGCGGTAAAAGTACGTCGTATGAACCTCCAAACCTCGGTCGGGATGCAGTCCCACGCGGTACACACCCGGCTCGACGCGCGTCACAAACGTCTGTTCATTCGGCAAAAATCCGCTTTCCGTACTTCGGTACAACTCGTAAAACGCGAGGTCCGACTCCTGATTCTGTCCCCACTCGAGGTACAGCAAATCCGGATCCTCACCCGCCGCCGCGCGCGGAGCCGTAACGAGGCCCGTGTAAACGCTGCCGATCGGAGCCGGAGGGGAGTCGAGCGTCGACGAAGGTTCCAGAGTCGAAACGCGCAAAACGTCCGACGGTTTCCCGCTTTCAAATCCTGCAATCGGCTGAATTCGATAAAAATACGTCGTTCCGGGGTCCCTATTTTTGTCGCAAAACGCATTTTCTGTCGTTCTTTTTACAAGATGAAACTCGTCCGGCTTGAATTCGTCGAACGAGCCGCGAAAAATCAAGTAGTGCGCCAGCGGGTGCGAAATCTTTTCCCACGCCAGTTTTACGCAGTCGTCGCCCGCCTCAACGACGTGAAAACCGGAAACCGACTCCAAACTCGCCAAATTCTCCACGCCCTCCGATGGGTTCGAAGCGTCCAATGGGTTCGAAGTAAACGCAGGAAAACGGAACGTCAGATAATCGTACGGTTTAATTTCAACGTTTTGATTGAGCGGAAGCGGTTCCAAAGACTGTTCTGTAATGGTACATTTTTCTAAAGGCGCGTCGCTGGTTGGGTAAAAAGCCGTTTTTCCGTCCGTTTCATGAATTCGAACGATGCAGCCCGACCCGGGTTTTTCAGCCTGTTTGAACGTCAAAAGAGTGAGATTCGACGATTTTGGAGGCGCAAGGTACTGAAAATTCGAAGGAGCCGGCGGAAGAACCGGCGCAGAAATCGACGCCGAAATCGACGAAAACGCCTCATTTTTCGGACCGGCCGGAATGTTGGCGGTAAGAAGAGGGGTCGTAAAACGTTCCGCAAGCCGCGCAGTTTGCGCATCCGAAAAGGTTCCCGCGTGACTTGTAATAATGTACCGAAATCGAGGATTTACGTACGAACCGCCCGTCGCGTGCATCTGGAGCCAGTCGGTAAAAACGTACGAATAAAGATGCGTCGTTTCGAGCGGTCGGCCAAAATCTGTTTTGTCGGGTGAAATTCGTCCGAATTCCAAAAGCTGACTGTCGAGCTGAATCAGTTCGACGCCGAACTCGTCGTTCTGCACGCCCGCAAAGTCGCGCGCCGCCATATAAACGTCCGTTCCGTGGCCCGTCACATTCCGCTTCGGCTCCGCAAAAACGCCATTCAGTTCCACATGAAACTTTCCATTCTGAATATTAAACGGAAATGCGTAATATCCGTAACGAAAATACCTGTTTTTATTAATCAAGTCCCGTACATGATTCATTTGATTATCAAACGATATCCATTTTTCATCATTCGGGAGGAAAATCGTTTGAATAATTTCCGCCTGCGACTGTGTTTCGGACGTGCGGACGAAAACCATCGTTCCGAGCGCGTCGCGCCGAACCGTAAAGGACGCATTTTCAGGCGTCGAAAAGGTTTTATGGTTGTTCTGCGTGTATACAAACTGATTCACTTTGTATTTCGCACTTAAATCTATCAGTTCCCGCTTCAATTCTTTGTCGAACAGCGATTTTACGGACCCGTCGGGCGCGAACGTCACGCGGTAAAATGCGTTTTCGACCGTCGGAGGTTCGTTCGTTGTTTCCGGTTCTTTCGTCGTTGCAGGTTCGTTCGCCTCCGGAGGTTCTTTCAACGATTCTTCTTCCGCACGCGGAACGTCCTGAATTTCCGAAACAGGTACAGAAATCCAGCTCGTCGGAGGAACTTCAGGGGTTCGAAACCGTACGCGGCGTCCGTCGGCGAGCGTCGTTTCGACGATTTCCCGACGCGGAATGAATGTTGGGTTAAAAATCAGAACGGAATTTTCCTCGACGGAGATGCGTTCCGCAATCGCGTCCATCGCGCGTTTCGTCTCGTTTTTTGCGGTATTTTGCGCTTTTTCGATCCAGTCTCGATGCTGAATCCACGTTTCGTACACGCGCCGCCCTTTATAGCCGCTCGTTCCGTAGGAGTGTTCGTCGTTCCAAATCAGCATGTCCCACGCTCTCCGGAATTCGACCGACGGATAAACGTACGCTGGATTCACGAGCGCCGCGGCCGTTGCGGCTTTTTCCGCAGATGGAAGGGCACGGTCCGCCTCGAATTTCAACGCAAGGAGTTCCGGAGCGCAAACCGGGTGCTGCGCCCAGCCGCACGTAATGTCGCCGCGCAAAACAGGAATCTGTGCGTCGAAACGTTCCCGCAAAAGATTGAAGGGTTCCGAAAGATTTCCAACGGTTCGAAGCGTCGGCGACGCCCAGCGCGCGTTCCACTCTTTCGCCGCCGTTGCGAGATTCAAATTCGGCGCCTCATCATCCATATAAAGCGCAAAAACCCACACATCGAACGGGTACCGCCCCTCAAGTTTGTGCAAGTGGCGCGCCATTCGGTGTTCCATTCGTACATAATTCTGTTTCGCTTTTCGTTCGACCCCGAACGCATCGCCGCCCATTCCGTACTGCGTGGAACACCAGACGAGCAGCCGATCCTGCGCGTTCGCGCTTTCCCAGTAAAAAACCATCGGAAGCGGCGAGTCCCACCGAACATCCACACGGCTTCCGCCTCCGCCGGCGTCTGGATTCCAAGTCGCACCCTCAACCAATTGATTCATCGGCCAAATCGTGGAAGGAAGCGGATTCCACTGGTTCGGACTGAACAAAATGTTGCGGATTCCCGCCTCCGCGTACGGCGTGACGAGCGACCAAATGATTCCGTTATTGTCGGACATCACCATCGTGTCAGCCTCAATCCCCCAACGATCGGAAAGCATTTGTTTTTTGTACGCGCTGCGGCAAAGTTCCTCGAATCCATACGTCTGCGTGTGATTTCCCGCCGGAGTGCATCCGATCGCGATGCGGCCCGTTTTGACGTACTTTTCGACGTATTTTTGCGCCTCGGACTCACTGCGGTCCTGTTCGTAATTTCCCCAAAACCAAGTTCCTTCCATCATGTAACGATATTTCGACGCGTCGGACCAATCGTTCGTGCGGTCGGCGAGTTCGGCGGCCAAAGCGGCGTATTGGACGCTCATGTTTCGCTGAATGTACTGCGAATTATGGAGTCCGATGTCGCAATGCGTGGAGGAAACCATATAAATCGTCCAACGACGCGGCGCGTCCCAGCGAGACGAAAGCGTCTGAAGGATTTTTCCCTCCGAATCGCGCAGCTCCCAACACGCATCCGTTCCTGATTCCGATTTTTGTTCTGGAATCATTGTGTAAAATGCGGGTGAGGGATTCGACTCCGTGAGAGTCGGAAACTGCGTCTCTTTTTCGACGGTTCCCTGTGCAAGAACGATTTTCTTTTCAGCGTCGTAAACCGTGACGGCTGCTGGAGTTCCAAGTTTTTCAGCGTCCCACCCGGTAAAAAGAATCCTCTGATTTCCGTCTTGAGAAACCAAGGACGTCGGAAGCACTTCCACACCGAAAACAAGGGAGTAAGAAAAAAGGACGAAAAACAGAAACGGCGTGATTCGTTTCATGAAGGACCTCGTTTTAAGAATTTATACTAAAAACGTTGCTGTGCGAAAAATCGTACAACAAACGCTGCGTTTCCAGGGTCTTTTTTGTGCGCGGCGGTTGCAGCGGTCGAGGGGAAAAAACATTTTGAATGTTGTTTTTCCCCCAGGGACTCACTCCCGATCGTACTTTATTCAAAATTTTTCGTATTTTGAATAAAGTCTGTTATTTTGCGTCGATGTTCGTCAGCGTGCTTACGGACCCGTTCGGCATCGTGTATCCGTGCGTCCGCCCCTGATTGAACGTCAAAACTTTCGGACAGTTCAGATTATTGTACAGAACGATCTGTCCCGACGGCGGACACGTATAGTCGCCGAGTCCCGCAGAAATCGTCGTTTTGCATCGAATCCGTTTCGCATGCGTCGCCGCGTCGTAATATCCCAGCCCCTCCGCCCAGTCGGGACGCCAGCCGCGAAGACGATTTTTCTGTGCGTAACCCGCAAGGTCCAAGCACCACGGAACCACCGCGTTGCATTCCGTGACGTCCGAATCGAGACCCGCAGCGGTCAAACACTGCAATCCGCCCTGACTCCCGCCGCCCACGACGAGAACTTCACCGTTCCACTCCGGCTGCGTCTTAATCCACTGCAGCGCCCGCATCACACGAAGCATCATTCCGTTAAAATAGGAGGTTTCGGGCCGCGCGTTTTCGTCGTTGTTGAACGCATAACCGCGAAAACTCGTGTTCTTCAGGTTCGTGTAGTATTCCTCCGGCTGACCGTTTTGAATTCCGTGCGCATTGATCTGTAACGAAAGACGATCGGTGCTCCACGGCTGCTTTCCGGCCGAGTGGACGCCGTACCCCTGGAAGGAAACGTAGGCGGGAAGGGATTTTGGTTCCGCTTTTTTCGGCTTGCAGTAGTAACCGGAAACCGGGACGCCGATGCAATTGATTTTCACATCGTAACACGCAACGTCTTTATTTCCGGAATCGACTTCCACCATGTCGGCCTGAATCGGAACTTCCGCCAGACGCGCTTTCTGCTTCGCCCAAAATTCGTCGAAATCGGCCGGCTCGCCGCAACAGGTGATTTCGTCGAGACGCACTCCCGCACCGCCGTCAAACGACGGCATCGGATTTTCGCCGTTTTTCAGAACGCCGTTTTCGTCGAACGCTTGAACGTTTATGTGCACGAAACCCGGAACTTCCAGTTTTGTTTGAATTACGAGCGGTTTTTCAGCGTCTGAAATTGCTTCACCGCTTGCGGTCTCACCGTCGTCGCCGCGTCGGTTCCATTTCAGTTTTTTGCCGGAAACGGGCTGACCGTCTTCGAGGAGCTGAACGGTGAACGTCATTTCCTCACCGGCCGCGTACTGAAGCGGATCTTTGTTCGTTTCGCCGAAAAAGCGGAACTCGCCCGCCGAAACGGCCGCCGCAAGAATCAGAAGGAGGGAAAGCGCCTGTACAGATTTCTTAAACATGATTTTTCTTTCTTAAAATAGGAAGGATGGATGGATGGCGGGGGTTTTGTACCCCCGGTGGTTCGGTCTTTCTTTGGATTCGATTTTTGACGGTCCAAGGCGAGCGGCGGGCTTTGTGCCCGCTGAACGTGGGTTCCTGAAAAACGGATTTTTCCGGTTCCATTCATCCATCGGCTCGCGCCGACCCACCGGGGACTCACATCCCCGGCTCGCCTTTGGTCGTCAAAACCGAATTTGAACGTCGAAAATCGCAAGTGGTCGTCAAAAACCGAATCTTACAGATAAAGTTTTATCGAATCACTCCTTTAAACAGTTCTTTCATTTCCAACACGGCGGTCTCGACGGCTTTTTCCCACTGGGAATCCGTAAAACGTCCCGCATAATCCTTGCGAGCGTGCGCAAAAATGATGCCGCGCGAATTATTAATAATCGCCCCCATTCCATCGGCGTCAAAAGCAGATTCGACGTCTTTGACCGTTCCGCCCTGCGCCCCGAAACCCGGAACGAGGAGCCACGCGTGCGGCATCCGTTTTCGCAGCGCCGCCAGCTGTTCAGGATACGTCGCGCCCACCACGGCTCCAACGGGTCCGTACGGCTCGTTATTTTGGACGGCAAACACTTCCGATGTGCGTTCGACCCAATCCGCGACGTGCTCGTACACCGTTTTTCCGTTTGCGGAGAGGTCCTGAAGCATCCCGCCGCCGGGATTTGAGGTTTTTACAAGCACAAAAATTCCCGCATCTTTCTTTTGAGCCACTTCGACGAACGGCAAAATGCTGTCCTCGCCGAGATACGGACTCACCGTCAGCGCGTCGCCGTTCCAAGCGGATTTTTCACCCAAATAAGCGGCTGCGTACCCTTCTGCCGTGCTTCCGATGTCGTTGCGTTTCCCGTCGAGAATCACGACGAGACCGAGTTTTCGTGCGTGTTCAATCACGTCCGCCAGCGCGAGCATTCCGTACGGTCCCGCCGCTTCGAAGAACGCCAGCTGCGGTTTGATGCACGCAACATGAGGCGCAATTACGTCCAAAATTCCAAGCGAGAACGTACGATAAACATTCGCAACCCCTTTGAAATCATGAACGTTGATTCCTTTTTTCAAACATTCCGGAATCATCGCAAAACGAGGGTCGATTCCCACCAAAACAGGTGTTTTTTTAGCGCGTAACGCAGCTGAGAGTTTTGCGGAAAAAGTCACCGACATAAAAAACCTCTTATTCTCAAAAAATTATCGTGATGAGTTTGATATTTAAAATGCGTCACTCTTCCACAATTTTCAACGGTTTCAACTTGAATTTTGGATTCTGTCCCAAAAATCTGCACGGATTATTGTAAAAGATTTCCGTCGCGTCCTGCACACTGTGCCCGCGTCGTCGGAACTCCAGAACCGCCTCCTGAAGCGTGAATGGGTCGCTGGGTCCCCAGTCGGCCGAAGAATTAATCATCATTCGGTCCCACCCGTACATTTCCAGCATGTCGCAGGCGCGCGAAGCGGTGCATTTCGTGATGGGATAGAGGGTGAAACCCGTCCAGAACCCTTTTTCACGTATCGGCCGAATCGTATGTTCCTCAATGTGGTCGATCCAGACGCGGTCGGGATTCAGTTTCGGGAAACCGTCCAGAATTTCGAGGATTTTGCGGGTTCCGTACAGTTTGTCGTGCAAGTGCGGCGTGTGAATGAGCAAAAGCTGATTGTAATCGATCGCCATCTGAACCTGTGCTTCGAAAATGTCGCACTCGTTCTTCGACGACAGATGCAGGCCCGTCTCACCAACTCCCAGCACGTTCGGACACTTGAAAAAGTCCGGCATATGTTCGAGCACAATCCGACTCAACTCGGGATTCTCGGCTTCCTTCGGATTCACCGCGACCCAAGCGTAATGGAGGATTCCGTACTGCGCGGCCCGCGTGGGTTCAAATTCCGTAATTTGCCGGAAATAATCGATAAAAGTTTCCGGATATTTTCGGTCAAAACCCGCCCAAAACGCCGGCTCCGCAACGCATAGGACGCCCGACTGCGCCATTCGTTCGTAATCCTGCGCCGTTCGCGCAATCGCATGATAGTGCGGCTGAATAATAAACATGATTCAAACACTCCCTTCTATCGCAGCGCGTTCTTTGGGATCCATCTTCGTAAAGAGCGTCAAAAGACGTTCGGTGCGATTCGGTTCGGCAGAGTCCAATGCAAGGAGCGAAATCGCCTCACGCAGGAGTTCGGCTCGCAAATCGCCGGAGTTGGAGCCAGAGTTCGACGCGGAATTGGAACCGGAACCGGCGTTCGACGCTGAAAAAGAAGCATCTTCCGGATGCGCCGCGGCGCCGCGCTGCGCACGATCCAGCATCGCCGCGATTTCCAGCAGGTGCCAGCGCACGTCCAAATAGTACAAATCAAGAACCCGTTTCGGAGTAAGAACCTGATTTCGATTCGTTGCTTCGAAGGAAAAATCCGTATTTTCGTTCATTTTTTACTTACTTCCAATTGAAAATATCCCCAAACAGGGGGTGTTCTTGTAACCCGCAGTACACATTCTGGGAGCGCAAACTTCAGGAATGCTTTAGGGGGAGATTGTGTACGGCGGTTTGTTTCGGCGGTTTGTTTCGGAAATGCAGGCTAGAAGCCTGCGTTCCCAGGTTCCCAGGTTTCACTCCTCCGGAGCTTTTGCGGCTTCCATCGCGGCTGGCGTCGCAGCGTCTTTCGCACCCTCTTCCGCCAGCTCCGCATCCGTCTTGGTTCCAATCTCAATCGCTGAAATCGAATACGGTTTATCCGTACTCACCGTGTTTTTCAGACCCGGGAACGTCCAATCGAAGTTCGCGATGTACAAAACTCCATCCACAACCGCACACTCAGCCGGCTGGTCGAGCAATCCGTTTTCACCGTTTGTGTCGTCGTTCACCCAGAGCCAGCCCGCCACATGATCGCCGTCCGGCGTACGGGAAAGGGTACGAATCGCGTTTGCCTGACTGTCGTCGATGTAAATTTTGTCCGTTTTTTCATCGTAGAAAATTCCGTCGCAGCAGTGATACGCATCGTCATTCAGCACTTTTGTGACTTTTGCCGTTCCGTCTTCGTTCGTGTCGATGCGGTACATCTGTCCGTCGCCGAAGTTTCCGCAATACAGCGCGCCCCACGCCCACGTAATCCCGTCAAAACTGGAATTATCGCCGCGGCCGATCTTCTTCGTTTCTTCCACAACCCACACATGCGAGTCGGAAGGAACGCCGTTGTTGAGCGTCGGATTCACTTTCATCGGCTCGCCGGCTGTGTTCACGAGTTCGTCTTCCGTGAAACGCCAAATGATTCCCAAGCCGTATTTTCCGGGGTTCGTGCTGAGGTCAATGTTTGTATCACTAACGTACACAAATCCGTCGTGGAACATAATCGCGTTTGCAAGACGCATACCGTCGATCACAACATCCACTTTGCCGGTCGGTTTTCCGTCCTTCATTTCGACTCGAAGAATGCGCGAGGCGTATTTTCCGACGGGATCGGACGAAAACAACTGATTATCGCAAACGTACAAATTTCCATCAGGACCAAAATCGAGTCCCATCGCGCCCGTTTTTCCAGATTGCGGATGAACGGGGTATTCCATCAGGACTTCGAAATTTCCCGTTTTATCGAACGAACAAAGAAGCGCTGGGAATTTGCGCGTTCCATCCGGGTTGGACGGTGCAAAGTTCGGAACGTTCAGGAAAATTTTTCCCGTTTCCTCTTCGACCGTCATTCCGTCCGGAACAGGGCAGGAATCCGGAAGAACAATGTGGAGCGTGGGTTTGTAAGCGGGATTGGGCGTGATGTCGATCCGATGAATCTCCACTTCCCCAGCAGCGGGAGCTTCCGCTTTCTCGCATGCGGCGCATACGGCGCACGTCCCGTCTTTTTCGATACTTGCAGGTTTCTCGCACTTCTCGCAGCCCGTCAGTCCCAGCAGGGAACCAATCACCACAAATGTCAGCAATTTCTTCATTATGTTTCTCCTTAATAATATTGAACAATATTCGTTCAGGTCCGTATTTTACAGAATCAAAATCATCGGAATGAAGTTGAAAAATGTTTGATATTTTATGAATTATACACACCCAGCGCGGCTGTGATTCCATACAAAAGTACCGCTTCGTCGTCGGTTTGCACACCATCTGCGTAAATCACAAGCTCGCAGGCGTCCAAAAACGTTCGTTTCCAGGAAAATTCCATCGTGTCGAGCCTCGAAAGCGACGTTTCCAACGCACGATTCGAACACTCTTCTTCCGAAAGCAAAACGGCGTCGGAGACGTTCAGTTTTTGCACCCCGAGACGAAACGCACGTTCCTGGGCCGCCGGGTCGGAACTTCCAACACGTGCAAGACGGGATAGAACCACAATCACCGAGCCGAACATTTCGTACGTCATTGTGCCGGTTCCTTTGGACGCGCGGCGCAGTCCGAAAACGATGTCGAGCTGACGGGCAGTCATCGTGTAAATGACGTATTCGTTCAAATCGACGACTCCATCCGCAGAAATGAGCGCACGAATCGCATCGCGAAACTCAACATACTGTTTTGCGCTGAGCTGCTTCAGTGCGGGAATCGCGAGCTGAAGGAACATCAGACGCTGTGCGGCAGTCAGAATTGAAATATGTGCAATATGTTTTACGTAATCCGATCGCAGCGCTCCCTGAAAGACCTGAAAAACCGCCGTTTTTTGTGCGTTTGCAACGGAAACATTCTGCGAGTCGGTCAAAATCGCCAAAATATAGGCGCACGCACTCAAGGAATTGGAAAGCTCCACGCGTAAATTCGTGTTCCTCGCGAAAACGGCCGCCGTCGGAGTGACGGGTGCTGCTGGTGAAACGGATGAGGCCGCAGTAACGGATGAAGCGGGTGAAACGGACGCAGACGCCGCATTCCGACCGACCGCATTTTGCTCTGTGAGATTGGACGCCGGGAAGGAATTTTGGTAGCTGGACGCGAGCTGGGAATACAAACCTTGAACGGGACTTTCGGTCGCCGAGGATTTTTGGGGCTGGAGTTTTTGAAGGTCCGCAGCACTCGCAGAATCAAGACGCGCAATGCGTTTTGCAAGCGGCGGATGCGTCGCAAATAAACGCGCCCAGAACGAACTGGAATAATCCGTAAAAAACAAATGACTCGCTTCCGAGGCGGCCGCCGACTTCATTGTTTGTTCGGAAGGGGCCATCCGGCTGATTTTCAGCAAAGCGTTTGCGAGACCTTTCGGATTGCGCGTGAACTGCGCCGACGATGCGTCCGCCAAATACTCGCGCTGACGGGAAACGGCCGCCTTGATGATGTTTCCAAAAAAAACACCCACGAGTCCCACAATCATCGCCCAAAGCGAAATCAGGAAAAGAAAAAGTTTTCCTCCTCCGCTCTCTTTTTCACTGCTGCTACTGCTGCGGGAATTGGCGGTTGCAAACAGAATGTAATAACCGATTGTGTAGATGAGAAGAATACCGTATAAAATTCCCATCAATCGGATGGAGAGGCGCATATCCCCGTTGAGAATGTGACTGAATTCGTGTCCGATGACGCCCTGCATTTCCTCTCGGTTGAACGTTTCGAGCGCGCCGCGAGTCACAGCGACGACTGCATCTTCCGGAGAGTTTCCTGCAGCAAACGCATTAATCGAAGATTCTTCGTCCATCACGTACACGGGCGGAACCGGAATCCCGCTTGCAATCGACATTTCCTCAACGATATTCAAAAGCTGTTGTTCTTTGAGAGACGCACCCGACCGATCGACGAGACGTCCGCCGAGCATTTCCGCGACACTGCGTCCTCCGCCGGTCCGAAGCTGCGAAATTCGCGCAAACGACCCGAGAAAAATCACGAGCAGCGTTCCGCATGAAATAAAAACGAGAGTTTTAACCGCATTTTGGAAGTCTTCGGGTGTTTTTGGATTCCACAAATCCTCGGAAACAAACAGGTACGCCATCGCGTCGATCGCCAAAACGACGCAAATGACTCCCATAATGAAGAGAAAAACCATCCACACGGTGTTTTTCCGCGCGGTGTCCTGCTGCTGAAAAAAATCCATCAATTAAAACCCTTTTATTTGAAACCAAGAACGAAAATCTAGCCGCTTCTGAACGAAAATCTGTACGTTTCAGAACGAAACTTTGACCGCTTCTCGTTCTTCCGGACTGTCGACTTGAAAGAGTTCCGCCGGCAAAAAGCCGAACATTCCCGCAAAAACGCAGGACGGAAAGACCTCGCGGCGCGTGTTGTACGTCGTGACGGAATCGTTGAACGCCTGCCGCGCAAACGAAACTTTGTTTTCCGTGGACGTGAGTTCCTCCTGAAGCGCCAGCATGTTCTGATTCACCTTCAAATCCGGGTACGCCTCCACCTGAAGGTTAAAACTTCGCAGCGAGCCGACGAGCTGACCTTCCGCAGCACTCAAATTTCGGAGCGCTTCTGCATTGGACGGATCGGCGGCGGCGAGCTGACCTGCATTTGCGGCGGCGTTTCGAGCAGCAACGACCGCTTCAAGCGTCGAACTTTCATGCTTCATGTACGCTTTGGCCGTCTCGACCAGATTCGGAATGAGGTCGTAACGGCGTTTCAGCTGAACATCGACCTGCGCGAATGCGTTCTTGTAACGGTTGCGCAGCGTCACGAGGCCGTTGTACACGCTCATTGCGTAAAGTCCGAGAACAACTGCAACAGCAGCAATAATAATCAGCGTCATCTGATTTTCTCCTCAAATTTGGATTGTTTCCTGTGTAAAAGCCGTTTCTTTTCTCTCGCGGCTCAATTTCTCCTATTATATATGCATCTCCGGAGAATTTCAAGGGCTTCCCGAAAAAATAACGTAAAAAACTTCAAATTCTCTCCCGCTTTTTTATTTTTTGTGTTTTTTTCCCAAATTTTCGGGTTTTTGGGTTGCTTTTATTTTAAATGAATATAAAATGAAGTGGAATGGTTTGATTTTCTCGTTTTGCGGATGTTTCACCCTGAGACTTCAAACCGTCACAAACCGTCACACTCCCGTTCCTCAGTCCCTCACCGTCCCCCCGTCCCCGTTTCATCCCGCCGTCATTCTGTAATAAGAGTAATAAAATGAATATTGCACGATTTAAAGTTCGTAATTTTGTGCTTCTGGCTCTCGAAATCCAGCTGCTTGGAATCTTCCTTTTAACGTCTGCTTTTGCGGATTCCGGCCGATTGCGAGTCGGTCTTTTGCTGGACGATCCGTGCGGCGAGGTTCCGGGTCTCGAAACTTCCTTTGCGCTCGAAACGGCACAGCGGCTTTCGGAATTGGAAATCGTTCCGATTTTTCCCGCAGAAAGAGGCGGCGACGCCGAAACGACGACGCCCGGGAGTGTTTGTACGTCGGACGGAAAGCCTGTAAATTTGGAGGATTTTTCCGTCATTTGGGTTCATCAGGGAGACGAAGCGCCAGCCGAAGGACCCTTGTTTTCCGAGGCGTGGGGAAAAACGCTGCGCGTCTGGCTCAACGCGAAGCCGAATGAACCTCGAACCCTCCTTTTGACGGGCGGCGCTCCGCGTCTTTTGAACGTTTGCGGCGCAGCAGTCGTCGAATCGGCCCCCGTTCCGATTATGAATGACCGTTTTCAGGTCGGTCTCGTTCCCGAAGGCGGAATTGAAAATTCGTCGTCACTCTGGAAAAATCTCCAGTCCGACCGCGGCGTTTTTTGGTTCACCAATGCGGTTTACGCCTCATTTCAGCACTGTTCCGTGAAACTCCCCGACGGAAATGAACCCGCAGCCGAATTAAAAACCGCAGCGGCGGTTCCAGGCGGAGCGTCCAACCCATTTTACGCTTTGAGACGCGGAAACACCGTCATTTTTGTTCTTTGCTGGAATTTCTCGCAAATGTACGACCGAGCGGCACCCGAATTCCGAAACAACACAGAAACGTTTTTGAAAAACATACTCGAATGGAAGTTCAACGATGAAAATTGGGCGATTCTGAACGTTCCTCTTCCTCCGAAAACCGTTTTTCCCGTCGAGCCGCTGCGAAAAATGATGGAAGCATACAAGGCGAAACACGGGACGGAATACCCGAATCAGACGGATTTTCTGAATCGGCTGCAGAAATTTTCAGACGCTCTCCCTCTTCCTCCCTCCGACCCGAAATCGGCGGCGGCTCTCGCGGATTTTGAAGCGTTAAAACGAGAAATTCTTCTCGCACATCCCGACCTGAATTTCGACAGAATTCTGTACATTGAACGAAAGGGGACCGACCCGGCCCTTCCGCAGAACTACAACAGCAACTGCGTCCTTCCGAAAAGCGGTTACAAAAATACGCTCGGAATCCTGAATTTCCGGACGGGAACCCGTCAGACGATTTACACCCCGCCGAATGATTTCTGGGTCGGCGATTTGGAGCTTCATTTTGAGGCGGATAAAGTGCTTTTCTCGATGCCGGACGCCGCGATGGAAGACCCGCGCTGGAGACTCTGGGAGCTTCCGATTCCAGATGAAAAAGCAACTGAAAATACGTCAGGAAACGCGGCGGAAAACGCGGTTTCCACCCTCCCGGAAGCGGTGAAAGTTCCGACGATTGAAGAGGCCGACGTCGATAATTACGACGCTTGCTATTTGGCGGACGACGGTCTCGTTTTTTGCTCGACCGCCTGCTTCACCGGCGTCCCCTGCATCAATGGAAGCGGTCACGTATGTAATTTGTACAGAAAATCATCCGAGGGCGACATTTCCCAGCTGACGGTAGAACAGGACCACGATTGGAACCCGGTTTTGCTTCCGAACGGCCGCGTTCTTTATTTGCGCTGGGAATATTCGGACCTTCCGCACGGTTTTTCACGCATTCTGATGCACACGAATCCCGACGGAACGAATCAGACGGAATATTACGGTTCCGGCTCGTACTACCCCAACACGATGTTTTACGCGCGTCCCATTCCCGGCTCGGGTTCCTGTTTTTCTGCGATTGTAAGCGGTCATCACGAACTCCCGAGAGTCGGCGACCTCGTGATTTTCGATCCGTCGAAAGGCCGAAAGGAAGCGGCTGGAGCCGTTCAGAGGATTCCGGGAGCCGGAAAGCCCGTCTCGCCCGTGGTTTTGGACTTTCCGATCGCGCAAACCTGGCCGAAATTCACGCAGCCGATTCCGATTTCCGACACACTTTTTCTCACCGCCTGCCGTCCCAACGAACAGTCGCCGTGGGGAATCTGGCTCGTCGACGTGTATGATAATCAGTTGGAGCTTGCGCGTGCGGAGACTCGCGCCGATGGAACCGTTTTTTCACTTTTGGAACCGACTCCGATTCGAAAAACGGAACGTCCTCGTGTGATTCCGGATCGAAAGGTTGCGGAACGTACGGATGCGGACGTGTTCATTGCAGACGTTTATTACGGTCAGGGACTTCCGGGAGTTCCGCGCGGAACGGTGAAACAGCTGCGTGTTTTTACGTACGAATTTGCGTATCAGGGGATGGGGGCCGAGCCGTACAGTGTGGGACTTGATGGGCCGTGGGACCCGAAACGGGTTTTGGGGACGGTTCCGGTTTACGAAGACGGCTCCGCGAGCTTCCGGATTCCCGCAAACACACCGGTCGCGTTTCAGGCGCTCGATTCTGAGGGACGTGCAGTACAGCTGATGCGTTCCTGGACGACTGCGATGCCGGGCGAGGCGGTTTCCTGCACCGGGTGTCACGAAGAGCAAAATTCCGTCCCTCCGACGATGCAGACTCCCATCGCGTCTCGCACTCCGCCCGTGGAAATTACGCCGTACGTCGGAACCCCGAACGGGACGCGCGGATTCAGTTTCCAGCACGAAATTCAGCCGATTCTTGAGTCGCATTGCGTCGCGTGTCACGATGGGACGGGTTCGAGTCGTGAAACAGCGGGTGAAACGCTGCTTGAGAGACTAATGAAAAACGCACAGACAAACAGAGAAAATCAAAAAACAGACGTACAGAAATCGTTCGTTTCCTTCCTGAACGGTCCCGTCGTTCCGACTTTTGAAAGTGCAAGCAGCTACAACACCTCGTCGCGCTTTTCACCTTCATACTATAATTTACGGCGTTACGTACGCACCCCCACGAAAGAGAGCCAGATGGCGGTTCTGAAACCGTATGAATTCAGTGCAGAATCCACATTCCTCGTTCAGATTCTTCAGGCCGGACATTTCGGGGTGCAACTGGCTCCGGAGGAGTGGGAGCGTCTTTATACTTGGATCGATTTGAACGCGCCGTATTACGGAAGTTGGGGCGAGTCGCGAAATTACGCGATTGCGCCGCTCGTGAAGCATCAGTACGAACGGCGTCAGGCACTTCGAAAACTGTACGCTTCCACATCCGAGCCGGGTGCGGACAATCCAGACGATTTCCCGGTTCCGACCGACGCCGCCGGGGAAAAACCCGCTGAAATTCGCAGACCGCATCAGGATTTCGTCGTTGAACGGACGGCTTCCGCTGCGTCGGGCGCGTCCCCGATTTCGGTCGAGGCGGTTCGACGGACGGAACTGGCGCCGGGCGTGACTCTCGAACTCGTTCCGGTTCCGGGAAAATCGTGGTTCATCGGACGTTTTGAAATCACGAACGAACAATATCGTCTTTTCGACGCGTCTCACGATTCCGGGATTGAATACGGCGACTTTATTCATTTCAGTCCGAATGAGCAAGGGTGGCTCCTTTCACGCGCGCAGCAGCCGGTCGTTCGGCTTCGAGCGGACGAAGCGGAGGCGTTCTGTGCGTGGCTGTCGGCCAAAACGGGCTGGAAATTCACGCTTCCGACGGCGGAGGAGTGGCGGTTCGCCGCGATGGGCGGAAAAACGTACACGAATGAAAAACCCTCGGACGCCTGGTTCTGGTTTGGAGGGGAAACGGCCGATTATTCCCGCTGCGAGAATCTTTCCGACGTTTCGAATCAGCGCATCAATCCGCGTTCGTGGAGCGGACGTCCCGAGGCGCTTCCTCCGTGGCGCATTGCGGACACAAACATCGACGACCGCTGCCGCGTGAGTGCGTCCGTCGGGAGTTACTGGCCGAATCCGATTGGAATGTACGACGTTCACGGAAACGTTTCCGAATGGACCTCGACTCTCGCTCCGGACGGTTCCCGTCTCGCGCTGGGAGGTTCCTGGTACACGCCCGCCCGATTCGCAGGAATCTGGAACGAACGACATTTTTCGCACGGTCAGGAAGTTTTTGACGTTGGTTTCCGCGTCAAATGCGAGTTGGAACCGGAACCGAAACCCTGACGAATGACGCAAAATTTTGGCAGATTCCATTTATTTTCAGGATTTTACGGTAAAAAGCGTTTTTTGACCGGGGGACCGCTTGACTTTTGTCCGGCCGTCCGATAAAATGAGGAAATATGAAAATCAGAACGTACATTTGACCTTCGGTCATTCACACCATCCCCCCTTTTTTAGGAGTTTAAATAATGAAAAGACGTGATTTTTTGAAGAACGCCATGATTCTGACGGCTGCCGTTTCGTGCGCGAAAGTTCCGTACGCAGTTCAGGCTGCTGATTGGAAGACCCAACTGAAAAAGGCGCTTATTTGCGGCTATCCGACGGACGATGTTTTGTCGCTCTGGCACCGTTACAGTTTCGACGGCGCCGAATCGACCGATTGGGCCTGCGGTGCTGAAAAAGCGGCAGAAGCACGCAAAGTTGCGGAAAAATACGGAATGCGGATTCATTCCGTTCTGTTCGGCTGGGCTAATTTTAACAATCCGGATGCGTTCGAAAAGGATATTGAAAACGTCACGCAGGCCCTGAAAACCACGCAGGGATACGGCGGAGACGCGCTGCTTCTCGTTCCGTGCCGCACTGGAGGAACGATGCCGAAACCGCGTGAGTTCAAAATCGAATTCGACCCGGAAACGCTGATGGTTTCCAAAGTCGTTGAGGGCGACAATTCGCCGTACGAGGCGTACATTGAGGCGCAGAATACCGCGACGAAGGCGAGTATCGAAGCCGTGAAACGTTTGATTCCTGTTGCAGAAAAAACGGGCGTGGTGATTGCGCTTGAAAACGTGTGGAACAATCTGTGGGTCACGCCGGCGCTCTACGCAGCTTTCGTGAAATCGTTCCAGAATCCGTGGGTGAAGGCGTATTTCGACATCGGAAATCACGTAAAATACGCAAAACCGGAAGAATACATTTACGCGCTGGGCGACAAAATCGCGAAATTCCACGTGAAGGATTTCAAATTGAATCTGGACGATCCGGACTGCGGAGGATTCGGAGGGTTCGTTGAAATTCGGTCGGGGAGCGTCAATTGGCCTTCCGTGCGTCAGGCGATTGAAGATATTGGATACAATGGGTTCATGACGATTGAAGGCGGCGGTGACCCCATTCAGAAAAAGAGTGAGGACCTCGACCTCATCATTGCGGGACGCTGAACCTGATTTTCGGGAATTCTTTTGAGTTTCACGCAACTGTTGCGCACTAATTGAAAATTGTACGTTAAACATATTGTTTGCGTACCGGAAGTGTAAGCCTCCGGAAAAAAGGATTCCTGCGGTTTGCGTCCGACGAAACACCGACCCGCCGAGGGTGCAAAACCCTCGGCTCGCCTTGAATCCCCACAGAAGAATTCGTCGCTTGAAAACGTCTGGTTTTCGCATTACAGGAAAGGTTTTTCAGGTTTTTATGCACACGCTCACCCAATATTTCGTCGGATGCGTCTTTTGCGTCCTTGGATTCTCGGCCGCCGCCGTCGCTGAAACCCGTTTGTACACCACGCCCGAAGAATTCCAATCCTCCTTTTGGACGGTTCAGGCGGACGGCGCAGAATGCGGCGTTTATTCGGCCAGAACCTGCGACCCGCCGTTTGATAAAAACTATAATTTTGGCGGTGAATATGCGTTTTGCGGGTTCGAAATGGACGCTCCCGTCACTCTGAGGGTCAAAACGCTTGTTTCTCGCGACCTTTCCGCCGTTCGTGTTCGTCCGGCGTCCGCAGCGCTCGAAGTGAAAAAAATCGACGCCAGCACGCTCGAAGTGCGTCTTGAAAAACCCTGCAAAATTTCGATTGAACCCAACGGTCGGGAACATCCGCTGCTGATTTTCGCGAATCCCCCGGAAACCGAGGTTCCAGATTTGAACGACCCGAACGTTTTGAGCTTCCGCGAGGGTGTGACGCGTCCGGAAAATGGACGGATTGAGCTTCACAGCGGCCAGACGCTCTATATTGCGGCCGGCGCGGTTCTTCAGGCGGGAATTTACGCAACGGGCGAGAATATTCGTATTTGCGGACGCGGCGTCCTCGACGGCTCCCCGTGGGAGTGGCGCAAAGGGCCGACCGGTCACGTTCTGGAACTCTGGAAGTGTAAAAATCTTCGTGTGGAAGGAATTACGATTCGCGGCGCGTCCCACTGGACGGTCGTTCCGACGAACTGCGACTTTGTAAGTATTGAAAATCTGAAAATCTGCGGCGGACGCGTACAGAACGACGACGGAATCAACCCGTGCAACTCCAGAAACGTCCGCATCTCCGACTGCTTCATTCGGACCGACGACGACTGCGTGGCGCTGAAAGGTTTGGATTCCGAATACGGAAACTGCGAGAATATTTCGGTTCAAAACTGCGTTTTGTGGTGCGACCGCGCGAGAATTTCACTTTTGGGACACGAAAGCCGTGCGCCGTACATGAGGAATATTCGGTACGAAAATCTCGACATCGTACATTTTCAGATGCCGGTTTTTCTGCTCGAACCAGGCGAGGAAATGCGGATGGAAAACATTTTGGTCGATTCGGTTCGAATTGAGTGCGATTATGCAGATCGCGAAAACACCATCCTTTCAGTGCGTCCGACCGTCAATCAATACATGCGCAACAAAGTGCCGGGGCACATTCAGAATTGTATTTTTGCGAATATTTCCGTCGACGGCGTCTCCTCCGTGTGTCGATTCCTCTTCGAAGGAAGGGATGCGGAACACAAAACCCAGGGAATCGAGCTGCGAAACATCCGACTGTTCGGACACCCGCTTTCGCAGGAAAACGGACTTAAAATTGGGGAATTTACAGAAGATGTGACAAATGAGTAAGTGAGGGAGTGCGTTTTTTCATACTTTTATCGCTTCATTTCTGGAAAAATTTTCATAAATTGCGCAAAAACGCTCGATTGCTCTTGCGGGGAATCGAAAAAAAGAGTATAAGAACTCAGATTTTGTTATAGTTTTCCAGAAAGTGGTGTTGTTATGCGATTTCCAGTGATTTTCACAATCTCACCTCCCGTTCGATGTTTTTTAGGGTCGGTATTGGTTTTGTGCGTACCGATTCTTTGCGGGTGCAGTGCGACGAACAGTCTCACGTTGCAGGGACAGGTGAGCGATTTGCAAAATCAGCGGGTGGCGCTTCAAAACGATCGGGATGCGTGGAAAAATCGGTACGAAGACGTTCAGGCGTCGAATCGCCAGCAAACGCATGAAATCGCGGCCAGTCAGCAGCAAATTCAGCTTCTGAAACAGGAACAAATGGTGCTTCAGAAGCAGCTGAACGACAATATTGAACAAACCGCCAATTTGCAGCGCGAACGCGATGTGCTTTCCCAGCAGGTGACGCAGTACGAGGACATTCGAAAGCAGCAGGAAGACGGCGTCTCAATCCCCTCCAACGCGAGTATGGTGGCGTCCGCTCCCCTTCCGAGCATTCCGGGAACCGTCATTACGTCGAAAGGAAGCAGCGAAATTCATATCGAACTCCCCGGTTCTGAGATTTTTGAACAAAACGGCGCGCTTTCCACCAAGGGTTTGGATTTGATTCGTCGGACGGCAAACGTCGTTTCGTCGCAGTATCCGGGTGCGGCGGTGGAAATTCAGGGTCATGCGGGCACTTTCCAGAAAGTCGGAAACAACTTCCGAGACGCGATGGCGCAAACGATGTCGCAGGCGAT
This sequence comes from uncultured Planctomycetaceae bacterium, assembly GCA_964438515.1. Taxonomy (GTDB): domain Bacteria; phylum Planctomycetota; class Planctomycetia; order Pirellulales; family Thermoguttaceae; genus RGIG3701. The sequence goes on from CAYTLK010000042.1 coordinate 20,405, forward strand.
GATGGTGCACGATGTTCTAACGAAAGAAAATTTGCTCCCTCCTGAATCCATGAAAGTTACGGGATGCGGAACGACGGCTCCCATCATTTCGAACGCTTCCAAGGGCGCGCAGCGAAACTACCGTATTGAACTCATCGTTCGGACACAGGGGAATCCGTGATTCGTCGACCAGCGTCCCGAATGTCGTAAACGTTACAAAGTCGCAGCGTCCC
>CAYTLK010000042.1:20626-30584 GCA_964438515.1 uncultured Planctomycetaceae bacterium
ACAAACTCACCATTTTACACATTTTTCAATTTCCTTTCCCACGGAGAATCCAAATGACCCGATGTTTTTGCCTGTTTTTGGTACTTTATACCTTTTGCACGGTCGCTGTACTTGAGGCGGAAGACGCAGAAACGTTTTTGCTTCGCTATCAGTGGAACGCCGGCGACGTGATTTCTTGGGAGGTGACGCACTCGAACCGCACCGTCACAATGGTTGCGGGACAGACGGAAAACGTGGATACTTACACGCATTCCGCAAAAACGTGGACCGTCGAAAAAGTGGACGAAAACGGCGTCGGAACCGTCGTGAATATCGTTCCGTGGGTCGATATGCGGGAGCGAAAAGAGGACGGAACGATGATTACGTTCGACAGTCGGAAAGAAATGACGCCGAAAGTCGGATTCGAAACGGTTCCGGAGTCGCTGGGACGGGAACTGTCGAGAGTTCAAATTAATTCGCGCGGCGAGCAGGTTTCACGCGAAGATTATCGTGCAACAACCATCGTTCAGCAGGCGAATCAGGCGTATATTTGTATCGTTTTTCCCGAAGAGGCGATTCCGGCGGGTCACTCCTGGACGCGTCAGTACCCGGTTTACGTTTCGTCGCGGACGTCCAATCTGACGCGTGTGGAAATGCTTCAGCGTTTCACGCTCGAAAGTGTCGAAAATGGGATTGCAAAAATCGCTTTTTCAACGAAAATCATTTCTCCAATCCAGGATTCTGCGATTCGCGCACAGCTTCTCGATCGGCTTTACACAGGAACGTTCCTTTTTGATGTGGCTCGCGGCCGCGCTATTTTGCTCACCGAGCGCGTCGAACAGTCGGCACTTGGGTTTCGCGGTGAAGTCAGTTCACTCAAAGTTTCGATCGATTTCATGGAACGTCTGATTTTGAAATGATTTTTTTGAAATCACTTTCTGAATTATTTCCCTGAAAATCAAACAGCCGGTGAATCAGTGAATCGGTGAATCGGTGATTCAAAGAACCTGCGGTTCGGTGAGTTAGACAATCGCACAGATTTCAAACATCCTGTAAACGCCTCAATTTTATTCAAACAAATATCGAAAATGCGTATAGGAATCTACGGAGGAACGTTCGACCCCATCCACTTCGGTCATCTGATTTTGGCCGAGTCGGCGCGCGAAACGCTGCGTCTGGATAGGGTTTTGTTCGTTCCAGCCCGCATTCCGCCGCACAAACAGTCGAAAACGCTCGCATCGGACACGGATCGAGCAGCGATGTTGAGGCTCGCAATACGCGGAAATCGAGCGTTTCAGATGGAACCGTTTGAACTCGAACAGCCGGATGTGAGTTACACGATTTTTACCGTCGAGTTTCTGCGGAAAAAGTATTCCGATGCGGATTTTTTCCTTCTGATGGGCGAGGATATGCTGCGGACGTTTCCCGATTGGTACGCGCCGGAAAGGATCTGCGAGCTTGTAACTCTCGCGCTCATCGGACGAGCCGGGCACGAAATTCGAGAGTTTAGTTTTCTGCAAAAGGTTGCGTCTCCGGAGAAAATTGCGGAGATTCAGGCGTCTCGCGTTCCGATGCCGTCCGTCGATTTCAGCAGTACCGCAATCCGAGAAGCGGCCGCCGCAGGACGAAGCATTCGATATCTAACCCCTTCGAGCGTCGTCACATACATCAAAAAACATCATTTGTACGAGCAGAACTAACGCACGATTTTCATCTTGTTTCAGAGTGCTTTTCATACGACGTTCACGCTCAGCGAGTGCTTTCTTCTGATTTTGGTTTTGTTCATCTTTTTTTCAAAAAAACTTTAAAATTCTGACTTTTTCGAGTGTTTAACTCTCATTTTTGATAAATTCATTAAATTCACTACACTCCATGACGAACTTCTGACATCCTGTGTCAGTGCGTGACAGAATGTGACAAACGGAATTTGAAAAAGGGTCGGAAGCATCCTTCAACCCCCCTAAAAACAGGCATTTTCGCACGTCCGGATGCGTCTCTTTATTTGCATTTCTGCATTTTATGGGTTAAGATTACTGTAATTCGAGACCCATTCATATTCGGTTTTGAATAAAAAAATTTTTCATACACTTTCTGTTTTTTTGAAAAGCCTCACAACGACCATGATGGAACTGATGGAACTGTCGGACAAAAAAGTCCAATTACTGACGGGCCGACAATTGGAAATCCTCGAAATCATTCGCAAATTTGTGAAAAAGCATGGGTACAATCCGAGCATTCATGATCTTGCGCAAATCCTCGGAATCTCCGATACGGCGGTCAACTGTCACCGAAACGCACTCGAACGAAAGGGATTTTTGAAACATGAACGTTACACCTCCCGGGCGATTGTGCTTTCCGAGACATTCCGGGAATTCAAAAAGGGAGTTCCCATCTGGGGAAAAATAGCCAATAGAAAACTGTATAAAAATAACAAAATTGAATATCTCGACATTTCACCGTTTCAGCTCATGAAAGGGGATTATTGTTTGGTACGTGTGGAAGATAATGATTTTTGGAACGAATATTCAATGTACAAAAACGATTTTCTATTTATTCATGTGATGCGGATGCCTCAGCAGGACCAAAAATCGGTAATTATAGATGGAAGCGGGGAGATTTATTTTGTACGGTGCAAGAAAAACAAGACGGTTTCCTCTCGAAAGGCGGAATGGGAGTATTTTGACCTCGAAAATAACCGTAAAATCGAAATTTGTCACCCAACGTTTATCGGAATCGTCCTATTCATCCTGCGTTTTGCATTCTGAAAGCGTCTGAAATGTACCAATGAAAAAGATTTTTGCGATTTTTGGAATATCCCCTTGTATTAAAATGGAAAAGACGCTATAATAATTCAGAGTGTTATTCATCCTTTTCGTAATGAAGGTTTTTCACATGAAGTGTCATTTATTCTTTACACATATTTTATTCCCGACAGTATTTGGAATTTGCGCTGTTTTTTCCGCTTTTTCCGATTTTTCGCAGGCGCAGACGGCGGCGGAGTCGGACCGTTTCGCACCGTATCGGCAAATGTACGCGGAAAATGAAACCCAGATTCCTCCAGCGTCCAATCGTGTTTCCGAGTCGGCGGAATCCCCCAGTGCGTCCAGCACCCTAAATACCCCCAGCGTCCCCAACGCCCCCAGTATTTCCAGTACCGCCAAATCCTCCAAACATCCTAAATCTCCCAATTCACCGAGTCCCTCCAATTCTGCGATGAATTTTTTCCCCGGGGCGGGAAATACCAGTTTTGGACCTCGTACGGCTCCGGAGTTGGATGTTTCTGCCAAAGTGACGAAAACACCTTCGGGAAATGAAGCGGGTGAAATCGTTATTTTTGCCGCCATTCCGGAAGGATTCAAAATCTATTCCGTGACGCAGAGCGCCGGCGGGCCGTTTCCTACGAAAATCCATCTTTCGCAGGAAATCGCGCCTCTTGCAGTTCCGGAACCCAAACCGGCTCCCAAGGCAGAAAAGGATGAAGACGTCTGGGGCGACATCGTGATTGAGACGCATAAACACACGGTGGAGTGGCGCGTCGCGTTTCGATGGACGGACGAGAAAAACGTTCCAACGCAGATTACGGGAAGCGTCGAGGCGCAAATGTGCGATGCAAATTCCTGTCTCCCGCCCAAAAAATTCCCATTTACCGCGCCGGTTCCCGCAGTAGAAACCTCCGCCGCTCGTGAGGTTCCTGAAAGTTCGACGGAAGCCGCACCACAGATTCCTGTACAGGATTTTCCATCTACCGATTCTTCCAACGGAGCGGGAAACCCGACCGTAAATCCTGCGGAAATCCCTGCTGGAAACGGAACGAAAGAAGGAACCTTTTCGAATTCGGACGTTGTGCCGGAAATTTCAGCGGAAAACGGTTTGAAAACGGCTTCCGGCCCCGAAAGTGTGTCGGACGATTCCGCCGATGTTTCACCCGCCGATGTTCCGCCCGCTGCAGTTCCGCCCGCCGCCCCAAAGGAATCGTTTGCGATTCTGCTTTTGATGGCGTATTTAGGCGGTCTCATTTTGAATTTGATGCCGTGTGTTCTTCCCGTAATCGCCCCAAAACTGCATTCGTTCATGCGTCAGTCGGGGGAGGCGCGCAGCCGGATTTTCCTGCTGAATGTGAGTTACACGTTCGGTCTTTTGACCGTTCTGTGGTTCCTCGCGGCTCTTTCACGCATTGCGGATTTGACGGCGTTTCTCCGTTCGTCGCTTCCGGAATCCCTGGCGCAAAGGATTCCCGACCTGCAAAATATGGGGTGGGGACAGCAATTCACCTACCCCGCTTTCGTCATTTTCATGATTGCACTCGTTTTCATCATGGGGCTGAGTTTTCTCGGCGTCTGGGAAATTCCGATTCCTGGAATGATTTCAGGCGGCAAACTGGGTAAAATGCAGAGAAAAGAAGGATTTCTAGGCGCGTACTGCATGGGGATTCTGACGACGCTTCTCGCCACACCCTGCGTCGGACCGTACCTCGGAACGGTTTTCGGGTGGGTCGTTACGCAATCGGTTGCAACGTCCTTCCTCGTTTTTACCGTCATTGGTTTGGGACTCGGAACACCGTACCTCCTCATTGGAGCCTTTCCCGTCCTCATTCGGTTCCTTCCAAAACCTGGAGAGTGGATGGAAACTTTCAAAGAAATCATGGGATTTTTCTTCATGGGGACCGTCGTGTGGCTTTTTTACGTGCTTTCTCCCGAATACGTCGTTCCAACCCTCGGTTTGCTGACCGCGCTTTGGTTTGCGTGCTGGCTCATCGGAAAAACCACCCTTTCAGGCGCTTCGCGGGAAGCGACTTTTGTCGCGTGGGCGGCGGGAATCATTTTCGCGGCACTCGTCGGTTTCTTCCTCTTTTCGCTCGATCTTGCGCCGATTTCCGTTCAAAACGTCTCAGAATCCAGCTCGGAATCAGAGTCGGAAGAACTGTCGCACGAAATCCCCTGGAAAGTTTTTTCGGCCGAAAACGTGGAAAAAGCTCAAAATGAAAATCGTGTAGTATTCATAGACTTCACGGCCCGCTGGTGCGCCACCTGTCAGACGAACAGCAAATTTGCGATTCAGACGACGAAGGTGAATGAATTTATTCGGAAAGAGGGGATTGAGCCGCTTCTGGCGGACTGGACGCAGCCGTCGGAAGAAATCGAACATTATATTCGTTCGATGGGGCATTCGTCGATTCCGCTCATTGTGATTTGGATTCCTGGAAAGGAACAGCCGATTTTGCTCGACGGACTCATTACGGAGTCGAAACTCCTCAGCACCCTGGAATTTGCGGTTCATTCGGCCTCCGCGAAAACACAATACTAACCCGGTACGACCGGGAGCGAGTAACTGGGGAAACAACATTCAAAATCTTTTTTCCCCACAACCGTCGTGGTGCAAAACCCCCTTGAAACACGACGCTTCCTGTACGTTTTTCACACAACAACTTTCACGCAGCAGCTTTCAGTTTGAAAGATTTAGGGAAACTGAAGTGTTTGTTCCAACAAAAAACGGACGATGAAAAATGAGCGATACACCGAAATATACGTACTGGTATTTGAGCGACGAAGAACAGGAACGGCTCGCAAAAGCGCAGCGGGAAGAAGAACGTCAGCGCAAAGAGCGGCAGTTTGAGGAGGCGGCTCGACGGCGGGAGGAACGTATTGCACGTTCGAGAAGCGCTTTGACCGAACAAAATGCGGAACTGTTTCGACTTTTGAAACGTCTTTCGGAAACCCTTCAGAGCGCAAATTTCCCCGGAATGGAACAGATTGACGTTCTGCGAAACGGTTTGGAACCGCTTCAAAATTCCATCGACGCGATTCGTTGGGACGACGAGCTTCAAAGCGTCTCGAGAATCCTTCGGAAGCAGAAACACAGCGTCGACGGACTGTACGCTTTTCTAAACGAGAAGAACAATATTCTAAAAGGACTGCGAAAAATCGAAGATGGAATTGCGGCGCGCAAGAATCTGACGATTTCCTCCACCGTTTGGGGGACGGTCGAACAGCGCGGACTGTTTGCGCAATCCGTGCGTGAGGCCGAGACGCCGGAGGGGTTGTTCCTTCTGAAAAACACGTGGAATTTGATTTTTGAGTTTTTCGAAAAGCTCTTTCTGCTTTATGACGAGCGTGAAGGCTGCGCGCGTCTTTCTGCCGGGATGGCGGCTCTCGACCGTCAGCTCGTTTCCGGCGAAAATCTGAAACTTTATCAGCAAATTTCCACAGAAATCACGAAACTGGAAACTTTTTTGAAGTCGGAAGATGCTTCCTCAGCCTCTGCGATTTTGCTCCGTGCGAAAAATCATTTGGAGATTTTGACGCTGAAACTGCGGAATGACGCGGTGGCTCTCGCGCAGCGTCACGACGAAAATGCCGCCCGACTTTCCGCGCTCTCGGACGCTTTCGAGGAAATCAGCAACGATTCTTTGAATTTTTCCTTAAATTCAATGTTTCCGCTGACCGATCTTTCGAACGTTGAAAATCGGATTCGAACCTCATTGCAGCGTTTGGAACCCCTTTGCGCGCAAGAAGAAACTGCGGATTTTACGGCTTCGGTCGACGGTGTGCGGAAAGAAATTGAGGAATTTCGCACATCAACCCAGCAGGCGCAGAAAATCGCGGACTTTCAAACGTCCCTGATTCAGCGTCTTCCCGCCTCGCTCTGGGAGGAATTGGCGGCCGACGATTTTCACGAAATTGAAAAAATGACGGAAAATCTAAAAAAACAGCTTCAAAATCGTCAAAGTGTCCGATTCGATGCGAGTTTTGAAAAACTCACGCGTTTTACGGAGTCGGTCATCGAACGTCTGACGTCTGCAATTACGGCTCGGAATGAAAAAATCGCTCAAATTCAGAAAGTTTTGAATCAAACGCGCGATTTCATAGAGTCTTACTCCTCCGACCCTGCCGCGCAACGGTGGGCGCGTACAGAAATCGAATCTCAGTCGAATATTTTGAAATCGATTGAAAATTCGCTCCCGAATAAAAATCTAACGGAAATCGAAAACGCTCTTTCGCGCTGGCAGTCGCAGATGGAACAAATTACGCAGGCGGTAAATCTTATGGAGGAAAAGGAGCTGCGGCGGCAGTTTTTGGTGCAGCGATTTCAAGAAAAATTCAAAGAATTGGGTTTTTCATCGAGTGTGCCGCACTGGGAGGATTCTTCAAATCCTGCGTCTGGAATTCTCCTGACGGCCAGCCGTCCTGAAGGAAAAACGATTAATGTACGTTTCGATCAAGACGAACATCAGCCTGTAATGTATGCCGTCGATGGTTTTCCGATGCCGACGCAGAGGGTGGATGGGAAAGCGTATCGAACGTGCGACGAGGCGCAGCGTCAACTTGAAATTTTGCATAAATTACTTAAAAAACATGGAATTTTAATGGAAAAACTTTCCTGGGAGGACCAGCCGCCGGTGGATCTTGAGAAAGAGGCGCTTGAACTTCCGGATGCGGCCGACCGTGAAATTCATGAAAAATGAACGAATATTGTTCTTCAGAACGTCCTATAAATCCGTCACCGACTCACTCCCGAACTCATTCACTCACCCACTCACCAACCCACTTCCAAACAGGATTTTACCATGAAAAAATTCTTCCCCAATTTGCCAGTTTTAACATTTTGCGCAGCTTTCGTTTCATGCACGTTATTCGTTCTGCTTTTGTTCCAATGTGGAAATTTGCAGGCGGAGGAGTCGGCGGCGGTCTCGCTGCGTTCCCTCTTGGACGAAATGTGCGACCGGTCGGCACTCGCCGCGTCCGAGCCGATTTTTACGTGCTCGCAGGCCAGCAGTTTTGACCGAAACGCCAAATCGCCGGGAAAAAACTGGTTTGCAAACGCAGACGCGTCACAGTTTATTCGTACGGAAAACAATAACGGTCGTGAGGAATGGGTGTTGCTGGACGCGCAAGGGCCGGGCGCGATTGTGCGGTGGTGGATTACGTCTGGTGAGTACAAAAATCATTTTCACATTTATATCGACGGGGCGCAGGAACCGACTTTTTCAGGGAAAATTGATGAAATTGTCGGCGGCACAGCGTTCTGCGGCACACCGCTTTCGCAGGAAACCGCGCGCGGGAGGAATCTGTATTTACCGATTCCTTACGCAAAATCAATCAAAATTACGTGCGACGCGATGGACGTTCAGAAAAATTTGTACTACCAGATAAACTATCGTACATATTCCAAAGATACGGCGGCGGAGTCGTTTTCTCCGGAAGTTTTGCGCAGCGCGGAGGCTCAAATTGCAGCCGTTTGCGAAACGCTTTTGAATCCTCCTGAAGTCTCCAGCACTGTACAAAATTCGAAAACATTCACCGCCTCGCGTGTTTTGGAGCCTGGAAAAAGTACGGCGGCGTTGAGTCTCACGGGGCCGGGAAACATCGTAAATTTGCGGGTGAAAGTCGATACAAAAGCAGGAAAGAAAGTCGGTAAAAAAGCCGGAATTTCCGATGCGGACGGTGCGTCTTCGGAAGAGGTTTGCGCCGCGGCGGCCGACGCGCTGCGCAGCACGATTCTTCAGATTTCTTTTGACGGTCAAACCACGGTTTTGTGCCCGCTCGGCGACTTTTTCGGGTCGGGCGTGGGGCTGAATCCGTATCGTACATTTTTCACAGCGGTTGCGGAGGACGGAAATTTGCAGGCGTTTTGGCCGATGCCGTTCTTGAAAGACGCACAGATTTCGTTCCTGAATGTTGGAACCGCCCCCGTCACGCTGGAGGTTTCGTGCGTTCAGGCCGACATTTCTGAAAATCGCACAAATAACGCGTCTGATTTGCGTTACTTTCATGCAAACTGGCGGCAGGAACGTGAGATTTCCACGCTTGCGGGGCAGGGGACGCGGGATTGGAATTACGTAACCATTGATGGGAGCGGGACTTATGTCGGAGACGTTCTGTCGGTTGTGAATTCTTCTCCCCAGTGGTGGGGCGAGGGAGACGAAAAGATTTATGTGGACGGCGAGTCGTTTCCATCGCATTTTGGGACCGGAACGGAGGATTATTACGGTTATGCGTGGTGTACGCCGACCCGTTTTGAGTCTCCGTGGCGCGCGCAGCCTCGAGCGGAAGGTCCGTCGAACTTTGGAAATACGACCAATTTACGTTTTCGTTCGCTCGATCGCATTCCTTTCGAGAAAAATTTCCGTTTCGACATGGAAATCTGGCATTGGGCGAGTACGAAAATCAATTATGCGGTGACGGTCTTTTGGTACGGTCCGACCTCCTCACGGCTTCAAAACGCGCCGTCGGATGCGTCTCTTTTGGAAGAGGCGGCCGCGTCGGTCCGTTACAGAACGCAGCTTTCTTTAACGTACGGCCCCTTCCGTCTCTCAAAAATTCCTTCTGGAAACCTTTCGATTCAGGGAATGGGTTCCTTTCCGAACGGCAAATGGCGCGACGATGAGCAACTTTGGTGGAGCGCCGGGAAATCGGGAGACGAACTTGATTTTCTTATTGAGATTCCGTCTGCGGCCAAAACGCTGACGTTGGGACTTACGCGAGCTTGTGATTATGGAATTTTCGAGTTTTATCTTGATGGAAAGCTTCTTTCATCCGTTCCGTTTGACGCATGCAATCCTGTACCCGGTCCAGGCGGTGTGATTTCGGAGACGAAGATGTATGAAATTGGGACAAAATTACAAAAGACGCAAGACGATATTCATCACATAACGGTTCATCTTGTTGGAAAGTCTCGTCGTTCGACGGGCACGATGTTTGGATTACATTTTGTGGAAGTGAAGTAGAAAAAGAGATAGAAAGAGGGAAAAAAGGGGAAAAAACGGTCCCCTCCCCCTTGTAAAGAAACGAGAAAGAGTTAAACTGAAGGAATGGAAGTACTGTAAGGAAACCATGGCTCTATAGCTCAATGGTCAGAGCAGGGGACTCATAATCCCTTGGTTCGGGGTTCGAATCCCTGTGGAGCTAATATTTAGCCGTAAAACGCCGTGTTTTACGGCTTTTGGTTTTTCTTGAGGGATTATTCTGGGGATGTAAAAGCA
>CAYTLK010000043.1:0-10116 GCA_964438515.1 uncultured Planctomycetaceae bacterium
GGTACCGACTCCGCACTCGGCGCCGCGTCCTCCTAACTTACAGTGTCGGGTTCCGGACGAATCCTGCTTGAAAACAACGCGGCTGACGTGACGCGCACGCTCTCGAATGCCGTTCAGATTGCAGCTGGAAAAAGCATCCGTTTTGAAAGTGTGAAAACGACTTGGGCCGACGAGACGGGTTACGGTGCGTACACGCTTTCTGCCGGACAGGGCGAAGCAATCGTTGCGTCCAACATCACCGGCACAACGACGAGTACGGTTTATTTCGGCTCCGAAACGGCTGCAAACAATACGGGACTTTTGACGTTTTCCGGAACGATTGGAACGTCCGCCGCACTCTTGAACACGCAAGTCGCGGCCGGACAGAATTTTGCCGTCGATCATGCGGTTTTTAACGGGAATCTCGTTTGCGCCCCCGCTTCCAGCTTGTACGTGGACGGCGGAATTCAGGTTTCCGGCGACCTCACGGCTCCGAGCCGCATTACGCTGTCGCTCGACGACACCGTAAAGAACGAAACGCTTCTGGACGTCGGCGGAACGCTCGTCATTCGTTCGGACGCTTCGATTTTCGTAACAGCTTCGGTTCCGACGAACGATCCGATGAATCAGGTTCTGCTTTACTCGGCCGCCTCGGTTCAGAACGAAAACGGGGTCGAATATACGACGGCACAGTTGCTGGAAATGATCGATTTTTCCGAGGCGCTTTTTCCGACCGATGCGAATTGGAACTACATTTTGAGAGTCACGAATGCGGGAATCATGCTTCAGGCGGATCCGAACGCCATTCCGGAGCCGTCCGCGTGGATGTTACTTGTTTTGGGAAGCGTCGCGCTTCTGCTTTTCCGCACCAAGTTGAACATCCCCGTGGGTTCCTGAAAAACGGAGTTTTCCGATTCGATTCATCCAATCGGCTTGCGCCGACCTCCTGGGAGCGCGGGCATCCTGCCCGCATGATTCCTCAAAGGAACGTTCCTTAATGGGGTTATGAGGGCGAGCGACGGGCTTTTTGCCCGCTGAATGTACGTTCCTGAAAAACGAAATTTTCCGGTTGAATTCATCCTATCAGCTCGCGACCGCCCCAATAATGAACGGTCTCCTACTCGATTTTGAATTTTCGTTCAATTTTCCCGAACGGCTCAGACCGTTTGAATTCCAAGCGTCAGAATCGAAAGCGCCACGTCCACAAGTCGCTGATTCGAGGAACCTCTGAATTTCGTGCTGAAACTTCGAAGCTCCTCCCTGTACGGCCCATCCACCAGAACGTCCGTCTCGGCGAGAAGCTGCTTCCATGAAGAATTCTGTACGGAATATAATTCTTCAAACGTCCAGCCGCTATACGTCATTACGTGAAGCCCCATTTTGTGGCACTCGCGTGCAATCGGTATCAGTTTTTCCGCCTGCAAAAACGGTTCGCCGCCCGAAAATGTGACGCCCGTAAGAAGCGGATCCGTCCGAATCTGGTGCAGAATTTCGTCTGCCGTGATTTCGTAACCTCCGTCCAGCGGCTGAGTTTGCGGATTGTGACAGCCGGGACAGCGGCGCGGACACCCCTGTACGAAAATCACAAACCGAATTCCCGGACCGTCCGCAATTGATTCCTGAATCGTTCCTGCAATGCGCAGCGAGGTTGAACTCATGAAAAAAACTCCTTTTGAACTGCAAAATACTGTACGTTATTAGTGTTTATTCATAGTTATTCATAATTGTGAATAATCTTTCATACGACGGGCCGAATTTTCGCGTTTTATTTTCCGTGAACAATGCGTTCATCGACCTCGCTCCGTTTTGCGTCGTTGAATCGGTCGAGCGTGCCGACGAGGTAGCCGGTGATTCGGCGAATGCGTTCGAACGGCACATCGCCTTCTTTGCGGCCGCATTTCGGACAGACGTCGTGAATGACGCCGTTGAAACCGCAAACGGGGTCCCGATCGATAGGATGGTTGATTGCGCCGTAACCGATTCCCATTTTGCGCATTGCGTGAATAATTTGCTCGAACGCTTCGGGATTTTGCGTGAGGTCGCCGTCGAGTTCAATGTACGTGATGTGGCCGGCATTCGTGAGCGCGTGGTACGGCGCCTCCAACCGGATTTTTTCGAAAGCGGAGATGGGAAAATAAACAGGGATATGAAAACTGTTCGTATAATATTCGTGGTCCGTCACGCCTTCAATAATTCCGTACTGTTTTCTGTCGAGGTGGAGGAAGCGTCCGGAAAGACCCTCTGCCGGCGTCGCAAGGAGCGTGAAATTCAGATGTTTTTCTGCGGCGGTTCGGTCGAGGAAATCGCGCATGAACGAAATGATTTTCAATCCCAGTTTCTGTGCTTCCGACGATTCGCCGTGATGGAGTCCCGTGAGGGATTTGAGGGTTTCTGCGAGTCCGATGAACCCCACCGAAAGGGTTCCATGCTTTAAAACCTCGCCGATTGTGTCGTCTTCCGTGAGTTTTTCGCTGTCGAGCCAGACGCCTTGACCCATGAGGAAGGGGAAATTCTTCCGTTTTTTCGACGACTGAATCGCAAAACGTTCAAGCAGCTGATCGACGCAAAGCTGCAGTTTACGTTCGAGTTCCTCGAAGAACCACGCTTGATTTCGTTCCGCCCGAATCGCAATTCGGGGGAGATTAATGGAGGTGAAACTCAAATTTCCGCGAGAATAAGAAATTTCCTGCGTCGAATCGTACACATTTCCAATGACGCGGGTCCGACAGCCCATGTACGAAATTTCGGTTTCTGGATGACCGGGCTTGTAGTAACGCAGATTGTACGGCGCGTCCTGAAACGAGAAATTGGGGAAAAGCCGTTTGGCGCTCACCCGACACGCGAGCTGAAAAAGGTCGTAATTCGGCTGACCCGGAGCCGTATTGATTCCTTCTTTGACGCGATAAACGTGAATCGGAAAAATCGGCGTCTCTCCGTTTCCCAAACCCGCTTCGAGCGCTAAAAGAACGTTTCGAACCACCATTCGGCCTTCCGGCGACGTGTCCATTCCGTAATTTATCGACGAAAACGGCGTCTGCGCCCCGGCTCGCGAGTGCATCGTGTTCAAATTGTGAATCAGAGCCTCCATCGCCTGATACGTTGCGCGATCCGCCTCCCGAAGCGACTCGTCGAGCGCAAAACGCAGCGCTTTCGTCAAAATTTCATCAGAAAGTACGGATTCGTGTTCGAAAGTTGATGATTTTTGTTCGGAAATCGTCGTTTTCTCCATCCTTTTTCGCAGTTCCTCGCAAAAAACGTCGTGTTCCTCAAGTTTCAGCGCGACTCCTTCCGCCTTCAGTTCTCGGCAAATCGATTCGAGACGTTCCGAAAACGTTTTGCTGCCGGTCAGAAGCTGAACCGCCTTCAATAAATTCTGTACAAATAACTTGTAAAACGTACATAAAACACCGGGAGCCAGCGCGTAGTCGAAGTTTGGAATACTTTGGCCGCCGTGCTGGTCGTTCTGGTTCGATTGAATCGCGATACACGTTAAAGCGGCATACGATTGAATATCGTTCGGTTCTCGCAACTCGCCGTGACCCGTCCCGAAACCGCCGTGGAAGAGTTTTTTGAGGTCAATCTGACAGCAAGTCGTCGTCATTGCGTAAAAATCCATGTCGTGAATGTGGATGTCGCCGTCTTCGTGCGCCTTTGCGTGTTCAGGATTCAAAATATGCGTCAGACAGAAACTTTTTGCGCCCTCAGAACCGTATTTCAGCATGAGTCCCATGGCGGTATCGCCGTTAATATTTGCGTTTTCACGCTTAATGTCGCTTTCTTTTGCGTCTTTAAACGTAATATCCTCGAAAGTCTGCATGAGTCGTGAATTTCGTTCCCGAATTCGAGTGCGTTCGGCGCGGTACAGAACGTATTTTCGGGCGGCCTCCACGTCTCCCGCCTCCATAAGGACCGCTTCAGCTGCGTCCTGAATCTCTTCCACTCCCGGCTCGTAAGAATGATTTTTGTTGTGATTGTTTTCGATTTTTAAAACAACATTCCGCGTTAAAAGCTGAAGTTCTTCAGACGATGTGAGTCTCTGAGCCGCCTGAAACGCTTTTTCGATGGCGGAGGTGATTTTTTCAGGCATAAAAATCACGCGTCGTCCGTCCCGCTTTCGAAGAAAGCGAAACGAGGACGAAATTGAAGTATGAATTTCAGGATTTGAATTCAAAGCGGTACGCATAAGGACGTTCATATGTAAAAAATTCCCCAAATTTTAGAAAAACGTTTGAATTGTTATGAAAAATATATTTTTGCACAGTGATTCAAATAAAAAGAAACAATAATCATTCATTACTGGAAATCACGCCACGCGAGGCTCGGCTGAATACCTGTATTGTTTTGATATTTGCCGCTGGAATACGTTTCGTACTTTCCGTCGATGGTGTGGTAGTAAATCTGGCAGATTTCCATTCCTGCGTAAATTCGGACCGGCATCACGCAGTGAATTTCCAGCGTCCAGAATCCCGCAAACCCCACATCGCCGAATCCCGCCGTCACGTGAACGCACAGACCGAGCCGACCCATGGAAGAACGCCCCTCAAGCATCGGCACAAAACCATCTGTCTGAGTGTATTCGACCGTCCTTCCGAGATACAGCACGCCGGGCTGCAGTACAATCCCCTCATCCGGAATGGATAGAATTTTGTACGGATTCTGCTTTTTAACATCCAGTGTTGCGTCGGTGTATACGAGCAACTCGTTGTGCAGGCGCAGGTTGTAACTGTTTGGATTTAACTGTTTTTCCAGAAATGGTTCAATGCGAATTTTTCCATTCTGAATTTCTTCGCGTATTTTCAGCCCTGAAAGTATCATGAGCGACTTTCGTGGTAAAAAGACCGTAAACAGGCAGAAATTTCCATAATTTCACCTGGACTCTTGCTGCGTCCATCGCGCAGGTTGCGTCTCTTGGGGTTTGGTAGGTCTTCTGACTCTCGGCGTTGCGCGTCCGGCCTTCTCGATGTTTTTGAATTTTGTATGAGTTTTTATAAATTCTTCGCACAAAATTCTTTTTACGTCAATGACCTTAAGATTGGACTCGTTTGTTTCCGATTACAGCGGCGAGGACCGCTCTGGTTTTGCACCAGATTCCCTGTTCGATGCCAGATATGGTATGAATTAGCACCAAACCCACTACATCTAGTATTTTAATCCAGAAAGGATTTTTGTCAACTACCCCCAGACAAAAAACACAAAAGTTTTAAAAAATGTTTTAAAACTAGAAAATTTTCTAAAATCTGGTCCCATACACTTTTTGTAAAGCCCCTAGATTCCAACTTTTTCAGCCAGAAGTTTCTGAACGTTTTGAACATCGCGAGAAATTTGAGTTTTCAATTCTTCCGAATTTTCAAAAGGAATGAGGCCGCGCATCCGAGCGATAAATTCAAGCTGAATCTGTTCGTCGTACAAGGAGTCGTGAAAATCGAGGAGATGTACTTCCACTTTTCTGCTGGATTCGTGAAATGTGACGTTCGGCCCAATATGAACGGCGGCGGGGCAGGGTGCGTGACCGGGAAGAAACGCACGACAGGCGTAAACACCGTCGGACGGAAGGAGCGTCTCGATGTTTCCGAGGTTTGCCGTGGGAAAACCCATCGTTCGACCGCGCGCCAAACCATGAATCACCGTTCCGCGGATGCGGTAGGGAGCGGTTAGAAGCGCGTTTGCTTCCGTAATTTCCCCGTGCTGAATGTGTTCCCGAATTCGGGAGCTTGAAACCGGTTCCCCGTGAAGTTCTTCGAGAGATTCGACGATTTCGAGCGTGCGTCCGTCGGCGCGGCAGAGCGTTCCGAGAAGCAGCGTGTCGCCGCCGCGTCGATTCCCGAAATGAAAATTGGGACCTTCCACCAGTACTTTCGCGTCCAGCAGTTCCACAACCACACGTTCGAAAAAGGTTTCGGCACTCCAGCTGAGAATCTGTGCGGCGGGACAGACGATGATTTCATCGACCCCCAACATTTGCAGCAGTTCGACTTTTCGTTCCGTCCACGTAAGCAGATCCGGAGCGTTTTCGGGGTGCAGAATTTGTCGGGGATGAGGTGAGAACGTAAAAACGACCGTTGGAATTCCGTACGCACGCAATCGACGCACAACTTCCGCGTGTCCGCGATGCACACCGTCGAAATTTCCAACGGATGCGGCGCAGTGTTTCAAATGTTCCGGGAGGGAATCCGATTTCAGGTTCCAGTCGATCATTATAAAAAATGAATTTCTTACTTGTGAGGGGAAAACGCTACGTTGTAGGATGTTTTTTGAAAGGAATTTCCTTTAATTCTCCGGTTCTACTTCGTAAACCACGACGGCGTTGTGGGTCGTACTTGTGCTTGCGTCGGTGAAAAGTATCAGTCGGTCTCCGACGGAAACGAGTTCTTCTTTTCGCAACAGTTCCAGCGTCCAACTCATGATTTCACGTGTGTTTTTTCGAGTTTTCGGGAGCTGCATCGGAATGACGCCCCAGTAAAGCGACATTTTCTGCAGCGTTTCGGGGGAGTGCGTCAGAGCCAGAATCCGCGTGGAACAGCGATTCGTCGAGAGACACAGCGCGCTTGCGCCGCTGGCGGTTGCGGTGATGATGTATTTGGCGTTCAGTTCTTCCGCAAGGTCGCATGTGTTCTGCGAGAGCGCCTCAAGAACCGGATGGAAGGGCGTCGTTTCCGGGATGAAATGGTAGAGTTCGGAATCCAGAACGTCTTCCGTTCCCAGCGCAATTCGATGCATCATTTGAACCGTTTCGACCGGGAAATCTCCAATCGCGCTTTCACCGGAAAGCATGCAGGCGTCGGCGCCGTCCAAAATGGCGTTTGCAACATCATTTACTTCTGCACGCGTCGGAAGATTGCTGTGCGTCATCGATTCCAGCATCTGCGTCGCGACGATTACGGGACGGCGGTACGTGTGGCACACATGAATGATTTTCTTCTGCAAAACGGGAATCTGCGCAATATCCGTTTCGACGCCCAGATCTCCGCGTGCAACCATCACTGCATCGGACGCCTGAACGATTTCCACCAGATTTTCCACCGCTTCCGGCTTTTCGATTTTCGCGATTACTTGCGTATTTCCCCCATTTTCCGCAATCAGATTCTTCAGTTCGTGAATCTCGAATGCGTGACGCACGAAACTCAGACCGAGAAAATCGACGCCGTTTTGCGCCGCCCACGCTGCGTTCGTGCGGTCCACGTCGAGCATTGCGGGAATGCTGAGTTTCACGCCCGGCAAATTCACCCCCTGACGGCTTCGGACCGTTCCTCCGAGTTCAATCGCGCAGCGCGCCCACTGGTGCTTTTTCGCGGAGACGGCAGAAACCTTCAATTCGACGGTTCCGTCCGCCAGAACCACGCGGTCTCCCGCTTCAAGTTCGTTTACGAGCGGCTCGTACGTGCACGTCAGATGAGGAATTCCCTGAATTTCTGCGCATTTTTCCGCTTTTTCTTCGAATCGGGACGAAATGAACGCCAATTCGGAACCCGTTTCGAGAGTGATTTCATCATTCGGGAGTTTTCCGAGCCGAATTTTGGGGCCGCCGAGGTCCATGAGGATTCCAACTGGAAGCCCCGTCTTCTTCGAGGCGTTTCGTACGTTTTTCACCATGACCGCAAACTCTTTCGGTGTGCCGTGTGCCGCGTTGATTCGAAAAACGTCCACTCCAGCGTAAATCAGCTTCTGAATCATGGAGTCTTCATTGGATGCCGGCCCAAGAGTTGCGACGATTTTCGTTCGACTCGGACGATCCAAAAGTGTTTTGCAGGATGTATTCATTTGCGGGCCTTTCTCTGAAAAAAATAGGTTTAAAATAGGTAAAATGAAAAAGGGGATGGGAAAACAGGGACGGTGAATGTCGGATTATCGTCGAATGGACCGAACGATCATGAGCAAAACCAGAAGGGTGCATTGAAGCAGTACAATGGTTCCGCCGGGCTGCGTCTCGGTAAAATAGGAAATATATAGGCCGACATTCATCGTCAGGATTGAAAACGCAACGGCAAACAGCAGCGTGAAACGGTAGCTGCGTCCGAGCTGCATTCCTGCGGCGGCGGGAATGACGAGGAGTGACGACACAATCAGCGCGCCCACCGTTCGAGCGGCCACGGAAATTGTGACGGCAGTCAAAAGGGTGAAGAGGAAATTGATGGCGCCGACCGGAATTCCCGCAAGCCGGGCGGCAGATTCATCAAACGCGATGTAAAAAAGTTCGCGGTACAGCAGGACGAAAACGCACAAAACCACGATCGAAAGGACCGTCACCAGCCGCAGTTCGAAGGGTGTTATGGTGATGATACTTCCAAATAGGAAACTCTGGAAACTTGCGTAATTTGTGACGAAACTCGAAAGAACGCCCGTGAGTCCCACTCCGAGGGAGAGAATGACCGCCAGCGCCAGTTCCGCGTAATGCGGGTACTTTTTTCGCAGAATTTCAATCCCGAATGCGGCTGCAACGCAGTAAATCGTGGCGCAAAGCGTCGGGTTGAAACCAAGAAGGAGTCCGAGCGTCACACCCGCGAGCGACGTGTGTGCGAGCGTTTCGCCGATGAGCGACAGACGCTTCAAAACGACCGTCAGACCGATGCACGGAATGATGATTGCAAGCAACGTTCCAATCAGGAAGGCGTTTCGAAGAAAATCGTGCTGAAAAATCTCCATGAGTGCGTTCATTCCTGCGCCTCACTTTCCTCCCGGTGCGGGCAGTTGTGATTGTGCGCACAGCAGGCGCAATCCTCTTCGAGCGCCTGAAAATGCTCGCATTCCTCCTTATATTCATGATGGTGGCGGTGGCGCAACTCCCGCTGAAGCTGATTCGGCGCAACTTCGGCGAGGTTTCCCTCCTCAATACAGAATATTTTCTGTGCATAATTCGAAGCGTGTACCAGATCGTGCGTCACCATGAGGATTGTTAAATGCATCTCGCGATTTAGCCGATCCAACAGTTCGTATAAAATATGTGCGTTTTTCATATCGATTCCGTTGGTCGGTTCGTCGAGAATCAGCAGTTCCGGTGAGTTGATGAGCGCTCTGGCGATCAGAATCCGCTGCAGCTCTCCTCCCGAAAGCGTTCCAAGTCGGGCTTTCAGGAACGATTGCATATCGACCTGCTGCAGCACTTCCGAGACGCGTTCCCGGTGCGCGCGCCGAATGAAGTGGAAGAGGCCAATTTGCGGAAACATATGCGCAAGCAAAATCTCTTCGACAGTTGCGGGAAAGTCGGAATTCAAATATGTGTGTCCCTGCGGTACGTACCCCACGCGGGTCCAGCGCCGAAAACTGCGAATTTCCTCCCCGAAAAGACGAATTGTTCCCGAATTGGGTGGAAATCGGTTGAGAATCAGCTTCAGGAGGGTGCTTTTTCCGGCGCCGTTCGAACCGATAATCACCGCAAACTCTCCCTGCGTCACGGTAAATGAAACATCTTCCAGCAGCGGCGTTTCCCGTCGATAGGAAAATGTTAAATTTTGAACTTCAAGCATTCACAGACTCCTGATGATTCTGTTTCTTTTTATACTATCGGGGGTTGGGGAAAATGGGGGATTTGGGAGGTGTTGATTCGGGGTTTTGATGATTACGGATCGGAAAATTTTTTGGAAATGAATTTTGTTTGAAATTTAAAGCGTTTTCAGGGCTTCGAGATTTTCGCGCATGAGTGAAAAATAATCTGCGTTGGAATCCATCTGCGCCTGCGTGAGCGTCCCCAAGGGATGAAGAACGCTGATTTTTACACCCGTTTCCCGCGCAATCGCTTCCGCGCCTTTCGAATTCTCGTTCGATGCGGTAAAAATAACGGAAATTTGATTTTTCTTTATAAATTCAATAATCTTCACCATCTGTGCGGGAGACGGATCGGAAAACGCGCTGTATCCCTCAAGCGCCGCCTGTTCGAGGCCGTAATCGCGGCACAAATATCCGAACGCGCAATGAGAAACCACGATCTGACGGCACGAAATTTTATCGAGGACCGACTGAAATTCCGCATCAAGGGTTCCGCATTCTTCCAACGCTTTCCGAAGATTTTCACGATAAAACGTTTCATTTTCTGGTTCCATGCGGCACACAAAATCCGCCAGATCGCTCAGAATAAACGCAACGTTTTTCAGCGAGAGCCAGATGTGAGGGTCGGGACCCGCGTGCGTGTGCGGTTCGTGTTCG
>CAYTLK010000043.1:10216-25132 GCA_964438515.1 uncultured Planctomycetaceae bacterium
TTCGTGTTCGCCGCAGTCGCACTCATGATTTCCGAGGAGTCGCACACATTTTGCCGCCTCGAAAATTTTTACATTTTCTTTCTCCAGCTGGGGCAGAACTTTGTCGCACCAAGGTTCCAGCCCGGCGCCGTTGTACAAAAACGCATCGGCTTTAGAAAGGTCCAGCATCTTTTTCGGGGTGAGTTCCCAGTTGTGAACGTTGGAACCGACGGGCATAATGCAATGTACGTCCATTCGGTCGCCGACGATTTTTTCCGCAAAGTCCGCCAAAAGATAAAAACTGGTGTAAATCTGTTTTTTTCCAGAATTTTGTTTTTTTTCAGGGGCGCAGCCCGTCGCACTCAGTAAAAACATTCCGCAAACCATCCGCATCGCCGCAGCACCAGCGGCCCGGCGGGTGTAAACCTTTTTTTTCGCACAGTTCGGACTCATTAAATCCCCCTTTTTCGCATCTTTTCAGAGAAATTCTCATTCCCCCCGAATGTCTTTCTCTAAGGAAATATACAATATTATATATAATCATACTCAATAAGTCAGGAATTTCAAGGGGGGACGGAGTTTTTTTCAAGAAATTCCATATTTTGAAACGATTTTCAATGGAAAGATTTGGAAAAAAATTAAAAAAATTCTCGTTTTTTTGCCCGGCAGCACTTGCAAAAACTTTCCTAAGGTGTTATACTAAAGAAAGAGTTGAGGGGAAATCCTCAATTCAAAAAAACCTTCAGCGCCTGACAGGCGGGAACTACCTATTGGTGAGCCGATAATGAGCTCGTAAGGAACCCAACCGCGTTTCAAAGATTGTATAGGTGCGTGACTCTTCGAGAGAACGTACATCACAGGATATTGAAGCCAGGGTGTCCGCCATAAATTTACGGGCTCTCCAATAATCCTGCCGACTTGGTGCTGGGGGTTTTTTTATTTGCTTTCCGACTCATTTCTTGCTAATTTATAACTGTACGAAAATCATGCCCGTCATCTCACCAGAAATCACAACGCTTCCTTCTTCCCGAAACCACGTCATTTTGTCCCTCAATCCCAAAGCGGGGCGCCATTCTTCGCGTGAGAGGGCGGAACGGCTTGCGGAAATTCTGAGTCAGGCGGGGCTTCAGGTGGAAACGCAAACCGATTTGGCGACGGTGGCTGCGCGCGCGAACGAACTGCATCGTACGGAAAAACTGCGGGCGCTCATCGGTGTCGGGGGAGACGGAACGGCGGCCGAGCTGACGAATCGCACCGATTTGGGAGTCCCAATTTCCCTTTTGGCGAGCGGAACCGCAAACCTACTCGCGAAACACTTAAAGTACAGTTTTCAGCCGGAAACCTTTGCGAAAATGATTCTGGCGGGAAAAGTCGCAAAAATGGATGTGGCGCAGGCAAACGGCCGTCTGTTTCTCGCAATGATCGGCTGCGGTTTCGATGCGGAAGTCGTTTCGAGAGTGCATTCGGCCCGAATGAGCAATCCAAAGGGCGCGCACATTAATTATTTATCGTACGCAAAACCGATGCTTCGTGTTCTTGCGGGCTATCGCTACCCGAAAATGCGGATCGAAATCCTCGACGATGCGTTTGAACCGACGGGCGAGGCGTTCGAACGTTCGTGGGCGTTCGTGGGAAACATCCCGAATTACGGCTGGGGTGTGCCGCTCATTCCAGGGGCGAATGGTTTCGACGGAAAACTCAACCTTATTTTGTGGCGCGGCGCATCGCTCTGGAGTGGAATTCTGCTTTCGACGCTCGCACAGTTCGGCGGTTTGCATCGTTTTTACTGGCGTTCTACCGTGCGTACCGGCCGAAATTTCCGAATAACGCCGCTTTCGGACGGACCCGTTGCGTACCAGCTGGACGGCGATCCGGGCGGGACGCTTCCTGCGGAGGTTCGGATTCTTGAAAAACGTCTGACGATTTTCGTCAAATAACTTTCATGAGGGGTGGAGGAATGAACGAAACGTTTACTTGTGACGAGGCGCGGGCGCTCGATCGTACAGCGCTCGAACGTTATGGAATTCCCGGTATTTTGCTCATGGAAAATGCGGCGCGCGCTGCTGCGGACGTCGTGACGGAATACGTGACGTCCGCAGATTCGACGTTCGAAAAAATGACGTCTGAGGATTCTGCGTCTGAAAACGTTCAAAATTCATGGGAGATTCTGATTTTTTGCGGGACGGGAAACAATGCGGGGGACGGTTTTGCGATGGCGCGGCACTTTCAAACCCGTTTGATTCCTGTTCGAATCGTGCTCTGTGCCGATCCCGTCCGTCTGAAAGGAGACGCTCTTTTTCAGTACGAACTTGTTCGAAAACTGGAAATACCGATGGTTTCTCTGTATGACGCTTCGAGTAACTCGCAGGTTTTGCAGCGTCTTGAGTCCGTCTTTTCGTCGGTTGAAGGCCGT
The DNA here is from genome assembly GCA_964438515.1 of uncultured Planctomycetaceae bacterium. Lineage (GTDB taxonomy): Bacteria > Planctomycetota > Planctomycetia > Pirellulales > Thermoguttaceae > RGIG3701. The sequence continues at coordinate 12,609 of CAYTLK010000043.1, forward strand.
GCGTTTTTTGTCGACGCCATGCTGGGGACGGGTGCGAGCGGTCCGCCGCGTTTTCCGATGAGTGCGGCGATTCCCTGGCTGAATCACTGCTGTAAAAACGGTTTGCACCCTCTTTTTTCGGTGGACGTCCCGACGGGGCTGAATGCCGACACGGGGGAGGGATGGTCGGACGACGAAAATCAGGTGATTCATGCGGCGCAAACGGTCACGATGGCGGTTTCCAAACGAGGATTCACCGAATCGGCAAAAAAATTTACGGGTTCGGTTCGGATTGTGGATCTCGGCGTCTCTGTTTCTCGCTTGCAATGACGTACGCCATTCATCCGTTTAATCATTAACCGTCCAACGGTCATTTTGTCGTTGAATTTTTTATCGTTAAAACTTTATCATTGAGTTTTGAAAGCTAAAACTCTATTGTTAAGTTTTTATCGTTAAATATTTATCGTTGAGTTTCGGAGGTAAAATTATGTCACAAAATCCAGAACGACCGAAATTTTGCTCGTGGCGCGATGAAATGCATACGCAGCTGCTTCACGGAAAGCACGTTCTTTTGTATGGAAACGTTGATGATCGTTACATGCTTGAGGATGTTGTGCCGCGCACGGTGCTGCTTCCGGAGTGTCTGAATCATTATTTTTTGTCGCAAAAATACACCCTGATTGTGCATTACGATTTGGCGGACGGAATGAGGACGGCTATTCCGGAAACGATGGATTCTTTGCTGTTGAACCTGCTGGATTCTTCGGCTCCTCAAGACGCGCAGCCCCCGCAGTTTTCGCAGCCCCCGCAGTTTTCGCAGCCTCCGCAAAATTCAGCGCAGAATTCAACACAGAATAACGGCCAAAATAACGTTCAGAATTCAGCGCAAGTGCCGACTCCGCCGTCGTCGATTGCGTCTCGTGCGGAAGAGGTTGCGGCCGAGTTTGAACTGGCGTCCCAGAAGCGTCGTGATTCGGCTCGGAGTTCGATTTTTACGCGTCGGTCGGAACGTACAGAAAACAATGTTGTTCCGCCGCCGGTCCCGAATGAGAAAGCCGTTTCTTCGGAAGAAGACGCCGCAGAGACAGTTCCCGTAACGCTTTCAAGCCGCAGCCGGAGCGCGGAAGATGTGATTCCGCAGCTGCGCCGAATTTTGATGCAGGATCGGATTCCCACGGCGGTCGTGATTCATTTTTCGGACAAACTTTTCGACGACACACGGCGTCAAAGTCGTGCGGAACGGGAATACTTGCTTCATTTGAAAAAGATTTTGACGGAAGCGGCGACGATTCATCACGGCGATTTGGCGGGGCGTCGCAACGCTTTGATTCTTTCCGCATCGCGTTTGGCGGCGGTTCCAACGTGGTTGTATCAGGAACAGCCGCTTCTGGCGCTCGTTCGGATTCCGAATCCGCTGGATGAAGAACGTCGGCAGTTCATTGAAAATTTTTTCCGTGTTTTTACGAGGAATGCGCCTCTCAGCGAAAAGCAGCACGCGGATTACGTCGAGACGTTCGTCGAACAGACGCAGGGGCTGGCGCTTTGGGATTTGATGTCGCTTGGAGCCATCGCGAACCGCAGTGCGGACGATCCTGTAGATGAAACGACGGAGCTGCGGCGTCTGATTTCGCTCTATCGTTACGGTCAAAAAGAGGATCCGTGGGATAAATTTAACGAAGGAGACCGTCGGAATCGAATCGGAGAGGCGCGTCAAAGCATTGAAAATCGTGTGAAAGGTCAGCCGGAGGCGGTCAACGCGATTGTGGAAATGCTGATTAGCGCCACGGTCGGCGTCACGCTTTCCCCTGCGACGCGTCAGACGGGCAAACCGAAAGGCGTCTTTTTCTTCGTCGGACCCACGGGCGTCGGAAAAACGGAACTTGCGAAAGCGCTTGCGGAGCTGATTTTCGGCGACGAGGCGCGTCTGCGGCGTTTCGACATGAGTGAATACACAGAGTCTCATGCGGCCGAAAAACTCACGGGGTCCCCGCCTGGTTACGTCGGCTACGAGGAGGGCGGACAGCTTACGAATTTCGTACGTGAAAATCCATTCAGTCTTCTGCTTTTTGATGAGATTGAAAAGGCGCACGGGCAGGTGATGGATAAATTCCTTCAGATTCTCGAAGACGGACGTCTGACGGACAGCAAGGGACAAACGGCTTTTTTCTCGCAGTCGGTCATCATTTTTACGAGCAACATCGGCGCGGACACGCTTTTTTCCGACACGGGAATTCAAAACGATTCCGCCTCAGCAGCTGATTCCGCGTCTTCGACCGATTCCGTGACGGACACCGAGCCGGATTACGAGTCGTTTGTGAAAAAACATTTCCTCGAAAAGGTGCGCGAGCATTTCGTACATGTATTAAAGCGTCCTGAAATTTTGAATCGTTTCGGCGACAATATTATAGTGTTCGACATGCTGCGTCCCGGTTTCGTGAGGGCGATTGGTGAAAAATTCCTGACGATGTTTAAAAACTCGGCGAAAGAGCGTCGAGGGCTTGTGATTGAGTGCGAGCCGTCGATTTTGGATTTCGTTCAGAGCGAGATGGCGCGGCCTCAGAACATCAAAAACGGCGGCCGCCGCATTCGAACGATGCTTGAGGACCGACTTGAGAAGAAATTCAATCGCTGGATTTTCGAACATCAGCCCGAGTCGGGCGAAATTCTCATTCTGGGCTTCGACTCGGACGGAATGTTGTGCGTTAAACGACTTGCGGATGCGGAGTGATGCGATTTTCTTCGGAACGCAGGTGTCTCGTTTGGAAAATCTTTGAGAAAAATAAGAAAAATAAAAATCATAAAAATCATAAAAAAACCGACACTTCCGAAGAAGTGCCGGCAGGAGGACATCCGTTGAGGTTTCAGGTTTTCAGACGTCCTTGCGTGTGCCGTAATAGGCGTTCAAGTACATTTGTTTGATTTCGGGAATCAGCGGATAGCGCGGGTTGGAACCGGTGCACTGATCGTCAAACGCATCTTCCGACATCTGGTCGAGTTTTGCAAGGAACTCATCTTCCGGAATCCCGGCTTCTTGAATGGTGCGCGGAACATTCAGGTCGTCCGCGAGTTTGCGCAGACTCGTGATGAGCCGTTCCACCATCTCGTGGTCGGAAACGTCCGTTCCTCCGAGACCGACGTAACGAGCAAGCCGTGCGTAACGAGCGCCCGCTTCCGGGAAACCGTACTGGGGGAAAGCCGCCATTTTTCGGGGTGCTTCCGTCGCGTTGAAACGAATCACTTCCTCAATCAGCAGCACGTTTGCAAGTCCGTGAGGAACATGGAACGCGGCGCCGAGTTTGTGTGCCATCGAGTGGCAGACTCCGAGGAACGCATTGGCGAACGCCATTCCCGCCATGGTGGCGGCGTTGTGCACCTTTTCACGAGCGTGAACGTCTGTAAGTCCGTCAAAATAAGCACTTCGGAGGTATTTGAACAACACGCGGCAGGATTCGAGCGACATTGCAATCGTATAATCCGTTGCGGTGACCGAAACCATGGATTCGAGACCGTGTACGATGGCGTCGAGGCCGGAATACGCGGTGAGTTTTTTCGGCATCGTCATCACGAGGTCCGGGTCCACAATCGCCATGGTCGGAAGCAGAGCGTAGTCGGTAATCGGGTACTTCTTTCCGGTCGCGTCGTCGGTCACAACGGCAAACGGCGTCACTTCAGATCCGGTTCCGGAGGTCGTCGGAATGCAGACGAGTTTCGCTTTATCGCCCAGTTTCGGGAACTCGAACACGCGTTTACGAATATCCATGAAGCGCAGCGCCAGATCCTCAAACTGAATTTCGGGATGTTCAAACATGAGCCACATGATTTTAGCCGCATCCATCGGACTTCCACCGCCGACCGCCACCAAAATGTCCGGCTGGAACAGGCGAATTCGGCTGAGTCCCTCTTTAATCGTGCTGAGGTCCGGATCCGGTTTCACTTCGTTGAAGACCTGAATCTCGACGCCGATTTTTTCGAGTTCACGCGTCACCATGTCGCAGATTCCCAACTCGTACAGCGGTTTGTCCGTCACGACGAACGCACGTTTCGAACCTTTCAGGTCCTGCAGAGCGAGCGGGAGGCAGCCGCTCTTGAAGTACACTTTCTGCGGGGTCTGGAACCAAAGCATATTTTCACGACGTTCGGAAATGGTTTTCACATTCATGAGGTGTTTGACTCCTACATTTTCACTGACACTGTTGCCGCCCCAGCTTCCGCAGCCCAACGTGAGCGACGGCTCGAGACGGAAGTTGTAAATGTCGCCGATGGCGCCCTGGCTCGACGGCTGGTTAATCAAAATACGGCCTGTGGAGGCGGTGTCGCCGAATTTCTCAATACGTTCGACATTCGTAGGATTGGTATAAAGTACCGACGTGTGTCCCATTCCGCCGAACTCAATCAGCGCTTCCGCAATTTCAACCGCGTTGTCGAAGTCTTTGGCGCGGTACATTGCGAGGATTGGGGAAAGTTTTTCGTAGCTGAACGGTTCTTCTCGATCGACGACTTCCGCTTCACCGATCAGAACTTTCGTTGCTTCCGGAACTTCAAACCCTGCAATTTTCGCGATTTTCGCAGCCGGCTGACCGACGATGGCGGGATTGACGTGATAGTCCTTAATGAACGTCTTTCCGAGCAGTTCTTTTTCTTCCGGATTCGTGATGTACGCACCGCGCCGCGTGAATTCCGCTTTCACCGCATCATACACTTCGTCGCAAACCACCACGGATTGTTCCGAGGCGCAAATCATTCCGTTGTCGAACGTCTTACTCAGAAGGATCGAGCAAACCGCAATTCGGATGTCGGCCGTTTCGTCGATGATCGCAGGCGTGTTTCCAGCACCCACACCGATGGCCGGTTTTCCGGAGCTGTACGCAGCACTCACCATTCCAGGACCGCCGGTCGCGAGAATGAGGTTCACGTACTTGTGCGACATCAGCGCTTTCGACTTCAAAATGGACGGTTCTTCAATCCATCCAATGATATTTTCGGGCGCTCCTGCGGCGACGGCGGCATCGTGAACGAGCTTGGCGGCCATCACGGTGCTTTTCTTCGCGCGAGGATGCGGAGAAAAGATGATCGCGTTGCGCGTCTTCAACGCCAGAAGGGACTTGAAAATCGCGGTGGCCGTCGGGTTCGTCGTCGGAACAACTCCCGCCAGAATTCCGATCGGTTCCGCAATCTTACGGATTCCAAACTGAACGTCGCGTTCAATCATTCCGCAAGTTTTCGCATCTTTGAATTTGTGATAAATATATTCAGACGCAAAATGGTTTTTAATCACTTTGTCCTCGGTGACTCCCATCCCCGTCTCTTCCGCAGCGGCTTTGGCGAGCGGGAGGCGTGCAGCGGCGGCGGCCATCGCAACTGCTTTGAAAATCTTGTCGACCTGTTCCTGGGTGTAGTGCGCATAAATCTGCTGCGCCTTTCGCACCTTCATCACAAGTTCGTCGAGTTCCTGTTCGGCCTGAATCAATTCTTCGTTCGCGTCCATGAGCAATCTCCTTGTTAAAAAAATATCGTAGGAAAATGTAAACCTGAAAAAACAGATCCTGATATTAAGTTATCGATAGGTTATTATCGATAACTGATGAATATAGTATACAACTTCTAAAAAATTATACAAGGGGGGTCCAAGAAAATTTTCGATATTTTTTTATCTTTTGGAAAATTGTTTTTTTTCGCGCAAAGGGATTGACAAAACCTGAGAAGCGGATTATACTTAAAAATACGAGGTTTCCTCATTTTTTCCCACCGTTTTTTTCAAGGAGTTTCCGATGAAAAAATATTTTCTTTCCGATTGTTCGAATTCTTTTTTAGGTTCCTTTTTGTTTTTTTTCCCATTTTTGTTTCTATTTCTTACTTCCTTTCTTGGCGCAAGAGAGACTCAATCCCTCGATGGAGTCTGGAATTTTTCGACGGACGAAAATCAAAAAGGGGAAATTCTGGTTCCGGGAATCTGGAATAATCAGGGTTTCGGCGCGGAAAACGATAAAATTCGGTGGGGGTACATCGGGGTCGGTCATTACGAACGTTCCGTTGAAGTTCCCGAAAATTGGGAGGGAATGTCAGTTTTTCTGGTTTTAGAAGGAATTTCACGTTACGCAAAAGTTTTTGTGGATGGAAATGCGGCCGGCGACGAACTTTTGGGACTCATCGGACCGCACGAAATCGAAATTACGCCTTGGGTGAAACCTGGAAAAACGCAGAAACTTCAGATTGATGTGGATTCTCGGCGGCGATGGGAGATCGACGGAATGCTGGGAGCCGCGCAGCTGAACGATTACATGGACGTCATCTGGGGCGGACTTTGGGGACACGCGCGCCTCGAAGCTCGGCCGAAAACGTACTTGAAAAATATCTATATTCGTTCCGATATTCATAAATCGACGTGTACGGCTGAAGTGGAATTTGAGGGGAAACTTTTGCCGGAAAACTCGCTGAAACTGGAAATTTTTGACGCACAAGGAAAAAATCTGAAGGCGTCGAAGACGCAAGATGCGGAGAATAAGATTTCTGTGCAGGTTCCAGACGTGAAACTTTGGTCGCCGGAAACTCCAAATTTGTACTGGGCACGTCTGACGCTTTTGAAAGACGGAACTCCCTGTGATTCGTTGGAAACCCGTTTCGGAATGCGTGAAATACGAGTCGACGGCTATAAAATTCTGCTGAACGGAAAGCGTCTGATGCTGTGCGGGTACGGTGACGACCACATTTATCCCCATGAATTTTCGATGTCGTCCGACAAAGAAATGTACCTCTCGCGCCTTCGGCTCATCAAGTCGTTCGGCTTCAATCACGTGCGCCACCACAGCACCATTATGCCGCGCGAGTACTACGACGCCTGCGATGAAGTCGGAATTTTACCGATGGCGGAGTTCGTGATCGGCTATCCGACGGAAGTTCCGGGAATCGGTGCGCGCTGGAAGCAAAATGTGCCGGACGGAACGGACCCTGCGCCGGCGATTGACCTTTATATGAATCGGTTTGCGGCCGTCATTCGGGAACATCGGAACCATCCGTGCATTTTTGCGTGGGTCTTCGGAAACGAGCTGTCGATGGGCGACCCGACTCCAGAATGGACGGCACTTTTTGAAAGAAGTTGTAAAATTGCGCGAACGCTCGACCCGGACCGACTCTTCCTGGATTTCGACGGGGATTGGGTGTGGAAACTCGCGAAAGATTCACGGGAAACGACCGATTTGTATTCTGCGCTTTTCGACGAATGGACGAATCCCGTAACGAATGCGGAAAAGTTTCAACTTGAAAAACCTCGAAAACCGGTGATTTCACACGAGTCGGGAAACTTCATCACTTTTTCACGTCCCGACCAGATCGAAATGTTCGACGGACTCGCGTATAAGCCGTTCTGGATGGTGGATGGAAAGAAGAAACTGGAGGAATTGGGACTGCTGGACGAAGCGGAAAAATGGGCGGTTGCGTCCGAAAATCTGTATTTTCTGCTGCATAAGTCGAACGTCGAAACTTTGCGGAAAAACGAGTATTTGTCCGGCTTCCACTGGTGGTTGATTCAGGATTATTGGACGACTTCAAACGGGTTGGTCGATTATTTCTTCCGTCCAAAATCAATTTCTCCCGAGCGCGTTCGGTCCGTGAACGCCCCCGCAGTTCTGTTGCAAGAAGGACTTTTGCGTCAGTATGAATCGGGTGAAAATTTGAAAATTGAAACGATTCTTTCGAATTTTACAGGAGAAAATCTTTCAGGAAAGATTTCTGTAACGTACAGTATTCTTCCGAATGGAGTTTCTTACGCGCTTTCACCCGCCGCGAGCGGGACGCCGGACGGCGCTGCGGGCAGAGTATCGGACGGCGTTTCAGGTGGTGCTTCAGGCGGCGTTTCAGGCGGCGTTGCGGTTGAGGAAGGAACCGTTGGAAGCGGCGGAACGTTCGAAGGTGTTTTGCCGAAAGTGGAACGTCCGACTCAGATTCTGGTTTGTATGGATTTTGTGCAAAATTCATATTCCAGAGAAAAAACCATTCATAATGAATGGACGACGTGGATTTTTCCGAAGCAAATTCAGCCGAATGTCGAACGAAAGATTTACGTACAGGAAGATCTCGCGCCGCTATTCGAAGGATGGAACGTTTCCGCGATTCCGACGTCCGGCCCGCTTCCTGAAAACGCGATTTACGTCGTTTCGCGGCTCGATTTGCGCACTTCAAACGCCCTGATTCACGGAGCGAAAGTCGTGCTGCTCGGCTCACTTCCGACACTTCCATCTACAAAGATTCGTTTTCAGTCCAGCTGGTGGAAAGGCGGAGATTCTGAACAAGAAAATCGGTGCGGCACTTACGTTTACGACAATTCGGTGACGGATGCGTCCGTTTGCGGCCACTGGTGCGACGGCGCGTGGTGCGAGCTGCTCGACGATGCGTTCAAATTCCAGCTGGATAAAATTTCCAATCCTCCCGAAATCTTCATTCGTGCGCTTCCCAGCATCGTTCGGGTGCAAAACAGTGCGGTTCTTTTCCGCGTCGGAGTGGGAACGGAAAACGGTACGTTAATCGTTTCTGGGCTGAATCACGGCGCGGCGGGAAGCGAAAATCGGTTAAATCGCTGGACGCTTGCGCGAATGCTTGAGGCGGCAGAAACCGTTTCGCCCGTTACGTGGGACGCGGAGGCCGTGATTCCGAAAATCTCGGTCCCGGAAGGAACGGTGCTGGGTTTTCAGCGCATTCGGAACCCCGGCGAGTCGAGCGTCTGGAAATCGTACCGTGAGGAAAATGCGCCGATGTTTGTTTCGCGTCAGACGGCGGTCGGAAATGTTGTTTCGTGGGAAACGGACGTTCCTGATTGCGAAAAAGACGCTTCCGCAGACTCCGTGACGTTCGTGTTTGCCGGCGGGCTTGGATATTCCGGCCAGCCGAAAACGGATGGATTTCAACTTCAATTTGACGGAAAAGATGTGTTGAAATTCGACCTTCCGAACGACGATTCCGATACGTTGTGGAAGAGCGGCGATGGAAAATTTCAGCTTCGTTTTGAGATTCTTCGTTCGGAGCCGCAGGATCGATTCGGACGTTTTTACCTAACGGTTTCTCGTACGGTTTTTGAGGGAGAGGCGCCGCGTACGCACACACTTTCAGTCGTTTCGCTGGGAAGCGGAAGCGCCCGCTGGTTCGGTTTGTATCCGTATTTTGATTTGTATGAATATTAAAAAGTTTTTCGGCTTCGGTTGCACGCGCGATTCACCCTGCGGGAGAATCTGGCTGCCCGTTATGTCGTGACGGTCGTGGGAAGAGGGGCTTTTTGAAAGCCGCTCCTCTCCCCAGACCCCTTACCCGGAAAACTTTTAATATTTTTTGTTTTTTGTTTTTTGTTTTGTTGAGGTGATACGATGAAATATCCACGAAGTAATGCATACGATGAAACGCTGGTTCGTGAAAAAATCATGGGTCCGAACCCGCTGAAACTGGAAGAAGAACTTCTTCTGAACCACCAAATTCCGACGGGTTCGACGGTTCTCGATCTCGGAAGCGGACAGGGACTCACGTCCGTTTTTCTCGTAAAAGAATACGGTTTTAACGTTTATGCAGCCGATTTATGGAGCGAGCCGGATGAAAATCGAAAGTTTTTCGACTCGATGGGACTTTCGGAGGAACAAATTCATCCCGTAAAGGCGGATGCGGAGAAACTTGAAACGATTTTTGAGCCGAATTTCTTTGATGCGGTGGTGAGTACGGATTCGTACAATTATTTCGGGCGGGATCCATCGTACCTCGACGCGCATCTTTTGCCGTGCGTGAAACCTGGAGGATTTCTGTACATTACGGTGCCGGGGATGAAAAAGAGTCTGCACGCGAATTTACCGTCGGAACTGCTGCTTTCTTGGACTCCGGAACAGCTGGCGTACTTGCAGGACGTTGCGTTCTGGCGTTCGATGGTCGAACAATGCAGCGGCGCGGACGTTCTTTCCGTTCACGAAATGGAGAGTAATGAAGAGTGCTGGAACGACTGGCTCGCATGTGAAAACGATTACGCGCGCGGCGATCGTAAGGCGATGGAAGCCGGCGGAGGAAAATATTTGAATTTTGTGGCGATTATTTTGCAAAAACACGGCTGAAAGCGCAAGAAATTCATGTGACGGAGGGGGGGGGAACGTCTTTACAAAGTCGGAAAAATAGAGTATAATAGAGAAAAAGTGTTTGGTCCTTCCGCGCATTGTCCGGCGGGATCTCAAAAGGGAAAATCCAGAAACAAAGGACGAACCATGATTCAGGTTTATAACACACTGACCAAAACCAAAGAAGAATTTAAGACCGTTTCCGGTACTTCCAAAGTCGGAATGTATCTTTGCGGTCCGACCGTGTACAAACCGAGCCACATCGGGCACATGGTCGGCCCCGTGATTTTCGACACGGTGAAACGATTCCTCGTTTATAACGGTTACGACGTTCGATTCATTATTAATATAACGGATGTGGACGACAAACTCATCAACGAGTCCAAAGCACGCGGAATGTCGATGGCGGCGCTTGCAGATGAAATGATTCTCGATTATAAATCAAACATTGCGGCGCTGAACGTCGAGACGGTGAGCGATTTTCCCAAGGCGACCGAACATATTAAAAATATGATTCCGTTCATTCAGCATTTAATCGATCGCGGTTATGCGTATCCGGCAGAGGGAGATGTGTATTTTGACGTTGCGAAATTTCCCGAATACGGAAAACTTTCACATCGAACGCTCGAACAGATGCAGGGGGAGGGGGGCGCGATGGCCTCGCAAAAACATAATGCGGCTGATTTTGCGCTTTGGAAAGCGGCGAAACCCGGTGAACCGTCGTGGGAAAGTCCCTGGGGACCCGGTCGGCCCGGCTGGCACATCGAATGTTCCGTCATGTGTCACGAAATGCTCGGCGACACGTTCGAAATTCACGGCGGCGGCCTCGATCTGATGTTTCCCCACCATGAAAACGAAATCGCACAGTCGGAATGCTGTACAGGAAAACCGTACGTTAAATATTGGATGCACAACGGACTCATGCAGGCGTCGAGCGAGATCGGAAAGGTCGGAGGACGTAAAACGAGGGAAGCTGACGAAAATGTGACGGATGAAGAGTCTCCGGAAGCGGGAAATCTGGCGAGTCAGGAAAGCGGGAAAATCAGTAAATCCAAGGGCGCAGCGGCGTTTAAGGAGATGCTGAAAGAATTCACGGGCGAAAATGTTCGATTTTTCGTTCTTTCGTCGCACTATCGCCGTCCGATCGACTACAGTAAGGAACGAATTCAGCAGATTGGTTCCGGAATGGATGCGTTTTATCGTTTTTTCAAACGTTTTGAGCGCGTGACGGGCGACAGTTTTTATGCACTTCCGTACGACACGCTTCGTACGTCCGGCGACGTCTTTGCGGCGGGACTTTCCGGCGAATTCCTCCAGGGAATTTCGGCGTCGCGCGATCGTTTTCTCGCATCGATGGACGACGATTTCAACACGGGAGGCGCTATCGGCGAGCTGTTCGAACTTGTGAAACGATTGAACAAATTTGTGGACGAAAATCGTCTTGAAGAAACGCACGATGAAGCACTTTCGGCGCAGCTGAAGGCCGGATGTCGGGTGTTCCGTGAACTCGCGGCGATTCTAGGCGTTTTCACAAAACCGATTGCACAAAAAGAAGAAGATGGGAAAGATTCGAGTCTCGTGAGCGATTTGATGAATTTACTCATTGAACTGCGAAAAAATGCGAAAAAATCGAAAGATTTTGCAACGGCCGACGCGATTCGCAACCAGCTGAAAGAACTGGGAATCACGTTGGAAGACCGTCCCGGCGGACTCACGGAATGGACGCGTTCCTGAAAATCCTTTCAGGGAACTTTTGAAAACTCAATATTCAAAACTTTTGCATATTGAGTTTTTAGAAGTTCCGTGGGAAAATTCGCCTTATTTGTTTTCTGTGCGTAAAAAGAACGAACGGAAAGTACGCCGCAGCGGTGTTTCTCGCAGCGGTGTTTCGGACGGAGCTTCCGTTTGCGGGTCCGATGCATCTTTTTGCCGGGATTTTTGACCCAAAAGACGTAAGGAACGCGTAGAAATCACGCGCCGTTGAGCTTCCGGCGTAAACGTCGAAACTTCCAAAGACGTGCGGCTCTGCCGGATGCGTAAACCTTCATTGTAAATCGGGGAACGGCTGCGATTCTCGCCGGTTTCTCCTTCTTGTTCTTTCGTTTCTTCCGGAAGCCGTTCAATCCTCCATTCCAGAGGACAAATGGGGCGCAAGTTCGGAAAAAGATCCGACATTTCGAACCCGACCGGAGGATGAAGCACATCGTTTCCGAATCTCCAGCGATTCTGAAAGCGTTCAAAAAAGATTTCTCCGCCGTCCGGAACCGGCTCCGCAACTCCTGAAGCTGTTTCGAACGAAACATTCCATGAAAGCTGCAATCCCGTTCCAGAATCTGCGGGTGCAGCCGCGTTGGAACTCGGTTGGGCGTCCGAGGCGGATGGGACGGATTCGGATTCCAGGGTCGGATTCGGATTTGAATTCGGATGTAAATTCAAACTCAAGTCCGGGGTTGAAGTTGGAGTTGAATC
>CAYTLK010000043.1:25232-29078 GCA_964438515.1 uncultured Planctomycetaceae bacterium
GAGTTGAATCCGTCGGCGTTTCTGTTTCGGGTCCCGCAGGGGATTCAGAAGATGTTTCCGCTGGAGATTCCGCAGAAAATTCGACGGAAAGGACGCGAGGACGGAGCGGACGGCCCTGTTTTGGGGAGACGACCATTCTTCCGCCGCGAAAAGTACGGTAAATACCGCGCTGACGGTCTGAGGTACAGGTCCCGTAATCCAGAAGCTGAAGCGAAATATCCTGCAGCGGACAGCCTTTCAAATCCGTCTCGTGAGTGATTTGCGTAACGATATTTCCGGGAATTTGCAGGGACGCGACGATTTCAGAGCGTGAAATGTACGTTTCGTAATGAATTTCCTGCGTATAAATGTAGCCGGTGAGGACTTTTCCAAGGACGGAAACCTGTAAATTCCTCGTCGTGACGTTCTGCGTCAGCTGCTCGCAGCACGTATTTTCAGGGCGCCGAAAGGTTTTTCGTTCCCGCCGCATGATGTAAGGCGTACAGGTATCATTGAACCAGAGGCGCGACTCTCTGCGGATGTTTTTTCCTTCGGAAACGACTTTCAACACGCGGCACAGAATCGGCTGACCCTCAATTTCGAGGGTTTCGGACGGCATTTCCTCCACCGTTCTCGGATCTTCAGGCGGTAAACCATAAACGTCGAGCCGTGTGGTTTTCGGTTCCTTTTTGATGTTTTTTCCAGCGAGTAAAACGTAGGACTCCGTAACGGTCGTCAGCACATTTTCTTCTTTTGCGCGCAGAACAACGTTGGTTTCGATATAGGTTTTTCCGGACGCGCCGCCTTTTTGACGGTTTTGAATCATCGTTCGAGAAAATCTCCACGCCCCGGGATTGTACCCCGACCATGGGTGCAGGCCCGCAGATTCCGCAACCTGTTTTGAAAATTGAACAGGATTTTTTGGCGTTTTTTCCGCAGAAGACGGTCGAACGGCATCTGACGGCTGCGTCACATCTGACGGTCGAACTGCATCTGACGGTCGAACTGCATCTGACGGCTGCGCGGCGGCCTGTACGGGAGTTTTTTCCCCTTCACCGTGCGTGACGTTTGCGAGAAATACGGAAAAACAGGATGCAAGCAGCAGGAATGCACCCAGTCCCAGCGGAAATTTCCATCCGTTGAGCTGTATTGAATCCTCTTTTTCCTGCAAAATCATCATAAGTCCTGCAAACGTAAAATCCCTTGAATTTCATTCTGTACACGGCAGAATGCATATCTTCCCTAATACTACTATTATACCATTCTATTTTCAAAAAGCAATCAGTATTTTGAAAATATCTGAAATTTGTGAAATTTTCTTTTTCCCTCTTCTGTTTTGAAGGGCGCGTGTACCGACAAAAAAGGTGTCGGAGACGGTTCCTGATAAAAAAGCGGAGTTCGAAATTTCTTTTCAGTAGAAAGACGGTTCATTCAAAAAATCGGAGAAAAACGGAAAAAAGTTGAAAGAAAATCTCTAAACCATGAAAAAGAGTGAAGAAAGGTAAAAAATCAGTTCCGTTTATCCCCCTGAATCCTTCTGAATCCCGCTGTTTTTCGGAAAATTTTTCAATTTTTTGAAGTTTTTTCTCCCCGCGCCTTGCAATTCGGGGAGATTTAGTTTATAATGAAAAAATAGTTGTTTTTCTTTCATCATAAAAATGATTTTAATAAAAGGATTCATAAAAAATGAATACGAAACTCACCCGCCGCAACGTTCTTGCCGGCTCTCTCGGTCTTGCAATGTACGGTTTTTCCGGCGATTCCGCTTTTGCGGCAGACGGTCCGGCTGAAAAGTGCTGGACGTATGTTCCGCTGGACTCGAAAAAAGTTGCGCAGAGCGTTTACGACACGTTCGGCGTAAACGGCTGCATGTACGGTTCTGTGAAAGGCGCGTTGCTCGTTTTTGCCGAAACGACCGATAATGAGGCCGAAAAAGCCGCTGTGAAAGCGTTTCCGTGGCAGTCGCTGCGTTACGGCCGCGGCGGAGTCGCGAAACTCAAGGAAATTTGCGGCGCTGTGAACGGCGGTGTGATGCTGATGAGTTTCTTTGTGGAAGATTTTGCGGAGATTCCCGCTTTGGCGAAAAAGCTCGCCGAGTACGCCGCAGAGACGGAGCTTCCCGAATTTGTGCCGGAAAAGGACGAGTATCCGGACTTCCTGAAGGTCGCGTCTCATGGAATTACGTGCCGTGAAATGGGCGGAGCGTGGATGGGCGTCGCAACTCCGGAACAGAAAAAAATCGTGGGAGAGCGCTGCAAACGTCACGCCGCCTCAATTATGGCCAAAGCCGTCGAAATTCTGAACGATTTTTATAAGAAATAATTATGAAATAGGTTTTTGTACAATAGAAAAGGAATAACGTATGAATAAAAACGTTTCTCGCCGTCAATTTCTCCGAACCTCCCTCTACACGGCAGTCGCTGCGAATGCGGTTGCTCCGATGGTTTTGCGCGCCCAGGACGCTGTGGCGGCCAACGATAAAATCGCGTGCGCGGTAGTTGGAACGAACAGCCGCGGTCAGTCGCACATCGGCGGTTTCATCGGAAATCCGAATACGGTCATTACGTATTTGGTTGATGTGGATTCCGCCATCGGCGAAGCTCGCTGCGACATGGTGGAAAAGAAACAGGGGTCCCGTCCGAAACTTGTGACGGACATGCGCGACGCGTTCGCGGATCCGTCTTTGGACGTCGTTGGAAGCGCCACGCCGAACCACTGGCACGCACTTTCCGCAATTTGGGCGATGCAGGCCGGGAAAGACGTATACGTCGAAAAACCCGCGACGCAGAACCTGTATGAAGGAAAAACGATGGTCGCCGCCGCCAAAAAGTACGGTCGAATCTGCCAGGTCGGAACCCAGTGCCGATCCAATCCGGCGTTGCGTGATGCGATTGCGTTTATGCAGGCGGGCGGAATCGGAAAAGTCGATTTTGCTCGCGGTTTGTGCTACAAACGTCGTAAATCCATCGGCGCGTTGGGCGATTACACGGACCGCATTCCGAAGAGCGTTGATTTCGGGCTTTGGACCGGTCCCGCAATCATTACGGATCCGAAACTTACACGTCAGAATTTCCATTACGACTGGCACTGGCAGAGACTTTACGGAAACGGCGACTCTGGAAACCAGGGGCCTCACCAGCTCGACATTGCGCGTTGGGGACTCGGTCTCGAACGTCATCCGAACAAGGTTATTACTTACGGCGGTCGGCTCGGCTACCAGGCGGAACGGAAAGATCCGAATTACGTTGATGCGGGAAATACCGCGAATACGGAAGTTTCGATTTTCGATTACGGCGACAAAACCATCGTTTTTGAGACGCGCGGCCTGGAAACTCCGGACCTCAAAGGTGCGAAGATCGGAGTCGTGTTTTACGGAACGGAAGGGATTCTTGTTCAGGAATCTTACGGTAAATGTGTCGCGTACGATAAATCGGGGAAAGTGATTCGGGAATTCACAGGCGGAAGCGACCAGCTGCATTTCGACAATTTCATCGAAGCGGTTCAGAAGCGGGATCCATCGATTTTGCACGCTCCGATTTTCGAGGGACATTTGTCGGCCGCGATGGCGCATCTCGGAAATGCGAGTTACTATTTGGGCGAGAAAAACAAAATGTCCGTCGCAGATATTTCGAAAGAAATTGCGAAAATCGAGAGTCGTGACGACAATGTGGAGACGCTCAACCGGACGGTGGAACATCTTCAGACGAACGGAGTGGATTTGAACGTGACGCCGCTGTCGCTCGGACCGCAACTCAAGTTCGATCCGGAAAAAGAGACGTTCCGCGAGTGCTGCAGCTACGCCGACAGTCAACTGACGCGGCAGTGGCGTGAAGGTTTCGTCTGCCCGTCGGTGGATGAAGTCTGAAA
>CAYTLK010000044.1:0-28314 GCA_964438515.1 uncultured Planctomycetaceae bacterium
CCGACCAGCAGCGCAAAGCGCCTGTTTTCCGGCACAACCAGCATTCCCCGTCCGTCTGACCCCTTCGCCGCCAGACACTTTGGAAACAGTACTAAAATCAAAATAAACCAAATCAGGCCGCGTTTCATCTTTGTGTGTCCTTTATATTATTGTTATATTATTGTGCTAAAAATGTCATTCTATCAACATCATTTCAAACGATATTACTATTTTATCATAAGAAATCGTTTTGTAAAGTAGAAATCCTGAAAATCGGACATTTTTTCGGGAATTTTTTGAGGGAAATTGGATTGAGCGTCGGCAGGCACTGCGAGGACGTACGGACGACCGTCATTCTTCATTTTGCAGGGATTAAAATTTGCAACGATATTTATTCTACTATATGATAGAAAACGTCCCGCTTTTTCGGTTCGAAGCCCGCATCGCGGATTGCGGTACGCATTTCCTGCTCGGTCGCATGGAAGACGGTGCCGCACGAAGCTACAACATTTTCTTCTATCATCATGCTGCCCATATCGTTTGCGCCGAATCGAAGTGTGAGGGCGCCGATTCGCATCCCCTGCGTGACCCAACTCGCTTGAATGTTCGGCACATTATCGAGAAAAATCCGTGAGACGGCCAGCGTCTTCAAGTATTCGAACGAACCGATTTTCGGACACTCCAACCCGTGAAACGGCTGGTACGTCCACGGAATAAATGCGGTGAAACCGTGCGTTTCGTCTTGTAAATCACGTACCCGCAGCAGGTGTTCGACACGCTGCGCGAGCGTTTCCACGTGTCCGAACATCATCGTCGCCGTCGAAACGCCGCCCGCCAGATGCCAGTCGCGCATCACTCGGAACCAGTCGTCCGTCATAATTTTTTTGGGACTGACGATTTTTCGCACCTCATCCGAAAGAATTTCCGCTCCACCGCCCGGCAGCGTATTGAGGCCGGATTTCCGCAATCGTTGAATCACGTCTTCCATCGAGAGAGACTCAAGCCTCGCCAAATACCAGATTTCCGTCGCGCTGAGACCGTGAATATTCAGGGTCGGATATCGTACATGAATCTCCCGAAAGAGAGATTCGAACCATTCGAGATGTAAATTTGGGTTCAATCCTCCTTGAAGAAGAATCTGTGAGCCTCCCAGCGCAATCGTCTCGTCGATTTTCTGAAAAAGTTCCTCTCGGGAAAGGACGTACCCCTCCGGAGCGCCATCGTCGCAGGAAAAACCGCAGAAACGACAGCGGCACGAACAAATATTGGTGTAATTGATGTTGCGATCAATGTTATACGTACGATATTTTTCGGGGTGCAGTCTGCGTGAGACCGCCTCTGCCGCACGTCCCAACTGTGCAAGGTCGTACGACTCCAAAAGCGTAAGCGCCTCCGAAGCCGTCAGTCGTCGGGATTCGTTCAAGACTCCCGAAAGTATTTTCTGTATGTTTTTCATTGAAATTTGAACGAATTTTTTAGATTAATGAAACTGTGTATTGCTGTTTGTGTCTTCGATTTTTTTGATTGTTTTAATGATTTTCTCTCGTTCCCGTTCCATCGCCCGGACGCGGCCGCAGGAACACATCATCTTGCGTCGGCCGATTAATTGGGAGAAACCGATGGAAATGAAGTAAAATCCGAAGATTCCGAGCGCAAACAGGAAGGTGATTAGAAGGGTTTTCATGATTTTTCCTTAATTTTAATCAAAAATAACGTTACAATGCGGGAGTGAATCCAAAAACAAACGTCCGTAAAACTTGGATTTGATTCTTGGGTCGAGAATCACAACAATTCCAGTGTCCGTTTTTGTTCGAATCAGTCGTCCGAATCCCTGTTTCAGCTTGATGACGGCTTCGGGGATTTGATACTCGTTGAACGGATTTCCGCCGCGAGCGCGAATTGCGTCCACTCGCGCCTCGGTCAGCGGATGGTCGGGGACCCGGAACGGAAGTTTGGTTATAATTACGTTTTTCAAAGCATCGCCCGGCACATCCACACCCTGCCAGAAACTGTCGGTTCCGAACAGAACGCTTCGGGGGTTTTTCTTGAAATTTTCAACCATCTGCATCCGCGACATTCCCTCCGCCTGCGAAAAAAGCGAGAGATTTTCCTGAATCAGCCACGGCGTCATTTCCGTCACAACCCGATTCATGAGACCGTAACTCGTAAACAGCACAAATGCGTGTCCGTCCGTCATTCGAACGTAACGACAGATTTTTTGCGTGAGCTGACGTTCGTACGCCTCTGTGTCCGACACGGGGTCCGGCATACTGACGCCCAAAATCAGCTGCGCCTGATGTTCGAAATCAAACGGACTCCCTAAAAGTGTCTGCTGCGCATTCGTCAGCCCAATTCTTTGCCTAAAATACCCAAAGTCTGCATTTTCAGAGACTCCACTCGTTCCGTTTGCGGAGGAAAGCGCCGGGTTTGAAGCTGAAACCGATTTTGAATTTAGTGCGGAATTTGAAGCCGGGTTTGGACCGGAAGTCGGCGGAAAATCGTTCGGTTCCGAGGTTTTTGTACGTTTTGAGCGTCGAATGGTTCGAACGGTGGAAAGGGTCGCGCTCGTCATAATGACGGACTGCATTTTGTTGAACAGCATTTCGCGCATCAAAGGTCCAACGTCGATGGGCGAGCCGCTCATTTCAATCCGCGGAAGGGCGCGTCTTCCGCCGCGTCCGACGGGAACGACGTTGAGCCAGTAAACGAAATCCTCCGCTTTTTGCGTGACCCACATGTCGATTGAGGACGCAAGCGCGTTGAGCCGATCCGCCAGCGACTCCAGCTCCAATTTTCCCTCTTCAGAATCTTCACCTTGCGCATCGTTGAAAATGCAGCCCGCCAGTTCCGCCAGAGCGGGACTCAAACCGTTTGGAACGACTTCAGGTTTTCGTACACGAATCTCGCTGACCCGAAAAGCCGACCGCATTTCTTGGAGACGCGTTTCGAACCAGTCGTTCAGCCCCAAAAACAGATTGTCGGCCTCCAATCCGCAGCGGAGCGACAGTTCCTGCGCCTTTTTCAGGTTGTACTGAACCAAAACGCCGTGTTGATTTCGATTATTGTACAGTCTTCGGAGCAAATAATCCACCTGACCGTTCGTCACGCCGATTCCGAGGTGGTCGCTCGCAACCGCTTCCATGGAATGCGCTTCATCGAAGACGACGGCGTCATATTCCGGCAAAATGGCTCCGCCGCCGTTTCGCACGGCGAGATCGCTGAAAAATAACGCATGATTCACGACCAAAATCTGTGCGTTTCGGATTCGTCGGCGAGCTTTTTGATAGAAACAGTCGTTGTAAAACGTACATTTTTTACCGAGACAGTTTCCCGATTCGCAGCACACTTCCTCCCAAACTTTTGGGTTTTGCTGGAACGGAAGGTCCGAAAGGGTTCCGTCCGACGTTTGATTCGCCCAAATTCGCAGGTCGTCCATCTGTTCGACTTCTTCCGGCGAGCTGAAAAGCGTCAGTGCATTTGCATGTGCAGATTTCATACGTCTCAGGCAGAGGTAGTTCGACCGCCCTTTTACGAGCACGAACGAGAATTCCAGCGGAATGAGACTGTTTAAAAACGGAAGGTCCTTTTGAATCAGCTGTTCCTGCAGACTGATGGTTTGAGTGGAAACGATGATTCGTCGGTACGGACGCTGGACGCTCCCAGAAAAATCGTATTCCTGCGACGTTGCGAGAATTGCAGGGACCAAATAACCGAAACTTTTTCCAACGCCGGTTCCGGCCTCGACGACGAGATGATGTTTTTCAAGGAAGGCGCGCAAAATATCGTTTGCCATCACGATTTGTTGTTCGCGGATTTCGTATCCTTTCATTTGTCTGGCGAGGAGTCCGCCAGTTCCAAGGATGTTTTCAGGGGTGAATCGAGTGAGGTCTTCGGTCATTTTTACGTACTTATTTATGAATAATAATTAAAAAATAGTTTTATACAATTCCCCATTAAGGAACAAGAAGGATAAGATTTTTGAAAGGAATTTTCCCTCACCCCACTTTGAATTTCATGGTTCGAGGATGAATACAGTATAACACAAAATGAAAAATTTGTCAAGCGTCAAGAAATGGAAAAACGGAGGTCGTCTGTAAATTTTAGAATTTTACCCCCGTCTTTTTCAACCCGCATCGAGAAACATCGACCAGCGGAAATCGGTACAAAACCGACACATTCCGCCGCGTGTTCCACGTTTCTGCCCGTCTAAAACGAGCTGCGGCAACTTCTGCCTTTCGGCGCAGCGGAGGACATGGGATTCGAACCCACAACCGATATTCTCGGCAACTGATTTCGAGTCAGCCCGCTCACCATTCGCATATCCTCCAAACGAGACGAGGAGTTTCCTCTTCATCTCAATTATTGTGACCATTATAACAGATAAAAATTTTTCTGCAAGGGGGGGTCACGCCTCTAAAACATCTTTTTCGCGCAGAGCTGCAAGAGATTCAATTTCTTTTTCAAATTTCTTGATCAAATCCTGAATTTCTTCTTTTGCCGCATCGCGATCGTTCTCGGAAAAGATTTTGTCTTTCTCGCCTTTATCGCACGCTTTGATTCCGTCACGACGAACGTTTCGCAGGGAAACTTTCGCCTCTTCCGCCAATTCCCCAATGCGCGACACATACTTACGACGCGTTTCCTGAGAAAGCGGCGGAATGTTCAGCCGAATTACTTTTCCGTCATCTTGAGGCGCAAACCCCAGATCGCTCGCAATAATCGCCTTTTCGATGTCCTTCAAAGTCGAAGGATCGTAAGGACGAATCACGATTTGTGACGGTTCCGGACATCCGACCGCCGCCAGCTGCTTCAACGGAACCTGGGAACCATAGGCGTCAACGCGCAGTGAATCCACCAGTCCAGGGTTCGCGCGGCCAGTACGTATTCCCGCGAGGTTTGATTTGAGCCGCGCCACCGCTTTTTCCATACGATCTTCAACGTCTAATAGAATGTCGTCTGTCATTGTTTTCTCCGATTTTATTCAAATACAATGTGCAGTAATCAGAAATTTGAAATAAGTGTTCCAATTTCCTGCCCCAGCACGGCCTTTTCGATATTTCCATCCTTCCGATAGTTGAAAACACGGATGGGAAGCGAGTATTCGCTGCATTTTGTAACCGCGCCTTGATCCATGATTTTCAGATGCTTTGCGAGCACTTCATCATAGGTGAGCTGCGGGTAAAAAAGGGCGTCCGGATCCGTAACCGGGTCGCTGGAATACACGCCGTCCACTTTTGTTGCTTTCAACAGAATGTCGGCTTCCAATTCCAACGCACGCTGCGCTGCGCCGGTGTCGGTTGTTACAAACGGACTGCCGATTCCAGCAGCCAAAATAACGACGCGTCCTTTTTCCAAGTGGTGGAGCGCACGGCGGCGAATGTACGGTTCCGCAACTCCGTCCATACGAATGGCGGTCATCACGCGAGTGGCGCACCCAATCGTTTCGAGCGCGTCCTGCATTGCGAGTGCGTTCATCACCGTTGCAAGCATTCCCATATAATGAGCCGTTGCTTCGTGAATGTGCGCACCCTGCGCCATGAATTGCGCACCGCGAAGGATGTTTCCGCCTCCCAAAACGAGCGCAATCTGCGTTCCTGAATGCGAGGCGGCATAAATCTGATTCGCAATGGAAACGATCGACTCCATGGAAATACCACGCCCGCCCGGAGGCGCGATAGCTTCGCCGGAAATCTTGAGAATAAGACGTTTGTATGCGGGAGTGGTTTCATTCATGAGTTATTTTCCTAATTTCCAATGGACAAATTTCACAATTTTCAGACCATTTTGGTTTGCGAATTCTTCCACCGTAAGGCTCGGATCCTTCACGAACGGCTGGCTGAGCAAGCATTTTTGCGCGAGGAACTTGTGCATGGAACCATTGATGATTTTTTCTTTGATTTCATCAGGTTTGTTCGCGTTTTTGGGATCTGCATTCATCAGTTCGAGCTGAATTCGGCGTTCATTATCGACGACACTCTGGTCGAGATCTTCGGCACGCAGTCCTTGCGGGTGCATCGCGGCGATGTGCATACAAATGTCGCGTCCGACCGTTTCGTCGCCCGCTTCAAGCAGAAGCAGAACGGCAGATTTGTGGTCGTGGTGGAGATAATTGGAGCAAAGTCCGTCCACTTTCACGTAACGTTTGACGCGGAAAACCTCGCGAATACGATTGAAGAGTTCTTCAAGCTGTGCCTGAAGCGCGATTCCCTTGCTGGGAGATTTCTGCGCCATCAGTTCTTCGGTCGTTGCAAATTCGGGATTGGACGCCACCACTTCCGCAATGTCGTTTGCAAGCTGAATGAAATCTTCATTCGTCGCGACAGGCGCGCTTTCGCAAAGCAGTTCCACGAGTCCCGTCGAATCGCCTTTTCGGACGAGTGCAATAATTCCTTCTTCCGTTGTGCGTTCAGCCTGCTTCTCAGCCATTTTGGCCAGACCTTTTTTGCGGAGGATTTCGAGTGCGAGATCTTCATCGCCGTCTGCTTCGGACAGTGCTTTTTTGCAGTCCATCATTCCCAAACCGGTTTTTTCGCGGAAAGCCTTAACCTGAGCCGCTGTGATAGCCATAGTTTTCTCCTTGTTTTATATATGTTCTCTATATATCTATGATTTTATCTGTTTATTCGCTGATTTTTATTTCAGGATTCATTGAGATTTTGAGCATTCGCGCTCGCCGTTTTCTGTCCGTCGAAACACGCCGCAAAAAACACCGTCTCAAACACATTACTGTTATTATATACCCGACGTATACTGAATTTCCGATTTTTCGCCTTTACAACGACACTTTCTGACCGTCTCACCAACGTTCGATGCACGTTTTTCAACGTTTCATCGCCGCTTCGCGCTTACAGAAACGACGAACATGAGACTGCCGAAAGCGGAATTTCAAGTGGAATCAGGGTAGCAAAAAGAAGAAACAATCCGCAAACAGACGTCTGCGGATGTTTCTCTGAATAAAATTCAAACTCATTCAGCCGGTGCAGCTTCTGCTTCAGCAGCAGGTTCCGTTTTTCCCAACAGGACGGAGTCCGCGAGATAACCGATAAGAAGATCAATGGAACGAATACTGTCGTCGTTTGCCGGAATCGGAAGGTCGATCTGGTCGGGGTCGCAGTTCGTATCAATGAGGGCGATCGTCGTGACGTTCATTTTGCGAGCTTCCGCAACCGCGTTCTTTTCTTTTTTCGGGTCCACAATCACGAGGACTTCCGGAATACGATTCAACGTACGCAAACCGTTGAGGTTTCGGTACATTTTTCGATATTCACGGTTGAGACTCGACTGCATTTTTTTGGAATACTGAGCGAATTCGTCGCTTGCACGCAGCGTCTCGAGTTCGGTCAAACGTTCCAGTCGTTTTGTAATGGTACGGAAGTTTGTGAGGGTTCCGCCGAGCCAGCGTTCACTGACGAACGGCATTTCGCAGCGCAGCGCCTGACGTTCCATGATTTCGGTCGCCTGACGTTTTGTACCTACAAACAATACGAGGCTTCCGGCCGCCACAACCTGCTGGAGGTACTTGCGGGCGCGGAACAAACCACGAAGGGTTTCGCGTACATTAATAATATGAATCTGGTTGTGTTTTCCGTAGATGTACGGACGCATTTTGGGGTTCCAGCGGCTCGCACGATGACCATAATGTACACCCGCATCCGTCAAATCTTTAATAACCAGTGACGACATAGTAAATTTCCCTCCAGGAAATAGAGTCACATCCGACAGGCGGCGAAATTTGCACACGCCCATAGTGCCAGACGTTCTTTTAATCGGCTACAAAACCACCAACGCTAGCCGTATCACGATGGATTTAAGGATTATAACAGGTTTTTATGAAACGTCAAGGAGGGAATCGGTTATTTTTTCGCACACTTTGCAAAATTTATAAAATTTTTTCAGATTATTTTGGTTTATTTTGGTTTATTTTCTCTTTTTCACGCTTTCAGCCCCTTAAAATCCTTTACAAAAAACATTTTCTCTGGTAAAATTTGGAAGATATTAATTTCACCTGAATTTTTTGCACCCCCCAGGTCGGACGGTGCGAAATGTGCGATTCGTCATAAAACTCTGTACGATATTCAGACTTTGGAGATTCCTGTGCTGCTTTATTTCAAAATGCTGCGTCCGCAACAGTGGACGAAAAATGTATTCGTCCTTTTTCCGGCTTTGTTCGGCGGCGTGATGAAAACGATGACGCTCCCGCAAATTCTTGAACTCAGCGGAGCCGCATTCCTCGCATTTTGCGCATGGTCGAGTGCTGTTTATATTTTGAACGATATTCTAGACCGACACGCCGACGCGCAGCACCCTCGAAAAAAACACCGTCCCATCGCGTCAGGAAAAATCCGGATTTCGGCGGCTGTAGGAATCGCACTCCTTTTGCTGCTCGTCCCGCTCGCCGGAAGCATCTTCGCGCCGCGATGGTTCCCAGAAAGATTTCCAGACAGTTTTCATCTTTTGCCGTTTTTGGGACTTGCGTATGTGTTCAACAATATTCTATACTGTATAATTTTCAGAAATCATGTTCTTTTGGACGTTTTTTCGATTGCAATTGGTTTTGTGCTTCGCGTTTTGGCGGGTTGCTGCGTGCTGGGGCTGGAACCTTCCATCTGGATTCTGGTTTGCACGTTCTCGCTCGCGCTGTACCTCGGATTCGGAAAACGACGCATGGAAGTCGCGTGTCTGACGCCCGAAAATGATTATCGTTCAGTATTACATCTCTATCCGCCGGAGTTTTTGAATTTTCTTCTGGCAGTTTCCGGGTGCGTGTGCATCGTCGCTTATTTATTGTACACTTTATCGCCGGAAACGGCCGCGCTTCATCGTACGAAAGCGCTCATATTCAGCGTTCCGTTCGTTTTTTACGGCATTTTCCGCTACGCGCTGGATGCAATGAAGGGGTTGTACGACGGTCCCGACGAGGTTCTTTTTCACGACCGAGCGTTTTTCATCAATATTCTATGCTGGGTCGCGTGCGTCGTCGTTGTTTTGTTGCAGGATTCGATTTTCGGATGAACGGATTTCAGACCTACGACACGACGTTTGTCGGACGTCCCTCAAGAAACGCACGGACGTTTTGAATGACGACTTCCAAACATCGTTCCCGCGCCGCCCGCGTCGCCCACGCAATATGAGCGGTACAAAAACAGTTTCGAGCCGTCAAAAGCGGATTATTCGCCGTTGGCGGTTCGACCGAAAGCACGTCCAAACCAGCACCTGAAATCTGATTGGAATTCAAAGCGTCCGCAAGCGCCTGTTCGTCCACGAGCACGCCGCGAGCCGTATTAATGAGGAAGGCCGTGCGTTTCATGAGCGCAAGACGTGTGGAATTTACGAGTTTTACGGTTTCCGGAGTGGCGGGACAGTGGAGACTCACGACGTCCGACCGCCGAAAAACATCGTCGATCGAAACGATTTCCACGTTCATTCTGTCATTCATTCCGTCACTTCCGACATTTTTATCGTTACAAACGTTATTTGCAGCATGCTTTCGGGCCGCCAAAACCTTCATGTCGAATGCGAGCGCGATTTGCGCCACTTTTTTCCCAATGCTTCCAAAACCGATGAGACCGATCGTTTTTCCCGCCAGTTCCATCAATGGATGATTCCAGTACGTAAAATCGGGATTTTGGACCCAAGCACCGTTACGAATTTCAGACGTATGCTCGGAAAGATGGAAAGAAAGGTTCAGCAAATGCGCAAAAGTAAGCTGCGCGACGGAAGACGTACTGTATGCAGGAACGTTCGTCACCGTGACGCCGTGCATGCGCGCCGCCGCGACGTCGATGACGTTGTACCCGGTCGCCTGGACGCCAATATATTTCAAATTGGGGAGTTTTTCGAATTCGGAGGCGCCAATCAGAATTTTGTTTCCAATAATCATGTCGGCATCTCGCGCCCGCTCCAAAACCTCGGAAGGTGTGCTGCGGTCATAAACCGTCAATTCGCCAAATTCCGCAAGAGGGGAATAATCCAAATCGCCGGGATTTAGAGCGTAACCGTCAAGAATTACGATTTTATACATAGTTTTTCGCCCCCAAAAAGTTTTCGGTCCCCAAAAGAGAGAGAGGAAATAATGAATATCGTTCAAAATACGATTGTTAATCAAATAAACGCATGAACGATATTCAAAGAAGTGGATGAAACGCTTGCAGCTCAGATGGCGTCGAGCGCGTTTTTCACATCGTCCAAAATATCTTCCACATTTTCCAGACCGACTGAAAAACGTACAAGACCTGGATTGATTCCGGCTGCGGCGAGCTGTTCCTCCGTCAGCTGACGGTGCGTCTCGCTTGCAGGATGAAGGACGCAGGTTCGAATGTCGGCGACGTGCACCTCGTTCGACGCGAGTTTCAGGGAGTCCATGAATTTTTCTGCCGTGGCTCTTCCACCCTTAATCACGAGCGAAATCACGCCGGAACAGCCTTTCGGCAAATATTTTTTCGCGAGTTCATAATCGGGGTCGGATTCGAGACCGGGGTACTTCACCGACGCGATTTTGTCGGAGGATTCGAAGAATCGTGCGACTTTCATTGCGTTTTCGCAGTATCGCGGCATACGGACGGCCAAAGTTTCAAGCCCTAAATTGAGCAAAAACGCAGAATGGGCGGCGGGGTAACAGCCGAAATCACGCATCAGCTGCATGCGCGCTTTCAGGATGTAAGCGGCTTTTCCGTACGTTTTTGTGTAAACGACGCCGTGGTACGATTCGTCCGGCTCGGTGAGTTCGGGGAAATCGCCTTGGGTCCAGTCGAATTTTCCGCTGTCCACGATGACGCCGCCTCCTTGAACCGCGTGACCGTCCATGTACTTCGTCGTCGAATGAACTACGATATCTGCGCCGAAATCAAACGGTTTGCAGAGAATCGGGGTCGCAAATGTATTGTCGATGATGAGCGGCACATGATGAGCGTGCGCAATTTTCGCGAATTTTTCGATGTCGAAGACCGTGAGCGCCGGATTTGCGAGCGTTTCGCCGAAAACGAGACGCGTATTGGGTTTGAACGCCTTTCTGATGGTTTCCGAATCGGCTTTTTCATCAACGAAGATGCATTCGATGCCGTATTTTTTGAGGGTGAAAGCGAAAAGATTGATGGTTCCGCCGTAAATTTGGGGGGTCGAAATGAAGCTGTCGCCCGCCCGGCAGAGGTTGAGGATGGAAAGGAGGGACGCCGCCTGACCGGAAGTCGTGCACATGGCGCCGATTCCGCCTTCGAGATCCGCGATTTTTTCTTCGATCGCCATCACCGTTGGATTTGCGAAACGAGAGTAAATCAGACTTTTTGACGGATCGTCAAACACGGCGGCCACTTCACGAGTGGAGTCGTACACGTACGTCGTACTTTGAACGATTGGAACCACGCGCGGCTCCGTATTTTTCGGAGTGTAACCGGAATGCAGGCACTTCGTTTCGTCTCTCATCTTTTAAATCCTCAAACCAAAAACAGGTACAGAAATCAGCGAAAAAGTCGTTTGGGGAAGCGTTTCGTTCCGTGGAAAAAAGTCCGAAATCTTCCTGACGCCATGAATTCTGTAATTATAACACAAAACGAAATTTTCTGCAAGGGGTGGAGGAGAAACACAGAAACTTTTTTTCTGAGGGCGTCTCCAGCGGGGATTCAAAATTTTACGCTCATTTTTCACTCAATTCTTCACTCAAATTTTGTGACAAAAAACTGTACCAAAGCAAAGAACATAGAAGTTTGAATTTTGTAACACGTGAAGGGGCGTTCCGACCGCATTTTCCGAAAATTTTTTACGAAATATCTGTTTTTTTCCCAAAAAAGTCGGGGGAAGCATTTGACTTTTTGGGCCAAATGAGTTACTCTATATAGAATGAGAATTAGTCCGTCCGCTTTTTCAGCGAGCTTTCCATTTTTTCCAAACACCCACTTATGTGTAAACCCAAATTCAGCCTTTTCGCAATTTCTAAAGGAATTCGTTACGGAATTCTTTACGGAGTCCTTTTTTTCAGTACGACGATTCTTTTCGCGCAGGACGCCTCCAATCCGGCTTCATCGTCTGCTGAATCGGCGGAGGCCGCAGCTTCCAAAGATTCTTCGAACGCACCGAAAGATTCACAACCTGCGGTAAATTCCGGTTCTGCGGCAGATGGAACGGCGTCGGACTCAGGTTCTGCGGCGAATTCTGGTTCTGCAACAGATGGAACGGCTGCGGGAACTGCGACCGTTTCCGGAGCGGCGGCGGAAGCGGATTTGCGCGAGAAGGCGGAGAAAGAAGCATTCGGCGAAAATCAGGTGACGGACGTGCATCTGACCGTCGTCGAGACGCTGGAACTTCCGCCGGAAGAACTGTCCGAGTCGAAGAAAATAGCCGGCCATTATATGAACGTTTTTCAAAAAACCGTTGAGTGCCGCGCGAAAGAGGAGTTTTTGGCGCAAGAATGTTCGTTTCTCAGCGACTCACTGAAGGCGCGCGGGGCGTTTGCGCAGCTTCTTTCCCAGTTCAGTGCGCTGAAAAGTGCGGAATTAGAGGAATATTCGCCGATTTTCTCCATGATTTTACTCGACGGAACCGAACCTGCTTTGAAAAACCTCGAATCGATTCAAAAGGGGCTGGAAGGTCAGGTGGAAGCACGGAAAAACGTGTGGAAAAAACTTCACGAAACACTTGTTGCGCGCGAGTTTTTGCAGTTCGATCTTCAGTCGAACCGACACATCGTGACGCAGCTCGCGTCGATGTTCAGCATGGATAAACGCCTTTTCTGGCTGCTCGGACTCGTTGCGTTCGGCGCGCTTGTGGCGGCGGCCTGGATTGAACGGCGTCACGAAATCCGACGCTGGCTCAACGGTGGTCGTGCGCGGCAGATGAAACTCACGCAGGTTTTGACGGGTTTCTTCATTTTTATCGTCATTATGACGCTTCTTTCTTTCTGCATGGGAGAAACGATTTATCGCGCAATGCTCGATATGACGTTCCGAACGACCTCGCCCCACGCGGTTTACGCCGCCATGGAGAGCAAACTTGAAAAAGAACAGAAGGATCTCGAAGGAAAAATCGCAGCGTCTGAAAAAAGTTTGAAAAGTTCGAAAAAAATTCTGAAATCTGCTGCGGAGGAACAGATTGAAAAATTCGACGAGATGTACGGAACGTGGAACCGTTCACGTGATTGCGTTTGTGAAATCGCAGTACAAAGCCGACTCCTGAAAGGAATTAATGAACAAATCACGCTGGACGAGCAAAAACTTCAGGAAATTAATGGAAAAATGAGTACGCTTTCGGGCGAAACGCTTTTTTATCTCCGCGTCAAACATTTGCTGCGTTTTTTGCTCGGAATGTTTCTCTCTCTCGGAACGTTCCTCGGAATCGCCTGTTTCTGGAGCGACGTCCACGCGCGCCTTGTGAAGAACCGCAACACGTGCCCGCACTGTTTGACGGAAGGAAAACTCGAACCGTGCGACGAAAATGGAACGCGAAAACCCGCAGGAAGCAAGAGTCAATTTGTTTGTTGTACGAAAGTGATTCAGGAAACGCCCTACGAAACGTGCGGCTATCGGTTTGAAACGGCGCTTCGACCGCTCACGAAACTTTCCTTCCCGA
Source organism: uncultured Planctomycetaceae bacterium (assembly GCA_964438515.1). Taxonomy (GTDB): domain Bacteria; phylum Planctomycetota; class Planctomycetia; order Pirellulales; family Thermoguttaceae; genus RGIG3701. The sequence continues at coordinate 13,537 of CAYTLK010000044.1, forward strand.
CGCTTGGAATTCCGCAGGTCGGCAAAACGCACTGGCTGACGATGCTTTACTGGGAGATTTCGAACAAATACTACCCGCAGCTGGATTTCGCGACGGTTTCGTCGAGCGTCACGCGTGAAATGGACAGTCGAATTGATGAAATCATGAATTATCGGCGCGGAACTGCCGCCACGCAGCGCGACAGCATTCCGCTTCCGCTCGTCCTTCGGTATCGCGACAAAGATCGTTTTGGCCGCACGTCCATTCTTGCGGATATTTTCGATTATTCGGGCGAAATCACAACGGATGCGTCCGGGGACGACTATCGGCGCGAACGGGCGCTTAAGAGTGAAGGATTTTTGTTCTTCCTTGATCCGACGTTTCCGTGGCAGCCGCAGGCCGAGGCGCTGAAACGTTTTCGACGGGATTTGAAGGCGCTGAAAGGTTTGCGCGACAATCAGTCGCTCCATCTTCCGATAGCGGTTTGCATTACGAAAATCGATCTTTTGCCGTTGGTGAAGGCGTTTGGAGATTCTGCGGAAACCGAATCGATTCGTTTTTATGAGGAACTGGGGCGCATCGACCCCACTGGTGTAGCGCTGAATAAAGCCGTCATTGACGCGCGCAGCACACTCACCGACGAGCTTCGAAAAAAGATTTGGCCTGATTGGGACATGGAGTCGCAAATTAATGATCTTTTCGGTGGTCGTTACAAGTTTTTCCCGCTGACGCCCGTTGGACTGGACGGCGTGGGAGAGCCGGATTTGCGGCTGCGGACGATTGCGCCTTTCGGACTCATCGAACCGCTTGCGTGGCTCCTTGAAATGAGCGGCTATCCGACGCTTCAACCCAAATGAAACGACCCCAAACGCTTGAAATTCCTAAAAAAACAGAATTCACGGCGCTTTTAAATACCGAAACAACTCAAACCGCCCATTTAACCTATGAAACCTATATAACCCAAACACTCTCCCCGAAATAACGTATTTTACACTCCCCTTTTCCTAAAATCCTTATTTTAAACTGCTGCATTTTGTGTTTTACCGCATTTGACAGTCGCAGCCCCTCATGGAGGAAATAGTATGGCGTGGCCATTGGCGTCCCATTTTAGTACGATGCTTCAAACACCTCAAGTGGCGTTTAAAGATGCTGTTTTGAAAAATTCAACGATTTTGCGCAACTCGCAGGGGCAGCCGAAGCCTTGGGCGGGTGCGTTTGCGGTCGTGTACAAAGCGACGCTCGAAACGGGTGAAAATCGGGCGCTGCGTGTTTTTTCGTCCGAGTCGCCGGAACGTCGCGAGCGTTACGAACTAATCAGTCAGTACATGTCGGAACATCCGCTGCGCTCGCTCGTAAATTTTGAATATCGTGAGTCCGCTATTCGTTCGACCGATGGGAAATGGTATCCGCTCGTCATCATGGATTGGGTGGAGGGACACACACTTTTTCAGTGGATGGATGCGCAGTGCAAGTCGCGGAACGTGCGTGCGCTGCGTGTGGCGGCAGACGTTTGGGCGAAAGTCGTCAGTGAGGTTGAGGAGGCGGGAATCTCCCACGGCGACTATCAGCAGGCGAACATCCTCGTTACTGCAAACGGTCAGATGAAGCTCGTCGACTACGACTGCATGTGCGTCCCCGCGCTCGTTGGAAGACGCAACCTCGAAATCGGCGTCGAGCCGTACCAGCACCCCGAACGGGATGGAGAGACGCTGCTTTCACCGACGCTTGACCGTTTTTCCGCGCTTATGATTTACATTGCGCTTCGCGCTGCGGCCGCTGACGTCACCCTTTGGGACAAATACGTCGTCGAGACGGCTTACGACAAACTGATGTTCCGAAAGGAGGACATTCGCGATTCCTCCAACAGTCCGCTGATTCGCGACTTGCGTGCGAGTTCCGACCCGGAAGTGGCGGAATTTACGGAAATTCTGCTGCGCAGCGCGTTTTCGCCGATGAATGAAGTTCCATCGCTCGCGCTCGTTCGCAGTCCGATTCGTCGTGCGGCGCCGCTCCTGAAAGCCGAGCACTGGCAGGAAGCGGTGACGATGCTTCGTGATTTGCAAATCACGGAAATTCCTGCGGAAATGAAGGCGCTTGTGGAGCGGGCGTACGAGGAATCTTGGAAAGAAAAATCATGGAAAGAATACCAGAATCTTCCGCAGGAGGTGAATGAACGGGCGGATCGAATGGTTGCGCGCGTCTGCAATGATGTGTTTTTGCAGCAGTTTCAAATTCCGCCGGACGTTCGGGAACGGGTTTTGGCGGCGCGTGGACGGGTCGTTCTTCTTGATCGGCTCGCACAAATGGCGACTTTTTCCAAACAAATGCAGGCCCTTTCTGGTGAACGATCCATCGCGGTCATCGGTCAGCAACTCCCCGCAAATTACGCATATTCCCTGCGTTCACGCGTTTTACAGGCCAAAACGATCGTTTCCGTCCTTGATGCGCTTCTGACGCAGCTGAACGCGCCGACTCCGAATGAGATTTTGATTGCGGAAGCGTGGGCCGTTGTGAAAAAGCACAAACTTCAAACCCTGTTAAAGGACGAACAGCGCATTCGTGCGGAGCTTGCAAACATGCGTGCGCCGCGAGTCCGTGTGCTGGAAAGTTTCCGAAAAACGACGCCGCTCGACCAGCTGGACCGTCAGATTTTGTCTCTTTGGGACGCGAAATTGTTCGAAGACTGTCCGCAGGCGCAAAAATACGCAAAATTGTACGATATTGCGCTCCGGCGGCGCGTAAAGCTCGAAATGCTGACCGAGGCGATTCAAAATAACGACGCAGACGGCGTCACGAATCTCCTTGAGGATCCGCTTTTGAAAAACTATCCATTTTCAGGCGAGATGGCGTCGACGCTCAAAACGAAGCGCGAGCACTGGACGCATTCGCAGGGAATGATCGGCGCGATGCAGGAAAATAATGCCGATGAATTTCTGCGTCAGTTTGACGTAAATGTGCTTCTGCGCGACCCCGAATCGTATCAGGAAATCTTTCCTTCCATGGAAAGCTGGATTGTGAATCTGATTCTGCCGCTCAACGTCATCGGACTCAAGCCGGTTTTCGGGCGTGCGAGTTTGTTGAACGAGGAAAATGGAAGCGTCAGTGTGCGTTGGACGTGGATGCATCCGCGTTTCGGAAACTCCTGCGTCCTCGGCGTCTCGGGCGGAAATCTCCTCGAAACAGACCGACCGGAAGATATTTCGCTCGTTTTTCAAAAGGAAATTACACGTTCCGAGTGGGAAAAAGGCGGCAGTTTTTTCAGCCTCACTCCTGAACCCGCGTGGAACGGGATGAAAGTCATCGTGTGGGGCGTCGTGGATACGGGGTTCAAACGGTTTTTCACGCAGCCGCTCGTACTTGGAGCGCTTGAAGTCCGCAAAAAATCCTGGTTTTCCTGGAAATAGTGTGTCGTTTTACTTGGATTTTTGCATATTTTTAATTGAAATTTAAACCGTTTTACTGAATGTCCATTGGAAACACACTCAGAAATGGGATGAACCGATGATTCACCAATACTATTTTACACATTGTACTTACGCATCTTCCGCGCTGGAACGAAAATCTGGCGAGGTGGCGCAGCATCCGCTCGGATACAGCGTTCGAGCCGCTTCCATGCAGGGGCCTGCGCTGCGCGACGTGTTTCGAAAACTTGAACGATATGTGTACTATTATCTGCCAAACGACACGCCCATCAGCGCGAAGGAGACGCTTTCGCCCAAAGACGCGCCCATTCGGCTGATGTTTCTTCCCGAAACGGACTGCGGGGCCGTCGCGATGCACCTCGCGTACCGCATCAAGGACACTGCGGGACGCGTCGGTTCCTATTTCGATCACGTTTTAACCGCTTCCACCGCCTCCGCGAATTCTGTGGGTTCTGCAGGTTCTGCGGGTCCTGCAAACTCCACAAATCCTGCATCTTCCGTAAACTCATCAAACTCCGCAGTTTTTGCAGATCCCTCAGCTTCCTCCGTTTCCTCCTCAAAAACTGTCGCAAAAGTGCAACTCGACCCGTTGACGGTTCTGCAATTGTGGGACGCGTCCGGCTGGGTGCTGGAAGACGCAGATTGGTTCCCGCACGACATTCAACCGCTTGAGTCGGCTGACGCGTTGCTGAAAAATGCGTCGCCGGCGCTGGACGAACGGGTTCTTACATCGTTTTTATCGACTGAACCGGGGGAAAATTTTTACGATCCGCATCATGTGATTCCGGAACGCTGGCGCAAAATGCCCCTCTCCGAACGGCTTCGAATCTTCAAAACTGTGCTGTACGGTTTTCAGTGCGTGTGCGACACGATGGGTTCTTCCGTGTTTCTTGCGGCGGAACCATCGGTTGCGGCATTGATTTTTTACGGGATTTGCGTTTTTTATCCGCGAACAATCACACGAAACGTGAGTTTTTCGACGTACGAGCCGAATCCGGAACGCATTTTTACCAAACTGGCGGCCACGACGTTTATGAGTCCGGAAACGACGGATTTAAATGAGGAAATTTATTGTGGAACCTCGTTCGTTTTCAACACGTGGAACGGTCGAACTTCCGATTTTGACGCGGCCAAAATGGCGTCGTCGTACGTTCCGCACGTCTGGAAGCAGTTTCAGGCGGGGGGAATTTCGCAGGTTCTGACGTTTTGCAGGACGTTCGTGCAGGTCGGCGTCGTCAAAATGACGGATTTGATGGCGATGATGGAGGTCGAAAGCGTCTTTCATCGTATTTTGTCCGACGCGGAAGGAATAGAGGCGTCGAAAAAGGCGTCAAAACCTTTGCCGAACACGTTTCGTGAACTTCCGATGGCGTCCAGTCGAATGGCCGTGACGCTTTTGAAACGTCGTTTGGCGGATTCCACGCAAAAAATCATGCAGCTTCCTCTGCCGGAAGTCGAAAAAAGGCTCACTCCCATGGTGGGGACGCCGGGTCAGCTGTTGTTTCTTGAACTCCTCGGATCGGGCGGCGCGCTTCCGGAGGTGCAACGCGCTGTTTTGATTGTTGCACAAAATCTTCCGGAGAAATTTTGGAATCTTTGGCTCAAAAATTCGTCGGCGGGAGACGATTTTAAGGCGCAGATTTTGGAACGGTGGATCCGTCAGCATCATACGATTCCGTCGAACTGTGATTTTTTGTGGCCGATCGCGATGGAAATGGTTCCGTCGGGGACGAATTCTGCCGCAAATTCAAACGTTTCATCCGTAATTTCAGGGCCGAAACCGCCGATTCCCAACGCGAACGTGCTTCCGCTGGCGCTGTACAAACTCGATCCGGCGCTTCTGACGGCTTGTTTTCGAAGTGCGTCCGTTGCGAATTTCATGCAGGAATTCATTGTCGCGTACACGTTCGGAGTTTCGCAGCTCGTCGAGCGTGAGGGCGCGTTGAGCGATTCTGTTCTTACAATCCGTAAAAATCTGGACGCTTTCGTAAAACAGATTCCCGAGGAGGTTTTTGGGCGCGTTTACAAATCGTACGGAAATTGGTTCTTCCTCAACTATCCGGGCGATTCCCTCTTTTTGGGTGAAAAATTTACGTGTCTCGAAAGCGACATTTTTCGGAAACCGTCGGAAATCTCCGCAAAACTTGCAATTTTGTTCGATATTCAGGACATTTTGCCCGATGCGGTTCAGCCTCGGATTCGACGCTGGCGCGCACTTCAGAAAGCGATTCAGCCGATTGTAACGTTTCAGGCGTCTGGAACCCGAAAAATTCAGGCTCGGCCGCTCGATCAGGCGAGTGAGTCCCTCGCGCAGTCGGCGTACGATGTGTTTGACGATGTGCGGCTTCTGGCTCTTTGCGGCGGTCCGGCGGCGGATGAGTTCGCGAAAATCGGTGAAATTTCCAATCCGCAGCGAAATCAGCTCGTAAATCGTGAACTGGAAATGCTGGCGGCGCTCTGCACGCAGTGGTATTCCGTCGAAATGATGCCGGCTGGAAACAAAACCCATGATTTGATGTGGAAAAAAATCAAGTTTTTCCTCCAAACCAAAAAATGGAACGCGCCGAAATTGGGTTCCAACAATCAAAAAATGTGGATTATACTCATCCTTTGCGGAACGGGAATCGGACTTTTCGCAATCTTTTTGTTTTTCGTCCTTTATTTCAACTTTTTCGCACATTCTGCCGCTCCGACCGACTCCAATCCGCCTCAATTCGGCACTGAAGAAGAAATCGGAAATCAGAACGGAAATCGAAAAAGAACCGGAAGCGCGTCGGACGACGATTCTGATTTTGACGACGACTCGGATTTTGACGAGGATTTGGATTCCGACGACGAATCGGATTCTGGGACGGACTCCGATTCTGAAGGAAATTCCACAAAATCGGGTCGTAAGAAAAAATCTTCCGTGTATGGAACCGTTCAGGAAGAAGAATACGACCCTGATGCGGAAGAAAATGCGCAGAATAAGAAGAATGGGGGGATTACATCCACTGCGGATGAAGAATCCGAGCTTCGAAACGCTGAAATTACAGAAGATGGTGAGGATGGTGGAGATGGTGAAAGAGGAGGTCTTGGAGGTGATACGCTGAGTGTGCAAGATACGCAAGATGAGATGACTGACGAACCTGAAATTCCGGGCGTTTCCTTCCTCACAACGCCGACAGAAACTCTCGCGGAGTGGAAAAAAGAACTGGCGCGCGACGGTCTTTCTCGCTGCGTTTCGCTCGAAATGACGCCGCTTCAATTTCAGCTTCAGCTTCGGGACGCCGACGCGCCGCTTCACGTGCTCAGCAGCCGAATAACCGTCCGCGAAGCTGGACGATTTCAGCCGTTGGAGCTTCAGGGACTCGCACTTCAAGGCGGATTCGTCCTTTTTGAAGGGACGGCTTTTCCCTTCGGAAAGACTCCTGAATGCGTCACTGCGCCTGAAAAAAGCGGCGTTGAAAATGGTACAGATTTTGAAACCCCGAAATCCAAAAAACGAACCCATGTTTTAAATGAAGATTCAGATGTGCAAACGATTCCGGACGAACCCGGATTGCGGTACAACGTTCCGGAGCTTGCGGAGGCGCTCGGACTGGAATCCGTTTGGGTTGTTTTGGGAAAAAATGCCGATAATGCGCCGTGCGTGTACATGCAGGCGCAGCGCAAACCGACCAACAAGTCGGCACTCGAAGAACAGAACGCCGCCCGCGCGCAGATTGCGGAACTCGACGCGACGCTTGAACGGCTGAAACTTGCAATTGCGGGCGCCGTTGCGCAGCAGAAATTTAGGAAAGATGAAACGATCGAAAAATTCCGAGAGCTTGGGGATTTGGTGGGGAAACGAACGTCTTTGACGCTCCCTGAAATTTCAGATCCTTCCAACCCCGCGCAGGTTGAGGCGGCTCGACAGAGGCGTGAAAAGATTTTTACCGAGAAAATTCCTGCAGTTTTAACCGCCGCTTATGAACGTCAGAAACAGCTGGAAGCCGAACGCAGCGCGCTGCTTCAGAAAATTCCTGACGCGCGCAGCGGTTGGACGCCCGAGGAGCTTGGAATCGTTCAGCGTCTGACGGGCCGCGGAAATTCTGCGATTTCTCGAACGAAAACGCAGACGAAAGCACAAACTCAAACTCCATCTCAGCCTCAAAAAACCTTCGTGACGGCTGTATTTACAGGAAACTTTTTGTTCGAGGCGGAGCTTCCCCCCATGATTCAGAAATTTCTGAACGCCAATGTGCGTGCGTCTCAAAAAACGACGCAACCGTCGCAGCCGACAAAACTTTCGAATTCACCAAAACCGTCGGAGCTTTCCGAATCGTTGGAACCATCGGAACCATCGGAATCGTCCGAATCGCTGGAATCGCTGGAACCGTCGGAATCATCCGATTTTTCGGAATCGTCGAAACCATTGATTCCAGATTCTTCCTCTGACACGGAATTGGTTTCCGATGGGGGTGCGGATTTTGAGGAAACGGATGCTTTCGACGCGCAAAATGAGGCGTCGTCCGAAGGTTTGCAGCCGTTCCCGAAGCATATGGATGCGGGAAAACAAATCGTTTTTCTGAATCCGGAACCGAATTCGGATTTTCTGGTGACGAAAAGAGTGCAAAAATCGAAGCCGAAAGTCCCCGGAAGAACATCCTCCACCACAATCAACGTTAAATTTCGTTCAGGAAAAAGCAGTTCCGGAACGCTGGATTTTCCGGTGACGGTGCTTGTACGTCAAATTTTGGACGGGGAATCGGAGCCGCTGGATACAATTGTACCGGAGGCTGCGACTTCAGACGAGATTGAGATTCTGGAAAACGCGCAGTTCGTGCTGGTTTCATTCCAGTTTCGAATCCCGAAAAAGGACGGAACGCCCGGTGAAAAAACGTACGTTTCCCCCTATTATTCGATTCCGTTAGAGCCGTCGGATTCGTTGAATTCCTCGGAGTCATCAGACTCGTCGGGAACGCCGGGACCGCAAAAAAGTCCAAGGAAAACACCGCCTCAAACGATTTTGCTGACGTACACTTTTCAAAATACATTTTTGAAGCGTCTGGCGACAGAAAATCAGGGGTCTGGCGGAGAGGAAACTACCGAAAGTTCCAAACCGAAACTGCGGAGGCCCACACGTCAGGATTCCGAGAATCGGCTGGATCGGAAGCCGCATTAGAACGAACGATTCCCGAACGAAATTTGTTCAATGAAATTTGTTTTGAAATTCATTCGAAAATTCATTCGAAAATTCATTCGAAAATCACGAGTAAAATCAGCCGTTAATTACTTCAATATGATTTGTTGCTAAAATATGTACACTTTTCAATAGTCCTATAATTATGAAAAATCGAACCCTTTTTATTTTGTTGTTGGCGTTGAGTCCCCTGGGAATCATCACATTTGCGTCACTCCTCGATTTTTTCCAGGTGCCGCCGCGTTCAGCACCAGACGATCACGCGCTTCTTGTGGAGATTTCCAAGGAATCGTATGCGCGTCAAACCAGTGCAAAAACTTCCGAGGCGCTTTGCGGCGGACTCGAAAGCGCTCATTTGGTCGTTCCCGCGACGTCCGACGGCGCAGCATTCGTGAATATGGCGCAATATGAAGAATATCGTACAGATGTTGATTATATGCGTCAGTGGAACGTGATTTTACGAAATCAGGCGGACACACTGCGGTCGCTGCGTAAAATTCAGGCGAAAAATCTGAGCGATATGGAAAACGTGACCCCCGAAACCCTCGAAACGGCCAGCGCTGCGACTAAAAGCGTGAAAAAAGCATATTTGAATCTGAAACGTTATTCGAAAGACCTGCAAGATTCGATGGAGACTTTCGTACAGAAAAATCCTCAAACGAAAATGTCGGCGAACGTTCAGAATTACGTTTTGAAAGTAAATGAAATGGTTCAGCTGGTTTCGGAGCGCGTTGGACGTTCGGAATCCATTTATGACGCAAAAGTAATGTTTTTGGACGCGCAGCAAAAATTTGAGGAGGGAAATCTCTCCGAATGCCGTCGTCTATGCGTTAAAATTTTGACCAAAGACGTTCTGGATCCGGCATTTACGCAGGACGTTCGAAAAACTTCCTTTTCTGCCCGCAGTCAGATGGGGATTCAGGAATTGCAGACGATCGAAGAGTCGAGTCGGCGCAGCGAGGATAAAATGGACGCGATTCTTGAACTGAATCAGAAGGTTGAGGATGCTGGAAAAGGGTTGAAAAGCGAGCAATTGGAAACTCTTGGAAAAGAATATCGAGCAAAAGCGTCCGAATTGACGATAAAATATGTGGAAGAGTGTTACACGTCCGAAATCACGACGCTCATGGACGATTTGTCCGCGACGCCGCCGGAAAGTTTCGTGCAGTCGCTCCACGACGCGCAAACTATCGTGGATAAAATCAATCAAATGGAGAAAAAAATGCGTTATTCTGCCGATTCGACGCAGACTTTCCCGCAGATTGAAGACCTTCGAAAAACGTTACGTGAAATCGTAACTCAGCTTCTCGACGCCAAACTGCCGAATGAGGCGGAGTCGAATCAGGACATTCAGGAAGCGGAAATGCGTGATGGTTCCATCCAGGCGGGTTATTTCCGTGAGGTAAAGGAAAACGGAAAAACGATTGGATTTAAAATTTACGATTCATACGAAGAGTACGAAAATCCAACCGGCTCCAAAGGAATCACCTCCATTGATGAGTTTCACGTTTTGCCCGGCCCGTCACTCGAAGCGCGTTCCGCCGAAAAATACATCGATGCACGTAAAGAACTTATGCGCGACCTAGGAAAGCGCGCCGCGTGGAATGTGTTTTCCGACAAATGTTCGAAAATTGAAAAGGAACTGGCTGACTGGGAAGAAAAATCCGGCGTGACCGCACGTTTTTCCGTCAAAAACCCTTTGGCGATCGCGAAAGGAACTTTAAAAAATGAAAATTGGGATATTATGAATAATATCTTTTAAATTAAAGAATATTGTACGATTAAAGTTGGGATATAGTAACTTTTAATATTAAAGGAAAGAAAAAATGGCTTATTCACAGGAAATCAGTCGCCACAACAAAGCATGCTTTTTATTTTTGCTCGACCAATCGTATTCGATGGAAGAACCCTTGGGTGCGTCGCAAAATCGAAAATGTGACGAACTTGTTTCGGCATTAAACGGCTGGCTTCAGAATATGGCGATTCGCGCGAGCGGTGATTCTGGAATCAAAGACTGGATGGATATCGGCGTCTTTGGTTATCGTACAGACCCGCACGGAAATCCAATCATCGAGTCGGCGCTTCGCGGCGCTTTGGCCGGCAGATCCATCGTTTCCATCAGCGACATTGGAATGAATCCGATTCGAATCGACCAGCGGACGCAGTACATTCCGGATGAAGAAACCGGCGAGGTGTTTCAGATTCCGTGTGAGGTCCCGATTTGGGTGGATCCTGTTGCGGAAGGCGGGACGCCGATGTGTCACATGTTCTATCACGCGCACGAACTTTTGTCCGCTTGGATTCAGGACCATCCGTACAGTTTTCCTCCAATTGTTGTACATATTACAGACGGCGAGTCGCAGGACGGCGACCCGATTCCTTATGCGCAAGCGGTGACGAATTTGTGCACGAATGACGGAAATGTGCTTCTGTTCAACTGCCATTTGTCGATGGCCGCAAATGATTCATTCATGTTTCCCGCAACGCCCGCCGGTTTGCCGGACCAATTAGCGTACAATTTGTTCGAAATGTCGAGCATTCTTCCAGAAACCTTCTATCAGCATGCAGTGATGGAAGGATTTCCTCTTCAGCCGGGGGCGAGAGGAATGGCGTTTAATGCCGACATGGTGTGTTTGATTCAGTTCCTCAATATGGGAACGCAGGCGGCACCGGGTTTGCGTTAATCCAAGGGGGAATTTTCGTCCGAGAATCCTTCTTAACGTTTTCGGTATGAAAAAACTGGATAAATGTACATTATTTCGGAATGAGAAATATGATGAACAATGCTTGTGTTGTTTTTTTAATTGATGAAGCGCCTTCGATGCAGATGCGCATCGCGGATGGAACCCATTCGAAAATCGACAGTATTTCGACTGCGGTAAATTCCGCCATTCGACAGATGGAAGGTCGTCCGCCAGTGGATGTTGCGGTCATCGGCTACCATCGAAACGCGTCGGGAGCGTCGGAAATTGGAAGCCGATTTGGGGGTGTTTTTACCGGAAGAACTTGGGTTTCTTCGGAGGAACTGACGCAAAATCCGATCCGAATTGAAAATCGCACAAAACAGATGGTCAATCCGGTGACGCACGCAATCACACCGATCAGCGTGGAGTTTCCCATTTGGTTTGAACCCGTTTTGGGGCCGGGAAAGCAGGATCGAATCGCTGTTTTTGAGATTTTGAAGGATCTGCTTCAGGAATGGACCTCGACGTCGAATCCGGTTGCGCCGCCGCTCGTTTTCAGTTTTCTGTCCGACTTGCAGCCGGGAGAGTCGATCGCGAATTCCGTCGTTCCGTTGGGTCAAATTTCATCACCCCTTGGTTTTCCGATGCTGTTTCAGTTTCATGCGGGGACGTACGCGAATGTGCCGGCCATCAAATATCCGACGGCGGCGCAATTTTTACCTTACGGACCGGTTCAGGAACTTTTTTTCGCATGCAGTCCGCTGAATGAACAAATGGTGGTTTCGATGCGTCAAAATCAGGAGTTTCCGTCTGCCGGAGCGAAAGGACTCGTGTATAATGGGCGCATGATCGACATGGTGCGTATGTTGAGTTTGTTGAAAATGTACCAATCAGCGCTTCCGATGCGTGCGCCGCTTTCTGTACAGTCGTCACACACTCCACTCAATCAATCCATTTCACCCAATCATCCCATTGTGCCCAATCCGTCTGCTGTACCTAATCAGCCTATTGCGCCCAATCAGTCTGCGACACCCAATCAGTCTGTTCCTCCCGGTTTGTCCAATCCTTCGGGAAATTCCGGAACGGGAACGCCGAACGGGTCGGTTCAATCCGAAAAATCGAACCAAACGGACGCTGTGACTCCATCGCAGTCGTCCGACTCGACGCAACAAATTGTACAAGATTCTGCGGCTCCGTTGGGGGCTGCGAATTTGGGTGGGTTTAAGAGCGAAAACGTTTTTTTGGAACCCTGTCCGCCGATTCAGCCGATCAGTAAAAAAGCACCGGTTTCCGAAGAGGAAATGTTGAATTCGGCAAAAAATCGCATTCAGATGCCGGATTTGCTTTCGAAAACACCCTCTTCGAACTCGATTTTCAACGATTTCGACAAAGAAGAGGACGAAGACGATTCCTTGGTCGATATTCCATCGGTCGAAAATCTTCCGGACGTCAAAGCGGAAATCATTCCTGCGGGCTTTCGTTTTTGCTGCGAGGCGCTTCCGGAAAACAAACCGGTACACGAGCCGGACGTTTTGCTGCCGCGCAAGACGCTTCTGATTCTGCTTGTGGATCGTTCCGTCTCGGATTTGACGTACAGACCCGCGATCGAAACGTGGAACGGTCGGCTAGAAAAAACGCGTTTTATGCTGGGTGAAATTGCACGACGCGGACGCGGGTGTTATGATGTGTCGCTCATTTTTTACGGGAAAGAGGCGGATGGTTCAACCTCTGTAGCGAGTGGCACACTTGGAAAATCGTACGTTTCGGATTCCTGTTTGTACGAATCAGCCGGCCGCGTGGAATCCATGATGATTCAGATTCCGAATGGAATTGGCGGTTTGATTTCACTTCCGCGCAAAAAACTGTCGTTCACGAACTGTTCGCCGACGTATTCAGCCGACCCGGTTGCGGGTTTTGAGCGTGTTGTGCAAATTGTGCGTGAGTGGGATGCTGCGCGCCCGAAAAAACTTTTGCCGCCGATTGTGCTTCACATTACATCGGGAAAATTTCAGATGGATCGTCTGGATGAGGCGCTTCTGCAGTTTTCTGCTGAGGGACTTCCGCCGATTCAGCTTCAGCACTGGATTTTTACGGAGCGTCCGCACGTGGGCGTTTGCTGTCCGAGCGAGGAAAATTTCACAAAAGACGAAGTTCTTCAGGCGCTTTGGGAACGAACCGACCCGCTTCCCGCACGTGAATTTTTGGCCGGGATTCGTCCTGGAATTCACGAGGAGTCGCGCGGAATGATGGTGAATATGGATTTCGATTTGCTTTTTGAGGTCATCGACACGCTGGCGAAAAAGTGTGAAAATACGGAAAACTAGGTTTGCGGAGTGCTTTGTTGAATACTGTACGATTTTGTTGAATTATTGTACGGTGTTTTGTTTGATATTTTTGTTATTTTTGTAACTCTTATTAATTTTTTATTTTTATAGTTCGTTTACTGTTTGCAGTAGTTGTTTCAAAATTCAAAGAATGACCAAACAGGATTGAGGTTTTAGAAGATGAGTGTTTTTACAAGTCGGTCGTTTTTGTACCCCAAAGATCCCGAAAATCCGCAGCAAAATCAGGACGCTTTCGAGGTCGATGAAACGAATGGAACGGCCGTGGTCGCGGATGGCGTCTCTTCGGCCATTTTTTCGGCGACCTGGGCCAAAATTTTGACGAAGCACATCGTAAAAGACTTTCCCGATCCGAAAAACGGCGCGGCTTTCCGTCAGTGGCTGGGTGCAATGCGTGCGGAGTGGGAACAGTCGATCGACACGAGCAATCTCGCGTGGTTTCAGCGTCCGAAACTTGCAGCCGGTGCGTTTTCAACGCTCGTTTGGGTTTCCGTTCGACCGTGTGAAGCGCCGCAGCCGGGGGAACCGATGTTTGAAAAATGGCTGAATCCCGCCCCCAATCAGCCTTGTTTCGAGGTGAACGGTTACAGCATCGGCGACAGCTGTATTTTTCACATTCGTCCAGGGCGCGAAGACTCGCCGTTTCTGCCCGGCACCGACCTCTATCGGGCGATTCCGCTCACGGATTCCAAGGCGTTCGACCAGCCGCCGATTGTGATTGGAAGTAAGGATTTGGGGCGCGACGGGCAGATGACGTTCCGAAAAATCCATTTCATTGCGCAGGCTGGCGACCTGCTTGTTTTGGCGACGGATGCGGTATCGCAGTGGATTTTACGCTGTTACGAGGAACAGGCGTTTCCGCAGTGGGATGTTTTTCAGGAAATCGACACGAACGAGTGGAATCGCGAGCTCGACAGCATGCGTGCGGCGGGTGAAATCCGTTACGATGATTCGACTCTCCTTATTTTGAATCTCGCGGTCCCCGCTGGACTGAATTCCGAACCAGAATCGGAATCTGAATATGATTCTGAATCAAAAATCAAAATTGGAGAGATAAACGGTTTCTCGGAAATTAAGGTGGAAACGGATTCCGGTGCTGAATTTGTACCAGAATCTGAAACGGAAACAGAAGCAATTGGAACCGAAACGGAATACGATGCCGACTCCTTAAGCGACTCCGATACGCT
>CAYTLK010000044.1:28324-28835 GCA_964438515.1 uncultured Planctomycetaceae bacterium
GAACAGCACCGCAATGAACAGCGCCATCGCGAGCTTAAGCGGCACCGAGACGCTGTACGACGCCGATTTGGAATCTTTATTGGGACAAAAATCTGTGCAGGAGCAAGCGTCACAAACGCAGGATTTGCCGGATTTTGAAACGGATTTTGAGCCGGAAATGGTTCCGGACGCGCAGAAAGCGGAGTGGGAATTCGACTCCGCCCCTGTTTTGAACACGGAAAAAGATGCAGAAATCAACGGAAATTCTTCGAATGACGTAAAGTATGCCCCCAAGCCGGACTCCATTTTACCCCGTGAGACAGAATCACGTACGCCGATTCAAAACACGGATATTCGTCCGGGATTCCACTTTCGGATGGCGAACGCATCGGCGGAAACCACCTCGAAATCGGGCGCTGCGGCTCCTCAAACGTCGAAAACTGGGGACCAAGTATCCGGTTCGGTACAACAGAAAACTATACAAAAATCAATGCCGGTTTCACCTCGGGCGTCCGACACCGCAACAACTCGC
>CAYTLK010000045.1:0-7711 GCA_964438515.1 uncultured Planctomycetaceae bacterium
CATTACGGGCTTGCGGGTCTCGAAAATCCGCGTTTGCAACCCCCCAGGCCGCCAATCCGATATTTTTATAGATAATTAACTCAAATTTTGAGGTTTCCATGATTAAACCCTTTTTTATTTCCGCCGTTTCCGCCGTTGCGCTGTCCGTTTTTTTCCTCCTTCCATCGTTTGCCGCAGCACAGAGCGAACGGGAAATGACGGAAGCTCGCGAACGTATGGTCGAACGCGAACTCGTACGCGCAGGAATCCGGAACCCGGACGTTTTGGCCGCTATGAAATCGACGTTGAGGCACAAATTCGTCCCCGCAAAACTCCGCACTCAGGCGTACGAAGAACGCGCGCTCGCCATCGGTTACGGCCAGACGATCTCCTCGCCCTTCGTCGTCGCCAGCATGACGGAAGCGCTCGCGCCCCAGCCTGACGATGTGGTTCTTGAAATCGGTACAGGTTCCGGATACCAGGCGGCCGTGCTGTCGCCGCTCGTCAAAGAGGTTTATTCGATCGAAATCGTCGAACCCCTCGCACGTCAAGCAATGCGGGCACTGAAATCATTACATTATTCAAACGTTCACGTTCGTGCAGGAGACGGGTACAAAGGCTGGCCGGAGGCGGGACCGTTCGACAAAATTATTGTGACGTGCTCGCCCGAATCGCCGCCGCCGGCGCTCGTCGAACAGCTGAAAGACGGCGGTCTGATGGTGATTCCGCTCGGGGAACGCTACGCGCAGAACCTCTGTGTGCTGAAAAAAGACGGAACTCGATTGATGAATCAGCCGATTCGTCCGATTTTGTTCGTCCCGATGACGGGAGCCGCAGAGAAAAGTCGTGAAATTTTGCCCGACCCAAAAAATCCAACCCTCCGAAACGGGGATTTCGAGAAAGTAATGCTCGGTCAAAAGAGCGAAATCGAAAAAATGCCCGAACAAAGAAGCAGTCTCTATGAAGAAAGTGGAGAATCTGGGATAGATGAGGAGCTTGAGAACGATAGAGAGACTGAAAGTTCTGAGGGAGATGGAGGAAGCAAGGAAGAAACACTGATTCCGGAGGTCTGGTGCTACTTGCGTCAGGCGCGCGTGGAAAAAATGGATGAGGAAAATGAATCGGACGAAAATCATTACTGTCTGCGTTTCGAAAATCGTACACCAGGCGCAAACTCTCAAGCGTGTCAGGGAATCGGCGTGGACGGCCGAAGCGTCACTTCCATTCGTTTTAAAATGCGGATTCGCGGCGAAAAACTTATGCCCGACATGGCGCGCGGCGGCCGACCGGGGGTGTTTATTGTGTTTATCGATGAAAAAAGAAACACGATTCAAAGCTCCATTGTAGGGGGTTGGAAAGGGGCGTTCGATTGGCGTACAGTTTCCTTTTCGATTGACGTTCCGTCTTCTGCGCGTGAGGCGTGCATTTATTTTGGTCTTCACGGCTCGCGCGGAACGCTCTGGATCGACGATGTGAAAATCGAAGGCGTTCATTAGAAAAAACCAAATCGCATCGGGATTTATAAGGGTTTTTATGAAATTATACTTAAATTTATGGATTGCCGCACTGATTTTTTGCGCTCAAAATCCTTTATCGGCCGAAACACCTGCGGCAGTTTCCGAGTCGTCTTTTTCGACGGTTTCCGAGTCGTCTTGTGCGTCGTTTCGCGAAACGTTTTCCGACCCGCCGCACGAATACACCGTGATGCCGTTCTGGTTCTGGAACGATCGTCTTTCGGACGAAGAAATCGTGCGTCAGATCGACGATATGAAGTCGCACGGCGTATACGGTTTCGTGATTCATCCGCGAATTGGGCTTCCGGAAGACTCGGGGTGGATGTCGCCCAAACTTCTTTCGGCGATGCGGACGGCTCTCACAGCGGCGAAAGAGCGAAAAATGACCGTTTTGCTGTACGACGAAGGAATGTACCCCTCCGGCTCCTCGGCGGGTCAGGTGGCGGCGGCGAATCCGCGTTTTGCGGCGCGAGGGTTCTGTAAAGTCGATCTGAAACCGAACGAATCACTCCCCGAAATGCCGGAATTGTATGATTTTGTGACGGAAAACAAACGTCCCGACGGGTCGCGGATTGCGATTTTTGAAGCACCCTGCGGCGGACGCATTCGCGGACTGCATTACATCCGCGAAGGAGAGCGCGGCGCCTCCGAATTTATGCCCCTTGCGGGCGACATCCTCTCGCCGGACGCTGCAAACTGTTTCAAGAACCTCGTTTACGAACGTTTTTACCAGGAATTCGGCGAATTTTTCGGCTTGACGATCGTCGGAATCTTCACCGATGAACCCTCGGAAATGGGCCGCGGCCCGCAAAAAGGATTCGTGGTCGGAAATCGTCACGCACTGAAACGCGTGAGCGAGATTCTCGGTTACGATTTCACGCCGCACCTCGCAGACCTCTGGTACAACGACTCGCCGGAATCCTCCCAGCGTCGGCGCGACTACTATCGTGCGGCGCATTTCGTCCTTATAGAAACGTATTACAAACCCCTTTCAGAATGGTGCGAGTCCCATAAAATCGCACTGTGCGGTCATCCAGGCGCATCGAACGACCTCGCGTCGGAACGTGTTTTTCAGATTCCCGGTCAGGATATTGTGTGGCGATACGTCGAACCCGGTGAAAAAGCGCTCGTCGGCGACCACTCGACCAACGCCAAAGTCGCCGCAAGCGCGATGATTCACGGAAATCGGACGCGCAACCTCAACGAACTGTACGGCGCGTACGGTCACAACCTCACGTTCGAGGAACTTCGGTGGCTCGCCAACTGGTGTTTGATTCGCGGACAAAATTTATTAGTGCCGCACGCGTTCTATTATTCCGTTCGAGGACCCCGAAAAGAAGAACGCCCGCCGGACGTCGGACCGAATTCACCTTGGTGGGGTGAATTTCGTCCTTACGCGGACGCGTGCCGACGAATTTGCTGGTTGAATTCCGTGGGAAAACCTGTAACACCTGCGGCGATTTTGACGGATGGAACGTCTGTCCGATACGAAACCGCAAAGGATTTATTTGAAAATCAGATCGATTTTCATTATTTATCCGCCGAGCAGCTGATTGAAGAGGCGGAAGTGGACGATGAGGGCGCGCATCTGGACGGAATGACGTATCGTCGGCTGATTTTGCCGCCCGACGGGGAGATTTTACCCGAAAATTTCATGAACAATGAAAAAATACAGCGCCTTGCGCGAGACGGACGCTTGGTTCCTTCGGACGCCTGGAAAATGCGGGACGAAGCAAAAATGGACGGGATGAATTACTGCGATTTTTGGTTCCCGGAAGAAAGTCTTTATGACGGAAAGACGCCTGAAATTCGACTTTTGGGCGGATTTTCACAGACGTCTGCGATTCGGTATCGACATTTGACGTTTGATGAGGGAAAAACGAACGTTTGGATGTTGTTTAACGAGACGCTCGCGTCTGTAACAGTAGGACTTTCGCGTCCTGAAGGAACGCCGCTTGCGCACCTGATTCCCGAAACGGGCGCGGTAGAGGATTTTTCTCCGGATTCATCTTCTTACACTTTTGCGCCGGGAGAAATGCTGATTCTGTCCGATTGTGCAAGGAAGTTTTAAAAATGAAATGACAAAAAGGAGATGAAAAACCTAAAACTTGAAATTGTACGAGAAAAATATCGTACAAAAATAATATTGTGCGCAAATCGTACAACACAAAATCGTGTTTTACTCGCGAAAATCATTTTCGTCCTGAAAATCCGGAGAGAGACCGTACAAGACGCCGACCGACTGATTCAAACGTTTTTCATTTGCGGGCGTCAGACCAAAAGTTCGGATTTCACGAACGATTTCTGCAATCGGACGCTGAATGTTCGGCGGAAACCAGGGAAGCGGGAGGGTGCGGAGCGTGGAAAGCGTCAAATTCGTGTTGGTGGCGGTCTGTTTAATGTAAAAATTCAAAACGGAAGAGTTCAAAAGCCCCAAAACGAAGTCCGAATCCGTCTCGAAAGTCTGAATCCAGCCGCGATTCACCGAATTTGCGCACAAAACGCCAGCCGGAACGAGTGCCGTAACGAGCCTCCAACGGGAATTCGCCCCTGAAATCCGCTGGACGGCCAGCGTTTCGTCCTCAAAAAACGATCGTTTCGTTGCGGAAATTGCGTCTAAAACCTCCGATGGAAGGAATCGCACGCCCCCCTGCGTCGGGGTGTTTGTGAGCGCGAAACGCTGAATCTGCGCCCCCGTTACGACCCGTAAACCCCGTGAATCTGCGGACGAAGAATCAGCAATAAATTCTGTACGAAATTTTGTAACGTCAATTTCACCCGAATGCCACTCGATTTCAAGACGGCGATCCGAATCTCCCATTCTTTGAATTTTCTTTAGAATTTTTAGATTTTTTTGAGACGTCGACGGAAAAATCAAATCGTGCGGAAAAAGGGTCTCGATTTCATCGGGGGTGATTCGGAGCATCGTTTTACGGGAAAAATCTCGGTCACTCCAGATTCGAACGGGAAACGGACGCGATTGTTGATTGTTGTTCGATTCCATTTTACGCAGCGTCGGGACGCAAACGCTCATTTTGACGTTTTCGAAGACGCGGCGAGACGGTCGGTCGCGCTCCGGAAAGGATTCGATGCTGCAAATTTCGCACTGCGGCCTGTGAATCATCTGCTCACGCAGGCCCCGCGTGGAATCCTCCGCAAGAAGCGAGTTGGGAACGACCATTGAAAGCACCCCTCCAGAGCGCAGAATTTCCCATCCGAGCGGCAAAAAAAGCTGAAACACATTCGGACGGCGTCCTTCGATTCCTCCCAAACCTGCAAAAGCGGCAAAAGATGTGTTTCGATACGCATTTTCAAGGGTTTTTGGAAGATCCTGCAGCGCGTCGTAAGGGGGGTTTCCGACGACGAGGTCGAAACGGTCGGCCTCCAATTCCAGAAGGGAGTCGCGTGCGGAAAGATTTTTGTACAAACTTTTAACTTCTATTTTTGATTCGTTTTTGATTTTCAATGATGATTCATTCGTAATCTTCGCAAGCAAATTCAACCTCCAGCGTGCAATTTCGAGCGCGTTCGAATCCAGCTCCCAGCCGAAAAGATTTTGATGAATGATTTCGTGAAGAATTTCGTCGGAAGACGTTTCGTCGCCGAGTTCCCGTCTTTTTTCGAGGAGGACGCGAGCGCCGCCCACGAGAAAAGCGCCGCAGCCGCACGCAGGGTCAAGAATTTCAATCGTACGCAGTTTCTGAAGCTGAAGCGATTTCGGAAAATGCGCGAGCCAGTGATTTAGAGCGCTGCGAAACATAAAAAGAACGAAATTTTTGGGGGTGTAAAACACACCGCAGCTCTTATTTTGCCGCGCGTTCCATTCGTGTGCGGCGCCGCGCATTTCCGGATCGAGCGCAATTTCTGAATCTTCGTCCCAATTTTCTTTCTGCGTTTTCGGAAAAAGCCGACTGGCAGACGTCCAATCTCCGCCGGAGTTTTTCAGCGCCTTCAGAAATTCTTTTTTCAGAAGCGTCACCGAAAATGTTTTTCGTACATCTTCTATTGATTTCCAATGTGATGTTTTTTGAATTCTTTCGATAAAATACATTTCCTCCTCGACGTTTGTGAGTCGAAACGTTCGTCTTTTTGCATCGGTGAACGTTAAAAAACGTACGTTTTCGGAATCTCCGTAAAAATGAAACCGTGTTTCAAATTCGGGACTTGAAGGATTTTCCCTCTGAAATTCTGCGTATTTTGAGCGGCAGAGCGATTCTGCAAGGATTCGATTCATAAAAGTTGTATGCGAAAAAAAGTTCTGCAACGTTTCATCGAGTGAAAATGTGTTTCATTCAGTTTTCATTATAAATCATCGTGAAGGAAAAATCAAGAAGGGCGGGCTGGAAAGTTTGCGTATTTTTCAGAAAAAAAGGAATCACTGTGAAATTCAGGAAAAAATCTCCAACCCCCCTTTGAATTTTGAAAAGTTTGTGCTATAATGAGACTGTTTATTTTTATAGAATGATTTTTGGGGAACAAAAAACGGAATGCGTGAAAGAATTGTAATTACTGGAATAGGTTTGACGGCACCTAACGGAAACACTCTGGCGGATTTTCGCGACGCGCTCCTTACAGGCCGCGGCGGCATTCAGGATTATGAAATCCGTTACTTTGGAAAAACTCATGCGGGTATTTGTAATTACGACGCGCAGAAGTACCAGACCAAAAAAGAGATTCGCCGCGGAACCCGAGCCGGAAGTATCGCGATTTACTGTTCCAACGAGGCGATCGCCGATTCCGGTATCGCATGGGATTCTTTCGATAAAAGCCGTGTCGGCGTGTACGTCGGCGTGACGGAACACGGAAACGTCGAAACTGAAAATGAAGTTTACAATATTAGTAAATACAATTACGACACCAGTTTGTGGACGCATCATCACAATCCGCGTACCGTCGCGAACAATCCAGCGGGTGAAATCACGCTGAATCTGAAAATTACCGGCCCGCATTACTGTTTGGGCGCCGCGTGCGCTGCAGGAAACGCCGGGTTGATTCAGGGACTGCAGATGCTTCAGCTGGGGGAGTGCGACCTCGCGCTTTCCGGCGGTGTTTCAGAAAGCATTCATACATTTGGAATCTTTGCCGCTTTTCACAATCAGGGCGCGCTCGCGTCGAATCCAGTCTCTCTCAAAGCGTCCCGTCCGCTCGACAAAAACCGGAATGGAATTGTAGTTTCCGAAGGCGGATGCATGTACACGCTGGAGCGTCTGTCCGATGCAAAAGCTCGCGGTGCAAAAATCTACGGCGAAATTGCGGGATACAATATTAATAGTGATGCAACGGATTTTGTGCTTCCGAATCCCGAACGTCAGGCGGAATGTATTTGGAATGCGCTGAAAAAAGCGGATTTAAGCCCGTCCGACATCAATATTGTGAATCTTCACGCAACGGGCACGAAAAGCGGCGACTCACAGGAAGTTGCGGGGCTGCGTAAAGTTTTTGTCGACTGCCCGAACACCTATTTTAACGCCACAAAAGGGTTTATCGGTCACGCGATGGGTGCGGCGGGCGCGTTGGAACTTGCAGGAAACCTTCCAGCTTTTGAAGATGGAATCTGTCACCCATGTTTGAACCTCGACGAGATTGATGAGGACTGTTATTTGCCGAACATCGTGGCGAAAGAGCCGAAATCGTTGGGGAACGTCCGTTACATTCTGAATACTTCGTTTGGAATGCTGGGAGTAAATTCTGTCGTAATTGTTAAAAAATACGAAGAATGAAATATGGTTTGAAAAGAAGGAAAAACGTACAGATTCTAGCGTTGGAATTTGTTGTTCCATTTTCATTTTATTTCCAAATTATTGTAAATTTTCAAATTTTTCAAATTTTTTTGAGGTTTAATAATGACAAAACAGGAAATCCGTCAGGCGGTTTTGGATATTCTTTCGGATATTGCTCCCGATGAAGACGTCAGCAATTTGAAAGATGATGTGTCTTTCCGCGAGCAGATGGAGCTGGACAGCATGGACTTTCTCGACATCGTGATGGAGCTGCGCCGCCGATACAAGGTCAATATTCCGGAAGAAGAATACACGGCACTCGAAAGTATGCAGAGCACCGTTGAATATCTCACGCCGCGAATGACCGAGCTTTGATTCCTGTGACGTTTTCACTTCAATGTGGAAATCAGGGAGCGTTGGAACTGTGGGAATGCGGATGAAAGGGGTTCGTATTCCTCATTTTGGGGATTTTCGCGTTTGTTTGAATTTGTTTCGAAT
>CAYTLK010000045.1:7811-28710 GCA_964438515.1 uncultured Planctomycetaceae bacterium
GGGTTCGTATTCCTCATTTTGGGGATTTTCGCGTTTGTTTGAATTTGTTTCGAATCTAATTTGATTTATTTGATTTCAGTTTGGTTTATTTTGATTTTTGGGGATAAATTTTCATGTACGATACAATCATCATTGGAGCCGGAATGTCCGGTCTCTCCGCTGGATGTCGATTGGCGCACTATGATAAAAAAGTTTGCATTCTGGAAAAACACTCCCTGATTGGGGGGTTGAATTCCTTCTATCGTCAGAACGGACGCAATCACGATGTGGGACTGCACGCCGTTACGAATTATGCAGAAAAAGGGACCAAACGCGGCCCGCTCAACCGTCTTTTGCGCCAGCTGCGCCTCACGTGGGAGGAATTGGCGCTCGTTCCGCAGCTGGGTTCGAAAATTCAGTTTCCGGATGTGACGTTAAAATTTACGAATAATTTTTCCTGTTTTGAGGAACAAGTGGCGCAGTTTTTCCCTCAGGAAGTGGACGGTTTGCGCCAGCTCGTTTCGAAGCTCGCCGATTACAATCAGGTTGGAGAGTTTCCGGCAGACGTTTCGGCTCGCGACGTGGTGAGTTCGTGCATTCGCGCCCCGCAGCTCGTCGAAATGATTTTCTGTCCGTTGATGTACTATGGAAGCGCCCGTCAGCAAGACATGGATTTTAATCAGTTCAGCATCATGTTTCGCTCCATTTTTCTCGAAGGTTTTGCGCGTCCGTGGGAGGGCGTTCGAATTCTGTTGAAAACGCTGCTGGACCGTTTTCGGAAAGCCGGCGGGGAGCTGCGTCTGAAAACGGGTGTGAAACGCCTTTTGATGGACCGGGAGAAAAACGTACGGGGCGTTGTGCTGGACGACGATACAGAACTTGAGGCGAAATCCGTGCTTTCGTCGGCCGGACAGCGGGAAACGCTGCGTTTGTGCGAGGACGAGCTGGAAGATAAATCGGTGCTCGAAAAGTACAAACCCGGGGAATTGGCGTTTGTCGAAACCATTTCGGTTCTTGATCGTCAGCCGAAAAACTTCGGGCACAACGATACGATTGTGTTTTTCAATAATGCTGCAAAATTCGACTATCGGAAACCGGACGATTTTTGCGACTTGCGAAGCGGTGTGATTTGTTCTCCGAACAACTTTGCATACAGCGAGCCGCTGAAAGAAGGGACGATTCGTATTACGACGCTTGCGGATTTCGAACGATGGAATGCGCTCAGCAAAGAGGAATATAAAGACCGAAAAGTGGAATGGTACGCAAAAATTACGGAAACTGCCGCGCAGGTGATTCCGGATTTTCGGCCTTACATGATTGATTCCGACATGTTCACGCCGAAAACGGTGCGTCGTTTTACCGGTCACGAAAATGGCGCTATTTACGGTGCGCCGATGAAGAATTACGAAGGAACGATGCCGTTCAAAAATCTTTTTGTTTGCGGAACCGACCAAGGAATGGTGGGAATCGTGGGCGCGATCATCAGCGGAATTACGGTCGTGAATCGTTATTTACTGTCGAACAGCTGAAAGGAACGTCCTTAAACAGCTGAAACATGGGTGCGTCGAGGATAAAATATGAAAATTATGGCGCTGCAATCGGGAAGCAGTGGAAATTGCATTTACGTTGAGAGCGGCGGGACTCAACTTCTTTTTGACGCTGGAATTTCGGGAGTTTGCGCCCAAAGCCGACTCGCGCTCAATTCAATTGATATTCGGACAATAAATGCGCTTTTCATCACGCACGACCATCGCGACCACTCAAACAGCGTGAATGCGTTTTCGCGCAAGTTCAAAATTCCTGTTTGGATGACGCTGCGCACACATGATGCGGTGATTCAGAAAGGAATTCGCGTCCCTGGAAACGTACAATATTTCTGTTCCAACACAAAATTTCAATACGAAAATCTTTTCATCGAAGCGATTCGAACAACGCACGATGCGGCAGACGGCGTCTGTTTTGTTGTGGATGACGGAAGGACCCGATTTGGTATTTGTACAGATTTAGGCTGTGTCTTTCCTGCGCTTACGGACCTGATGGAGACGCTAGACGGGGTGCTTCTGGAAAGCAATTACGACCCGCAAATGCTTGAGGATGGTTTCTACACGCGTTGGACCAAGGATCGAATTCGTTCGAGTGCCGGTCACATTTCCAACGGGGAGAGTGCGGAGCTTATTCGGACGCATGGACGCCGTTTGAAACGCATCATGCTTGGTCACATCTCGCACGAAAATAATACGGAAGATTTGGTTTTAGAAACGCACAAACAATTAATTGGTACGCAATTCGAATGTGAAATTGCGCACCATTTTACGTCGTCTGAAATGATGGAACTGAATTAAAATAATTGTATATATTTCGACACAGCTTTTTCTACTTTGTTATTTACTCATTATTCATCCACTATTCGTGCATTATTCCTAGCTGGGCGGAGGTCCACGTGATACGCGGAGCGGTGAATTTAAATGAGTTCTTCTGCGTTGCGTAAATCCAGATCTCCACACGATTTACGCCCGGCTGAAGCGTCGCGAACCCCCACTGACCGTGCGGCTGATTTGTGCCGACGATTTTCCCATTCACGAAAACAAGCGCGCCGCGCGTCCAACCTTCCAATCGGACCGACACCTCTTTTTCTTCCGCAGCCGTGAGCGTCGAAACGGCGTAAATGACGCTTCCTTCTTCCGTTTCAGGAAGTGATTTTTGTACGTTCAGCTGTTTCAAATCCAGCTGGCCATTCGGAAAAATCTGCGCAACAAGTTCCGACTCGTCTGGTTTTGAAAGATTTTCGTACGGAGTATATTGAATACCGGACAAAACTTTCTGCGGCGCTGGATTCGTGAACGGGGCGGAAAGTTTCCAGCGTTCCAGAGGGAGACTCCCCCACGGGTCCGAAAGCGTCTGCGTGAATTCCAGCGTCCAACCGTCGCCCGTAAGTTCTGCTGTGATGGGGAGTTGCAGCAGCGGTGCCGGTCCTTCGGGTTTCGTAAACCTCAGATTTTGAGCCGTCGTTTTACCAGGTTCAAGCGCGAGTTCCGGGAACGTGAAATTCCATCCTTCGGCGGTGAAATTCTCCGGTTTCACCTGCATTTTTAGGGTCGCGCGGACTTTCGGATTTTCAATTTGGATGTAAAGCGGCGTCGGTCCGACGGTTCCATGTTGCAGAGCGTCCACGGTCGTCCCCCAATTGGGGGTGGTGAGCGTCACACCTGTAAGCGCCTCGGCCTGCAACGGGGTGAGATTCTTCAAAAATCCCGCCTGAAACGCTTGCTGAAGCAGTGTTTCGCGAAATTTTTCAACCTCTTCTTCCGTTTGCGGCAAACCGAGTTCTTGGAGCGATGGATTCGACTCGACCCATTCCTGAAATTTTTCGTCCAATCCCGAAAGTTCCGACCGAAACGCGTCGAAAGGTGCAATAACGACGGATTCTTTTTTCATCGTGTACGGTTTTTTCACTTCCGAGAAAGTGTTTTCCGACAGCAAAATCCCTTTTGCACCCGGCGCAACGACGATTCCGCAGTCCGAATTGGAAATCTGATTCTGTTCCACGACCGACTCCGCAACGTTTCCCATAATATTGATTCTTGCACACTTTTGAAGCGTGTTGTTTCGCACGATGCACGCACGAACGAGCGGGTACTGATAGTTTTTTGTACCGTTTCCATACGCAAGAAGACCCAGCTGTGCGTCCGTGGCGGGCGACTCGTTTCTGGGGCCGCGATAGGCATTTCCGCTCCATAGATTGTTGTTCAAAAACTGATTAAACCAGTTCGACTCGCCGGTCATTGCGTCGCCGTTGAATCCGCCGGTTCGGGAGGAACAATTCTGCATGATGAGCGATTCAAGCATGGAACCGTAAAATTGAAGCGCGGTGGTGGAGTCGGAAGCGGTGTTGCGTCGATAAATAAAGTGTCGGCGAAAAGACGTGATGCTGAAAATCGTTTCTTCGTCGGGAAGCACGTCCCACGGACGGTCCAGCTCGACGCGGATTGTGCCGTCTTCGAGCGCCTGAATCGTGCGGATTCGTCGAATCTGACCGACCCCTTTTCCGCCTGCAAGCTGGACGGCACCGTTTCGCTGCAACTCATTTTCGGGACGGAACCACGTTTCGACGCCGCGTTCCAAAACGTTGGGACCGACGAGCGGCGCGCCTTTTTCCGAGTTGATTTCGCGTCGGAGGGTGAAACTTGTGGGCGTGATGTTTTCCGCGCGGTCGATGTACCCGTGCACGCGTCCGTCGCCCGTGATGGTTTCGCGATTGTTTCCGTCAAAATCGTTTTCGTGCGTATTTTCTTCCCAAAGAACGTTTTCGGAACCTTCCGGAAGACCGTAAAAAGACGTCGTGCTTGCGCCTCCGAAATAATTGGAACAGAAAAGCAGCTGCTGACCGCCGAAACCGTTCCACCCGCAGATGTTTCCGCGTGAAAACTGGTTGTTTCGCACGACGCTCCAGTAGCATTTCAGTTCAAAAACGCCGCCGGCCGCGCAGTAAATGTCGTTATTTTCGATCGTCACATTTTCACCCGCCAGACGCAGCGCGCGCACATAATGAAGCGGCGGCAGACGCCGAACGAGTTCGTCGGGCGCATCGTTGATGAATTCTGAATACACCATCCGAATTCGGACGTTGCGTATTCGAATGTTTTGCGGAACATCCGGCGCTGCGTTTGATTTTTCTCCGGAATTCGATTTTTCACTGGAATTTTGCGCCTCAGCGGCGGGCCGCGACTTTAACGGGGCGTTTGAGATTCCGTCACGATGATTTCCGCACGTCAAAAACACGTTTTCGACCGCAAAATCATGCGTTCCGTGCACGAGACACTCGGTCGGTTCGTACGTGTCGGGCCAGTAAATCTGTACGGAATCGTCGGGACCGTTTCCGTTTGCGGAACCCGCGCGTTCCTTTTCGATCGGCTCGCCGAGGAGGGCGCTGTGAGGCGGAAGCTCCAAAATATCGCGCATCTGAAAGCGTCCGTGTGGAACGTACAGAATTCCACCACCGTTTTCGCGCAGCTTTTCCGCTGCCGTCAGAAACGCGGAAGTGTCGTCGATTCCATCATTTGGAACGGCGCCGAAATCCGTCACGTCGAATCGGTCCGGCTTGTAAAACTCCTGCGCCTCTGCGACGTTGATTTCTCCAACAATTTCCTCTCCAATTCGTACAAAATTCATTCCAGGCGTCACAGATTCGGGAAGTTTTTCAAAATTTTTCACCAGAACAGACTTTTTCGCACTCGAATCGCGCACGGAAATCAGTTCAAACGTATTTTCGTTCGAAACGTTATTTCCTTCGACCGCAATCCACCCTCCGACTGTCGCCGAGCGGCCCGAATCGCCTTGAATCCACCAGACGACCGGCACATTCAGTGCGTACTTTTCCGACGTTCCGGCTCCCGTTTTTACGACGAATTCCGAAGGCTCGCCGAACGGATTGCGGAACATCACGCACGTTTCGGAAGCATAATCGGGCGCAACGGTTTTCGTCTCTCCGCTGCGTAAATTCCGAATTTCGACGGTTGTTCCAGCCGCGTCCGCCCCTCCCGCCGTTCCAACTTTTTCAGACGTTTCCGCTGCTGTTCCAGACGTTTCAGATTCTGCATTTACGAGTCCGCCGCCGTGCACGAGGACCGTTTCTCCTTCCTCAACGGGGGACGACACCCACAAAATTACGGGTTTTTCCGATGCAAACGCGGAGGTCGTTCCGCAAGAAACGGAAACCAACGCCCACGTAAATGTGCACATAAAAACAGTTTTTAAAATCATAAAATAACGAACGTTTTTCATTTCTTATTCCTTTAAATGGAGGTGACGCGTTCCAAATCTTCAAAGAAACAGGGGTACGTTTTGGCGGTACATTCCGCATTCAGAATCGTAATTCCCGGCAGACGGAGACCGGCGATCGCAAAACTCATCGCCATTCGGTGGTCGTTGTAAGTTTCAACTTCAATGCAGGTTGGGACTGGATTTTTCGACTCTTTGAGAGGATGAATCGTCATTCCGTCTTCAAATTCCGTTACATTCACCCCGAATTTTCGCAATTCTGTGACGACGGCTCGGATTCGGTCCGTTTCTTTCACTCTCATGTTGGCGACGTTGCGAATCGTCGTCGGCGAGTCGGCAAAAAGAGCCGCGACGGAGAGCGTTTGGGCGGTGTCGCTGATGGAATGCATATCGACGTCCACTCCGTGCAGCACGGTTTCCGGCGGTCGCGACACTCGGATGGAGTCAGAGAAATATTCCACCGTACAACCCATTTTTTCGAGACAGTCGCAGAATTTTACGTCCCCCTGCAGCGCGTTTCGCGTGAGGTTTCGGACCGTAATTTCCCCGCCCGCAACGGCTGCGGCGGCAAAAAAGTAGCTGGCGGCGGATGCGTCCGGCTCAATCGTATAATCGGCGGCGGTACAGTGCTGGTTTGCGGGAATTTGAAACGTATTGGGCGTCGTTTCTGTAACTTTCGCACCGAAAGAACGCATCACCGCAAGCGTCATGTCGATGTATGGCCGCGAAACGAGGGGACCAGAGACAGAAAGGGTCGTTTCGTGGAGCGCAAGAGGCGCCGCCATCAGTAAACCACTTAAAAACTGGCTCGAAATGCTTCCTGGAATGACGGCCGTTCCGCCGGGAATTTTATGTGCATGAATCAAAATAGGGGGACAGTCGTTTCCGAATTCACATTCGAGTGAAACGCCGAGCTGGCGCAAACCCGCAATGAGGTCGCCGAGCGGACGTTCACGCATGCGTTCCACGCCGTCCAGACGGATCGTTCCAGTTGCGTTGGCGCAAATGGCCGTGAGGAAACGAAGGGTCGTTCCGCTGTTTCCGCAAAAAAGGTTCGTCGTTCCTTCGGAAGAAACTCTGAAATTCCCGCCGTTTCCGCGAACTCGAATGACGGCGTTCTGCGTGTCGTGTTCCAGCGCGACGCCGAGATTTCGCAGGGAATCCATCATCCTATGCGTGTCGTCACAGTCGAGCGCGCCGCGTAAAATCGAGTCGCCTTCCGCGACCGCCGCCATTGCGAGCGCCCGATTCGTGATGCTTTTGGACCCGGGGGGGGTGATGGATGCGTGAATTGGGGAGCAAATGTTTATTGTACGACTGTCCATAGATTCTTTCTTGATTAATATTTTGAATTATTTTAAATTATTTTCAGCTATTCAATTTGTTTTTAATTGTTTAAATTGTTGGAAGTGTTTAAATTATTGGAAGTGTTGGAAGTGTTGGAAACGAAAAGTGTTTCTATTCAAGTTCTCGAATTTTGTCGCAAATTTGCGTAACGGACGTATTTACGTGTGCGTCGCGCAGGGCGTATTTCATCGCTTCCTGACGCTCTATTTCCTCTTGTTCCTCGTATTCTTCCGGCGAAATCAGCCCGATCGCAAGATCCATGTCGCGAACCTCCGCCAGCTGGTTTTCACTCGGAAGGTCCGTGTGCGACTCCGCGAGCCAGCAACGGCACAAGTGACGTAAAAGTTTGCGCATATTACGCACTTTATCACAAATCGGCGAATAAAACCAAAGGTATTTGATGTATTCCTCCCGCATGAACACGTAACGTTCGCGCCACTGGTCGGGCGTCAGTTCGTAACTCCTCTGAAGAAGTCGTCCATCATCCTCGTATGGGATGTACACCGGCTCGTCCTTCAGCTCGTCGAGCGAGTAAAAACGCGGCATTTTTTACCTCCGTTCCTCGAAAAATTACCTATTTTACCGTACCTGAAAGCCACAATACGTTTTCATCAAGCGAGATGGATCGTACATCAATTGCGTGATTTTCGAAAAACAAATCCCCCTCCTGAAGATGAAACCGAAGAAGCGTTCGTCCGTCCACATGAAGCACCTCCACAGGAAGCGACGCATCTCGGGCGGTCTGCTGAATTAGTGACTCCAAAAGCTGCGGCGGAATCGAAACGGTTCCGGCAGAAACGTTTTTCAGTTCAATATCGACCGTGTTCGGCGAGCTGACGGAGGGAAAAACTTCAACGGAAACCACCCCTTGAAATTCCGGCGTATCGACGCGCACTCCCGCAAGAATTCGGTCCTTAAGAATCAAACCGCGCGGGTCTTTCAGCTGATGAGGAATCATTCCGGGCCGTTTTTCTCCGATGGAGATTGCGAGCCAGTGATTGAACTCATCTTCCGTAAAAAGGATTTTCCACTCTTTGTTTCGAAGAAACTGATTTCTCAAAACACGGACTTTTAACTCCATCGACGCGCTGTCTTTTTCCGCAGCAGAACGCGTTTCGGCAGTAATTGCGAGATTCTTGTAAAATTCGGGTTCCTGATTCACTCCGTGCCACACCCAGAGCGCAATTCCTCCTAAAATCAATACGAGAACCAATAAAATCGTCAAAAACCAACGAACAACGCGTCTGAATTTCATTCTCAGCCTCACTTCCGGGACGTATACGAATTCCAGATTAAAAATTCAAAACAGTCGATGTTTCTTGAGTTTTCAAGCTGAATGCATCTATTATAACGGCAGACAAATCAAACGTCAAGGAGGTGGAACAAGAAAAAAAAATTCTTTTTCGACCTTCTTCATTGAAAAAAAAGTCGAAAAAAGAATTATTCGTACAAAAACGCAATATCTCTGTCGCGATTTTCTATTTAATGATGACGAGTGCGTATTTTTTCTTTCCCATGCGCAGCACAATCGTCGTTTCACTCGCGAGATTCTGTGGCGTAAGGAGGAACCCGATTTCCGTAACTCGATGATTGTTGATGTACATTCCGCCCTGGTCGAGCGCGCGGCGCACATCGGACTTGTTTTTGGCGACTCCGGCTTTTACAAGCGCCTCGTTCAGCGGAATTCCCGCCTCCAACTCCGCACGCGTGTACTCGGCCGAAGGAACATCTTTGAAAATCGAACGGAGCTGTGCGTCCTTCAAATCGTGAATTTCCGCACCGAAAAAGATTTCCGTTGCTTTTTGTGCCGCTTCGAGTCCCTCCGCACCATGTACAATTTTCGTAATTTCTTCTGCCGCGCGCCGCTGACCGAAACGTTTTTCGGGAGCCGTCAGATGTTCGGCCGTAATGGATTCGACTTCTTCCTGAGTGAGGTCCGTCATGAGGGAAAGAAGTTTCACAACCTCCGAATCCTCAACGTTCATCCAGTACTGGTAGAACTGGTAGGGCGAGCATTTTTCCGCATCAAGCCACAGCGCGCCCGACTCGGTTTTTCCCATCTTTTGACCGTCCGATTTCGTCAGAAGAGGAGCCGTCATTCCGTAAAGCTGAACGCCTTCCATGCGCCGCGCCAAATCGATACCGGTCGTGATGTTTCCCCACTGATCGCTTCCGCCGACCTGAAGCTCACAGTTAAACGTACGATAAAGATGCACAAAGTCGTACGACTGCAAAAGCATGTAGCTGAATTCCGTGTAACTCAATCCGTTTTCACGTTCGAGACGGGCTTTTACGGAGTCTTTCGAAAGCATGACGTTTACGGGGAAACACTTTCCGACGTCGCGCAGAAACTCAATAAAGGTTTTTTTCGCGAGCCAGTCGTAATTGTTCACGAGAATCGCATCGTGCGGACCATCGCCGAAATTGAGGAAGCGTCCGATCTGTTTTTTGATGCACGAAACGTTGTGTTCAATGACGTCGGCACTCAACTGTTTGCGTTCGGCGCTCTTTCCGCTGGGGTCGCCGATCATTCCCGTCGCCCCGCCCACCAGCGCAATGGGTCGGTGACCGGCTTTCTGAAATCTGCGCAAAATCATGAGCGCCATCAGATGTCCGACGTGAAGACTGTCGGCCGTCGGATCGAACCCTGCGTACAACGCTCGCGGTTTTTCCATGAGCCAGCGGGCGATATTCCCGTCGTCTGTCGTCTGAAAAATCTGATTGCGCCAGCGCAATTCCGCAATAATGTCGCGAACCGGTTCGGTCATCATGAAACTCCTGATATTTAAAATGAGTTACCTATTTAAAATAAAATATCGAATTGAAAATATTATATCATATCTCTGTTTTTTCGCAAGGGGGCGTCCCAATTTCCGTAAACGGCACAATCCGAATGCTTTTTTGCGCCAAAAGTTCCGAAAACATCGGATTCATAAGCAAATCAAACTCTTCCCGACGCTGTTTTGCGGTGTGAAACTCACGATCGGCGTCCGAACAAACGCAGTCGGACGCAAGCTGCGAGTCGACCGAGGGATGCAAATTCAGCTCCGCACATCTCGAGCCGAAGATTTCCGGAACCGCAACGTCCCACGACTCAAGCACGGCCCGACCCGCAGGAAGATTCATGCGTCCCGAATCAAGAATTCCGAAATATGCAGGGGAAAAACCGCGCGAAACGTTCTGCTTCCGCATCGTTTTCCGCACACAAAACCGCAAAATTTCACGTTTCATCAGCCCGAAAGGAAACCAGTACGGAAATCTTCTCGTGATTCGCCGCAACGACCCGAAATGTTCCAGCGGAAGACGCGGAGTCCATTGAAAATACGAACGTTTTTCGTTAAAAATCATCCAGAAAATCGAATCCAGCCCTGGAATAACGTGAATGTGCTGGTGGGAGTCGATGTGGTCGGGCAAAAACGCAAAACGGGAGTGAAAGTCGCAAAAAAGTTCAAGCTGTGCGTTCCATTCAAGCCTGATTTGACGGCGAAATTCCTCGATTTTCTTTTTCGTACCTGTATTCAAAGCGAGAAAGAGCGAAAGAAATCCCATACGGAACCGACCGTTTGAGTCCGTCAAAAGCGGGATTTTTTCCGGCGGAAGAACGGAAGGACCGCTTGTAAGATTCAAATGGAGACCGACACCGAGCTGAGGCGCACGCTGCTGGGCGGCAGAAAGCGCGTCGATTGCGTAAGGGTGCGAAACGAGGAGACTTGCAGAAGAAAGCGTCCCCTTTTGCGCCGCAGAAAGAACCGCTTCGTTCAACGACGGTGAAAGACCGAAATCGTCTGCCGTCACGACGAGAAAATTTCTGCTCATCATGCAGCGCCCTGGGATCGTGCGGAATTTTGCAGGCCGTCAGAATCCAGCAGAACGTCGGAACTGTGCAAGACGTTAGAACCATGAAGAACGTTAGAAGCATGAAGGACGTTAGAACCATGAAGGTCGCCGGAACCGTTCAGCACATCGGAGGCTGATGGATTTGCAGAAGAATTTCGAACGATTGTTTTTGAAATATTGTTCGAATTTAAACAGGAAACGTCCCCTTCCGTTCTTTCAGACGCATTTTTAACGTCGATTTCCGACTCAAACTGCGTCGCGTCGCACCACGAATGTCCGACCATGGTTTGTTGTTCGAATTGCACCTCGTCGAGACCGAATTGCTGCTGAACCGTAAATAAAGGACGCTGTTTTGCTTCCGTGTAGATTCGTCCGACGTACTCGCCCAAAATACCGAGCGCCAGGAGGATCGTTCCGCCCATTGCGAGATTGAGCGGAACGAGAAACGACGCGAGATTCGGAGTTCCGCCGCAAAAGACGCATCTTCCCGCATCCCACGCGCCCCACGGAATCAGCAAAAACAGGAAAAACGCACCCATATATACGATCCAGCGCAGCGGTTTCGTCGAAAAACTCACAATACCGTCGAGCGCCAGAGCCAGTAATTTACGAGGTGTGAAGGACGGAACACCCGCAAAACGCGCATGAATTTCACACGGAATGGACGTCTGACGGAATCCGAGCCACCGAACCAGTCCCCGCAAAAAACGAGTCCGTTCCGGCATTCGGCACAAAATATCCACCACCGTTCGATCCATCAGACGAAATTCGGAAGAATTCGGCTCCACTCTGATTTCAGAAACATAATTCATAAATTTATAGAACCATGCAGACGTTTTTTTCTTGAACCATCCTGCATTCTCGTCATATGAAATTCGCACCATATTCACAACATGAAATCCCTGCTTCCAGAGTGCGACCATTTGCGGAATCATTTCGGGCGGTTGCTGCAAATCTGCGTCCATCACGATGACGGCTCGCCCCCGCGAAGCACGCAGTCCGGCAGAAATCGCGACTTGGTTTCCAAAATTTCGAGCGAAAATAACGGATTTAATTCTCGCATCGCGGTCATTCATTTGGCGCATAATTTCGGCAGAATCGTCGGTGCTTCCATCATTTACGAAAATGATTTCCCATGAAATATTCATAGATTCCAGAACTTCAGAGACTTTTTCGCAAAAATGAACGATATTTTCCGCTTCGTTGTATGCGGGCGAAACGATCGAGAGCAAAATCGGTTCCGAGTTTTTCCCAGAATTTGCATCCCACTTCGTGTGTTCGGAAAAATAAACGCGCAAATTGTTTTGAATTTCGTCCATAACCGCCTCTAAAGAATACGACCCATCCTTGATTTTTTAATCATAAACCTTTTTGTTCGTTCTGTCAAGCGGATACGCGCAAAATTTTATTAAAATTAATTATTTTTAAAATTTTTTGATAATTTTAAGGATTTTCGCAAAAAAACCTTCTGAAGAGTTGAAAAAACATTTCTTTCGGTTATAATAGTTCTAATAAAAGAACATTTCCCGCCTTTATTATACTCATCACACTTTAAATTAGGTTTTGATGCTGAAATTCAAAGTGAAATCCGTATATTAATCCGTATATTTTTTGTCTGAATTTCGGAGTTTGTTAAAATGAGATTTATGTTTCGATTATTTTCGATTTTTGTGTTTAATTTTACGCTGATTTTTGCCGGTGTTTCTGCTTCAGGCGTGGAACTCGCAGCCGTCGATGCGCAGTGGAATTCGGAACGTGTGCAAGTCGTTCAGAATCCTCAATTTGCGTCCGGAAGCGGAATCGCACTGCGTGAAGACGCCGCCACACACACCGGGGAAGAGGTTTTTCAGTCCGAACCCGACATTATTTTTCATACGAAAATCGAAAGCCCGGGAATTTATCACTTCGAAACGACGGCGGCTGTGACGGGTGCAACGAAAGAAAAACTGCAGACGACCCGCACAAAGATGGATTCTGTTCCTGTACGAATTTCCGTCGGCGACGGTCTGATTGGAACCCGATACGTGGTGGAACCGTGGCAGAATCTTGAAAATTGTACGGCTCGCGGATGGCGCTTGAGACTCGCACCGACGGTGGATGAAAACGGCACAAAAAACGAAGACGTCACGATTCGCGTGTGGATCCCGAAAGATTTGATTTTTGAAAAGATTAAAGTAAAACCCTACACGCCGCCGAAAGTTCCGGAAGAGGCTGCGGCGTACGAACCTCCGATCGTTCCGCCGTCCAACACGCACCCGCGGATTCTCGCAACGTCCGAGTACCTTCCGACCTTGCGCGCAAATCTGAGCGTCGGTGAAAACGCGGAAATTTGGAATTTCGTACAAAAAGAGGCAGAAAAACCGTTTGTGCTGAATCTTCCGGAGGGTCGGTGCGTGGAACACGATTCCCGTCTGCTGGGGGTCGTTCAGATGAAAGCGTTCGTCTATTTGATGACGCAAAACGAAGCGCGGGGACGCGAGGCGGTCGAGATTCTTGTGCCGTACATGCAGCGGATTGAGTTTGGAAATCTGCTCGACATTACGCGCGAAATTGGGACGACGATTTACACGGCCGCACTCGTTTACGACTGGTGTTTCCCGCTTTTGGACGCACAGGAAAAAACGATTCTTGAGACGAATATGATGCGTCTTGCAGACGACATGGAGTGCGGCTGGCCGCCGTTCAGGCAGTCGATTGTGAACGGTCACGGCGCGGAGGGGCAAATTATGCAGCACCTCCTCACGATGTCCGTCGCGCTGTACGACGTGAATCCGGAACCGTACAAAATGTGTTCGCGGCTCATTCTGGAACAGCTGGTTCCGCAGCGGGCCTGTGAGTACGAATCGCCGCGCCACAATCAGGGGGTGAATTACGGAAGTTACAGAATTCAGTACGAATATTATGCAGGTCTGCTTCTCGAACGAATGTCGGGAAAGCGCGTTTTTAACGAAAATATTTGTCGGATGCCGCTGTATTTTCTGAACATGCGTTTACCGGACGGATACGCAATTCCGGACGGAGACTGTTACTTGCGGGGAACCTATTCGAATCCGTCGCTCCTGATGATGATGGCGTACTGCCGCGACCCGGAAATTCTGCCGCTTCTGAAAGCCGAATACGCTCGTCAGCTTGCGCAAAAACCCGGAAAAGCGGATTCTGTCCTGTTTTTGCTCGTGAACGATCCGACCGTGGCGCCCGATTTTACGTACGAAAAGCTTCCGCTTGCGTTTGATTCCGGGACGCGGCTCGCGTCGCTCATTTTGCGGACGAAGTGGATGAATGAAGATTTTATGCGGGAAAAAGGCGCGTTCGAGCCGGATTCCGATGCGGTGATTGTGGAACTCA
Organism: uncultured Planctomycetaceae bacterium; assembly: GCA_964438515.1. Classification (GTDB taxonomy): domain Bacteria; phylum Planctomycetota; class Planctomycetia; order Pirellulales; family Thermoguttaceae; genus RGIG3701. Next base: position 22,098 of record CAYTLK010000045.1, read on the forward strand.
AAGGCGGCGGGTACAACTCGCTCAATCATCAGCATGCGGATGCAGGGGCGTTTCAGATTTACTCGCACGGTTGGATCTCTCGCGATTTGGGCGTGTACGGTTTTTACGGTTTACCGTACGATATGAAATTCAACAAAGCGTCGGCGTCTCACAATGTTTTACTCATTCGGAACCCGGACGGAACAGGCGACGGCGGCCAAAGAAGACCCGCAGCAAACCCAAAATCGGCGCAGCAGATTCAGGAAGACCCGGATGTTCAAACCGGAACGGTCCTCGAAACGACGATGGAACCCTCCGCAGAGGCGCCAGTTTTTGTGCGTTATTCTGTCGATTTGACGCCTGCGTATTCGGACCGCGCAGAGTCGTACGTTCGTACGTTTTTGTGGCGGAAATTTGCAGCAGAGGAATCGTCGGAAGGTTCTGCAGCCGCAGGAATTCCAGTGGTGCTTGTGGTTTCGGACCAAGTGCGCCTAAAGTCGCCGGAAAGCCGGTGTTTCTGGCAGTTCAACACATTCTGCGAGCCGACGGTGACGAACGAGGGGCTGGAAGTGTCGGGAATTCCGGCGTTCAATGCGACTCATTCGGCCTCGAAAGCGGCGCTTACGGTTCTTTTGCCGCCGGCGGAGGAGCGTGTGTTGGATTTAGTGGGCGGGGAACGCGCAAACAGTGTGTTTGAGGCGCAATATTCCACACCCGTCGATGCGCCCGAGACGCATGGGTGGCGCGCAATGTACACGACGAAAAATACGAATCAGGAAGTTCATTTTTTGAACGTGATTCAGGTTTTAAATGACGGCGCCGCTCCGCTTCCCGTCGAGTGGGATCGGAAAAATCCGTCTCCGACGAACGTGGAGCTGGTTTCGGGGAAACTGATTTTACGTTGAAAATGAAGTCCTAAAAACACAATATTAAAAAGTTTTTGAAAGGAGAGTCTGAGAGGGAAACAACATTCAAAATGTTTCCCTCTCACGACCGAAACGACAGTACAGGAGCGTTATTGTTTCCTCCCGTCAGGGTGGAAACACCGCCGCAGTGCAGAAAAGACCCTTGAAACACAATACTTACTGTGCGTTTTTCACACAATATCGTTTTTTACGAAAATTTCATAAAGGAACAAAATCCCCCTATTCGGGTGGTGATTTAAAGGAGATTCAAGATGAAAAAGTTGCAAACGTGCGCGTTCGTCCTGTGTTTTTTGGGGTCGAACGTCTTTTCTGCGTTCGTTGCGGCGCAGCAGATTCATGTAACGACTCCGATGCAGCGCAACGGAAGCAGTTTCAGCGAGTCCACCGGCTGCAATTGGGGACTTTCGGGACGCAACTGGTCGCTGAACGTTGGAGGAAATCAGGCGAATAATCTGCCGCGGTACGGAAATTACGACATGAACGGCGGGCTGCGGACGGGTTTTCAGTTTCAGAACGGTCACACGAACGGTTATTTTAACGGCTGGGCGGGTCAAAGTTACAGCGGATACAGCACCATGGAAGCGCCGTCCGTCACTTTTATGAACGGTCAGCGCGCCTATTTTGAAAACGTGACGGAAACTCCTTTTGTTGTTTCAACGATTCCTGTCGTCGGCGGCTGGCAGAACGGTGCGTATCAGCCTTTTTACGACCCGGAAGTGACGATGAGTCCGTCGGTGCTTCAGCAGAGAATTGAACGTTTGGAGCAAGAAAAAAAGGCTCCGCGTTACGTTCGTGAACCCAACGCGCCGGCGCTGCGTGAGGTGGAACCTCCCGTTCAGCGTCAAAAGAAAACGGCTCGCGCTTCTGCATCCGTCTCGCCGGAAAAAGCCGCTCGGGAGCGGTACAACGCACGCAGTTCCAACCCCGGAACGGCCGAAACTCCCGCTCTGAGCGTCGCCGAAATGAAACGCCGCCGCGCTGCGGCCGCCGCTGCGGAAAATGAAGAATGAAATTAGAGCAAAAATCAAAATGTGATTGTATCAGCGTTTGAAACCGCGTTGAAGCAGAGTCGGAAACCGCGTTGAAACAGCGTTTGAATCCGACTCTGACGCTGCGTTTTACAGCGTTCCAGTCGCGCGGCGCAAACGGTAGGATGCGATGATTGCGTCACATAATGCGTTGCAAAGATTCACGTCCGCCTGGGTTTTTAACGACACCGCCTGCAAATAATCGGTGTGCGGCGCAACGCCTTGGTTGAACTGATTCCGCACAATTTCAAGGTTCTTTGTTGCTTGCGCCACCGACGTTTGTGCAACGGCGAGCCGACTTCGTGTTTCCGTTTCGTTGAGCCAGCACTGACGGACCTGCAATTCGATTCCCGTACGAGCTTCGTCGCGCATACGATTAATCGCGGCCGTCTGATGATTTGCGGCTTTCTGTTTCGCACGGCTTACTCCGCCGTCGAGAGGCGTCCAAACCATGCAGACGCTTGCGGACGCATAGTTATTTTCCTCCAGATAGTCGTTTTCTAAGTACGTGTATCCCCCTGCAACCGCTACATTCGGCAAAGTTTCCGAACGATACTCCCGCGATTTTGCGCTCGAAACGTTCGACTCCGCAGCGAGCTGATTCAATTCGGATCGGTACGCAAGCGCCGTCTGCGTCAAATTTTCCAACTCCCCCGAAGGAGCCGGAATCGCAAGCGACTCCAAATTCACCGGCGACTCAAGCGGACGCGCCAAATAACGGTTGTACGCGGCTTTCGAAAGGTCGAAACCCTGTTTCACCTGCAGCATCTGCTGATCGACTTCCGCTTTGGAAACCTGAGCCGCCAAAAAGACGTTTTCCGTAACGACTCCCTGTTTCATGAGGTCTGCAACGTTTCGAACGTGCACCTCCATTTCGCGCTGCGTGTCGGCGATCACCTGTACGAGGCGGTTCATTCGAAGCACCAGAACGTAATTTTCCGCAACATCCAGTTTCAAATCGAGTAAATCGGTTCTTTCACCCTGTCGGGCCGCTTCCGCGCGCGCTTCGGCTTGATCGATGATGCTCGTAATTCGACCGCCGGTGTACATCGGCAAAATCGCCTGCGTCGTTGAAAAAAGGGTGTTTTGATTCGCAATCGGGGTCGAAATAGAGGTTGGAAAACTCGCGAGCGCAGGTCCCAAAGCAGGATTCAGCGACGCCAGTCCGCCGACAGCCGAACTGAGTCCCGACATATCAACCTTAAAAGTCGGTTGGTCGGACAGTACGACGTACGCCGTCGCGTTCGTCACCTGCGGCAAACGCGCACCGTGAGCCGCTTCGACTCCCGCACTCGCCGCCGCCACTGCATGCTGTTTTGCTTTCAGCTCATTATTCTCGCGAATCGCAATGTCCCACGCCTGTTCCAGATTTTCACCAAAAGCCGGCGCAAGCACGGTCCCCAGCTGCGGGAAACCGACGCCCATAAGGATTGCGATTTTCAAAAATGTGTTTCTTAAGCTGTTCTTACTCATAATTACTCCCCCGAAATTTGATTTTCGGTTGCTTTCATCCTTTTTCCCCGTAGAGGGAAACTTACATGAAATCTTATCGAGTAGAATAACCGTTATTTTTAGAAAAATCCTTACAAGCGTTAAACTTTGTTTATTTTACCTATCTTATTGCTGTTCGTCCTCTTTTTTGGCCGCAGTCGAGGAAATTCCACGGAAAATGGGCGTACGCATGGAGTTTTTCGTGTCTGAAAACTCTGCATCTTCGGGCGTCTCGGCAAGAATCGCGCTCATTATATAATATTTTGCGTCGATGTCGTCCGCATAATGAATCAGAAGCGATTCGGGCGTCATATTCGTTTTCGGAGATCCCCATTCCGGAAGCCTCTGATGCGACAAAATCGTGTGTTCCAGACGGAGTTGAAGCTCAAAATCGAGTTTGAAATCCGGATCGGTCTTCCTCAGCTCCGCAGCTGCGTCGCGCACGTAATCGCGCCCCAGAACGATGTGTCCGATCAAATTCCCTTCCGGCGTGTATTCGAAACCCGTGGCGGTTTGCCGCAATTCGCGGAGTTTTCCGATGTCGTGCAGCGCGGCTCCGGCGGCCGCAACACTGCGATTGAGCGGCGGCTGCATGTCGGGAAGAATCTCTTCGTAACGTTTCGCGAGCGTCACAGACGTCCAAAGAACGTTCCGCGTGTGTTCCAGCAGCCCTCCAACCGTTGCGTGATGCTTTCCCATCGCAGCCGAACACGCAAGAATTTCCTCCCGATGCGTCGTGAAAATAAAACGTACAAGTTTCAGTAGTCCTTCGTCACTCACGTTTTTTTCGAGGATGCTGAGAATTTCGTTGTACATGGATTCCGGGTCGAATTTCGTATGCGGAATTCCCATATTGGGGTCGTAACCGTCCGCCCGATCGGCTTCGATTGCGGGCCGAATTCGCCGCACTTCGAGTTTCCCGCCATATTTATCTTCCGTAAAACCCGCACGCAGTTTGTAATGCGTTCCGACGCACCAATCTTTGTCGCACGGCGAAAACCAGGGCGTATTTTCCCAAATTGGGAACGAAATTTCCCGTGTATCGTCCTTGAACGTCACGCGCCAGTACGGTTTTCCGTTCGAGGCGGTGAGTTTTTCACGCACACTCAAAAGTACAAAAACGTCGGCTTCCGTTCCGTTTTTGAAATCTTCAAGTTTCAGAACGTTCATCATTTTCCTTTTGTCGCTTTGCAAAACCGACTCCTGATTGTTTGATTTTTGAATCTTTGCCATTTGATTATTTATTGTTAAATGTTCGTTTGCTTTGTTTTTGTTCGTTTCTTTTTTGTTTTAAAACAGTTTAACGTTTGTTTCACTTTTGATTAACGTACTTATTGGTGTTTTGATTTGTGCTTTGATTCTGAACGCTGGCGGATTCCGTGATTTTTTCGTTCAGAAGAGTTTGAAAATGACGTTCCAAAGCAAAAAAGACGCCGCTCAAAAATCCTAACCCCACCGCGAAAAGGACGGAGGAGGACGCGGCGCAGATCGTCGGAAGCGTCACGGAAAAAGTTTCCGCCTGCGGTAAAACGTAGACGAAAAAAAGACCTACGATGAAAAAATCTGCTGCAAGTTTCGTACGGACTCGGATTGAGGAATCGTCGAAATATCGTGCGAGTTTCGTAAGGAACAGCGCGCCGCAAACGACGAACGCCGCCGACGTCACACCCAAAAAAACAATCGAAAAATCGTCGGAAATTATCGTCCGTAAAACGGAAAATTGATCGTCAAAACATCTTACGATACATGAATCTGCGAGCGCCCAATATTGGGCGAAACCCAGCAGATTGCACCCGCTAAACGCAAACATCAGCGCCCCCGTCGCCGTGAGGAGCGAAACGGCGTTTGGAACCATCTTTTTCGGCGTTTTGAGGCACAAAATTCCGCCTGTAATTCCCAGAACGGCACAGAAAAAGAAGACACAAGATCGCGCGGTTTCCCATCTGGAAAGCATCGGTTCGTACCAGCTCGGAGGATCCGCACGGAGTGAAACTCCCAGAAAAAACATCGTTCCGAGCGTAAGCACGAACAAACAAAAAACGGCGTTGTGCAGCAGCCACAACCCTCGCGCAAGACACTCGATGTCGGTTCTTTCTTGAGGTGTAAATGTGCTGATTTCGGCGGAATGTGTGTCGTTCATAATGGCGCCTCCCAAAAGTTCCAAAGTAAATTTTCTGCGTTCTTCAGTTTCATTTTGATTTTTCAGTACATTTTTCGTCTGATTTTGTGCTTTTTCCTGAAATTATTCCCTTTTTGTTGTATTATAATTAAAAGATTGAAAAAGTCAATCATAGAATTCGATTTTTTCCCAAAATTCGAGTAGAAAGCGTATATTTTAAAATAGAAACAAGTACAAAAAATCAAATCTGCAGCATTTAGGAACAAGAAAATGCCGATGCAATGAAAATCCAACGGATCCTCGCTGCACCGACATTGAGTTGAGCGATTGATTGGGAAACGTCATTTTTCGTACGAATAACGCCGCATTCCCGCCTGACGAATTTCGTTCGGCGTCTTTTTGAAATGACGTTTCACCGCGACGCACAAATGCGACACGCTGCGGAAACCGGATTCTTTCGCGACATCCGCGAGCTTTTGATGCGTTTCCTTCAGCAGTTTTTCTGCATAATTAAGCTGTACAAGCAAAATTTCTGTATGCGGCGACGTTTTCAGATACTTCTGGAACCGCCGTTCCAAGGTGCGGCGCGGAAGATGCGTTGCAGCAACCAAATCATCGACACACAACCCTTTACACGCTTTTTCACGAATCAAACTCATCGCAAGAGCCAGAGCGGCATCCGCAATCTCTCCATTTTGGAGACAGACTTCTTCAACTGGCATTAACATAATTGTACCATCTTTTTTTCTAAAGGAACTTCGATACTGACGCACTTGTTTTCTGTACGAATCAGTATAACCCGTATAAATGGGTTTCAGACATTATTCTGAAAAAAAACCTGCTTCTATTTTGAGTTGCGCAAAAGTGAAAAAAACGCCATTATTTTTTGAAGAATTTCAGAAATCTCGCAAAGCTGGTGTGGAATTCATACTCATCACACTTTAAAATTGGGGGAATCGTCACGGGATTTCAACACGTCGGATCGAAGCAAAACCGCTAGGTCGTCGCTCAAAATTGAAATTCCATGTGATTTCCGCAAGACAAATCTTCTATCCCCCATTCAGGGGGTG